>NZ_JBHTIB010000013.1:0-1819 GCF_042676825.1 Mariniflexile aquimaris
ACAACATCTTTTTTATATTTACCTTTTATATCCATTCTTCTCGTCTTTACTCATGTGTTGGTGGTTTTAAATTAAACACAACGTTTATGTGTAAGGAACGTTGCGTGTTTGAGTGCGAGGATTTTCCGAAGGAAAATCAGATGCAAGCAAGCAAAGCAACGACCAAACGGCTTAACTAAAATAAGCAATGTTTTTTACACGGTGTTGTGCCACGTTTTTATTTTTTCAATTCCAATTATTTCAGTCAGTTTATTAAGTCCGTTTTTGGAAACAATTCTAAAACTTAATTCTATAAATACAAATCGTAAAATTATAATAAACAATATTGTCGGAAATAGAAGTTCAATTGAGTTTTTAAATCCGTTTTTTATTAATGACACTAAAAACCCGAAAACTGGGAATAGAAAAAGAAATAATGAAATAATTTTGAAAGTTTTGTTTATTCCAATTTCCAAAGTTCCGTTTTCTTTATCAAGTTTACCTTTAAAAAAACAAAGTCCTCCGTAAAGTTTTTTAGATAGCTTTAAATCAAAATCCGATTTATTTATTTTTCCGATAAAGGTTTGTTTATTCCAGTCAGAAACGAATTGTTCGTCGGATAAAGTTTCTTTTTGCAATTCAGAAATTGCTTTCGAAGTATCAGTTATTAGTTCAATCGAATATTTTTTAATCGGGAAGATTTTCATTTAGTTAACAGGCTTTTCTCAAATGGGGCACAACGTGTTTGGCTATGGTTTCGTTGCGTGAAAATCCACAAGGATTTTCCGCCGTAAACCGAAGATAGCAAATTTGCGAGGACTTTCCGAGAGGAAAGTCAGAAGCAATGAACTATAGCCGGTGTTATGTGCTGGCTTTTATTTCCGTTTTTAATTTATTTCCGTAATTCAAATTCTCAAAGAAACTTAATTGCCTTGCGAATAAATATCCATTTGCAATAAAGTCCATTTCATATTCAGCTGTTTTTAAATTCAATTCCATTTGGTCAATCGAATATTCACTAATTAAAATTTTAAAGTATCGAGCGTATAATTTCGAAACTCCGAGTTTTAATAAAATCCACATTGGTGAAAGAAAAAATGGGTCAATCGTTTCTTTGCCTCTTGTGATTGTAATTCCGATTATACTTTCTTTCGGAATTGGAATTGCGGTCAGTTTATTGGAATAATTCGCACGTAATAAAAGTCCACCGGTCCGCTTTTCAAAGTTGCATTTTGAATCCAATTTCAGATTCAGGGTTTTGGCTTTAAATGACTGTAGATAAAATCCAGCACTTCCGATTGCTTTCGGTTTTCGAAAGTCAATTTCTTCTGGTTTTCCTATCTGTTTTATAATTGTTTGTTCAGTCATATAATTAACTCCAATTCTTTATAAGCGTTGCAACTTGAAAAACAGAAATCATTATATAAACTACATAGAATATCAAAATGTTATACCAGTTGTAAAGTAGTTCATCATTCTGTCCTTTATTAATTGTTGTAGAAAAAGCTATTGCAATTCTACTACCATAATGAAACACAAATAGCGATAAACTAAACCCAAATAATATTAAAAATAATTTATTCTCAATTGCAAAACCAAACGGGTCTAAGAAATGTAAAATAGCGATTATGAACAATGTGATAGTAATTCCAATTTTTAGTTTTGTTTTTATCTCAATTTTTTTTGTCAACTTTTCAAAAATCAGAAGATTAATTAGCAGAAAAAAGAAGATGTAAATAACTTTCATTGAATTTTAGTTGTGTTTTTCAGCTTGCACATAACGTAAAATATATGAAAAGTAAGGGATTAAAAAAACTTACCTTCTGGTTTTTACTAAGCC
>NZ_JBHTIB010000014.1:0-145814 GCF_042676825.1 Mariniflexile aquimaris
GTGACATAAAATCACTACCTTTAAATTATTAATTCTGTATCACTATTTCAGGACGTCACATTTCGTCTAATGTATATCGCGGTTTTTCATTGCTTACCTCAAAGAGTTTCGTGTAATCCATCACATTCGATACTCCGTCCAATTCGCATAAATAAGTAATAACGGCTGAAAGTCCGTTAAACAAAACATCTTTATCCGTTGGATGCTTCGGCTTTTTGTTTTTGTAATGTAATGGAAGTTGGTAACCACAGGCTTTTAAAAAAGTAGCTTCAATTTGCAATAATTCTAATGGCGTGTAACCATTAAATTTTCGCCCCAGATTTTGATGTACGCTACCTAGATAATTCAATTCTAAAGCACCATGATGGTCAGATAAATGTTTCCAACTGTCTTTGTTGTCTAGAATATTTCCAACAGCACATTGCATACAACACTCCGGATGCAATTCATTATTATGAAATGCATTATAAAGCTTTTTTATAGCCAATTCAAGCCTGTTAGAAGTATTCAAAACATCGTGATTTTGATTCTAAATTAATAAAAAATCATGTTATTTCCTAAAGGGGCCTTTTAAAACACTAGAGGAATGATGAATTTAAACATTAAAATCAATAAGATTACGGATATCAAATTTAAGATGATACCTACACGCGCCATTTCACTAACCTTTATATACCCGCTGGCAAAAACAATGGCATTTGGAGGGGTTGCCATAGGAAGCATAAAGGCGCAACTACTGGCTATGGTTACAGGAATGAGTAGATAAAGAATGGGAATGTTTAATCCGATAGCGATTCCTGCCACTACAGGGGCCAAAACAGCCGTAAGAGCAACATTACTCATTAACTCCGTCATAAACAGCATTAAAACGATTAATAAAGATGCCATAATTAGAACACTCACTTTGCTGTTTGAAATACTTGTGGCAATTATATCTACAATACCACTTTCAGACATGCCGTTTGCCAATGCTAAGCCACCACCAAATAGAATTAATATACCCCAGGCTAATTTGTGAGTGTCATTCCATTGCAATATAAAATCACCTGTTTTTAAATTAAAGGGAATGGTAAAAAGTGCTAAAGCACCAAAAATACTAATCATGGTGTCAGACAAATCCAAATTTGGTATAATGGAATTAATAACACTTCTAAATATCCACAGAAAAACCGTGATTCCAAATATGGTTAACACCCGTTTTTCTTTGGGAGTCATGTTGCCTAGTTTTAAAATCTCGGCATCAATAATATCTTTCGACGCATTAAATTTTAAGCCATTATTCGGAAACATCCATTTTACCATTACGAAATATATAATAGCGATTAAAACAATAGAAAACGGTAAGCCAATGAGCATCCATTTAAAAAAGGAGATTTCAATTTGATATTGGTTTTCAAGGAGTCCGATTAAAATAGAATTGGGTGGTGTGCCAATAACGGTTGCAATACCCCCAGCATTGGCCGAAAATGCAATTCCCAACATAACACTAATTGCAAAATTCTGATCGTTTTTAGTAAAGCCATCGGCATCATTAATTAGTAAATGTATTACCGATAAAGCAATGGGGAGCATAAAAACAGCACAGGCGGTGTTACTAATCCACATGCTTAAAAAAGCAGTGGCAATCATAAATCCTAAAATAACTTTGTTGGGTGTCGTGCCTGTTTTTTTAATAATATTTAGTGCAATTCTGCGATGCAGGTTTACTTTCTCCAGTGCCAGCGCTAAAACAAAACCACCAAAAAACAAAAATACAATCGGACTTCCATAATTCGCTCCCACAGCATCCATGGGCATTACTTTAAAAATGGGAAATAATAATAATGGCAGTAGTGCTGTAACAGAAATAGACACCGCTTCGGTAATCCACCAGCAAACCATCCATAACGCCGTAGCAATTACGGTGTCGGCGTTTGTTGAAATAATATCAAAGGGTAAAAGTTGAACAATGATAAATAAAATGGGACCTAAAAACAGTCCGATTATTTTGGAGGTCGCGTATGTGCCCATAATTTAATTTTCTGAATAATTTATTTCATTAAGAACTGCATTGAAAGGTAAACATTTTTTAATTTTAGCATGAGTAAATAAATAATATTATTTTTGTGCTATGAGCAAAGCACTTACAGAGCAGGAATTGCACAATTTAGCAATGAACCATGTTGGGAAAGATTTAGAACAACGTGGTTTCGAGTTTATAGCGATTAACAGTAAACTAAAAAAACATCCACAATTTGTTTGCATCGATAAAAACAAGCAATATTATTTTGTAATTGTAAGAGCCGTTATTTTACCCGATAATCCTAATAATTACGATGTGATTTGGATGGAAACTTTCAAAAAACACGCCAGAGAAAAAGATGCTAAAGTGCTTTATGCGGGTGTTGGAATAGGTAATATTACTGGAGAAAAAGAGCCCATTTATTTAAATCAGGATTATTTATTAGAGTATAACGGCATACAGGTGCTAGAAACAAATTTGAATTAACTATAATGAAACAAGTGTCATTTTTAATCATATTATTACTTGTTGTTTCTTGTAAAAAAGAGGTAAAGAACACGAAGCTTGAGGGTTCGGTTTTTGGTACAAGTTATCACGTTATTTATAATTCTGAAGAGAATTTCGAAAAGCAATTTGACAGTTTGTTTTATGTCATCAATAAGTCGATGTCTACCTATCATGTAAATTCTGATATTTCTAAACTAAATAGAAATGAAAGTGTTGATGTAGATACTCATTTTGTAAATGTTTTTCAGGCTTCACAAGTAATTTATAAGGAAACAGACGGCGCTTTCGATCCCACTATTGGAGCTGTAGTGAATGCCTGGGATTTTGGTCCGGAAGGTAAAATTGCGAACATCGATAGTTTAAAAATTGATAGTTTAATGGTGTCTGTGGGATTAAACAAGGTAACTCTTTTGGATACTAAAATTACGAAGCCAGCAGGGACATTTTTAGATTTTAACGCCATAGCAAAAGGGTATGGTGTTGATGTTATTGGCGAGTTTTTAGAAAGCAGAAATGTTAAAAATTATTTAGTTGAAATTGGTGGTGAAATTAGAGCTAAAGGCAAGAATGTTGAAAAGGGAACTCCATGGAAAGTTGGTATAGAAACACCTAATTTTGATGAGCAACAAGCTATCTTAGAAGCTGTCGAAGTGAATGATGAAGCTATGGCAACCTCAGGTACGTATAGAAAGTTTAAGGTGGATAGTCTTGGTAACCGATATGCTCATATAATTGATACCAAAACAGGGTATCCTAGCAAAACGAATGTGTTAAGTGTTTCTGTGATAGCCAAAGATTGTATGACTGCCGATGCCTATGCTACTGCGTTTAAAGCGATGGGGATTGAAAAAGTAACAGCTTTTTTAAAATCGCACCCAGAATTGAAAGTATTTTTTATTTTTGAAAATGATAAAAAGGAATTGGAGACTTTATCGTTAAATAATTTTCCGAAGTAATATAGATTTAAATGTGACCGTTTAAAAAAAGATGTGTCACATAAATGCTATTAATCAATTAAAAAGTTGAGGGAACCATCGGTTAACTCAGCTTTTTTTATTTATAAACCACAGGAATAATTTCTCCTTTGGCTAAACAATATGTTGTTATTTCGTCTGCTGCAAGCGTTGCAGTATAATCAACCTCCTCAACTTTAAAACCAATACTTCTTAACTTGTCGAAAAAATCACGCCCATACACACGCACATGGTCGTATTGCCCAAATAGTTTGGCGCGCTCATTTTTATCGGTTATGGTATTGTCTTCAAAAGTAAACTCCCGATTTAAATCTTGTGGAATTTGAAAAATTCCCATGCCACCAACTTTCATGACACGATAGAGTTCATGCATCGCCTTAGTATCGTCGGGTATATGTTCTAACACATGGTTGCATAAAATCATATCAAATTCATTGTCATTGAAGGGTAAATTACAAATATCTGCCTTCACATCGGCCAATGGCGAATTTAAATCTGTGGTTACATAGTTAAGATTTTTCAATTTCTTAAATCGTTTGTAAAAAGCCTGTTCTGGTGCGAAATGAAGTATTTTTATTGGAGCTGAAAAGAAATTAGTTTCATTTTTTAAATACAGCCATAATAATCTGTGGCGTTCTAAGCTCAATGTAGATGGCGATAATACGTTGTTTCGTTGTTTGCCGTATCCGTAAGGTAAAAAGGACTTAAAACTTTTACCATCAATCGGGTCGGTAAATGTGTTTCCTTTAAGTATTAAAACTAAAATAGGGCGAACTAGATAACTTAACCTAATTAATAAAGGTCTTGGGACAAGATTTAATAAGAATTTGAATATTTTCTTTGACACGGATTTCACAGATTTTCACTAAAATTTATAAAATTACTCTTTTGTATTTTAGACTATCTTCTCCAAAGTTAATAAGTAATCCGATTTTTAATTTTGAAACTGCTAAATAATTTAGAGTTTGTTTAATGTGCGAATCTGTAAGAGTACTTATTGCTTTGATTTCTAAAATAATTTTGTTGTCAATTATAAAATCAGCTATGTATTTATGCGGGAGTAAATTGCCTTTATAAGCTATATTAAATTTAGATTCTCTAGAATAGTTAATATTATTATCAATTAATTCAATTTCAAGCGCATCCCCATAAATTACTTCGCTAAATCCTTTCCCTAATTCACTATGGACATTCATGCATAATCCAATTATTTTATAGGTGTCTTCCTTGTAAATTAGTTGACTCACAATTTTTTGTAATAATTTTTATATAATTCTAATTTGTGCCAATCCGTGAAATCGGTGTCCAAAAATTTAAAGCACTAATGCTTTTTGGCGGAATTCATCCTCTTCGTCAGAGATAATGCCAAGCGCTTCGTAAATATATGCAAATGTTGAAAGCAATTCGGGCTTACCATCTACAATAGCTACATCGTGTTCAAAATGTGCTGAAGGTTTATCATCTAAAGTGGTTATGGTCCATCCATCTTTATGTTGTTTAATGCGATGTGTTCCCATATTTATCATAGGTTCGATGGCTACTACCATACCTTCCATAAATTTTTTACCACGTCCGCGTTTACCGTAATTTGGCATTTCTGGGTCTTCATGCATTTTTTTACCTAAGCCATGGCCGACTAATTCTCTCACTACGCCATAGCCATGGTCTTCGCAATATTTTTGAATCGCATACCCAACATCGCCAACGCGATTGTTTATTTTAAATTCGCGAATACCAACGTATAACGACTCCTTTGTAACTTGAAGTAATTTTTCGGTTTCCGGAGCGATTTCACCAACAGGAAATGTATAGGCATGATCACCATAAAAGCCATTTTTAAGTGCACCACAATCGATGGAGATGATATCACCTTCCACCAACGGTGTATTGTTCGGAATACCGTGTACAACTTGGGTATTCGGACTCATGCAAAGGGTATTAGGAAAATCATACAATCCTAAAAATCCAGGAATCGCACCGTGGTCTCTAATGCATGTTTCGGCAATTTTATCGAGTTGTAGCGTGGTTACTCCTGGTTTAATTGCTTTTGCAACTTCGCCTAATGTTTTAGATACAATTAAGGCACTTTCACGCATTAATTCTATTTCTTCTCTGGTCTTTATAATAATCATGTATAAAAAATATAGGTAATGATACTTAAAACGCTCTATTAAAAATCGCTTTATAGGTTTACCATTTATTTAAAAAAATCGAAAAAGCTCTTTTTTTGTTCTATTACCGGTGGATTTGTGTTTGTTATTAATTGGTAAATTTCTCCCCATCCATAAAAACCACCAACATTTCTATCGTCAATAAAGAGATCGGCATGAATTTTTCGACTGATACTTTCGCTAAAGTCTTCTTCAGGAAAACTTTTATTGACGGCGTAAAAATAGATGCCATTTTCTTCACAAAATTTTACCGCTTCTTGTAATCTGTCCCCACTTCTGTAGGTCCATAAAATTAAACGATGTCCTTCTTCTTGAAGCTTTTTTAAAGTTTCGAAAGCAAAAATCATGGGTTTACCTATTTTTGGATAGGCATCTTCCACAATGGTTCCATCGAAATCGACAGCAATTATTAGGTTTTCGTTAAATTTCATTCAAATTTGGGGCTTTGTTTTAACACAAAAATACAATAATTTATTTTTAACTATCTAGACTAAAGGATGTTGCGTCATTGCTTTAGGTTGTTCAACGCCCATTAATTTTAAAATAGTTGGCGCCATATCTCCTAAAATACCGTCTTTAATGGTTTTTAATTCATTATCTATTAAGATTACAGGTACCGGATTTGTGGTATGTGCTGTATTTGGAGAACCATCAGGGTTTATCATAGTTTCGCAATTACCATGGTCTGCAATTAGCAGTGTGGTATAACCGTTTTCTAATGCGGTTGTTACCACATCTTTTACGCAGGCATCAACAGCTTCGCAAGCTTTTATGGCTGCTTCCATGACGCCAGTATGTCCAACCATATCGCCATTAGCAAAATTTAAACACACAAAATCAACCTCTCCTTTTTGTAATTCTGGAATTAATGCATCGCGTAATTCGAAGGCACTCATTTCAGGTTTTAAATCATAGGTAGCTACTTTTGGAGAATTTCTTAGAATTCGAGTTTCGCCTTTAAAAGGTTCTTCGCGTCCGCCAGAAAAGAAAAATGTAACGTGCGGATATTTCTCTGTTTCGGCTATTCTAATTTGTTTTTTATTGTTCTTTTCTAAAACTTCACCTAAAGTTTCGCTTAGGTTGTCTTTATTAAAGATAACATTTACGTTTTTATAAGTGTCGTCGTAATTGGTAAGTGTTACATAATGCAAATTCAATTTGTGCATGTTTTGCTCATGAAAATCGGTTTGCGATAAGGCTTCTGTTAATTCGCGTCCACGGTCTGTTCTAAAATTAAAGAAGATCACAACATCGTCCTCTTTTATTTTAGCGACAGGATTCCCAACATTATCAACCATAATAATTGGTTTAATAAACTCATCGGTAATGTCGTTATCGTAATTTTTTTGCATGGTTTTCGTAATATTGGTCGATTTTTCACCAATACTATTCACCATACCATCGTACGCTAATTTTACGCGTTCCCAACGTTTATCTCTATCCATAGCATAATAGCGACCAGTAACGGTAGCTAATTTGGTTGGGGTGTTTTTTATATGACTTTCTAAAGTGGTTAAAAACCCGAAGCCTGCTTTTGGGTCTACATCTCGTCCGTCTGTAAAGGCGTGTACATAGGTGTTTTTTAAACCAAAATCGTTAGCTGCATCTATTAAACCTAATAAATGTGTTATGTGAGAATGCACACCACCATCGCTCAATAATCCTAAAAAGTGAACGTCTTTATTGTTGGTTTTGGCATAGTTAAACGCGTCAACCAATACTTTTTCGGTATTAAGCGTTTTATTTTTTACTGCTAAATTTACTTTCACTAAATCTTGATAAACAATACGACCTGCTCCCAAATTCATATGTCCTACCTCGCTATTTCCCATTTGTCCTTCAGGTAAACCAACATGTAAACCATCTGTTCTTAACGTGGCGTATGGGTATTTTTTATATAAAGAATCTATAAATGGCGTATTGGCATGATCGATTGCGGAAACTTTTGGGTCTGGAGAATTCCCCCACCCATCGAGTATCATTAGGATAACTTTTTTGTTCATTGGTTTTAATATTTTAAAAAGAGTTCAAAGATACTGAAGTTTGATAAAATACCGAGTGCTTTTTAATTGAAAATCCTTCGTAGATATTGATTTTTAAAAGAAAATTAAAATGATTGGATTCTCTTGAGTAAAAGTGAGTTAAACGTTAAAATTCTGTTATAATTGATTTTAAATGTAACAGAATTAATCGATTGTCGTCTTTATGGTATATCAATTTCATTAATCAAAAATCATTAATCATGAAAAAATCAATCATTATTTCTGCAGTGGCATTATGTTTCTCTATGGCCACAGTACATGCAAACACAATTAGTCTCAACACAGACCATTTAAAAATGGTGCCTACATTAAAGGTTAATTCCTTTTGTATCTCAATTGCCAAAGGCGATATTGAAACCGTAAAGAAGTTGCTTTCTTTAGGTGAAGATGTGAATCAAAAATCGTATGGCATGACGCCATTAATGTATGCTGCCAAGTACAACAGAACTGAAATTTTAAAACTGCTTATTGAAAAAGGAGCCGATTTAAATGCAAAATCTGATAAAAACATGACAGCTATTAAGTATGCCGAATTGCATGGCGCAAAAGAAGCTTACGCCATTCTGGAAAAAGCCTTGTCTGAAAAATAATTAGAAGTTAGTTTTTAATTTGAATTAGTTAATTAAAGTAAAGAAGTCCTGAATTTCAGGACTTCTTCTTTTTTAATCAGATTAGTTTATAATGCTTTGTACATAATAAAATGCTGCCCAATATTCTTAATATCAAAAGGGAGTCCAATTATTTGATATCCGGTTTTTTTATAAAATCCAACGGCTTTTTCTCGGGCATTGCACCATATAATTTGTGTGTTTTGTTGTTTTAATAGGTTTTCTCCGTGACTTAAAATTAATTTACCCAATCCTAGATGTTGCTTTTCTTTTAAAATAGCCATTCCACGAAGCTGATATTGAGATTCCTCTTTTAACAATGCATGTTTACTCTTTAAAAAGGAACATACGCCTACTAGATTACCCTCATCGAATAGTCCTAAATGAAAAGTAGTGTTTAATGTATCGCCATCAAATAAACAAGATTCTATAGGTTTGCCTTCTCGTAAAACGGGATGTCTTACGGTATAGGTTTCTAATGCTGAAATTTTTTTAATAAGGTAATCCAATTTTAAGTAGTTTTAGGTTATGGCACGTTGTAAATCAAACTTAATAAAAATATTTTTTAATAAATTGTGCTGCTTGAAATTATTTAACTTCGCACAAAAAAAATGTCATTTACTTTTAAAATAATAACACAAGAAAAATTAGACGACATACTGCCGTTAGTTATAAAATTAAATAACGGGTCTGTTGATTATGAGGTTTTAAAACAACGTTTTTCTGAAATGTTTACTCAAAATTACGAATGTACAGGCGTTTATGATAAGGATACTTTAATTGGTGTTTGCGGGTTGTGGTATTGTACACGGCATTATTCTGGTAAAAGCGTAGAGGTAGATCATGTTTATATTGATGATAGCTACCGAGGACAAGGACTAGGGAAGGCGTATTTTAAATGGATTTACAATTATGTGAAGGCAAAAGGCTATGAATCAATAGAGTTAAATACCTATGTGAGCAATTTTGATTCTCATAAATTTTATTATAATGAAGGCTTTAAAATATTGGGGTATCATTTTTTTAAAAAGCTGTGATTTTTTCTTGTTAATTAAAGAACTGTTTTTATATATTTGCGGAAGAATTGCGGGAGTAGCTCAGTTGGTAGAGCGTCAGCCTTCCAAGCTGAATGTCGCCGGTTCGAACCCGGTCTCCCGCTCAAAAGCTTCATAGAAATATGGGGCTTTTTTATTTATATACAGATTGTGATTAATAACTTGTTAGGGTGAGAAGTTTATCCTGAGCGGAGTCGAAGGGAACCCGGTCTCCCGCTCTAAAAGCTTCATAGAAATATGGGGCTTTTTTTTGCTGAAAACCCTGCTGTTTTTGGATAGTACAAAACTTAGCTGATGGTTGCGTGAGGGATAGAAGCGAAAAGCCCACAGTGACCCCGAGGCTTCGGGGGCGCGCGGACTTGTAGCGTATAGCCCGACCTTTAGCCGGAACTTAGTGAAGGATAAAGGGCACGCCCTAAATTTATTTTAAACTATTAAGTTCGGTGCCTGTTTTAACTTCGTAAGGAGGTTTATTGTGCTCAAAAATACGTGCGCTTAATGGTCCTTTTAAAATAATAGAATTGCCAGTAACTTGCAGCCAACTTCCTTCGCGCAAACCAACAACGGGAGGTGTATTAAAACTATGAAACTCTTTTATTCTGGTTTCTCTGGTTTCGCCCATATGCTTGCTACCGGTATCGGGGTCTAAATAATGCGGATTTATATTAAATGGCACAACCGCCAAGGCATTAAAGCTTGGTGGGTAAACAATAGGCATGTCGTTGGTGGTTTTAATGGTGAGTCCGCAAATGTTACTTCCGGCGCTGGTTCCCAAATACGGCGTGCCATTTTTTATGGCTGTTTGTAATACTTCTATTAAATTGTTTTTGTAAAGTTGGTAGGTTAAAACAAAGGTGTTGCCACCACCAACAAAAATAGCTTCGGCTTGTTTTACCGCTTCTCCAGGGTTTTCAAATTCATGAATTCCTTTTACTGTTTTGTTAATTTTAGCAAACGCTTCAGACACTTTCTGGGTGTAATTATTATGAGAAATGCCGCTTGGTCTTGCATAAGGAATAAATAAAATAGTAGTTGTGTTTTTAAAGAATTCGGTTAATTCATCTAAAATATAATCTAAATAATCACTTCCGTGTACGGTAGAGGTGCTGGCAATTATTACGTTTTTCATCAAGTTTATTTTATGAAGTAAAGTTAGCCAAATGTAGGTTTTAACAAAAATTTTATATGTTTTGTTACAAAATTTAGTTTTTATGACTTATTTTTAAGTAAAAAGAGACTATGAAAAACATTTTATTCTTAATTACGGTGTTTATTGGCTTTCAGGCATTTTCGCAAGACTTAAAGCGGATTCAAGTTAATGGAAAAGTTATTGTTGAAAGTAGCGATATTTCTGGGATTACGGTGTTTAATAAATCGTCGAATGGGGTGGCTGTTACAGACGATAATGGCGAGTTTGTTTTAATGGTGGCTTTAAATGATTTGATTGAAGTGAGCGCATTACAATTTCAAAACATTAGTTTTCAGGTTAACGAAGCCATTATTCAGTCTAAATCCATGAAAGTTTTTTTAATTGAAGAAATTAATAAACTTGATGAGGTTATTGTTAATTCGAATAAATTATCCGGCAATTTGGTAAAAGATATAAAAGCAACAAAGCCATTCAATCCGAAATTAGATGCGTTGTATTTTGGTATTTCACGTAGTGATGATTATGATTTTACAGACGATAATAAATCGGGCGTAAGCAATCTTAGCATGAATTCTCAAAGGCAACATATGATAAATGGCTTAAATATTGTGAATGTAGTAGATCAGTTATTACTTCCTTTATTTCGATCGGAAGCAAAAAACAAAAAAGATTCTGGTGTTACAGAAGTTCCTGTAGAATCTATAAAATACTATTTTGGGTCGGAATTTTTATCTGATAATTTTGCTATTCCAAAGCATAGAGTTGAAGAGTTTATACGATTTGTTGAAAGTGAAAATTTCGATTTTTCATTACTTAATTATGGTAGGGAATTGGAGTTTTTAGAATTGTTACACAACAAAAGTTTAGAGTTTTTAAAGAAGTAAAAGTAGCTAACCATAACTGTTTTAAATAAGCCTTACTACTTTAACAAAAGTTTAGAAGTGATTTTAATTTTATTTAAGAAATCATGTGCGTTCTTTATGCCGCCAATCATTTTTTATGTTAAAATTACAACCAATTATTTTTATTTTTACGCTTCTGTGTTTCCAAATAAATTTTTCGCAATCAGTTAATATTAAAGGTAAAGTAGACAGCGCTGTCGATGTAGAAAATATTCACGTTATTAATAAAACAGCACAAGTTTTTACAATTACAAATAGTAAAGGAGAATTTGAGATTTCGGCTAGCTTAAACGATGTTATTGTGTTTTCGTCAATTCAACAAATATCAAAATCCATTGTTGTCGATAAGAATATGATTTTGTTTAAAGCGATACGCGTTGTTTTAGAAGAGCAGATAACCGAATTAGACGAAGTAATAGTAGGTAAAGTACTTACCGGAAATTTACTTTCCGATATAAAAAATGTGGAAGGTGATGCGCCCATAAATTTTTTCGATGTTGGCATCCCAGGATATACCGGAAAACCAGCAACCCAAAGCGAAAGACGGTTAAGTGAAGCTTCCAGTTTTAATCCGAAATCTGGAGGTTCGTTAGGCGGATTTGGAGGTTCAGTTTCCGCAACGGCTTTAATAAATGCCATAACTGGTAGAACTAAAATGTTAAGAAACAGAGTAGATTTAGAGTCTAGAGAAGAATTAATGCTTAGTATAAAAGGCCGATTAGCGAAAGATTTTTTTATTTCAAACCCCTTAGCTGAAGATTTAAAAATGGATTTTTGGTTTTTTTGTTCCGATGATGAAAATTTTATTAAATACTGTAAAGGTCAAACAGATTTTAACATATTAATTTTTCTTAGAAAGAAATATAGAGAGTACATCGAAAATCGCAACCTTAGTACTGATTAATTTTTTGTAACAATTAAAACAAAACAGTTACTTTGGCAAAAACATTTAAATGGAAAAGCTCAAATGTATATGTGAAACATATTATTTTCGTTTATGTTAAACTTTTTATTCTTTTTGTATTTCTAAATTGTCGAACAAGTTTTTCACAATCCGTCGAAATCACAGGAATAGTTAAAAGTAATATCGATGTTGAAAATATTCATGTAATTAACAAAACAGCACAAATCTTCACAGTTACAAATAGTAAAGGTGAGTTTATAATTGGTGCAAATTTAAGTGATACAATAATATTTACTTCTATTCAGCATAAGACGAAAAGGGTCGTTGTAGATAAAAATATATTATTGTTTAAGTCGTTGGCAGTTACATTAGAGGAACACATTAATGAATTGGACGAGGTAACGGTTGGTAAAATTTTGACTGGAAATTTACATTTAGATGTTCAAAATATTGAAGGAGATCCACCCATTAATTTTTTTGATGTTGGTATTCCAGGATATACGGGGAAAATTGCTACCCAAAGTGAGCGAAGAATGAATGAAGCAACTACAGGTTCTAATGGGCAAAAACTAAAATGGTATTCACCTTTAACTGGAACAATTCCTTTAAACCCAATTTTAAACGGAATTTCAGGACGTACAAAGCAATTAAAAACTCAGGTAAAACTTGAAGAAAACGAAGCCTTAATGCTTAGTATAAAAGGCCGATTAGCTAAAGATTTTTTTATTTCAAACCCCTTAGCTGAAGATTTAAAAATGGATTTTTGGTTTTTTTGTTCCGATGATGAAAATTTTATTAAATACTGTAAAGGTCAGACAGATTTTAACATATTAATTTTTCTGAGAAAGAAATATAGAGAGTACATGGAAAATAGAAACATTAATATTGATTAATTTTTTGGAATGATGTTTGACGCTAGAGTAATAAAATAATTACATTAGTAAAAAATTAGGAATGCAGCACTTAAAACAACTTTTTTTAATTTTAGTACTACCACTTCTCGCGTTTACTGCTGTACATAAGTACTATGTTAGTGTTACGCAAATAAATTATGTGCCTAGTGAACAATCTGTTCAAATTATATCCAGAATTTTTGTTGACGATTTAGAAAATTTATTAAAAGAACGCTACGATGACGCTATAACGCTATCACCAAAAAATGAGGAAAGTACCACCGACGAGTACATAAAAACCTATTTAACAGAAAAATTAAAAATTAAAATTAATAATAAAGCCGCTCGTTTAACTTTTGTTGGGAAAGAATACGATGCCGATATTGTTAAATGTTATTTAGAAATAGAAGAGGTAAAAAAAATTGAGTCTATAGAAATTAGCAATCAAGTTTTGTTCGATTTGTATGATGAGCAACAAAATATTGTAAAAACTAAAATATATTCAAATCAAAAGAGTTTTTTGCTTGACCGAAGCAATAAAATTGCCCTGTTAAATTTTAATTAAAACACCATAATAGATATATAATTTTATTATTTTTGACCGTTTTTGACTAAATGATTAAATAATTATTTAAGAAAAGGACAAAAACATGAATTTAATTTAAAGGAATTGATGAAAAAATCTATTTTGTACTACTTCAGTATTCTGCTAATTTCTGGAGGAGTTTATGCCCAAGAACAAGTAAGCCCAAAAACAGGACATACAAACACTAATAAATTCAGACAAATGTATGATTTATTAGCAACGCCTAATATGTTCAGAACGGCTTCTGGTGCTCCGGGACCTGCATATTACCAGCAACAGGCAGATTACAAAATGGATATTGAAATAGATGATGTTAATGCACGATTAACCGGTAGCGAAATTATTACCTATACTAATAATTCTCCCGATGTTTTAAAATATCTATGGGTGCAGTTAGATCAAAATATGCGGGCAAAAGACTCCAAATCGCCTTTAATTGAAGAAAGCAGCTTTAGACCAGCAACCTCAATTTCGCAATTTGTAAAATCGCATATGTCTGAACCTTTAGAACGCGGTTTCAATATTTTAGAAGTAAAAGATACCAAAGGTGCTAATTTAGTGTACATGATTAATAGTACCATGATGCGTGTTGAATTGCCTACACCGCTGCGAACCGGTGAACAATTTTCGTTTGCAATTAAATGGTGGTACAATATCAATGATCATGTAAAAGAAGATGGGCGTTCTGGATATGAATATTTCCCTGATACCGACAACCGTATTTATGTGATGGCGCAGTTTTATCCACGAATGGCCGTTTATAATGATGTTGAAGGATGGCAAAACTCTCAGTTTTGGGGGCGTGACGAATTTGCCCTACCATTCGGAAATTTCGATGTTAACATCACCGTTCCTGCCGACCATATTTTAGATGGCACTGGAGAATTAATAAACAGAAAGGAAGTATTCTCAAAAGTAATGATGGATCGTTATGAGAAAGCAAAAAAATCATACACAGAACCCGTTAAAATTGTAACACAAGCCGAAGCAGAAATTGCTGAAAAAGGAAAAAGTAAAAATAAAAAAACCTGGAAATTATCTGCAAAAAATGTGCGCGATTTCGGTTTCGCAACTTCAAGAAAACTTATTTGGGATATGATGGCGGTAAAAATAGGAGACAGAGACGTTATGGCTGTTTCTATGTATCCTAAAGAAGGTAATCCGCTTTGGGAAGATTGGTCTACTAAAACTGTAGCCAGTACACTAAAGTCGTATTCACGAATGACATTTGATTATCCTTATCATAAAGCTATTTCGGTACATGCACCAATGGGAATGGAATATCCAATGATTTGTTATAATTATGGAAGACCAAATCCAGACGGGACTTATAGCGATAATGTTAAGTATGGTATGATGGGTGTTATTATTCATGAAGTGGGTCATAACTTTTTCCCAATGATTGTAAATAGTGATGAGCGTCAATGGACCTGGATGGACGAGGGCTTAAATTCATTTTTACAGTATGTTGCAGAACAAGATTTTGCAGAGTGGTACCCGAATGCTTTATCTCCTGGTCACGATAAATTCCCTTCAAGAAGAGGGCCAGCTCAAAAAATTATACCATATATGGGAGGCAACCAAGATTTTATATCTCCAATAATGAGCAAAGGTCTTAATGTGCATCAATTTGGTGATAATGCCTACGGAAAACCAGCGACCGCCTTAAACATTTTAAGAGAAACGGTTATGGGTCGCGAACTGTTTGATTATGCTTTTAAAGAATATGCACAACGTTGGATGTTTAAACATCCAACACCCGAAGATTTTTTCCGTACTATGGAGGATGCGTCTGCTTTCGATTTAGATTGGTTCTGGAGAGGATGGTTTTATACAACAGATTGGGTTGATATAGGCGTAAAAGAAGTGAATCAATACGTTGTGTCGTCACAACCTAATGACTATGGTAAAAGAATTGTACAACGCTATAAAATAAGTTCAGATGATTTGGTTTATTTGGTTGAAGTGGGAAGTGAAGCATCAAGTGGCGCTCCGCAACATGTAAAACCTTCAGAAGCTTCAAAAAGCTTAAATGAATATCTTATGGATAATTTTACAGCCGAAGAGCGTCTAAAAATTAAAGAGCCTAAATACTTTTACAATGTTACCTTTAATAAACCTGGAGGTTTGGTGATGCCTATAATTGTAGAGTACACGTATGCCGACGGATCAAAGAAGCGAGAAACCTATCCTGCCGAAATTTGGCGATTAAATGATAATGAAGTGAGTAAAGCTATTGCTTCTGATAAGGAAATTGTAAGTATTGTAGTAGATCCAGATTTAGAAACTGCCGATATCGATACTTCAAACAACCATTGGCCAAAACAGAATGAGAAATCTGACTTTGAAAAATTTAAAGACAGAGTAAGAGGTTAATAAACTGAATATTAAGCCGAATTTTAAAAATCGGCTTATATTTTTCTAGATATTTATTTAAAATTTGACGGTTTTTATATTTGTATTCAAACAACTTACTATATTTGTGTTGTGAAAATATATACTACATTTTTATTTATTAGTGGTGCAGAAATAGCGTTTATACTATTTATTGTACTCATGGTATTTGGTGCCGATAAACTTCCTGAAATGGCCAGAGGTTTAGGTAAAGGTATGCGCGTACTTAAAGACGCTACCAACGACATTAAGCATGAAATTACTAAGTCTGCTGAAAAAAATGGTATAGACACAAGTATTGTTACAGATGTTAAAAAAGAAATTGATAAAGTTAAAGACAATATCGACGATTTTACAGGCTCCGTAAGACGGAAATTATAATTCTTCTAACTACTACATAACCAGAATTATAACGTTTTTAAACGTTTTTTTTTGCATTATTGTCTTACTAAACGAGTTTTTTAAGGATTTTATCGTTTTATTTTAGCATCGTCAGATTTTTAGTCTACGTTAGTAATCCCAAATCTAAATAATGAAGGATGAAAACTAACCTAACAATCAGTTTTTTCTTTATCTTGACTGTATCATTTAGCCAAAATGAGAGAAAAGTAATCAGCTACATCGACAGTATTAATTCGCTTGCATCAAATCATTATAAAAGTAATGATATCACGCAATCTTTCAATTATCTTCTTAAAAACGTAGAGCTATCGGCATCTATTGATGACGATTACGGCAATGCTCAAGCAAATTTTTTGCTGGGTAACTTATACAGGTACATGGGAATGCCTGATGAAGCTGCCGAATGCTATTCTAAAATGCTAAAGAGTGCAAAAGAAGTAGAAGACAACTATTTAATTGCGAGTTCTTACCTGAGTTTGGGTGAAATTTACAAGCTTATTAAACCTATGGAAGCTGTGATACCTTATTATAAAAAGGCATTAACTTATGCGTCAAAAAACAATGTTAGGGATGAAAACAATATAGATAAGAGGCAAAGTATTTTGTTTGATATACATATGAAGCTAAGTCATATTTATATGTCTGTATATCAGCCTAACGAAGCATACATGAATTTATTAGCTGCCGAAAAGAATTTAGATAACAACTGGTTTTCTAAGGCTTCTCTAAGTTATGCCTATGGGTTATATTATGTTAATTTAAAATCTTTTAATCTTGCCACCAGAAAATTTAGCGATGCTTTAGCCTATGTAGATAAGAGTAAAAATGATGTTGAAGATCTTAGAAAAAGTATCTTATTAAAAGAAATATATAAAGAACAATCTGTTGCACTGGCTTCTTTAGGAAAAGTAGACGACGCTTATTTGGCCTTATTAAATCATGATAATTATAGAGAAAAACTTATAAAAGCCGAAAAATTAAAAGAGGAGCAAAATGCGAATTCTAAATTCTTCATGCTACAGTATAAAAATATTGCTCAAACAGCCAACAAGGAACTTTGGCTCGTTCAAAATAAATCGAACGAAATTAAAAGTGTTGTTGTATATATAAGTGTAGCCGCATTTATTTTACTGATTTTAATTTTCATTCTGGTTAAAAATTACCGTTCAAAAAGACGCTTAAGTTTTATTTTACAAGAGCGAAACAGGTTATTACAGATTGCAAAAAATGAAGCTGAAAAATCTTCGAAACTGAAAACAGATTTTATTTCGAATGTAACGCACGAATTACGTACACCGCTTTATGGCGTGGTAGGGTTAACATCGTTAATGCTCGAAAAGAATAGTTTGAATGAAGAAGATCAGAAATTGTTGAAATCTTTAAAATATTCGGGAGATTATCTTTTAAATCTGGTGAATGATATTTTACAAATGGGTAAAATGGAATCAGAAAAAGTTGAATTAAAGAATGTTTCGGTTAATTTAAGGGAAATGGTAGGTAGTATCATCGGATCTTTTGAATACCGATTACAAGAAAGTAATAATGAAATTCATGTATTAATTGATGATAGTGTTCCAGAAGTCATCATGTGTGATAACGTTCGACTATCACAAGTCTTAATCAATTTAATTGGTAATAGCATCAAATTTACTAATAACGGTAAAATTTGGTTGCGAGTTATTTTAAATAATCTACGAACTGATGATGCAGATATCCGTTTTGAAATAGAAGATAATGGATCGGGCATACCTAAAAATATGCATAAAACCATTTTTGAAAATTTCACACAATTAGATGAAAACAAAAATGCTAACTATCAAGGTACCGGTTTAGGGCTTTCAATTGTAAAGAAAATAGTAGAGCTGTTTAATAGTAAAATTGAATTGTCTAGCGATTTAGGTAAAGGATCTGTATTTAGTTTTAATGTTACTTTCCAAATCGATAAAAATGTCTTACAAGACACTAAACCAAGTAAAAAAGGGAAAATAGTTTCATTAAATCAAGGGTATAAAATACTTATTGCCGAGGATAATAAAATAAACCAAATTGTAACTAAAAATTTATTGAAGAAGGAGAATTTTATATGTGATGTTGTTGAAAACGGACTGGAATGTGTTAAGGCGTTTAAAAGTAATACATACGATTTAATATTAATGGATATTAATATGCCCGTAATGGATGGCAACCAAGCCACTCAAGAAATTCGAAAAGAAAATTCTGACATTCCAATCATAGCCTTAACAGCTGCCGATATAGAAGAGGTTAAAAGGAATTTTGGTACTATTGGTTATAATGGTATTATTACAAAACCTTTTGATAATTGCGAGTTTTTCCAAGTAATAAATGCTCATATCCAAGCGAGTATTGCTAAGAGCAAGCGTGTAAGTACTATGGTTAAAGTATCGTAATTCGACTCTAAGATTTTCGACTTATCGTCAAACCATCTCTTATAGGTAATATTACAGTTTCAATTCTGTCATCATTTTTAAGGAGATTGTTATAATCTAAAATAGCTTTAGTCGACGTGTCATCGGGTTGCAACGGTTCAATTACTTTTCCGTGCCACAGGACGTTATCAGATAATATAATTCCACCAGGGTTAAGTTTATCTATAATTAAATGAAAGTAGTTAACGTAGTTCGGTTTGTCGGCATCAATAAATATTAAATCGAATGTTTTATTCAGTGCGGGAATAATATCAATCGCACTTCCCAGATGCTGAAATATTTGTGATCCATACTCAGATTTGTCAAAATATTTACGCTGAAAATCTACCAACTCTTCATTAACATCAATGGTATGTATTTCGCCATCTTTTTGTAATCCTTCAGCTAAACAAAGTGTTGCGTACCCCGTAAAAGTCCCGATTTCTAAAATGCTTTTCGGATTCACTAATTTAGAAATCATACTTAAAATACGTCCTTGGTAAGGACCACTAAGCATAATGGGTTGCAATATTTTTTGGTAGGTTTCTCGTGTAAGTTGCTGTAATAGTAATGGTTCGTCTTCAGAGTGTGCTACAACATAATCATCAAGTGCATCGGGTAAAAAATTCATAGAGGTACTATTCTGGTTTTAAATATTTGTTATAATTTTTTTGGCGGCTCCATAATTGTACCACATTTTCTGCAAGTGCGTCGGCTTTCATTAGTGTAAAACTTTTCAAAAATTTTAGGCATATCGGTTTCAATATCCTTTAATTTGAATTTTTTTCTATAAAGTAAATGGTTGCATTTTTCGCAATACCATTGCAGTGCATCCTTCATTTTTTTAGACCGGGGATACTCAATCACTAATCCAACCGTATTGGCGCCTCGCTGTGGCGAGTGTGGTACTTTTGCAGGTAATAAATAGATATCACCCTCATTGATAGGCACATCAACTGGCGTTTTTCCATCCATTATTTTTAAAATCATATTGCCTTCAACCTGATAGAAAAACTCTGGTGTTTCATTATAATGGTAGTCCTTTCTATTGTTTGGTCCGCCAACCACCATCACAATATATTCTCCATCTTCCCAAACACATTTATTACCAACAGGTGGTTTTAAAAGATGTCTGTTTTCTTCAATCCAGGTTTTGAAATTTAAAGGCGAAACTAATTTGCTCATATACTATAGCCCCTCTTAATCTCCCCAAAGGGAGAAACTCAAACAGGGTATGGTGAGTTTTTGTTGAACAGAGTTTAATTAATCTTAAAATTACTAATAAAAAACAAGTAAAAATATTTTATTTTTTTGATATATTCCTATCCTTTGAAGAGGGTTAGGGAGCGGCTTTTACAAACTCTTTGTTCTACCACCATCAACAGGTACATTAATACCATTTACATAACTTGCTGCTTCACTTGCTAAAAAAGTAACCACATTTGCAGTTTCTTCTGGTTGGGCAAAACGTTGTGCGGGTGAGTAGTTTTTCATTATTTCTGTCATTTCTTCTATGCTTGTTCCTTCAATAGAAGCCTTAATTTTAATAATTTCAGCTAAACGTTCGGTATCGGTAAATCCCGGTAATACATTGTTTACCGTAATGCCAAAAGCACCCAGTTCAACCGATAGAGTTTTGCTCCAATTACCCACAGCGCCTCTAATAGTGTTGCTTACGCCAAGACCAGGAATTGGTTCTTTTACGGAGGTTGAAATAATATTTATAATTCTCCCAAAACCTTCTGTTTTCATGAAGGGAACAGTGGCTTGTGCCAAAATATGATTGCATTTTAAATGCATGGTAAACGCATTGTCGAATTCATCTAAACTTGCAGAAAGAATGGCACCACTTCTTGGGCCTCCAGTATTGTTAATTAGGATATGAAACCCATGATTTTCATCAATAAACTTAATTATTTTTTCTTGTAAATCTCTGGGGTTTGTAAAGTCGGCAACTATGAAACTATGTTTTTCATTATTTGGTAATTCGGCCAGAACTTGTTTTAATTTATCTCTATTTCTGGCTACTAAAGTGACATTAGCGCCTTCATTTGCAAGTGCGATTGCTGTTGCTTTTCCAATGCCTTGTGTGCTTCCGCAAACTAAGGCGTTTTTATTTTTTAAGTTCAGGTTCATATTGGTAATATCCTCTATTAAATGTATTGACTCTTATTCTATCTTCTTTCAAAATTGTTGAATAAACTATAATTGGGATTAGCATAAAACCGCCAATTATCAAACTTGAATATATTCCGCCATTTTTAAGCAGAAATATCGGAATATAATATATTAAAAAAGGTGTTCCAACCAGAAATATTATACTAGCTATTACAAAAGCTAATTTTGATTTTTTTGCATACAAATCATTAACGATAAATAAATTTTTGTGGTGACAATTGTAACATTCTATGACTTTTATTTTTCCCTCATGCATTACAAATTCAACTCTAGTCTTATGATCTGAATTAAAACTAAGTTCATGTTTGCATTTTAGGCAAGTAGCGAATAGTTTCATCTATACATTAATTAAATCCAGCAATTTTATCGTCCTCAAGTACTGCTTCTGTAGCTTTTAGTACTTTTTTTAATATACTTTCTAAATCTGCTTTCAAATCTAAATCGCCATCGGCAATCATATTTAAAATTGCTTTGTCTTGAGCTCTTCCCCGTATCATGGCTTCTCGATAGCCTACATCTTCATTAAAGGTAACCAACGAATATTTGGAAGCATATTTAAGCGGAAAGTGTTTTTCTAAAGCCATTTCAAGAGCGCGTTTTTGTCTAAAAATGTCGCTGTTTACGTGTCCTTTCATTTCATGAAAATTATCTATCGCTAAATCCGCAATGGCATTGGTGTCTTTTCTTCTAGAGGCTTCATAAGTTTTAAATACGGTTTCCCAGTCTCCTTGATGATTATCTAAAACCTGATCAAACTCAACAATATCTTCAAGCGAAGCATTCATACCTTGGCCATAAAACGGGACGATTGCATGTGCAGCATCACCCATTAAAAGGGTGTTTCCTTTATAATGCCAAGGCGAACATCTAATGGTTCCAAGTGGTGAGGTTGGGTTTTTAAAAAATTCCTCGGCCAGATTCGGCATAATTTCTAAAGCATCTTTAAAATATTTGTCAAAAAATTCTAAAACACGTTCCTTAGTAGTGAGATTATTAAAATTATAATCCCCTTCATCGTAACTTAAAAATAAGGTGACCGTAAAACTACCATCTAAATTTGGCAAAGCAATAAGCATAAAATCTTCTCTTCCCCAAATGTGTAATGCGTTTTTATCAATTTGGTAACCACCATTTTTATCGGCAGGAATGCTCAATTCTTTGTACCCGTGGGTTAAATAGTCTTGCGAATAACTAAACAGAAATTTTCTTGCTGTAAAGTAGCTTTTTCGCAGTGCAGAACCTGCGCCATCTGTAGCGATAATAACGTCGGCATCTTCTATAAATTCCTTTTTTGTGTCGTAATCTTTAAAAAGTGCGGTTGTTTTTTCAAAATCTACAGAAAGGCATTTTTTGTTGAAATAGAACGAAACATATTTATGTTTTTCGGCTTCATCTATCAATAGGGCGTTGAGTTGTCCGCGCGAAATGGAATTGATAAATTCATTTTCACGACCACTGTATGCCGAAAACATTGTTTTACCACTAACATCATGCAATATTCTTCCGGTCATTGGCACGCAAAAGGCTTTTATTTGCTCTTCGATGCCTACCAGTTTCATGGCTTTTTTACCACGGTCTGATAAGGCCAAATTTATAGAACGACCAGAGTCTGTGTTTACCTGACGTATATCGGGGCGCATTTCATAAACAGATACACGGTAACCACGTTGTCCCAAGCGCAAGGCGAGGAGTGAACCACAAAGTCCGCCACCAATAATCAGTATGTTTTGTTGTTTATTCATTTCTGTTATTCCCGCGAAGGCGGGAATCTCATGTTATAAAATTTTAATTTTTCAATGTAAAATCCTTCCATCTTTAGGAAGGTGTTCTTTAATCATTCAGTATTAATTTCAACCGTTCTACCAAATAATATACGTCTTGATACGAATTATACAATGGAGCCGGTGCACAACGTATAACGTTTGGCTCTCGCCAATCAGAAATTACACCAGCTTCGGTAAATTTATCATGTAATGATTTGTCCGCATTTTTTATAAATATAGAAAGCTGACAACCACGTTCATCCGGATTATTTGGTGTGATTATTTTAATCGTATTGTCGCCTAACTGTTTTAGTAGAAACTCTAAATAGCCAGTGAGGTGTTTTGATTTTTTAATCAATGTATCCATGCCTACTTCATTAAAAATTTCTAGAGATGCTTTAATTGCAGCAAGCGACAAAATAGGAGGATTCGATAATTGCCAACCAGCGGCTCCTGGTAGCTGTTCGAATTCATCACGCATCTTAAATCTGGTTTCCTTATTATGTCCCCACCAACCCGTTAATCGGTTGAGGTTTTTGTTATAAGCATGGCGTTCATGTACAAAGCAAGCTGCCATACTTCCAGGTCCGGAATTTAAATATTTATAAGTACACCAAGAGGCAAAATCGGCGCCAGACTCGTGTAAATTTAGTGCCACATTTCCTGCGCCATGAGCGCAATCAAATCCAACCATACAGCCGTGTTTATGCCCTAGCTCGGTTATGCGTTTTAAATCGTAGAATTGTCCGGTATAATAGTTAACAGCCCCAATTAAAATGAGTGCGATTTCATTTCCCTGAGATGCTAATAGCATTTCTAAATCTTGATAGTTTACTAATTCTTCGTTTTTTGGTGCTTTCCAAAGGATTAATCCTTCCTTGTCGTCAAACCCATGATGTCGTAACTGCGATTCTACGGCATATTTGTCTGAAGGAAAAGCGTCGGCTTCAATTAAGATTTTAAAGCGTTTTTTTGTTGGTTTGTAAAACGAGGCCATTAAAAAATGAAGATTGGCCGTTAAAGTATTCATCACAACCACTTCTATAGGTTTGGCTCCCACAATTTTTGCCATACTTTCTACCATGCCTTCTTGATAGCTTAGCCATGGATTTTCGCCATTAAAATGACCTTCAACAGCCAAATTAGCCCAATCTTCCAATACCGCATTCACGTAGGCTTGCGTTCGTTTTGGCTGAAGGCCTAACGAATTTCCAGTCATGTAAATACAGTCATTTCCCTGTTGATCTTTTGGAAAATGAAATTGATTTCTATAAGAAGCTAATACGTCGTTTTGATCTTGTTCTATGGCAAAATCGAGACCTAATTTATAGTGTGACAAATTGCATTGATTTTGGGTTTCTAACAAAAATAAGGATTCTAAACTTAGCAATGAAGTACTTAATGTAGGGAAATTAATCAGTTTTAATCGTTATTCCAGTAAAATGTAATTTCCAATTATCTTCTGGTTTTTTGTGAGAAGTGGCAATTTGCAATCCTGCATAATTTTCATAATCTTCCCAGGTTGTCGTTAAGGATGCATCTTTAGAATTTCCTTTTCTAAAAACCCATTCTTTAATTATATAATCATCCCCAAAATAAAAATCGTAAGCATCTCCAGGGGTGTAGCCACCATCATTAGTATAGGTTATAGTAATTTTGTTCATTTGAGTCTTACTAATTGGCGATTCTGCTTTAACAGGTTCAGAAATTTGAGTGCCAGCATCCCAAACTAACTGAAATGGTGCAAGTAGCCAGAATTTATCGTTAATAAATGCCTTGTCTGCATTTAAAGACACAGTATCAACTTGTTTTCTGTTATACGTAAGTGTGTCTAAGCCTGAAACTAAAACAACTTCCCCAGATTTTGTATTCCAGCGCCACGAGCGTTCAAAATGGCTACTGTCTTTTTCCACATTAAAGGTAAAGGCGATTTCTTTCACCTGTTTCCAATTTTCGAAACCATGGGCATAGGCTATTTTTTCGGCAATGGTCAATTCTTTTTCTTTGACTTCCTTATTTTGCTTGCAAGAAATGCATAACACTATAGAAACGGCTAGAATAATTTTTTTCATCTTTTTAATTTTAAGCTAAGATAATAATAAAGCTAAAGAAGTTTTATATTAGAGCGCCAAACATAAATTAATGGGAACGAACGCAGAGTATTTTAAAACTAATAAAACAACTTGGAATAGCAAGGTGAAAGTTCATGCCGAAAGTGCTATGTATAATATGGCAGCTTTTAAAAGGGGAGAAACGTCTCTAAAGGCCTATGAGTTGGAAGCGTTGCCAAATGTAAAAGGGAAATCGCTTTTGCATTTGCAATGTCATTTTGGGCAAGATACCTTAAGTTGGAGTAGGCTAGGAGCTAAATGTGTTGGGGTAGATTTAAGCGATGAAGGCGTAAAACTTGCCACAGAATTAAATAATGAATTGCAGCTTGATGCTAAGTTTATATGCTGCAATGTGTTAGATACTTCAAAATTTATTAAAGATACGTTCGATATTGTTTTTACGAGTTATGGTGTAATTGGGTGGTTGCCAGATTTGAAACCTTGGGGTAAAATGATTGCTGAGCGATTAAAGAAAGGCGGTGTATTTTTTATGGCTGAATTTCATCCGATAGTTTGGATGTTCGATTATAAAAACGGAAAGGCAGAAATGACATATGGCTATATGCAGAACGAAGTTATTTATGAAGAATACGAGGGTACTTATGCCAATCAAGAATCAAACATCATAAGTAAAGAATATGGATGGAATCATGGTTTGGGTGAAGTCGTTTCTGCGTTAACGGAAGCTGGACTGCACATCGATTATTTGAAAGAGTTTGATGAAAGTCCGTACAACGTATTGCCGAATTTGGTTGAAACCGAAACAGGAATGTTTGTTACGAAAGATAAATTATACCCGTTGATATTTACTTTGAAAGCGACGAAACTTTAAACTAAAAGAAGTTTAAAATAAACAAGATTGTTTATTGCTTCTAAAAGATAATACTTTAATTAAATTCAAGTGGATATTAATATGTATTTCTATAACGCATCATAATTTTATGCGTATCAGAAGATTTTCTATGATAATACATTTTCTTTTTATCGACGCTAAGAGTCGGGGCTTCAATTAAATTTAAAATGGTTTCGGAGAATAATACTTTTGGATTTGAAAATTCCTCTGAAGCATCGTGTCTAACAGATACACATATTTCAAAAATAGTTCCCGATGTAATTGTTCCTTTTAAATATCTTGTGAAATATAATTCTAGATTGTCACTACTTATGCAAGGAGCGTAATAAATATAATTTGAATTATTAATATTTTGTAATATTGAAGGTGAATTTGGTAATTTATTAAATGTAGAAGCGTTGACTTTTTTTGCAATACCTAAAATTGTTTCACAAGGACCTTGACAATTTTTATCGTCAAATCTGGCATTATTGTAGTAAAGAAATTGTCCATCTAAACTAATTCCGTGATCCATAACTAACCAACCAAGAGTATTCATATTAAAGTCTCCTTGAACTCGTTCAATATTATTAACACTGCCAGAACTAAAAGTTCCGTGAAAGAGATTATTTAATTCGGAAGGATAGTTACGTGTTGAGGTCCAATAAAAATTTCCATTTGCATCTAAATCGGCAACGGCATCTAAATGAGGTGGTGTTGTTTGATTTGTTCCTAATAACTCACCAACATAATTAAAAGTTGAATCGTTTACTTTAGTCGCATAATAGAGTTTGGTGTTTATGCCATCATTTAAATTATTAAAGAACAGAAAGTTTTCGTTAGGAGAAATGAAGGGTTCCATGGCATCAAAGGATAAGTTATTTATGGTAACTTCTATTTCAGGACCATATGAAGGGTATGTTAATGATTTAGTAGAGTCTTTATCATTTGAAGAACAAGAAGCAATCGTTAATATTAGGATGAAATAGATTTTCATTTCGAATTTTTAGAATTAGATGTAATATACTTAATTCTGTTTAATTGTATTATGTTCGTTATCGTGTTTGTATATGGAAAATTGCGTGTTTGCGTGCGAGGATTTTCCGAAGGAAAATCAGACGTAGCAAACGTGCAACGACCTTTGTTTTAGCACAACACCAGCAATTTTTTATATACGCTGTTATGTGTAGTTATTTTTTTATTTCATTTTTTAAGTCCAACAATTTTAATTCTTTGTTGTAGATTTCAATTCTTGAAAGTGCATTGCCGTCAATTAATAAAATGACAATTAACATTGAAATGGTTGTAACGCTAATTGCTCTCCAAGTTGGTGTATTAATAAATAGAATTAATAATGCTGCTGCGATAATTAATATTGGAACTAATTTAAATACAAATGTAAATTGCTTTAACGTGCTTTCAGAACGTTCAATTTCAGACTGATAAAAGGCAGTTTCATCGGTATTAAAATCCTTTTCAAATTGTTTAATTCTTTGAATATTGGTGTAGTTAGTACCGCTGCCAATTATTAATAGTAATATACCTGCTACTAACGTTGGAATGATATAAGCCTTTGCTAAATCTGTTTTTCCTAATTGCCAAAATCCAACACTTGCGATTAAAAATCCAATCGCAAAGAAAATAAAGAAACGTGTTGAGAATACTTCCTCTTTTGCCCATTCTATTGCTAGTTTTAATAGGTCCATACTTTCATTTTTTAATTACACACCACAAACGAATTTAGCTTAAATATTTCACCAAATCAAATAATAATTAATGCGAATCTTTCAGAAATTCTTTAGGAAATGTAGCTTTAAATCTATTTAATCTTGGGATAGAGACATTTTGGATATACGAGTTTTCTGGATGTAGGCGTTCGTAATTTTGGTGATAATCTTCGGCTACCCAAAACTTTTGAAACGGATACACTTCGGCAGCAATTTTAGCATTTAACTTTTTGGCGAGTGCTTCTTTCTTTTTTAGAATGATTTGTTTTTGTGCGTCGTTTTGAAAGAAAATAATGGAACGATACTGCGAACCTCTATCATTTCCTTGTCCGTTAACTTGTGTTACATTTTGCGAGCCAAAATAAGCATCTACCAAGGTTTCGAAACTTACAATTTTAGGGTCGTAAATCACTTCTACAGCTTCTGCATGTCCGGTTTTCCCCGTATTGCTAGCTTCGTAAGTGGGGTTTTTAGTATGACCGCCCGAATATCCGTTAATAACTTCGTCAACGCCTTTTACGCTTTCATAAATAGCTTCAACACACCAAAAACAACCACTGGCAAAATAGGCCTTGGCTTTACCGTTTTTTATAGGAACTTCAATAGGTTTGGCGTTTATAACCGCTTCTTGGTTTTTGTTTGCTTGTGCATTGTTTTGGCAACTGAATAATACAGTTACAAAACATGCTAAAATTATATGTTTCATATTTTGAGTTTCAAGTTTAGACGAAACGTTATTTAAGACCTTAATGAAATTAACGAAAGATTATGAAATAAAAAAAGCCTTCACATTGAGAAGGCTTTTACGTCTATATTTTTGGCAATTATTAGCTTAATTTAGCAAATAATTTTGTCATTTTTTCTTTTTGTTCTTCGGCTAATTGTGCATCAACTAAAATACGACCACTGTGCTCATCAGTAATAACTTTTTTACGCGCAGCAATTTCTACTTGAATTTGCGGTGGAATAGTAAAGAAAGATCCTCCAGAAGCACCTCTTTCGATTGGTACAACTGCTAAGCCATTTTTTACGTTTTTACGAATTCTGTTGTAAGCGGCAACCAAACGCTCTTCAATTTGCTCTTGATATTCATGAGACTTGGCTATTAAAGCTTGCTCTTCTTTTTCAGTTTCGGCTAAAATAGCATCCAACTCACCTTTTTTATGTTTTAAGTGGTTTTCACGCTCTTTTAATCGCTCTTTAGTTTCAGCAATAACTTCTTTTTTCTGCTCGATTTGAGCTTTAAATTCTTTTATATGTTTTTCAGCTAGTTCAATTTCTAATTCTTGAAACTCAACTTCTTTCGTTAAAGAATTGTATTCTCTGTTATTTCTAACATTTTTTTGTTGTTCGCTGTACTTTTTAATTAGCGATTTAGATTCTTCAATTAAGTTCTTTTTAGATACAATATCATTATCGATAACTTCTAAATTCGAAACTAATTTTTCTAAGCGAATGTTTAGTCCAGCAACTTCATCTTCTAAATCACGTACTTCTAACGGAAGTTCTCCACGTACGTTTCTAATTTCGTCTATACGAGAATCTATAAGTTGTAAATCGTATAACGCTCTTAAACGCTCTTCAACAGTTAATTCTTTACTTTTAGCCATACTTTAAAAATACTTAACAGGATTGGTATTTGTCTTTGATAAAATGATTGCAAAATTAGTAATTTTTTTTGTAAGATATGCTACTAAAAGATTTTTTGTGAATTGTTCACTTTCATAATGTCCCACATCGGCTAAAAGAATGTTGTTTTCGGCTGTAAAAAAGTCGTGATATTTTAAATCGGCAGTTATAAAAGCGTCAGCACCAGCAGCTTTAGCGGCTTCAATAGCAAAACTTCCTGAACCGCCAAGAACGGCAATTTTTTTAATATTTTTATTTAAAAATGAAGAGTGTCGCACGCATTTTGTGTTCATTTTCTCTTTTAAAAAGACTAAAAAATCTTTTTCATTCATAGATTCTGCTAGTTCTCCTAGCATTCCCATACCAATATTCTGATTTTTATTTTCTAAAGTGATAATCTCATAAGCCACTTCTTCATAAGAATGGGTTTTAAAAAGCGTTTGTTTCACTATAGATTCTAAATGCTTCGGAAAGGTTATGGTTATTTTTGTTTCTTCTTCGGTATGTAAAACATCTTTTTGTCCGATGGTAGGGTTTGAATTGGCATTTCCTTTATAAGTTCCGTAGCCTTCAACATTAAAACTGCAATAAGAATAATTACCTATACTACCAGCGCCAGTGCTAAATAAAGCGAGTCGCAGTTTTTCGGCTTCACCTTTAGGAACATAGGTTGTTAGTTTTTTTATAGTTTCATTTTGTGGTATTAAAATGCGTTTGTTTATTAATTCTAACTGGTTGCATATCATGTCGTTTACCCCTTGCATCGCGTTATCTAAAGCGGTATGCATGCTGTAAATGGCTATATCGTGCTTTATGGCTTTCATGACGACGCGTTCAACATATGTTTTACCAGTTAACTTTTTTAATCCTTTAAAAATAATTGGGTGAAAACTAATAATAAGGTTGCATTTCTCTTTGATGGCTTCATCTACAACGGCTTCGAGCGTATCGAGCGTAACCAGAATGCCTGTTATTTTTTCGTTTTTATCGCCAACTAAAAGCCCCACATTATCAAAATCTTCGGCATATGCTAAAGGGGCTAATTCTTCTAAATGATTAATAACGTCTTGAACAATCATGAATTTATTTGTTTGTATCAAATATAAAATATTATTTTCGCTAAGATGAAACATCTTATACTAAAAATAAAGACAGTTAAAAAGACTTTTTGTTTAGATGTTACATGTAATCCTTGAATAGCTAGTATTACAACACATGAAATTACTTAGATACGCATCCTTTCCTTTTGTACCCCTATATTATGCTGTAACAAGTTTGCGGAATACCTTGTACGATTTGGGTTTAAAAAAATCGACTTCCTATAATTTTCCGGTGATATGTGTTGGAAACTTAAGTGTTGGTGGTACTGGGAAAACACCTATGATTGAGTATTTAATTAATTTGTTGAAAGACGACTATCAAGTGGCCACTTTAAGCAGGGGTTACAAACGAAAAACCAAAGGATTTGGTTTGGCAGATGAAAATTCTACAGCCGAAACTTTAGGTGATGAGCCTTTTCAGTTTTTTACAAAGTTTAAAAATGATATTTATGTAGCTGTAGATGCTGTTAGAACAAACGGCATAGCCCAATTGAGAACGCTTAATAAACCAGCAGAAATTGTTTTGTTGGATGATGCGTTTCAGCATAGAAAGGTAAAGGCGGGGTTTAATATTTTATTAACCACCTATACTAAACCTTATTTTAACGATTTTGTTTTACCAGCAGGAAATCTTAGAGAACCAAGAAGAGGTGCAAAACGCGCAAACATCATTATAGTTACTAAATGTCCGGATAATTTAAGCGACATAGAGAAAAGTAGCTTTGTTAAGCGTATTAAGCCTGAAGAACATCAGCATGTTTTTTTTAGTACGATTGACTATTCGAATACCTTGAACTCTGAAGGTGGAGAGATATCTATTAATTCGGTTTCTAACTTTACTTTGGTAACGGGTATTGCCAACGCCAATCCTTTGGTAGCTTTTTTAAAGTCGAAAAATTTAAAATTTGAGCATTTAAATTATAGTGATCATTATAATTTTTCGGAAAAAGATATTAAAGACATTGAAAAAAGAAGTTTAATTATTACCACCGAAAAAGATTTTATGCGCTTAAAACAATACGAGTCGTTAAAGGATAAATTGTTTTACTTACCAATAAAGGTCCGTATGGATAATGAACAGTTGGTAAATAAATTGATTAAAGACTTTTTAAAAAGTTAGGCTGTTGCCGAATTGTCTTTTTTTGCAGCTAAAGCATTGTAAAGTTTTTTCTCGAATTCTTCCTGTTTAAATGGTTTTGGAATAATATCGGTGAACCCTGCTTCTTCAAATTCGTGCATTTTATCTTCGATAGTTACCGCTGTTAGAGCGAAAATTATTTGTTCTTTATCAAATGATCGCACAATTTTAGTAGCTTCAATACCACTAATTCCTGGCATATGAATATCCATTAAAATAATGTCGTATTTATTGGCTCGAATCATTTCAACAGCATCTTCACCATTGTCGATAATATCGCACTTAAGTTTCATTTTTGTTAAAATCTTCTTAGTAATCATTTGGTTTATTTTGTTGTCTTCAACCACCAAAATTTTAACTTTTTCTAAATCTATCTCGTCTGTATTACCGCTAAAATAATTAACTTTAAGGTCTTTAGCTTCTTCTACAGAGGTGTATTCTAATGGAATTTCAAAATAAAAAGTAGTGCCTTTATCCAACTCACTTTTCACATAAATTTTTCCTTTTAATATATCAATTAATCCTTTTACAATAGAAAGACCTAAACCTGTGCCGCCGTATTTTCTATTAATTTGAATAGATCCTTGAGAAAAACTCTCGAACATATTGTCTTGTTTTTCTTGGCTAATGCCTATACCATTATCTTCAACTTCAAAGCGTAAAGTGTAATTTTTACCGGCTTCTGCAATCTTGTACACTCGAATCCAAATATCACCATCTTTGGTAAATTTAATAGAGTTTCCTATTAAGTTTATAAGGATTTGTGAGATTTTTAACTGGTCGGCAATAAAGTTTTCAGGTAGATCTTTATCGTACTCTAAATGTATTTTAATATTATTGTCTTGTGCCGAATTGTGTAAGGCCAGAATAATATTATTGATTTTCTTTTTTAAATTAAATGGTTCTGGTTCAACATCAACTTTATTGGCTTCAATTTTATTAATTTGAAGAATATCGTTAATGAATGTTAATAAGTAATCGCCTGAGAATTTCAACGATTTTAAATGTTGAATTTGTTCTGGTTTTGGGTTTTCTTCTAAAAGCATATTACTTAAACCAGTTACAGCGTATAATGGTGTTCTTAATTCGTGTGTTACTGTTGAAAGGAAGTTTGCTTTTGTTTTTGATGCTAATTCTGCTTTTTCTTTGGCAATAATTAATTCTCCATTTTTTTTGTGGAGCATGTTATTAGTTTTTAACCTAATGTTATTGTTTTTATACAACGACAGCGTTAGTAACGATAAGATGGTAATTAAAGCGACACTTAAAATGGATATTAACGTGTTTAAACTTTTATCATCTTCAGCTTTATTTAATTTTTCAACTATTTCACTGTTTTTTTCTAAGGCGTCATTTAACAAATACTGTGTCTCCTCGTCTCTCGATGAATTGGTTCGTTTTATATTTTCAAGCGAATCTGAAAGCTGAACATATAACGATAAATAATCTCTTGAAGCTTTAAAATTTTCATTTGAATTATAAATATCACTCAGTACTAAATAACCATTATTAAGAATGCTTATATAATTGTTAGCCTTGGCGATATTTACGCCATCATTCGCATAGGTTAGAGACTTTTCGTTATTGCTTAAATGATTATAAACACGACTTAAAGAAATGAGTGCATCACTCTGGGTTTTAAAATCGTCTTCTTTTTTTGCTAAAGCCAATGCTTGTTCTATAATATCTCGGGCTTTTTTGTAATTCTTTAGAGCAATATATGTTTTACCTTCGCATAATAAAACATCAGCGAGATCGCTATTTAAACCTTCTTCTTCGAATTTAGATTTTGCAGCGGTGTAAGAATCGAGGGCCGAATAGTAATTTTTCTTAGCCATATACACATCACCAAAAATTTTGTATGATTTGCCTAAGTTTTGATTATCGTTTATAAGTCGCTGAACTTCTATGGCTTTTGTAAGCGATTTGATGGCTTTATCTTGATCTCCTATAATAAGTTGAAGTTTGCCTTTTATAGAATAAATGATGCCTGTACTTTTTTTATGATCGTTTTTTTCGGCTAAAATTAAAGCTTCATCTAAGTTTTTCTGAGCCTTATAATAATTGTAATTTTCTAACTCCGTTTGCGATTGATTAATTCGATAATTAATGTTGTTTTGTAGCAATTCAGGGTCATCTTCTATGGTTTTTTGAGAAGAAGCGCCAAGGCTAAAAAGCAATGTAAATACAAATATGTAGATTTTTATTCGGGACATATTAATCATTATTACGGACAAATATAATTATTTTATCGATTAAACACACTTTTTTTCCGACAAATTACACATTAAGTCAATTATTCTTTGCGAATAGCCTGTTTCGTTATCGTACCAACCAATAATTTTTACCATGTTTCCTATCACAGAAGTCATTCCAGAATCGAAAATACAAGAATGTGTGTTTCCAACAATATCGATAGAAACAATGGGGTCTTCTGTATATTCTAAAATGTCTTTATACTGATTTTTGGCAGCTTGTTTAAATGCATTATTTATGGTTTCGATCGATACTGTTTTTTTTACATTGAAGGTTATATCTGTTAATGAACCATTTATAACAGGTACGCGAATACCACAACCTCCAATAACATCTGATAGTTCTGGGAAAATTTTGGTTAATGCTTTTGCAGCTCCTGTAGTTGTAGGGACAATAGATTGACCTGCAGCACGCGACCGACGTAAATCTCTATGCGGTTGGTCGTGCAAACTTTGGTCGGTAGTGTAGGAGTGGACGGTTGTAATGTAAGCTTGATTAATACCACAAAGTTTATTAATAATATCAATCATTGGGGCGGCATTATTTGTGGTACACGAGGCGTTAGAAATGATGCTTTCGGTACCGTCAATAATATGGTCGTTTACGCCCATCACGATAGTTTTTATATCATCGTCTAATGGCGGAACACTTAAAATAACATGTTTAGCGCCATTAGTTATATGATGCTGTAAATCGGATTTAGTTTTAAACTTACCTGTGGCTTCAATTACAAAATCGACATTAAAAGGTTTCCAATTAATTTCTTTGGGATGACGGTGATTGAGTAGGGTAACTTTTTGTTCGTTTACCTGAATGCTATTGGTGGTATGAGAAACCGTTCCGTTAAAACCTCCATGCACACTATCATATTTAAGCAAATGACTTAAGGTTTTAGCATCGGCCAAATCGTTAATAGCAACTACTTGAATATTTGGATAATTTTTAAGAAGTCTAAATACGCGACGCCCAATTCTGCCAAAGCCATTAATAGCTACAGAAATCATCACTAATTAATGTGTTTTTGAGCTTTATATGAAGAACGTACTAACGCACTACTTTCAACATGGCGAAACCCTAATTCAAGACCAATTTGTTCGTATTCTTTAAATTGATCTGGATTAACAAATTGCTTAACCGGTAAATGTTTTTTACTAGGTTGAAGGTACTGGCCAATAGTTACAATATCTACATTATTTGCTTTTAAATCATGTAGCGTTTCTATAACTTCTTCGCGTGTTTCACCTAATCCAAGCATAATACCAGATTTTGTGCGACGTTGTCCTTGTTGTTTTAAATATTTTAATACTCCTAAACTTCGGTCGTATTGTGCTTGAATTCTAACATCTCGCGTTAATCTTCTAACAGTTTCAATATTATGAGACACCACTTCTGGAGCTACGTTTATAATTCTGTCTATATGTTTCTCAACACCTTGAAAGTCTGGGATAAGTGTTTCTAAGGTGGTTTCAGGATTCATTCGTCGCACAGCCTTTACGGTTTCAGCCCACATAATGCTTCCCATGTCTTTTAAATCATCTCTATCAACACTCGTCAACACAGCGTGTTTAATATTCATAATCTTTATAGAGCGAGCTACTTTTTCGGGTTCATCCCAATCAACATTTTCAGGTCTTCCTGTTTTTACACCACAAAATCCACAAGAGCGGGTACAAATATTACCTAATATCATAAAGGTAGCAGTACCTTCGCCCCAGCATTCTCCCATATTAGGGCAACTTCCGGATGTGCAAATAGTATTTAATTTGTATTTATCAACTAAACCTCTAAGTTCGGTGTAGTTTTTTCCTGTTGGTAATTTAACACGAAGCCATTTAGGTTTAGCCAAACGTTCTTCGGGTAGTATATTTGAAACGGTTTCTGAATCCATGTTTTTAAAATAAAGGGCAAAGATACAAAGTATTCTTTTAAAAGTGCGTTATAGCGACATGAGAAACCAAATACTGAAACCTATTAAAAAAGCAATACTTATGATGCTTAATAAGTGCATTTGTTTGGAAGGTTGCCAGTCTTTAGGGGTGTGTTTACTTGAAATTAATCGATAATTCATAATAGCATAGAAAGGCGCCGTGATAAACGATAAAATGGTAGCGATTTTTATTAGTAAACCCATTTCTGAAGCAAAAAATAAAAATATAAATACTGTTCCGAAAGTTAATAAGGCTATCCAAAAGTTGTAATTAAATTTCGAAGATTTTTTAAAAAGTAATTTTGTGGTTTGTGCCATAGCTCTGGGTGAAGCATCTAATGTGGTTAGTGTGGTACTAAACATGGTGGTAAAAGCAGCTATTCCAATAACTAAGTAAGCCCAATTCCCGAGACTTTTAGTGTACATTCCAATTAATTGGTTTGAAAAAACACTTGCCGAATTACTAAATATTTCGCCACTATTAAACATCACTAAAGCGCCTAACATGAGGAAGCCTACACCAATAAATATGGTGCTTAAGTAGCCTATATTAAAATCGAACAACGCGGATTTTGGTGTGTACTGTTTCGTTTCATCATTTTTTTCAATGCACCAAAGCGACTGCCAAACAGCAACATCAAGCGGAGCGGGCATCCATCCCATAAAGGCAATTAAAAAAGCAATCCCCACAGCGTCTGATGGGATTATTTGTGTAAACGAAAGTGACTCTGTTTTATTTGTAAAAGCCATAGTAACAGCTATTAATGTACTTATTGTTAAGGTTATAACAATTATTTTCATTAATTTATCTAAAAGCTTGTATTTGCCAATTAGTAAAAGCAAAATGCAAATGCCAAGTATGATAACGGTATAAATTTCTGTACTGGTTATTAATCTAGAACCAAGATTAAACGACCCAAAATCACCAAAGAGGTTAGAGGCTAAACCTGCCGTTACAATAGTAACCGCCGTTTGTATGGTAAAGATGGTTGCTATATTTAAAATGAAATAAGTTACTAAAACACCTTTTCCTAATTTAAGATAACCATCCAGTAAACTCTCGCCCGTAGCAGTGGCATAACGCGGTCCGTACTGAAAAAAAGGATATTTAAACAGGTTTACTAAAAGTAGTGCCCAAATTAATCCCATGCCAAAATCGGCACCCGCGCGGGTAGATTGCACTAAATGCGATACGCCAATGGCTGCTCCGGCAAATAATAAACCCGGACCTAAATTTTTAAGTTTAGAGAACATTACTTTTCCTGAATAATTTCGGCTAATAATTTTTTGGCACGCAATAATTTAACCTTTACGTTATTTATAGGTTCTTTAAGTTTATTAGAAATTTCTTTATAACTCAATTCTTGAAAATAGCGAAGATTGATTACTTCCTGGTAATGCGGTTTTAATTTTTTTATATCTCGCAATAATTTCGCTAAATGTTGCTCGGTAATTAATTCGTCTTCAGGGGTTGGTGATTCATCTAAAATTTGATACACCGACTTATCATCGTTTGAAGTAATTTGAGTAATAGACTTTTTTTCCTTTCTTAATAAATCGATATGAATATTTTTAGAAATGGTAATAAGCCAGGTTTTGAATTTATAAGAATCATCAAAAGTTTCAATTCTATCAAAGGCTTTCGAGAATGTTTGAATGGTAATATCTTCAGCGTCATTTTCATTCTGAATGCGCTTTAACTGAAAGCCATATACATCATCCCAAAACGTGTCCAATAAAAAGTTAAACGCTTTTTGGTCGTTTTCTTTCGCACGTTTAATGGCTTCTTTTATTTCCAATGATTTGGTTTTGAGATGAGATTATTTATAAATATAACGAATTGTATAGTAATTAAAAAAACTTCGAGTATTGGAAGTAAGGCGATGAGATCGTTTTCTCCTAATTTTTTTGATGTCTTTCCAAAAACTATGAATTGTATAATTATACGGGTTAAAAAGATGACTAAAACTATTTCCCAGTTAAAGGTGAATGCAAATAATATGATGGCTAAAATCCAGAAAAGTAGTTGTGTGCAATAAATTAAAGTTAGTAGTATTTTATGATGTAATTTATAATGGTTGGCGGTTGAAATATGCCGCCTTTTTTGTTTTATCCAGTCTTTAAATTTTGTTTTTGGTTTCGATATTGTAAAGCTTTTTTTAGAAAAGCTAATGGCTGTATTTTTTTTAGTAGCTACTTGATTTATAAATAAATCGTCGTCTCCGGAACGTATTTTTATATGATTTATAAACCCATTCGCCTTAAAAAATTCTGCTTTTGCGTAGGCTAAATTTCTGCCCACGCCCATATAAGGCAATCCAATTTTTGCAAATGAAAAATATTGAAGCGCCGTAACTAACGTTTCAAACCGAATAATTTTATTTAGAAACGATTTTTTTATTTTTGAATAAGCCCCATAACCCAAAACGATGCTTTTTTCATCATTAAACTGAGAACACATTTCTTGTATCCAGTATTTTGACACAGGTTTACAGTCGGCATCCGTAAATAATAAGTGTTCGTTTTTAGAAGCTTTAATGCCAAGTGTAAGGGCGTATTTTTTGTTACCCCAAAAAGCTTCGATGTTTTTTACATCAACAATTTTAATATTAGCATTTTCATTGGCAAAAGTTTCCATGACATCGAGTGTATCGTCACTGGAAGCGTCGTTTATTAAAACGATTTCGAAATTAGGATAGTCTTGAGAGATGATTGAAGGCAGAAAATTTTTAAGATTTTCAGCTTCATTTTTTGCACATATAATTACAGATACATCTACTATTTTACGAGATTCTTTACTTGGCTTTTTAAAAGCAAATTTCCCGAAAATACCTAAGTAAAAAATAACTTGAATAAAAACTACAGCTATAAAGCCATAGTAGACAAAGTCAAGTAGCATCATAAAAAATTATGAATGTTTCGGTTCGTTACAAGTGTCAAATTGGTCTGGTGTTTTACCACAGAACCCGCAACTTTCACCTGATTTATTTAGTACTGGATTTTGACTTGCACAGGTTCCGGCAAATTTACCACCTTTTTTTGCCCAAATTTTTATGGCAATCCCAGCAAATCCTATACCTAACAGTACAATAGTTATTAAAAGAAGTTTCATTTTTTATAAGATTAATCAATTGAAATACAATTTCTGATTATTGGAACAGAAATTTAATTAGCTGCAAAGATAATGGATTTCACTTTTATTTTTTAAAACTTTATTGTTTTAAAAATAATAATGTTATGAAAATGGAAAAGCCTTATTTGATGAACAAATAAGGCCTTTACCTTGCTATAATCAATTCAATCTATTAATGTAAATCTATTTCGGCAACAGATCTGTCTAAAGAAGCTCGTGTATTACCTCCTTTAGGTTCAATAGTGATGTTTAACGCTAGCGCGTTTTCTGTGTATGGAATCGCTCTAAGTTGTCTGTCTGTTTCGGTTAAAATTCCTAAACTAACCATTTTTCCTTGTAACTCTGCCCAAATTTGGTAACATTGGTCTTCTGGTAAATCGGGTAAAGAAACAACGTCTATCATCGATGTTTTTTCTTTCGGGTTGATATAAGCTACGGTTTTGAAATTTTTTGAACGACTATTACCTTGCATGATATATTTGTAGGTATTAGGGTCGTTAAGCTCCATAAACTGCTGCATAATGTTGTCTAACTTTTTATTGTTAGCTTCAATATCGCTTCGTAAATCGAAAATTTCATCAACCACTACCTGATTTTCTTCATTCAGTCGTTGATTTTGATTGTAAAACAGATACGAGGTGCCAGCAAAAATAAAAGCAGCTATACTGGCAGCAACACTAAATTTATACCACTTTTTGTATCGAACAGAGGTATTCATTTTAATGACTGGTTTTTCATCTAGTTCGTCTAAAATATTACTTAAAATATTTTTAGGAACTTCAACAGCATTACTTCTTGTTACAATTTCAAGATTGTATTGTAATGTGTTGTATTCATTCTGTACTTCTGGATATTTTGAAATATAAGACTCTACTATTTCTGTTTGTTCAGAAGTAGTATCACCTAATAGATATTTTTCTAGTAGGCCAGAATTTAAAAAAGTAGTTATTTTCGCATTCATGACTTTTTTTGTTAAGGATTATAAATTTTTTTCAATTCACGCAATCCAATCTTTAATCTCGATTTTATAGTACCCAGTGGAATATCGAGTTCTTCACTGGCTTCTTGTTGGGTCATGCCCTCAAAAAAGAGCGCATTTATTACTATTTGATATTTTTCATCAATGCTTTTTAAATGTTTTTGTATGTCTAATACATCCTCATTTAATTCGCCTGCTGATATCTTATATACGGATGATTTATCTATTTGGACTTCGTTACCGTCTTTGTTTTTTAAAGACCTAACCTTGTCTATTGCAGTGTTATACGCAATTCTGTATAGCCAAGTGAATAATTTTGCTTTACTAGAATCGTATTTATCTGAATAGCGCCATATTTTTACAAAACTTTCTTGAAGTACATCTTGAGCGGTATCGTCATCACTTATTATTTTCTTAATTACACCGTATAATGCATCGGAATAATTATCGTAGAGTATAGAAATAGCTTTTTTATCGCCTTGTTCTAATAAACTAACTATTTGTATTTCTAAGGATGAAATCAAAATGAATAAGTTTTAATTTGTTAAAATATCAATTTTAATAATACCAAAGTTAGAAATTTCTTTGGTATTATAAGATATTAACTTCGGCTTCAATAGAAATATCGAAAAGCCTTTGAACGGTTTCTTGTATTAATTTAGAAAGATTTAATATATCCGAACCTTTGGCGTTGCCATAATTTACAAGCACCAAAGCTTGATTTTTATGAACGCCATAATCGCCAAATCGTTTGCCTTTAAAACCAGCTTTTTCAATTAGCCAACCAGCAGGTATTTTTACTTCATGCTCTGACACTGTATAGCTTGGCATGTCTTTAAAATTTTTGAGTAATTTATTGTAATGTGCTTTTGAAACTAACGGATTTTTAAAGAAACTACCACTATTTCCAATTTCTTTTGGATTTGGTAATTTACTTTCTCTAATCGCAATTACTACTTTAGATATTTGTTGTATTGTTGGGTTACTTATACCCATAGCTTCGAGCTCTGTAGATATGCTACCGTAATTTATATGAAGCTTATGGTTTTGTTTTGTAAGTTTAAAAATAACACTGGTGATAATATATTGCCCCTTAATTTTATTTTTAAAAATAGAATCTCTGTACCCAAAATTACAGGTTTCGTTAGTGAAATTTTCTAGTTGTTGGGTATCGGTGGCCATGGCTTCACAACTATAAAAAATATCTTTAAGTTCTACGCCGTAAGCGCCAATGTTTTGGATGGGTGCTGTACCAACATTACCCGGAATTAAAGACAAATTCTCAATGCCTCCAAAATCGTTATTTATACACCAAACAACAAACTCATGCCAATTTTCTCCTGCCGACGCTTTCACATAAACATAATTACTGTCTTCCGAAACAATTTCGATGCCTTTTAAATTTATGTGAATTACAAGACCGTCAAAATTTTTGGTAAGTAACATATTGCTGCCACCTCCTAGAAATAGTATATTTGGGTAGGTTTTTAGTGATAGAATTTGTTTTAATTCTTCAATATTCGATACCGAGACATAGTACTTTGCCGATACATCAATACCAAATGTATTGAAGGGTTTTAACGATATGTTTTCTTTAATTTGCACTAATCTTTGTAAACTTTAAGAGCTTCTTTTATAATGTGAACCGCTTTTATTAAACTTTCTTTTTTAAGAACGTAGGCAATGCGCACTTGGTTTAAACCTAAGCCGGGTGTGGAATAAAATCCACCTGCAGGTGCAACCATGACGGTTTCGCCGTTTATATCAAATTTCTCTAGTAGCCATTGTGCAAAATCATCTGAATTTTTGATTGGCAATTCTGCAATACAATAAAAAGCACCTTTTGGTTTTGCCACTTTTACACCTTCAATTTTTTGTAATTCATGAATTAATGTGTCGCGTCTATCTACATATTCAGCTATAACATCATCAAAATAACTCTGTGGTGTATCTAAAGCGGCTTCACTTGCAATTTGTGCGTAGGTTGGCGGACTTAAGCGGGCCTGAGCAAATTTTAATACTGTTTTAAGAACCTTACGATTTTTTGAAACCAAACAGCCAACACGCGCTCCGCACATACTATATCGTTTCGATACAGAATCAATTACAACAGCATGTTCTTCTAAACCTTCTACTTGCAAAATGGAATAATGCGTATTTCCGTCGTACACAAATTCTCGATAAACTTCATCGGAAACTAAAAACAAATCGTGTTTAATGGCTAAAGCTGCCAATTTTTCAATTTCTTCTTTAGAATATAAATATCCCGTTGGATTTCCAGGGTTGCAAATTAAAATAGCCTTAGTTTTTGGCGTGATAAGTTTTTCGAAGGTTTCAATTGATGGCAATGCAAAATTATCTTCAATACTACAAACAGCAGGCACTACATTAACGCCAGACGATGTTGAAAAAGCAATATAATTGGCATAAAAAGGTTCTGAAATAATAACTTCATCACCCGGATCCATGATGCTACTAAATAGGAATAACAAACCCTCACTCGCACCAGTTGTTACAATAATGTCTTTATGAGACACATTTATATTGTATTTTTTATAGTAGGCCGCCAGTTTTTTTCTATAGGTATCCGAGCCTTCAGATCTAGAATAAGACAGTATCTCAACGGTATTGTCTTTAACTGCTTTTAAGGCAACTTCGGGCGTTTTAATATCTGGTTGGCCAATATTTAAATAATAAATAGACTTTCCATTCTTAGCAGCTTTTTCTGCATAAGGAACTAACTTACGAATGGGAGATTCTGGCATTAATAGCCCTTTTCTAGATATTGTTGGCATTTAAAATAAATTATAGGCGGCAAAGTTGAGAAAATTATCTTAAAGTTTTTTTAAATTTTTAACTAAAATAATATTCGTATTTCAAAGAGTTGTAAATTGTTAATGACAAATGGTAACGAAATTTATGAAAAAACTACTTTATTTAATTATGATGTTCGTTTTGTTTTGTCACTATGGTTTTGCACAACGCGGTTTCGTTGTAGAAAATAAACGACAATCAAGTAAAGTAAATTTTAAACTGGTTAACAACCTAATAATTGTACCTGTTGAAATAAACGGCGTGGAATTGTCATTTTTACTCGATACCGGTGTAAGCAAGCCCATTATATTTAATTTTTTAAATATTTCTGACACCTTAAACTTAAAAAATTCGGAAACTATCTATTTAAGAGGACTCGGAGAAGGGGAGTCTGTTAAGGCCATAAAATCCAAAAACAATATAATTAAAATAGGCGATGCGTTAAAACTAAATCAGGATATATACGAAATATTCGATTCTAATTTAAATTTTGCACCTAGACTTGGATTTCCGGTTCACGGAATAATTGGTTTTGATGTGTTTAGAGACCTGGTGGTTGAAATTAATTACAGCAGCAAATACATCCGATTAACAAATCCTGAGAAATATAGATATAAGAAATGCAGGAAATGCGAAGTTTTTAATTTAGAGTTTTACAATAACAAACCTTATATAAATGCTCAAGTAAGTGTGAAGCAAAAAATAATTCCAGTAAAATTGTTAATAGATTCTGGTGGAAGTGATTCGCTTTGGTTGTTTGAAGATGATTCTTTAGGAATTGTTATTGAGCATCCCTATTTTGAAGATTTTTTAGGTTACGGATTAGGTGGAAGTGTTCACGGTAAGCGTTCAACCATTGATGCCTTAATATTACAAAGTTTTGTATTGAAGAATTCCAATGTAGCGTATCCTGATGATAGTTCCATCTCTACCGCTAAAAATGTAAAAGAACGCAATGGCACCCTTGCTGGTAATATTTTAAAACGGTTTAATGTAATTGTTGATTATCAAAAAGGCATTGTGACATTTAAAAAGAATTCTTTTTTTAAAGAAAAATTCAGTTATAACAAAAGCGGTATCGAATTAGCACATAATGGGGTACGACTTGTACGCGAAAAGGATACCAAATTAGATGCTAAAAGTTATAGTGCGCAAAGTGATAATGAATTAAACAACAACACAAGTATTGTTTTAGATGTTCGCTATAAATTGACTTTAAAACCGGCCTATGCTATTGTGGAATTAAGGGAAAATTCACCTGCTTTTAATGCTGGTTTAATGATTGGCGACATTGTCTTGTCTATTAACGGGAAGGATGCGTCTCAATACACCTTACAACAAATTATACATCAGTTTTATGAAGCTACAGGCAAGCAGATAAGACTTGAAGTTGAAAGAAATGGTATGATATTAAAATTTGATTTTACATTGCAATCTCCAATAACAAAAAAGACCTAAACATGAATATGTTTAGGTCTTTTTAAATTTATTAAGAATGATAGATTTTTATTTTTGAACGACGCTTTTCGTTTTTTCAAGAACACTTGAACTATTAGGGTTTACTACTTCGCCTTTAATTTTTAACGCCACTGTTGGTGTTTCTGCATTCGAAATAACAGTAATAGTTTTTCTAATAGGGCTAACTCTGTTAGTATCGTATTTCACTTCAATTTGCCCAGTTTTTCCAGGTAAAATTGGTCCGTCCGGTTTTTTAGGAATCGTACAACCACAGGTAGACGTTACATTCGATATTATTAATGGTGCATTACCTGTATTAGTAAATTCAAATACACGTAGTCCATTCGATCCTTTTTCAATCGTTCCATAATCAATCGTATCCGATTTGAATTCAATTTTAGCTACTTTATCTTGAGCATTTACAGCTAGACTTACTAATCCGATAAATAAAATTGTAATTAATTTTTTCATTTTATTATGTTATTTATAATTTTTACTCTCTATGACTAAAAAACAATTATAAAAAGCTATTCAATTACTACTGTTTTTATGTCTTATTTTCAATCAAACATACTTATTTTTTCCACAAACAGCAAATTTATTAGACGAAATGCATATTTAAGGCAGAATATCTTCAGTCAAATTTACATATTCCTTGTTATCTATTGGATTAATTACTGTTAAAAAATGATATTTTCTATATTATCAAACCGTATTATAACTTTCACAGAAAAAGAAATATAAGTACTTTTGCGATTCATTATTCAAAAACTATTCCAAAGTATGCAAATACCTTCAAAATATGATGCAAGTCAGGTAGAAACCAAGTGGTATGATTACTGGATGAAACACAATTATTTTCATTCAGAACCAGACGAAAGAGAACCTTATACCATTGTCATTCCACCACCAAACGTAACAGGAGTGCTGCATATGGGGCATATGTTGAATAATACCATTCAAGATGTGTTAATTCGTCGTGCCCGTTTACAAGGTAAAAATGCTTGTTGGGTACCGGGTACAGACCATGCTTCTATTGCTACCGAAGCAAAAGTAGTTGCTAAACTCAAGGAACAGGGCATTGATAAAAACGATTTATCTCGCGAAGAATTTTTAAAGCATGCTTGGGATTGGACTCACGAATATGGCGGTGTTATCTTGGAGCAACTTAAAAAATTAGGATGTTCTTGCGATTGGGACAGAACTAAATTCACCATGGATGACGACATGAGTGAAGCTGTTATTAAGGTGTTTGTCGATTTGTATAACAAAGGATTAATATACCGCGGTTACCGCATGGTAAACTGGGATCCTGAGGCAAAAACAACACTTTCTGATGAAGAAGTGATTTATGAAGAAAAACAGGGAAATCTTTACTTTTTAAAATATAAAATTGAAGGAAGTAGCGATACTTTAACCATTGCCACAACCCGTCCGGAAACCATTTTTGGCGATACTGCCATTTGTATCAACCCTAATGATGAGCGTTTTGCACATCTAAAAGGCAAAAAAGCAATTGTACCTATTTGCAATAGAGTAATTCCTATTATTGAAGATGAGTATGTGGATATGGAATTTGGTACAGGTTGTTTAAAAGTAACGCCTGCGCATGACGAAAATGATAAAAATTTAGGAGACAAGCATAAACTGGAAGTTATCGATATATTTAATGAAGACGCCAGTTTAAACAGCTTTGGTTTGCATTATCAAGGGAAAGACAGATTTGTTGTAAGAAGGGAAATTGTTAAAGAACTTGAAGAAAAGGGTAGCTTAGTTAAAACCGAGAATTACCTTAATAAAGTTGGGACTTCCGAAAGAACTAAAGCGGTTATCGAGCCCAGATTATCAGACCAATGGTTCTTAAAAATGGAAGAGCTCGTAAAACCAGCTATCGAAGCGGTTTTAGGTGAAGATCCAGATATTAAATTATTTCCAAAGAAGTTTGAAAACACCTACCGCCATTGGATGGAGAATATTCGCGATTGGAATATTTCCCGTCAGTTATTGTGGGGGCAACAAATTCCAGCATACTATTATGGCGATGGAAAAGAGGATTTTGTAGTTGCCGAAACTATTGATGAAGCAGTTGAACTAGCCAATAAGAAACTACATGTCACGCTGAGCGCAGTCGAAGCGCCATTAACAAAAGAAGATTTACGTCAAGATTCAGATGCCTTAGATACCTGGTTTAGTTCTTGGTTATGGCCAATGAGCGTGTTTGATGGCATAAGAAATCCTGAAAACGACGATATTAAATACTACTACCCAACAAACGATTTAGTTACAGGTCCAGATATATTATTCTTTTGGGTAGCCCGTATGATTATTGCTGGATACGAGTATAAAGGCGAAAAACCATTTAATAATGTGTATTTAACAGGTTTGGTTCGCGATAAGCAACGCCGAAAAATGAGTAAGTCTTTAGGAAATTCACCTGATGCCTTAAAACTTATTGAAGAATACAGTGCCGATGGCGTTCGTGTTGGCTTATTATTAAGTAGTGCTGCCGGAAACGATTTAATGTTTGATGAAGCACTTTGCCAGCAAGGAAAAGGTTTTGGAAACAAAATTTGGAATGCTTACCGTTTGGTTGATGGTTGGGAAATTAATGAAACGATACCGCAACCTAACTCGAGTAAAATAGCCATCGATTGGTACCAATCGAAATTCCAAAAAGCTTTAATAGAAATTGAAGACCATTTTAGTAAATACCGTTTAAGCGATGCTTTAATGGCCATTTACAAACTTATTTACGACGATTTTTGTGGTTGGTTATTAGAAATGGTAAAACCAGCATACCAGCAACCTATCGATGTGGTAACTTATAAGGCAATTATCTCAATATTTGAAGAAAACTTAAAAATTGTGCATCCGTTTATGCCATTTTTAACAGAAGATATTTGGCATTATATAGCCGATAGAACGCCAGAAGAAGCATTAATTGTTGCCAAATGGCCAGAAGCTAAACCAATAAATGAAGCTTTAATTACTGAGTTTGAATTTGCTTCGGAAGTTATTTCGGGTATTAGAAACATCAGAAAGCAAAAAAATATTGCGTTTAAAGATGCCATAGGTTTTTCGGTAATTAATAATGAAAAGTCAAGCACTGCTTTTGATGATGTTATAGTTAAGTTAGGAAACCTCGAGAGCATTAATTACGTTAATGAAGCCGTTGATGGAGCGCTGACTTTTAGAGTAAAATCGAATGAGTATTTTATTCCAATGGCAGGAAGCATTGATGTAGAAGCTGAGATTAAAAAACTAACCGAAGAATTAAATTATACCGAAGGCTTTTTAAAATCGGTACAAAAGAAGCTGTCAAACGAGCGTTTTGTTGCAGGCGCACCAGAGCAAGTAATTGCGAACGAACGTAACAAAGAAGCGGATGCCTTGGCTAAAATAGAAACCTTAAAAGCGAGTTTGGCGAGTTTAGGTTAGTCGGTTTTTGTACTTAATTTTAGTGTCGCAAAGCTAAGTAGTTGGCTTTGGAAAGATGGTTTGCATTTATATGTTTTAATATTTAGGTGGTTTTTATAATATACCAGCAAAAATGAAAATATAATACAAACCTGTTATTATAAAAACAACCCCAGCTACGGTTCGCATTATTTTTTCAATGTTTGTAATTCTTGTATAGAAAATTCCAACTTTACCTGCTGTGAACGCCAGTAAATAGGTGAAAAGAATAACGGGTAATCCGGTGCCAAATGCGAAAATTATAGGTAAATAGAGTCCGTCGGCGGTAGCGATTGTGATGGGTATTAACATACCAAAAAATAAAGCACCGCTATACGGGCAAAATGCCAAAGCGAAAATAACACCTATAAAAAAAGATCCTAATAAACCTCTACCTGTAAATTTTTCTGACAGTTTTTCTTGAAAATTTGATTTTCCGAAAAAATTGAGTTTAATAATGTTTAGCATTATTAATCCTATTAGAATCAATAAAGGACCCAAATATTTTTCGCCATTCTGGTTAAAAAATCGCGCCATATGAAATTTGCTCGCACCAAAAAATAAGATGAAACCAATTGCAGTGTAACTAAATCCTCTGCCAAGCGAATAGAGTAATCCGCTCAAAAAAACTTTCCGTTTACTGGAAATATTTTTAGAAATAAATGCAGTGGCTGTTATGTTGGTCGCTAAAGGACACGGACTAATAGCGGTCATTAGTCCGAGTACAAAAGCAGATAAAATAGGAAAATTGTAATTCTCTAAAAGAGTTTGTAAAAAATCCATTTAGAGTGTTTTTAATTGGGTGTCTATTTTAGATTTCAGTTCTTTAGAAAAAGCTTCTTGGTCGTTTCCTTTCATAAAAGCAAAATCGGTTAAATTTATTTGGGTTTCTTTTCCGTTTTTTATCACATTTAAGAATAAAGATGTACCTGATGCCTCAAATTTTTCAGCTATTTTCTCATTAGTTTTTTCATCTACATTAATCGCTTTAAACGAAATTTTTCCTTCTTTAAGTTCTTTAGCAAAATAAGTGTTCAAAGTGTATTTTGCATTCGCTTCAATGGCATTGCAAGTCATGCATCTGTGTGTAGAATGAAAGTCGATGACTTCTATTTTAGAAATAGCATGATTTAGCGAATTGTCTTTGCTTTTGCCTTGGCCGTTGCAAGAAGTTAGTATTAAACTAAAGGCTAAAGCTGTTAAAAATTTGATTGTTGTACTCATGGTTTTAAGTTTTTTTGGTTTTAATAAATCTTTAATTTTTATAATATCATGTTAAATAAATATCCGGAAAAAATGATGCAGAGTGTAACAACTCCAAAAAAGATGGCAATCAGTTTTAAAGTCATTACTTTCTTTAAAAGCATGGCTTCTGGTAATGATAGTCCAACCACGCCCATCATAAATGCTATGGCAGTACCTAAGGGTATGCCTTTTGCAACCAATACTTGAGCTACCGGTAGAATGCCTGAGGCGTTAGAATACATTGGTACTGCTAAAATGGTGGCAATAGGTACCGCAAATAAATTATCTTTCGCCATATATTTTTCAAAAAATCCTTCCGGAATATAACCGTGCATTAGTCCGCCAATGGCGATTCCAACCAAAACATAAGGCACCACACCTTTTAGAATTTTTATTACTTCGTCCCAAATAATGGGTAATCTTTGTTTTAGGGTTTGTTTTTCGGCTATAAAGACATCTTGTTCTTTTTGAGCAGTGGCTAAAACTTCTTTCACCCATGGTGTTAAATAGGATTCTAACTTTAGCTTTTGAAGAATTACCCCAGAAATAGTGCCTAAAAGAATACCACTAATTACATAGATAACTGTTGTTTTAACGCCGAACAAGCCTATAAAGAGACCTACCGCAACTTCGTTTACTAAAGGCGAAGTGATTAAAAAAGCAAATGTAACGCCAAGCGGAATACCGCCTCTTACAAACCCGATGAATAGCGGAACGGACGAACAAGAACAAAAAGGTGTAACCACTCCAAAAAGGCTTGCGAATAGGTATTCTAGTCCGTATAATTTATTTCTTGAAAGATAATTTTTAACCTTGTCTATTGGGAAGTAACTGTTTACAATGCCCATAAAAAAGATAACCACAAAAAGTAATATTAAAATTTTGGTGGTGTCGTAAATAAAGAAGTTTAAGGCTTCTGCCAAATGTTGACCTTTATTTAGATTCAGGACATCATAGACAAACCAATCTGCAATATGTTGTATCCAATCAAACATTTTTTTGTATCAATGGTAATATCAAAATCTAGAATGGATTGCTTTTTATGAGCCACCGCGAATAGATTTGAGAAGAAGAATTATTTATTTGAAATGTTATAAACTAATGTGCTGTTAATTTAAAAGCGCCAATACTTCGTCTTTAGAAGGGATGCGTCCTTTTATGGTAATAACATCGTCTATAACTAATGCAGGTGTTGTCATGACATTGAATTTCATGATTTCCATGATATCTTCAACTTTTTCGATAGAGGCATCAATGTTGTTTTCTGAAACTACATCTTTAACAAGATTCGTCATGGTTTGGCATTTTGGACATCCAGTTCCTAAAATTTTAATTACTTTGGTCATAATACATTTGTTTGTTTATCGCCAATAGACGATTTAATTAATAAAAAAATATCAGTCAAAAAATTGTTGAAATAATGATTTTGCAAGGTTCCAATTTTCTTGATTGATGCAGTACTTTATTTTGGGTGGTTTTAATTCTCCTTGAATTAAACCAGCGTTTTTTAATTCTTTAAGATGCTGAGAAATGGTAGATTGCGCCAAAGGAAATACATCTACCAAATCGCCCGTAAAGCAGCACGATTGGTTTTCTAAATGTTTTAAAATGGCAATACGCGTTGGATGCCCTAAGGCTTTTGCGAATTTCGCCAAGGTTTCGGTATTTTCTTTGTATTCTATGTGTTCTAAACTTCTTTTCATATGCTTATAGAGGTTGTTTTTATTGGTTTACCTCCTAGCTAGCAGATGCAATTTGCTGAAAACGGTATGAGTTGTAATAATACACTTCTAATGGCTTATCGCAAATGTACGATTGGTTTTTGGGCTGAAAACTGACTTTTGTCAGGTTCTTAATTTTTTTTTTCATTCGTTGGATGATATATTTCGCTGAGTTATGGTTGGGAAATATATAACTAACTTGTTGTTAGATAATTATTATTTCGTAAAAGATTAGGTTTTATCTGCAATTTTATTCTGCGTTTTCAATTTGTTTAGATTCAACTAAATTTTTTAATGCTTTTATAGAGTTATTTTCCGTTTCTAATATTTTTATAATTTTACTTTCAGGATAGTTTATTTCCCTTAACAATTCAAGAACTTTTTTTGTTTTATCAATTCTAAGAATATCATTTTCAATTTCCTTTCGTTCATTGTCGAGTTTATTGGATTTTCTATTTTCATAAAAGTCGATTAATCTTAAAATTAAGTCTTTTACATGCCCAATTGCTGCGCCAAAACCACCTATATCTGCAAATCCAGGTGATGCATAGCTAATTCTTACTATTTGTAATTCATTTTTTATTAAGAACTTCAACCTTAAAGAGTCATTATTAGTATATAAATTAGTTTCAGTTTTACCACTTATCATCATAGTGGAATCAGATTTCATGAAATTCTGTTCAAGATAAGTTATGATCAATGATGCCTTAATTGGGTCGGATTGAAACAAACTTTCAAAATCTTTGATTGAATTAATTTCCTCACCTAGAATATATAGCTCATAAATGTTTTGAATTGCAGTGAAAAAATTGATAAAATCGACGTTTGACCATTTCTGATTTAAACTAATTCTTAAATGATTTTTAACGGAAGTCTTTCTTTCTAAGATTGCCATATTTTTTTCGAAAATTATATAATTGTACACAATTATAAGGCGATTAGTCTGTTTTAAAGACTTTATCTTCGCTAAAACGAATCTAGTTGAAAATTATTACAAAATCAAATTTTTTAATAAGTTTTTGATGCTCTCTTTTGAAGATTTAAATTTAGCGGTTTTAGTCTTGGCTATAAGGCGCTATGGCAGTAATCCAACCCTTAATTTCGGTGGGATGGGTTGAAATAGTAGCTCCGGTTTTTATGTTATTATGGCTAATTTCATTTAATGCTGTTACGGTAATTATTTCATTATTAAAAACCGCTAAGCAATAGGTGCCCGAACTTATTATTCCGGGAACTACGCTTTCAGTTTTGGTCGATAATTTTAATTTTATAACCGATTCTTTTTCCGAATACCGTAAGTAAAATAAAAAACCGCCATAAATCGCTATATCCGGAATGTTATAGGATGAGTTTTTTGTTGGGATTGCTTCAATCAGCGTTCCGTTTTTTTCAATTTTGTTTATTACATGGTCACTAGAATAATATAAATATGTATCTAATACCGCAATACCTTCCGTCTTTATATTTTTAATTTCAGAAATAATGGCACCCGTTTCTGGATTTAATTGATAGACAGATTCATTATCGCTGTTACCTCCAACCCATAAGGATTCACCATCGAAGGCTAGGGCATGAGGGGATTTTAAATTTTCGGGTAGGTCGAGTTTAAGTTCTATGGTTGAGGTGGTTTCATTATATAAATAAATACCAGGACTTTCATAATTTTTATGGGTTAATATCCACCATTTAAACTCGGTGTTTTCTGTTACTGAAGGGAAAATAATATCTTCGGTTAAATCTCTATTACATGCAGAACACAAAATAGTAAGCAAGACTAATGTGAAAATTGTTTTTCTGGCTTTCATAAATGGTTTAAATAATTGTATCAAATTTGTGAATTTTGAGATTTAAATATTCAATTTATATTTTAATGACCTTATGAACTTCTTTTTTGTTTCCCGAAAGAATTTCAAAAAAATAGACACCTCTGCTATAGCGATTTAAATAAAGGGTGACTTTACCATCAACCATGGTATCGGTTCTTTCTTTTAATAAAACTCCTGAAGCGTTATAAATTCTGTAGGTAATGGTTTCGGTGGCATTGATTCCTGATATATTAACCAGATCTCTAAAAGGGTTAGGATACACCAACCAGTATTTGTTTTCGCCGTTAGGGGTATTGGTGTTTGCAACACAACCTTTCGATACATCGTAGGCGCCTTTTAAAATTTCATCGACTTTTAAATTATTAAAACTATCATTTAATGTATGATTGAAAAAGGTGGCATCGATAATGGCATTGTCCGCTCCAAGGAAATTTTGTAGTAAGGTTGCGAATGTTTGCCTGTAATCGTATTGAACTGTTTTTAATTGGAAATTATTATAACTGGTAGCCTCAGTTAAATCTGGATTGGTGCCCGAAACACCACCTGCAACGGGTTTTCCGAAGACAAACATAGGTGCTATTTCGCCATGATCGGTACCAAAATTACCGTTTTCAGCGGCTTTTCTTCCAAATTCTGAAAAGGTAACGCCAACCACATCATCAGCTAGATTTTGACTTTCCAAATCGTTAATAAAAGCCTCCATGCTTCCTGATAATTGCGATAATAAATCGTAGTGTCTTCCTATAACTTCACCCGAACCTTGTACTTGTGCATCGTGCGTATCGAAACCAGAAATGCGTACCATGTATATTTTAGTTTCTAAATCGCCACTAATTAATCGAGCCACCGTTTTTAACTGATCGGATAAATCGTTATCAGGATAACTAATGTCGTTTTTGCCCTTGTTGAAAGCATTCGAAATAGATTCTGCATAGGTATTAGACAGGGAATCGGTATTGGTTATAAATCGTAATTGATCACCATAATCTGAATCTGGGAAATTTAAAGGCGGTACACCTCCTAACCCGTTTAAAACGGAATAGAAACCAGCAGGATCTTGTCCGGTAAGGTTTATAGATAATCCGTGGGCTTCTTCAGCATGAAAACCAAGCGATGTTTTATTGGAGCCAATTTCGATGGCCAGCGGGTAGGTTTCTACAATTAAATCGGCATAATATAATTCCATAAAACGCCCCATCCAACCAGAATCTTCACCATTTAAAAGGCTGTTACCATCGTTTCCTGTTAAATATAAATCGGTTGATTTAAAATGACTCTTATTTTGAGAAGGATATCCCACCGACTGCATAATGCGTAAGTACCCTTTATCATATAACGATTTAACGCCTATAAGTGCGGGATTTAATCCAATTTGTTGATTATCGGCTAGTGTGTTATCAAGGTTTATGTACTTATTCGATCCAGAAATAGGAACCTTAATGGTGGGTCTTAAATTACTGTAAATATCATATTGATTTAGTGGAACCACCGTGTTTAACCCATCGTTGGCGCCTGCTAAATTTATTAGAACCAGTTTTCTGTTGGAAATGTCTGGGCATTCCATAAAAGGCATAAACGATTTTAAGGCTGCTTGCAATTGAAATGGTGTTAAACCAATAACGGAAGCAGTTGCCGAAAGTTTTATAAAATTTCTTCTTTTCATAACTTACATTAATTGAAATTCGGCTGCATTACACATTGCAATAACCAAGGCATCTAAACGTGTTTTTACAGTAACATCATCATTGGTGCTCAAGTATTGATTCCATACTCCGGTCCAATAATAATCTGGGAAACCTTCATCTACTAAATACGTTTTAAAATAGGTAATTCTATCGGCATCAATAGCTTCGGGGTATAATAAGTCGGCCATTTCTGTAACCAGCAAATTTGGGTCTAATGCATTTGCAATTTTGTTTTTAACAAACAGAACGGTATCTAAAGACGCATAAATATTACCCGAACCAATGGTGTTTTTTCCTTCTATTAAACTTTCAATAAGCTTGTATCTTCCTATAATGGTGTTTGATGAAAACCAATATCTATCAAAATCTGGTTCTTGATAATAAGCAGGATAACCCGCCACATCGTCTGGATTGTAAAAATCCATTCCAGCAGCTTTAAAATAACTATTATGAAGAAATCTGAAGAAGAAGTTGTAGTAATAATTTAAAGCATCGGTTGATGGGTTAGGAAACGTGACACTAAACATGGAGCATATCTCTGATAACATTTGCATCGGACTTTTAATGATGCTTCCAATTATTTCATCGGTGGCATCACTGTCGTCGGCATCATAAAAATGTTCGCTAGAAAGTAGAGCTTCAACAACCGGTAAAACCTCGTAATCGTTGTTAATCATTATTTGAGCCAATGGTGTAATAATATCTGTTTCAACTTCCTCATCCCATTTGCTTTTTACAAAATAGCGGTATAATCTTCTACAATACGCTTTAGCAGTTTCTGGTTGCGCAAAAACCATTTCAACAAAATCGTTTAATTCGTCAAATATTTCGGCATCAATACTTTTTCCTGTAATTACCTGATTATTAAATGCAGCAGTAAATGTTTTATTATTTGTATCGTGCTGATCTTTATTAACAAAGCCCATTGGAATGCCGGTATCCGGATCGATAGCGCTTCTATCGGCTTGAATTTTAAATCCGGAAAACACCTTTGCAGCTTGTTGAATATCTATTTCGGTATAATTTGTATAATTTCCGGCACCTATTTGTTCTCCTTTTAAAATGGTAAACAGCTCTAGATATTCTCTGGCATAATTTTCATTTGGATTATTTTTGTTGTTTTGGGTGTTATCTAAATAATCGAGCATGGCATTATCTAAGGTTATTTTTTTTGCCAAGGTTTTAATATTTCCGAAAGCATAAAAATCCATTAAGCGTATGTAGTCATAAAAATATGTGGCGGCTCCGGCACCATCGTCTTTACCAACAGTAAAGCAGGTGTGAAAGAAAAATGATAATTTATGTTTTAAGCTGATTTGCTTCATAGCATTATACCACCACCATGCGGTAACTACGCCGCGTTTTCTACTTTGCCCTGTAAATGAATTTGGGAGTTCTGTTGATGAGGTCCAAAACCCATCTGGAGCCTCTGTTGGTAAGGGGTCGAAAGGTTCGGGTAAAGCGTTTGGTACCACTGAAATTAAACTAGTTACAGCTTGCGTAGCAGACATGCCAACAAATGTATTTAATTGCTCTTTTGTAAAATTGAAAGAAGCACGTCGAAGCAGGTGTTTTGCCTTTCGGAAATCTAAATTTGTACTTAACGATTTAAGTGATGCCATACTTTAATTTTTTATCAAAGTAAAAAAAAGATTAATTAGTCTTTTAAAAAACTGATTTTTTCGTTGAAAGTAGGCAAGTTGTACAAATAAAATGGTATTTCATCTAATAATGAAATCAAATACTGACAATAAAAATAACCTAAAAGATTGGTAGTCAGCTTTTAGATGCTGTTTTAATATCTAAATTGAAAATCCGTATTTTTTGATATTTCAAAACACTTATTAGGCCTCAATAAATAATGAAATTAAGCCCCTATTTTATTTTTTACGAAATACGCTGGCGATGGTTTTTCCAATTTCGTCTAGCTTTTCCAAAGGTTCCATTAAAGACGGGTTGTTAAACTCAATATCTTCGTTATTCGCGATAGTATTCATAATTGGGCAAACCAAAATGAAGTTATTCGATTTGAAATAACGATTTATAAAAATCGAAATATTTTTTATGTTTTTATGGTAAGAGGGTTCGTCTTTTCTGGTTAAAATAAATATTAAATTATCGTCAATTTTAATATTATTTGAAAGTGCTTTGGTGTTCTTCCAATTGTTAAAAGTTATAAAATCGGCATCAATGGGGTGTTCTTCATGAACGTTTTGAATAACTTTAATTGTTTGTTCGGTGCCGTAAAAAATAATTTGAGCCCCAGTATTGTAGGCGATATTCCAGATATTTAACAGCCAAAACGGAAATCCAATTTCATTTTCTACATTATTAGGCATGATAACTATATGCCTTTTTATGGTCGCTATGGGTTGCAATGCTTTGTAAATAAAACTCGTGGCATTTATTTTGGATAACACACCTTCTGTTAAACTGCCAAGAAACGATTCTGAGATATCGGTTTTTATGTGCAATCCTAAAATTAAATCGGTTACTTTTTGTTCTTTAGCTACATTTAAAATACCATTCATAATATCCTTATCATAGCGTAACAATTTATTCAAATTATTATCTGTAGAAGAAGCTATTTTAATGGCTTTGTCTAGAATTTTAATAGCACTGGTTTCGGCATTCGCATCTGTAGTATCGTTATTGATTACGTGCAAGGCATACAAGGAATTTTTATTTTCTTTCGACTTAATTACACTGCTTAAACTAATTAATTCTTCAACCGTTTCAGAATTATTAATAGCGATTAAGATCTTTTCTTCACTTACACCATTTTTTTTGTCTTTAGCAGTCGATTGAAATAACGATAAGTTTCTAGAGCCTTTTTGTACCACGAAGGTAGAAATAGTACAGGTTACTAAAATCATAATTATTGTACCGTTTAAAACGCTATCACCTAACAATCTAATAGGTTCGCCTGCTGCAGTTTCGCCAATAATAATGTTGTAACCTACCGATACGGTTGCTAAGGTAACGGCGGCATGCGCGATGCTTAATCCAAAAATAATGCGACGCTCATCTACCGAGAATCTAAACGATTTCTGTGTTGCCCATGCTGCAATAAATTTTGCCAATGTTACGGCTATCGTCATGACCACAGCGACTAAAATAGTTTCAGAATCTGTAAAAAAGGCGCGGTAATCAATCAACATGCCTACTCCAATAAGGAAAAAAGGAATGAAAATAGCGTTACCTACAAACTCAATACGATTCATGAGTGGCGAGGTGGATGGGATTAATCTATTAAGAGCAAAACCAGACAATAATGCTCCAATAATAGCTTCAATACCTGCAATTTCGGCTAAAAATGCCCCAAGAAAAAGAATTACTAAAACAAAAATGTATTGCGATATATGGTCTTGATATCGTTTTAAAAACCAACGACCTAAAATTGGGAAAATATGCAATACAATAAACCCAAAGATTAGAATTGAGATAATTAATCGAATCCAAAATTCGCTATTCACAGTTCCTTTGGTCATGCCAACTATTACGGCGAGTACCAAAAGCGCCAGCGTATCGGTTATCATGGTACCGCCAACTACTAGGTTGACAGCGCGATTTTTTGTAATTCCGAATTTACCTAAAATAGGGTAGGCAATTAGCGTGTGCGATGCAAACATACTGGCGAGAAGTACCGATGTGAGCATGCTGAAATTGAGTATAAAAACGCCCACTAAAACACCAAACGTCATGGGAATGCTAAATGTAAACAGACCAAACAACAAACTTTTAAATTTGTTCTTTTTAAACTCGTTCATATCAATTTCTAATCCAGCTAGAAACATAATATAGAGTAGTCCTGCCGTACCAGATAGTATAATGCTGCTATCGCGAAGTAATAGATTAAATCCGTTAGGTCCAATAATAGCTCCAGCAACAATAAGCCCTAAAATATGAGGAATTCTTAGTTTATTTAAAAGTATAGGAGCTAGTAAAATAATTATTAAAATGATAAAGAACTTTAATACCGGATTGGTAAATGGGAGTGAAGTATCTAAAATATTTAATAATAACATAACCCTCGTGTTTTGCAGCCAAATATAGTAAATGGTTTGTTTGGTTTGTTAAAATTTAATGGCGCAGCCCATTTATATTTTAAGAGGGAAATGAGTGTTAAAAATTAACTCTAAAACTCACATTAGGAGTGATGCCTAAAGATTGATTCTCAATCTTAACAATCTCGTTATTATCATTTACCGAATGGTATTGGTTGATAATATTTTTTTTGTTGAAAATATTCCAAATAGATGCACCTACTGTTGCATTGGCAGTTTCTGAAACATTAAAGTTATAAGTCGCAGAACAATCGGCTCTCAGGTAGTCTTTTAAATTCGAGCTATTTGGATTTGAATAAACAATTTCGTTATTGCTTGGGGTGTTATTAGGTTCTGGAAGTGTGGTTGGTTTGCCAGAGTGCCAATTTAAACCTAAGGCTAATTTCAAGTTATTATGCGTAAAAGTACCTGCAAAATCTACCGCGTGTTTAATATCGGCATTATTGGGGAAGGGTTTGCCATCATTTAGAGCATCAAACGTGTAATTATTAGTGTTGTAAGAATAAGATACCCAGGCGCTTACCGTGGAGTTAAACTGTTTGTTTAGTAAAAAATCGATACCTTTTATTTCATAGCTTCCAATACTATTTACAAATTGAAATTGGTTTTGGAATCCTTGACTTCTGGTTGTAATTCCTTTAACTTTTTTTATGTAAGTTTCGGCACTTATTAATAAGTTGTTTTTGTTATAATGAATGCCTACTGAAGCCTGTTTGCTTTTTAAAACAGGAATGTCTCTATTGTTTGATAATACCCAGCGACGTTTTTCAACTCCTAAAAAATCATTTTGTAAATCGATGATTTGTGTGGTAGTCTGACTTTTAAATTCACCCAAAATTTCAATTCTGAAATCATTTAAGAAGCGTTGGCTAAAACTCAATCGAGGTTCTGCCAAAAGCATATCAAATTTGTTAAAATAATTTAACCGAGCGCCTATTTTTAAATTTGTTTTAGCATTGTTTGAAAGTAAAGCAGATTCGGCATAAACTGCGTGCGAACGAATTACTTCTTTTATAAAACTTCTAAAGGCAGGGTTATTAACGTCTTCTAAATTACTGATGCCAACTTCGGTAAATTGATAGCCGCCATTTAATTTGAACTGATAATTGGGTGCGTAATTAATAGCGATCTTAGCGGCGCCATCGTAAACTTCATTTTCCTGAATAAGTCTTAAATTATTGGTAATGTCGTAGTTGGTAGCGTCTAAATCGTAGTTAGATACATAAATTTGTGAGCTGGTTGTAAGCGATGCATTCCAATCTTTAGTATAGGTAATTCCGGTAGCAATATTTTGTTGGGAAAGTTTGCTGTTAAAAGCTTCGTTTCTGTCGTTTATGGTGGATTGCTCATCGTAATTTAAACGGTTATTTACATTTAGAAAGTGAAATCTGATTCTGTCTTTTTCTGTGAGGTCGTATAAAAATTTCACATTAATATCATAAAAATAAAACTGTTCGTTTTGCGAAATGGAATTTCGGTTGGTGTTTGTTAAATCGGAATCCTGAAAAATACGTTTAAAATATTGATCGTATGTCGGGGTTAAAATTAAATCGGTAACAGAACGTCGAGAAGAGATTTGTAATTCTGATTTTGTTGAGAGTGGCACTTTCGCAAAGCCATCCACATTAATTAAATTAAAGCCTAACCCAGCTTTAAATTCATTATCAATATCGTTAGGTAATTGTATATCGATAACACTGGAGATTCCGTCGCCATATTGCGCACTTGTCCCATTTTTATATATGTTTACGCGCTTTGTAGTGTATGGATTAAAGGCGGAAATTAATCCGAAAAAATGCCCCGATTGATACATTTTAATACCATCCCAAAGCAACAGATTTTGGTCGTGCGTACCACCGCGAACGTTAATATTTGAAACTGTTTCGTCGGTACTTAAAACCCCTGGTAGCGCTTGAATAGTTTGCAAAACATCGGGTTCTATTAATCCTGGAAGAATACCAAAAGATTCGGGTTTTATGGTTATCGAGCCATCATTAAATTTTGTGATACCGGTGGTAAGATAATTGTGAATGATAACTTCTTCAAGACGTTGGGTTAAAAATTCTGGCGTTTCAGATTTGATACGTTTTTTTATCACCACAAATCGATTGTCTAATAATTCAAAGTCTAATTTTGTTTCAGCTCGAAGTAATTCTAAAGCGGCATCTAGCAAAAGTTCAGCTTCCGGAAGTTTAGCTTCTTTATTTTTAATGGTTTCGTCTGCGAACGAAAAACTGATGCTGTAACGCGTTTCAAGAATTTTTAAAATGCTAATAAGAGGTTGCTTTTCTTTTTGAATGGCTTGTCCTTGTAAAATGTTAGCATTCAAAAAAAAGAGAAAATATATAAGAGAAAGGAACCCTTTTCTACTCACCTTTTAAAGTTATAGTATGGTTTGTTTTACTATATGTAACGTGTAAAGGTAGGGTAATTGCCTTTAAAGCAATCTCTAAGTTATTGTGCGCAAAACTACCTGTAAATAGTTGGTTAGCATCTATGTTTACTAATTTAATATCTACATGGTATTGTCTTTCAAATTCTGCGATAACTTCTTTGTAAGGTAAACTTTTAAAGGTGCTTTCGTTATTTAACCACGAAGGTGTAGTGCGATTTTCTTTTTCTTTAGCAATTTGTTTCCCATCAATAATTAAAAAACTGTCGCCAGGTTTTAATTTAGTTTCTTGAGAATTGTAAATAACGCCTACTAAACCTTCGTAGCAAATAACCTCAAAATAATCGTCCCGTTGTTTAACATTAAATTGAGTGCCATAAACCTTTACGGTTCCAGATTTTGTGTTAACATGAAACGACGAACCCTTAGCAACTTTAAAGAAAGCTTCGCCTTCGAGCGTTACTTCGCGTTCGTTTTTCCATGCGTTTTTATTAAATGCTAAGAGGGATTTTGCATTTAACGATACACTGGATGCATCAGGAAGCTCGATAGTGGTTTTTTGAGCAAACTCTGTTGCAATTTTAGTGTCTAATGTCGTTGTATAATAGTATAAGCTAAAGCAAATAGCTAGTATTGCCGCTACTCGCATAAATGGTTTTACCCAATTAAATGACTGCTTTTTAGAAGACTTAATGGTTTTTAATACCTTATCTAATTCCATAGAAGTGTTAAAGTCTTCAACTTTAAAAGCCTGTAAACTATCAGATAACTTAACTAAATCATCGTAGTCTTCCAGCTTTTTAAACGCTTCAAACTCCCGATCATTTAAGTCGTTATTTAACCATTTCGATATTAATTCTTCTCTGTTCATCATGTCGATATTCAATTATATAACAGTTAACTTTTAATTTTCCCTACCCTGTTTTTAAAAAAAGTTTTAAAGTTTCAAAGTTTCAAAGTTTCAAAGCTTCAAAGTTTCAAAGTTTCAAAGTTTTAAAGTAATAAAGTTTAGTTTTCTAACCATCAACCATCAACCATCAACCATCAACCATCAACCATCAACCATCAACCATCAACCATCTAACCCTACAACTCCTTAATTTCCTTCCGCAATTTCTCCAACGCCCCATAAATGCGTTTTTCAACCGCTTTGGTCGAAATATCTAAAATCTCTGCTATTTCTTTAAAGCGTTTGCCTTCAACCCGATTCATCATAAAAGCTTCGCGTTGTGCATCGGTTAAATTAGCCAGGGCATTTTGTAGTTTATTCATATACTCGGTTTCCTGCATTAAAAACTCAGGATTCTCATTGGTATACATTTTTGTTTTTATTTTTTGATGCTTTAAAACTACCTTTTGGTGCGCTACTTCATTCAGCATTAAATTATTGGCTGTGGTAAAAACAAAACTCTTCGCTTTATCTGCTGTTACTTTAGCGCAATTTTCCCATAATTTTACAAAAGCTTCCTGTACTTTATCTTTTGGGTTTAGTAATTCGCCATACTTATAATATAAGAAGTTATGTAAATCTTTAGCGTATTTATTAAATATGGAAGAAAACAAACGCTCTTCGCAAATATTTTCTTGTAGTGGTTTCTCCATGATTTTGGGTAGTTGGTTTCACTAAAATAAAAAAAAACGAAACATAGGGTAGGAATTTTTGAGTTTATCTTGTTTTATATTTAAAAAGCTATGTTAAATCCAAAAAATCAACAATCATGAAAACTAAAATGAGAACATTATTACTATTGCCCTTTTTTGCCCTAATGTTGTTTACCTCATGTCAAGATGAAGTAATTGATATTACAGAGCCAACAGAAGCCGAAGCACTGGTTGCTACTTCAGAATTAACAACTATGATTAGCGCCACAGCTAAAATGGATGGTTCTGCCGATAATATTATAGACCAAGCAAGTTGTTTGTCTGTAGAATTACCAGTAACAGTGGTTGTTAATGGTATTGAAATTATTATAGATTCTAAGGAAGATTATAAGCAAATTGAAGCTATTTATAATAAGTTTGAAGATGATGATGATTATCTTGAAATTAAATATCCAATAAAAATTATTTCTGCTGATTATACCGAAATTACGATTAATAGTCGTGCGGAATTAATCGAATTAATAAAAACATGTAAAGGTGAAAATGAAGAAGATGATGATATTGAATGTATCGATTTCCAATATCCAATTTCATTTTCAGTTTACAACACACAATTTCAGGTTGTTAACGTGGTTACTATAGAAAGCGATAGAGCTTTATACCAGTTTATAAAACGCGTTAGAAATGCCGAGGTTTTTGCTAGTTTAAACTTTCCGGTAACCATGGAGTTGGCAGATGGTACGACTATTGTTGTAAATAATAATGCTGAGTTAGAAGCTACCATTAAAGAAGCCAAAGATGCCTGTAATGAAGATGATAATAACGATTATGGCGACGACGATTTCACTAAAGAACGTTTAGATGCCCTATTAAAAACCTGTCCTTGGGTAGTTTACGAATTCCAAAGAAATTCCGCTAGCTTAAGTAATAGTTACCGCGAATATGTTATAATTTTTAAAGATGATAACGTTGTTAAAGTGCGTGCTAGAAATGGCGATATGCTAACAGGAACCTGGACAACCCGCGTAACAAACAACGGTGCTTTAATTAAATTAGACTTCGATACCTTAGTAGATTTCACATTAGAATGGTTTGTTTACGATCTTGAACCAGGAAAAATCAAACTGTATCAAGCCGGAGGAAACAAAATCATCTTGAAGAAAAATTGTGATATTGTTATCGATTATACAAAAGAGCGTATTGAAAGTTACTTGCAAGAATGTTATTGGAGAGTGGCGCGACTAAGCGTTAATGGTAACGATAATGAAAAAGATTATATAGGAACTCCATTAAAATTCTTCGCTAATAACGTGGTGAAGATTCGTGTAAATGGCGAGTTTGTTTCTGGTACTTATGAAGTTGGCGTTCGAAATATTGGCTACATATTAAAAATTACACTCGATGGCAGACCAGATTTAAAATTAGAATGGTTAATTACCTTCTTAGAGCCAGGTTTAATAAAACTTGAAAATGAGAACAATAAAATGATATTAGAAAGACATTGTCCTGATGTTGACGACGATTTAAAATTTATTGATGCCATACTAATAAGCGGAAAATGGGAAGTTACAAAATACGATGATGGCTTAGTACATGTGATAGATCCAACAGAACAGTTTAAAAATTACACTATGGATTTCATGATCTCCGGTAGAGTAGAAGCTACAAATACAATCGATCCAAATACAACACCAGTTAATAAACTTTTAGTAGGTTCTTGGTTAACCTATAGAAATGATGGCTTATACCTTGGCTTGTATTTTAAAGATCAAGCACCGTTTAATGAGCTAAACAATAGATGGAAAGTTAAAAGTGTAAGTACTACTAAAATCGAATTAAAAGATTATAGTTCTACTGGAACTGTAGAAAGATTATTAATTATTGAAAAGAAAAATTAGTTATTGATTTTAGAAATTAAAGGGAAGTCCATTTTTTCGGTTGGTTAGGTTAATTATTAAGTAGAAGTCCCTTTATAAAGGTTGTCAAACATCAGTTTTGGCAACCTTTTTTTAATTATAAATATTTATTAGGGCGCTCCCCAAGGGTCGGGCTATTCACTACAAGTCCGCGCACTCCCGATAACTATCGGGATCGCTGTGGGCTTTCCGTTACTATCCCTAGCGCATTTGTCAACCCCATAAAAAGTAGTAACAAGCTTAAAATCAAGTGTCAATTTTATAAAAATCGAAGTCAATAATACGTCTCAAATCATTAACTTTGCATTTTTAAAAATAAAACTGAACTATGTTCAATAATTTAAGCGATAAATTAGATAAAGCCTTACACGTATTAAAAGGCCACGGAAGTATAAGCGAAGTCAATGTTGCCGAAACTTTAAAAGAAGTACGTCGTGCATTGTTAGATGCCGATGTTAACTTTAAAATAGCCAAAGATTTTACCGTTCGGGTTAAAGAAAAAGCACTTGGTCAAAACGTTTTAACCACTCTGCAACCAGGGCAATTAATGGTTAAAATTGTAAAAGACGAGTTAACCGAACTGATGGGTGGCGATGCCGAAGGTATTAATCTATCGGGTAATCCAAGCGTTATTTTAATGTCTGGTTTACAGGGTTCTGGTAAAACAACCTTTTCTGGAAAACTGGCTAATTATCTAAAAACAAAAAAATCTAAAAAACCATTATTAGTTGCTTGTGATGTTTACAGACCAGCGGCAATAGACCAATTACATGTTGTTGGAGATCAAATAGGGGTTGAGGTTTTTAGCGATAGAGGTAATAACGATCCTGTTGCTATTTCTAAAGCAGGTATTGCACACGCAAAAGCCAATGGTTATAACGTAGTAATTATAGATACCGCAGGTCGTTTAGCCGTTGATGAGGTGATGATGACCGAGATATCGAATATTCATAAAGCTATCCAACCACAGGAAACCTTGTTTGTTGTAGATTCTATGACAGGACAAGATGCCGTAAACACCGCAAAAGCATTTAATGATGTGTTGAATTTTGATGGTGTTATCCTTACCAAATTAGATGGTGATACGCGTGGTGGTGCAGCTATTTCTATTAAGTCGGTTGTAAATAAACCAATCAAGTTTATTGGTACTGGCGAGAAAATGGAAGCGATTGATGTGTTCTATCCAGCACGTATGGCAGACCGTATCTTAGGGATGGGAGACGTTGTGTCGTTAGTAGAACGTGCTCAAGAACAATTTGATGAAGAAGAAGCACGTAAACTTCAAAAGAAAATTGCCAAAAACCAATTTGGATTCGACGATTTCTTAAAGCAAATTCAGCAGATTAAGAAAATGGGGAATATGAAAGACCTTATGGGGATGATTCCTGGTGCTGGAAAAATGTTAAAAGATGTTGATATTGATGACGATGCCTTTAAAGGTATCGAAGCCATTATACATTCCATGACGCCAAAAGAGCGTAGTAATCCTGGAATTATCAATGCAAGTAGAAAACAACGTATAGGTAAAGGATCTGGAACGTCGGTGCAACAAGTAAATCAGCTTTTAAAGCAATTCGATCAAATGAGTAAAATGATGAAAATGATGCAAGGAGGCGGCGGCAAAAAGATGATGCAGATGATGAAAGGAATGAAGTAATTTAGTCTCAGTTTTCAGTCTCAGTATCAGTTCTCAGTCAAAAAAATTAAATTTTATGGACTTCAAAAAACTACTAGCTTATCAAAAATCTTTTGAATTGGCTATGTTAATTTTTGAAATTTCTAAATCGTTTCCAAAGGAAGAAACTTATGCTTTGACGGATCAAATAAGAAGAAGTTCTAGGTCAGTTTCAGCAAATATAGCAGAGGCGTATAGAAAAAGAATCTATCCAAAACATTTTACAAGCAAACTTACTGATGCTGATGGTGAGAATTCTGAAACAAATACTTGGTTAGATTTTGCGTTGGCGTGTAACTATTTAGATAAAGAAAAACATTTAGAGTTAACCGAACTCGGAATCGAAGTTGGTAAGCTTATATTTTATATGATTAATAATCCAAGCAAATTCGGAGTAAATACAGGGAATGAGTAAGTAAACTGTGACTGCGACTGAAAACTAATAAAAAGCAAGAGTAAGTCGGCAGAGTGATAAACTGCGACTGCGACTGCGACTGAAAACTTATAAAGATGATAATTTTAGACGGAAAGAAAGTAAGTAACGATATTAAAGAAGAAATTGCAGAACATGTAAAAGCAATGGTTTCTAAAGGTGAAAAAGTGCCACATTTGGCAGCTATTTTAGTGGGAACAGATGGTGCTAGTATGACCTACGTGAACGCTAAAGTGAAAGCTTGCGAAAAAATAGGGTTTCATTCTACCTTAATAGATTTACCCGAATATACTTCGGAAGAAGAGTTGTTATCAAAAATACATGAATTGAATACCAATGATGATATTGATGGGTTTATAGTTCAGTTGCCATTACCAAAGCATATCGACGAACAAAAAGTCTTAATGGCAGTGCATCCAGATAAGGATGTGGACGGATTTCATCCAACAAATGTTGGGAAAATGGCTTTAGATTTACCAACGTTTTTACCTGCAACACCTTACGGAATTCTCGAATTATTAGAACGTTATCAGGTTGAAACTTCTGGTAAAAATGTGGTAGTTATGGGAAGAAGCCATATTGTTGGTCGCCCCATGAGTATCTTAATGAGTCAGAAACGAAAAGCGGGTGATGCAACAGTAACCGTGGTACATAGTCGTTCTAAAAACTTAGCAGAAATAACTAAAGCAGCCGATATTATCGTTGCTGCGATTGGAATTTCTGAATTTTTAACTGGCGATATGGTAAAAGAAGATGTGGTTATAATCGACGTGGGAATAACAAGAGTACCCGATGCAACAAAAGCCAGTGGCTACAGACTAGCAGGCGATGTGGATTTTGAAAGTGTAAGTAAAAAGGCAAGTTATATAACGCCGGTTCCTGGTGGCGTTGGCCCCATGACAATTGCAATGTTGTTAAAAAACACCTTGTTGGCTAGAGAAAGACGAACTGCATAACGAATTAAAAATTTGCTAAATTGCATTATGAATTTCTTAATTTATAATGCAATTTTTTTATTCCAGAGAGTGGCTATTGGGAGTCTGCAACACATAATTCCTATTTTAATAGCACTCGTTTTTTGCATTTATATAATTAGACTTGCAAAATTTAACTTATCAAAAAGCCAACAAATCCTCATTTTTAATGCCATTGGTTTTGGAGTTAGCCTTTTTGTTGTGGCTTTTCATTTGTATTCAATAAGCTTAGGGAACTACAAAATTGAAACCGATTTGCCTTTGTATTTATGCAGTTTAACAGCAATACTAATCCCAGTTTTCACGGTTTATAGAAAAAATTGGATGTATGAGATTTTAGTGTTTTGGATTATTGCCGGAACCTCTCAAGGTGTTATAACTCCCGATATTTTAGAAGGGTTTCCTAGTTTTGATTATTTCAGGTATTGGACGGTGCATTTAGGATTATTAACCATTATTTTTTATGCCACCTTTGTTTTTGATATGCGGCCCAAACTTAAAAGCGTTTTTAAATCTTTTTTCGCATTACAGATTTACCTGATTGTTATGATGCTAATAAATTATGTGTTAAAAGCGAATTATTTTTATTTGAATGAAAAACCAAAATCGGCTTCTGTTTTAGATCTTTTTGGAGAATGGCCATACTATATTATGGTTGCTCAACTACTTTTAATACCGTATTTTTTGATTATTTATCTGCCATTTTATTTGGCGAATAGGAACGCTAAAAAGAACTAGTTCTTTCTTCTTTTTGGTTTTAAACTCGGTTTAAAAACTTTTGTAGAATCGCTTATTAATTCGTTTAATTCTTTAAATTCTTCTTTAGTAAGCTCTCTATATTTGCCTAGAGGAATGTTATCTAATGTAATATTCATGATTCTAACACGTTTAAGGGTTTCAACCTCGTAGTTTAAATATTCGCACATACGACGAATTTGTCGGTTTAATCCTTGAGTTAAAATAATTTTGAACTCGTAAGTACTTAGCTTTTCAACTTTACATTTATTGGTAACCTTGTTTAAGTCTTCAAGTGGCACTCCACCCGCCATGCGTTCAATAAATGTTTGAGAAATAGGCTTATCTACCTTTACAATATATTCTTTTTCGTGATTGTTACTAGCACGGAGAATCTTATTTACAATATCGCCATCATCGGTTAATAGTATTAAACCTTCACTTGGTTTGTCTAATCGTCCGATTGGGAAAATTCGTTTCGGATAATTAATGAAATCTATAATATTATCTTTTTCAACACTGGTGTCGGTAGTACACACAATGCCAACAGGCTTATTAAAAGCCAGATATACAAAGGATTCATTTGAAGGTTTTATTTCTTTACCATCAACATGAACCACATCGTTTGGCGCAATTTTAGTGCCCATTTCTGGAATCACACCGTTAATAGTAACGCGCCCAGCTTCAATGAGTTTGTCTGCTTCTCTACGAGAGCAATGCCCAACTTCACTTAAAAATTTATTAATACGTTTTAACTGTTCTTCCATGCTTCAAAAGTACAATAAATCTAGGTGTTTAAAAATTCTAAAATATGATTGTAAACGACTTCGTTTTTTAATCCATGACCAAAGCCAACTGTTTTTATTATTCTTGAATTTTTGTAATGTTTGGAAATATGCAAAGCATCTTTGTACGAAATAATCCGATCTTTTTTATCGTGAATGATAAGCCCTTCTGATTGAATGTCTTTCGAAAAATTTTCAATCGTATAAAAGGCAGGAAGATACCCAAAATGTTTTACGAAATAATCATTCATAGCCTTCACAACTTTTTTGTTGTACCCCATTATTTTCACATAATTACCAATCACTTCATCAAAATTTGAAGGGGCACCTAGTAAAACCAATTTTTTAACAGGCAACTTGTAATTATTAATGGCTAAAGCCGAAGCAGTTCCGCCAATAGAATGCCCAATAACAACAGAGGGCTTGAATTGTTTAATGATTAAATTAATACATTCTGAATACAAAACAGCATTGAAAATTTTACTCCCAGAATCGCCATGTGCAGGAGCATCTAAGGCTATAATGTTATAATCTTCAAGTTTTAAAATTTCAATTAAATCTTTCCATCTAAATGCATTGCTTTCCCAACCATGGGCTAGTAAAATAGTTTCTTTTGTTCCGCTCCAGCGATACGTTTTTATAGCGATATCTTTATAAACCGTGGTTTCTTGCGCAGCCATGTTAAGGTAGTCTGATTCAATATCGCTTAATTTGCCTTTTCGTGGCGTCGAAAATATTTTAACGGCCTGTTTTGCTGCGTAATAAGGAAAAGGATAACTTATAATATTTATAAGATTCCCAATTGTTTTTATAAGTTTTGGATACATTTAATCTTCTCGGTTCACTAAATCCATAGAAAAAGCAGGTAAGCAAATCGCAAGGTATTCGCACATTTCGTTAAACGGATTTGAGTATTGCACTCGTGTATTTTTGTTAATTTTTATAGATTGTCCAGCTTCAAGAATAACGACTTCATTCTCAATAATAAATTGTTTTTTACCGCTAATAATGAATGTGTACTCATCGAACTCTGGAGTTTGAAAAGGTTCGCTCCAGCCAGCAGGGGCTTTCATATGGGCAATACTTATTTTAGAACCACCTTCGGTTGCTAAACCAAAATGTTCTTTAATTACTTTTCCGTCGGTAGTTGGCACTACAAACGGACTGTTCTGTATGGTATATTTTTTATTTGTCACAAGGTTATTTTTTTTCTACCGTCTACCGTCTACCGTCTAACGTCTACTGTCTACCGTCTAACGTCTAGCATCTACTGTCTTTAATGATCCTTCAAAGGTTTTTTCTTAATCATGCCTCCTTTTAAATCTTTTACAATACCCATTACAATAAACGCATTCTTATCTATTTTGTCTATTTCGGTTTGTAATTTGGCTAGCTCTAAACGCGTTACAATGGTGTAAATAATATCCTTATCGTAACTTTTTCCGTTAGATCCAAATCCGCCTTTGCCTGCATAAATAGTACAGGCACGTCTCAATTTTTCGACGAGCATGATGCGTAGTTCTTCATGTTTTTCAGAAATAATAGTGACACCTACATATTCTTCAACGCCATCTACAACAAAATCGACTGTTTTGGCAGCAGATAAATAGGTTAACATGGCATATAGCGCAACTTCTATAGAAAGAATATAGGCACCAGCAGAAAATATTATAATGTTTATTAATAAAAGCACATCGCCAATGGTTAAGGATAATTTTCTACTTAAGAAAATGGCCAATACTTCGGTGCCATCAATAACGCTGCCACCTCGCATAGACATTCCTATTCCTAAGCCTAAAAAGAAGCCACCAAATACCGATATTAATAATTTATCATCAGTAACCGTTGGGTATTCAACAAAATGCACAACAATCGCTAAGAGCGTAATGGCTGCGATACTCCTTAATGCAAATTTTAAACCAATAGTTCTTGATGCTAAAATTAAAAATGGTAAGTTGACGAGTATTAAAAAATAACTCAAATCGATCGAAGTAATATTTTGTAATAATAAGGAAATACCCGTAGCCCCACCGTCTATAAAGCGGTTAGGTAATAAAAACCCTTTTAATCCAAATCCAGCCGAAAAAACCCCAATAGTAACATAAATGTATTCTTTAATGGCATGCGATATTTCTACCTGAAACTTTCTAACTAACGGTACTATTTGCTTTTTTGAAACAGGCTTATCACTATGTTTTGCTTCAAGTCTTTTTCGAGCAATATCTACTAATATTTTAGAAAAGAATGGGTTCATTAAATCAATTAGGTTTTATAATATAGTGTTTGCGTAAAACAATTATTTTTTCAAGACTTTAGTTAAAATGCCAAATACACTACGAATAAAAGTAGCACTTGTTAACACTTTTACAACTGGATTCATAGCCGTACTTTTTCTTCTGGAAGAGGTAGTGCTACGTTGTTTAGACGCGGCTTTTTCTATAGCTTCCTTTTCTAATCTTGCTTTTTCTTTAGCTTCTTCTGCCTCTGCTAAATCGATCTTTTTATGGAGTATCTCGTAAGCGCTATCTCTGTCGATGGTTTCATTGTATTTCTTAACCAGTTTCGATTTAGAAAGTAATTCGCTTAATTCGTTATCTGTTAATATATCCATACGACTCATTGGTGCACGCATCATGGTGGCTGCCAATGGGGTAGGACGCCCTTTTTCATCTAATGCCGAAACTAGGGCTTCTCCAATACCCAGAGAGGTTAATACTTCTGTGGTGTCGTAGTATTCAGAATCTGGATAATTTTGCGCTGTTAGTTTAATGGCTTTTCTATCGTTTGCCGTAAAAGCACGAAGCGCATGTTGAATTTTTAACCCTAATTGTCCTAAAACAGCTTCTGGCACATCGGTTGGGTTTTGAGTTACAAAATAAAGTCCCACACCTTTACTACGAATTAATTTTACAATGCTTTCAATTTGATTTAAAAGTGCTTTAGAAGCTTCGTTAAAAATTAAATGGGCTTCATCTATAAAAATAATAAGCTCTGGTCTATCACTATCGCCTTGCTCCGGAAACGTCGAATAAATTTCTGCGAGCAAGCTAAGCATAAATGTAGAAAACAATTTTGGTCTATCTTGAATATCGGTTAACCTTAAAATGTTTATGTACCCTTTACCTTCATTATTAATTCTTAAGAGGTCTTGCGTGTCGAACGATGTTTCACCAAAAAATAAATCGGCGCCTTGTTGTTCTAATTCTACCACCTTTCGTAAAATAGCACCCGTGGATGCCGTAGAAATATGTCCGTAAGCTTCAGAGAATTCTTCCTTTCCTTCTTGGGTTGTGTATTGCAGTATCTTTTTGAAATCTTTTAAATCTAGCAAAGGCATTTTATGGTCGTCGCAGTATTTAAAAATAACAGCCACCACACCCGATTGGGCATCAGATAAATCTAAAATTCTTGATAATAATACAGGACCAAATTCACTTACAGTGGCGCGTAATCGAACTCCATTTTGTTCCGATAAGGTTAATATTTCAACCGGAAAGCTTTTAGATTCAAATGGAAGGCCAATTTTTGCATGGCGTTCATCAATTTTTGGATGCCCAGGACTGGGTTGTGCCAATCCGCTTAAATCTCCCTTAATATCCATTAGTAAAACAGGGACGCCTTTATCGCTTAAATTTTCGGCTAATACTTGTAATGATTTTGTTTTTCCCGTACCAGTTGCTCCGGCAATTAGCCCATGACGGTTCATGGTTTTTAATGGGATTTTAACTAAGGCATCTGTAATGGTTTCTCCGTCTAACATAGCGGCACCTACCGCGATATAGTCGCCTTTTGTTGCATTGCCTTCATTTATATACTTAAAAAAAGTTTCCTTTCTGCTCATATAGTTTTATAATTTTTCATAAAAATACATGAAATATAAAGAAGAAAAAAAATAAGGTTTAGTTAATGTGATATCATGCTGTACAATTATAAATTTAATAATAAACAGGCGGTTTTATGCTGTGGAATGTATTGAATGTGACAAGTCGGAATTTTTTATAATTAGAGTTGGTTAAAATATCAATTTAATGTGAACGTTTATTCATTTGCATGATTATGAAAATAAGAAACGTGCTGTAAAAACCTAGATTAGATTTTTTGCCTTGTCAATATTTTGTTTATGTAGTTCGATTTCTTTAAATAAATGTACCTTTGCACCCTTAATTATTTAGAGATGAATAAAGAATTATTAGCCTTAGTTAATACAGGCGATATGTTACCCTTAATGGAAGAGTTTTACACCATACAAGGTGAAGGCTATCATAAAGGTACGGCGGCATATTTTGTGAGAATAGGTGGTTGCGATGTTGGATGCCATTGGTGTGATGTAAAAGAAAGTTGGAATGCCAATTTACACCCGCCAACAGAGATTTCTAAAATTGTTGAAAATGCTAAAAAATACAGTAAGACAATAGTAGTTACTGGTGGTGAACCATTAACGTGGAATATGAATCCTCTAACTACAAGGCTTAAAGCCGAAGGGATGCAAATACATATTGAAACTTCTGGTGCTTATAAATTAACTGGGGTTTGGGATTGGATTTGTTTGTCACCTAAAAAAATGAAACTTCCTACTAAAGAAGTGTATGAGAAAGCGCATGAGTTAAAAGTGATTGTTTATAACAAAGATGATTTTCGCTTCGCGGAAGAACAGGCGGCAAAAGTTAATAAAGACTGTATTTTGTACTTACAACCTGAGTGGAGTAAGCGTGATAAAGTGATTCCAGAAATTGTAGATTATGTGATGGCAAACCCAAAGTGGAAGGTGTCGCTACAAACGCACAAATATTTAAATATTCCTTAGGATAAAGCTCCTGTATAAAATAGAAAGTTCCAATAGTACTAAGATTCTATTGGAACTTTTTATTTTAGTCTAATTAATACCGTTTTATTTACTCACAGGAATGGCAATTCTAACGGTATCCCAAGCTAAAAACATGGTATTGTCTTCAAAAGCAATAGAAAAAGCTTCTACCGTTTCGCCTTTACTTACAGGGACTTTAGCACGTAATACGTCGTTAGCTTCTTTATAGCTATAAGCTCCCCAAACATCTAAATCACTACTAAGTATGATTGTCCATTCGGTGTCACCCGGAATGGTGAATAATGAGTAGGTTCCTGCTTTTACTTTTTTTCCTGCAAAGGTCATATCCTGAAAAAATTTGATTTCCGTGGCTTCATTAGCACCAGTTCTCCAGATTTTTCCGTTTGGCGCCAGTTCGCTTAACGAACGATCTTTTAGTTGCGGTCTGCTATAAATTACTTTAACCATTGGTGTGGCATTTCTATCGGTTCTAAAATAGGCGATGTCTAAAGGGCTTTTATCTAAGCTGGCAAATTTTTGTGCATACGTTTGCACCGAAAAAAGCATTACAAAAGCTAGAGTGCAGGTAGTTAAAAATGTCGTTTTTTTCATAATCAAGTTTTAAGGTTCGTAATGTCTAAAGATAAGTCTAAAAAATCATAAAGTTTTTTAAAAACTAGAAAGTTAATGTTAAAATTTGTAACTACAGTTGCTCAATAATTTCCAGTAGGTATCAATCTTAGTGTTCCTGCGATTATCAATTTGTTATATAAAATAGTGAGCAATTAGAGCTTAAATTACCCCTTTTATGGCATCTGCAAGTATGAATTGTTTACTGTTCCTTCATATAATTTTTCACCCAAGCTAATAAAGCATCGCCATGAATGTTTTTAGCTAAAACCACGCCATTCTCATCAAGAATAAAGTTAGCAGGAATGGTTTGTACACGGATTTTTTTCAAGATTGGTGTGTCATCTCCCAGCAAATCAGATGCCTGAAACCAACTACCTGCACCATCTTTCTCTACGGCTGTTTTCCACGCAGATTCATCACTCTCTAAGCCATATGCAATTATTTGTAAGCCTTGGTTGTTATAGTCCTTCCAAAGTGGTACTAAAACATTACGATTTTCTATGCGACAAGGTCCGCACCAAGACGCCCACAAGTCTATAATGGTAAGTTTTTTACCTAATTGCTCGTTCAGGTTAATGGTGTCCTTTGTGATTAATGATAATTGCAGGTTAGGAAATACATCACCTACTAAAACCGGTAGGTTAGAAGGCGCGCTCTGTTCGCAAAGTTGTTTGGTCCATGCATGTTCGGGTTGGTTTTGCTGCCATTTATCACATTGTCTTACCAAAAATTCGGGGACACGCTCATAATAATTTACAGGACTTACCCATCTCAAAGCTACCATGGCGGGTAAAAAGTGTGGCGTCGCATCTGCAAATTTTATAAGCTCTGTTTGGTATTGTAAAATAGCATGTTCTTTTTCCATCAATTGGATGCCGTCTTCCAATTGCCATTGCTTGCCTTCTAGGTAGGTTTGATAAGCTTTTAGGTTGATATCTCTTAAATTTAATAAGGCCTTGTTTAATTCTGAAGGATTTTTAAGTGAGAAACTTTTTTGAAAATCATTTACATGGGCAGTTATTTGTAGAGACATTCCCGATTGCCAAATAATGGGCATATAGTTAGAATGCATCGGGTTTTCAGTTTGTAAATAATTAGGAGCCTTGCCAGATTGTTGTATCGCGATTTCAAACAAAACAGGTTCTTCAGCAATTGGTAAGTTGCCGAACTTAAAGCTGCCATCTGAATTCACTTCGGCAGAATCTATAACAGTACCTAAATAGGACGTAGCTACTTCGCCTAAGGTTTCGGGTTGAATTAAATACACCTTTATGGCCTCCTTTTCTAAACCTTCTAGTTTTCCTGATAGCTCTGAAGGAGACTGACAAGCGATTAAGATGCTTGTAATTAATATTAAATAAATAGTGTTTTTTATGGGGAAAGTCTTCATTTCTGTGGCTGTATGTACCTCGATTTTGTAAATGGTTAGTGTTGTATTCTAGACAACTAATTTAACAAATTAAAATGAACTCGGCAGATGAAAAAGGGATAGTAAATTCATGTAGATTTTACTTAGTAGAAACTTAATGCTTGATACTCATTAGCAACAGTCTTTAAGCACACGGTCGTGCACAATAACGAATGTCATCCATAGCACCACTAAGATTACTAACAGATTAATAAGGATAAGGCTTGTGAAATAGCGTCTTTTAAAATCAATGGATGTTTTACTTAATCGTTTGGCAAAAAACTTAGAACTTGTTGCGATTAAAGTGAGCATAATGAAGACAAAAATTCCGGGATATACGCCAGTTATGGTGATGCCAAAAACGCTTAGTGTTGTTACCAGAACAGTTAATACCAGTGCTATGGTGGTAACAACACTAAATGTTTTTGTTTTCATAAAATGCATTTACTTGATGGCTGTATTGTTTCATAATTAACAAGGACATAAGTCCTTGCCATCAAGAAAATTAAACAGCTTATTTTTTCATCACTTTCACATTCATTTCTTCTATCTTTTTGTCTGATAGGATAGAAGGCGCTCCAAATAATAAATCTTCACTGGTACCTGTTTTTGGGAATGCCATCACTTCACGTATAGATGCTTTTTTCTCTAAAATCATCATCAATCTATCTACACCCCATGCAATCCCGCCGTGTGGTGGTGCACCATAATGAAAGGCTTTGTACATGGTGCCCACGCTTTTTAGCATTTCTTCTTTATTGTAGCCCATGTTTTTATACGTAGCTTCTAAAATTTCGGGTTTGTGAGCACGTACTGAACCACCTCCAATTTCGTAACCGTTTAATATTAAATCGTATTGTTGCGCGATGATGCTTCCTATTTCTTCCTCTTTGCCATTCATATGCTTTTCAATGTCGTAAACTGCAGGCATCGAGAATGGGTTGTGGGTAAAGGTCCAGCGGCCTTCATCGGTTTTTTCAAACATCGGGAAATCAACAACCCAGGCAGGACGTAATTCCTTCGGGTTAATTAAATGTAACATACTGCCAAGTTCTTGACGCACCGCATCCAGTGCTTTATTGGCAGTAGCATAATCGGCGGCCGAGAAAAATACAATATCGCCAACTTGTGCATTGGTTGTTTTAATGATGCCAGCGGCAATATCTTCACCTAAAAATTTAATGATAGGCGATTGCAAATCGTTTTCATTCACGATGATATACGCTAAACCACCTAAACCATGTTGTTGTGCAATGCCCGTTAGTTTTTCAATTTGTCCTTTAGATAAACGTTTATTGCCTTGTTCTTCGGCAGAAACTTTAATACATTTTACAATTCCACCTTCTTCAATAGGTTTACTAAACACCTGAAAGGTTGTTTCTTTTACAATCTCTGTAATGTCTTGAAGTTTTAAGCCAAAACGTAAATCGGGTCTATCACAACCGTAAAAATCCATGGCGTCTTGGTAGGTAATGACTTCAAACGGACGTAAAATCCACTTGCTACCGTATATTTTTTTAACCACTTCATTAAACATTTTGGTGTTTAAATCGATGATTTGTTGCATACTCGCATAAGCCATTTCTATATCCAGCTGCGTGAATTCTGGTTGACGGTCGCCACGAGAATCTTCATCTCTAAAACAACGTGCAATCTGGAAATATTTTTCATAACCACTCACCATCAACATTTGCTTAAATTGTTGTGGTGCTTGTGGTAAGGTGTAAAACGCACCAGGTTGTTTACGGGTTGGTACGATAAATTCGCGTGCACCTTCATCGGTTCCAGCACTTAAAATAGGCGTTTCAATTTCCAAGAAATTTTCTTCATCTAAAATATCGCGCAATAATTTAATCACCTTATGGCGGTTTACAATTACGCGTCGCACATCGTCATTCCTATGGTCTAAATACTTATACTGAAAGCGAACATTTTCATTTGTTTTTGTAGCACGCTTTATTTCAAAAGGTAGTGTTTTAGATAGGTTTAAAATATCCAATTCGTAAGCCTCTAATTCTATTTTACCTGTTCTTAAAGCCGCATTATAATCGTCTTCTTTACGCTGAACAATAGTTCCTGTTACGGTGATTACCGATTCTGGTTTAAGTTTTACTAATTCATCTAAATTAGGGAACGACTCTCTGCTTAAACGTATTTGAAATACCTCGGTGCTCGAATCGCGTAAATCGATAAATATTAATTCACCATGATCGCGCACACTAGATACCCAACCGGCAAATGTTACTTTTTCAGAGATATTTGAATCTGAAATATCGGTAAATACATGTGTTCTGTACTCCTCTTTTATTACGATTGGAATTTGAGGTAATACTTCTTCTTTGGTTGTTGGTTGTTGGGGGCTTGGTTTTGGGTTTAGGGTTTTGCTTCCGTCTTCTGTCTTCGTGCTTCCGTCATTTCCACCTGCTAACTGACTTAAAATCCCCTCGCGAATCACTTTCCCCGATGCGCCTTTGCCTATAATAGCTATGACTTTTCCAACCAGAATACCTGCTTTTCCTTGGTTTCCAGCTTTAATATCGTTTGCAATGGCTTCATTTTCTGAAATGACTTTAGCTATCGCTTCGAATATTTTTTCTTCAGAAATCGTATTCTCTTTAAAATAGGCATTATAATCAAATTTCCTGTCTTTTAAATACCTAGTAATGGCATTTTGAACTAATACCGATGTGATTTTTTCGTCTTTAAAAAGTTGGAAAATTTCAATAAGATGTTCAATGCGATGAATGTCGCCATACTCGTCTGCCCCAATATTATTCACCAAAGTTTTAGCAACGAATGATGGGTCTTTAAGTTCGTTATTGATGGTAACAAATGTTTTAGAACGCAACGAATCTGCCGTGAAAAATTTAGCATCCTGAGGTAAAACGCCTCCCTTAATTAAAATGGATTCTACAGCGAAAGGGAGCGAACTAACATCTACCTTAATAGAGTCTACAACGTCTTTTATGTTTACAAAAGGTAAATCGGGTTCCGAAATAAAGCGGTAATCGGCTTCGTATTCCTTTTTACGCATGGTTTTGGTCTGCTTTAAATCGGCATCCCATAAAACCGTCGTTTGGTCGGGTCTAAATTCTTTATGTTCTAGGTAATAGTTGAATTGTTTTTCAACTTCCTCTTTTAAGGCATCTACCATAAACTTGAAGGAGTTCAAGTTTTTAATTTCGGTACGCGGATTTAAATCGTAACTTCTCTTTTTACGAAGGGATACCGACACATCCGATTTAAACTCACCTTTTTCAAGATTGGCTTCACTTATTTTTAAGTTCTGAACAATACGTTGAATGTACTGTGCATAAATGGAAGCGTCTTCAATATGACGAATACAAGGCTCTGTAACAATTTCTATAAGCGGCACACCTGCCTTATTAAAATCGACTAACGAGACTGTTTTTTCATGCATTAATTTCGCAGCATCTTCCTCGATATGTACCTGTGTTAAGTTGACGGTAAATTGCGTACCATCATTTCTAAAACAAGACACTTGTCCGTCTGGAATAATAGGATTGTGAAACTGCGTAATTTGAATATTTTTCGGGTTGTCTGGATATTCATAATGTTTTCTGTCCCATGAAATAACCTCATTATCGAAAGACGAATTCACCGCTTTTCCAAAATAAATAGCCTTGGTAATGGCTTCCTTATTAATAGCCGGAAGCACACCCATTTGGCCAGTACAAACCGAACAGATGTTTTGGTTTGGTGTGTCTATTTCTTGATTTGGGCAAGAACAGAATAATTTGGTTTTTGTATTCAATCGAACGTGTGTTTCTAGTCCGATTACTAACTCTAAATCGTGCGCTTTTAAAGCGGCGTCTAATTGATCCAATTCCATTATATCGTGTCTTTTAAGAAGTTAGCAAACTTCAAAACAAGTTCGTCATTATTTTTAGCGGCTGTAATTTGTAAACCGGTTTCTGTACCTTGTGGGATGGTTAACGTGGGTAATTGCCCTAAGCTAAACCCAACCGTATACGCATCGCTTAAATACATGGCGTGCGGGTCTTTTAAACTATCGCCAATTTTAGGTGGTGTTCCAGGAGTTACAGGAGATAAGATGATGTCTACCTCTTTAAAATCGTTTTCGAAATTTTCAGCGATGGCATCTCTCAAAGCCAATCCTTTTAAATAGATTTCATCTGAAAACCCTTGAGATAATACTTGGTTTCCACCAACAATACGTCGTTTGGTTTCTTCTGAAAAGTTTTCAGAACGGGTAACAGCGTAGGATTCTTTTAGGTTTTTATCTTCAATACGGTTTCCGTAGTTGCTGCCATCTAAACGCGATAGGTTAGAAGCCGTTTCTGCCATGGCTAAGGTGTAATAGGTAGATACCAATATGTCCGATTTAAAGAAATCTAGTTCTTTAACTTCAATGCCTTTGGCTTTTATTTTTTCGATAGATGCTAAAAAATCTGATTTAATTTTAGAATCAATCGCATCGCTTTCAATAAAGTTTTTAAAGTATCCAACTGTTTTTATGTCGTTCGAATTTGAAATGGCTGCTTCGCTAATTTCCGCGGAAGCGTAAGTTGTTTGATCTTTTACGTCTTTACCACTCATAACATTCAACACAATACGAATATCTTCAACCGATTTGGCAATAGGTCCAACACAATCGGTAGACGATGCATAGGCCATCAATCCGTAGCGAGAAATACGTCCGTAAGTCGGTTTTAAACCATAAACGTTGTTGTAGCCAGCTGGTTGGCGCACAGAACCACCTGTATCGCCACCAATTGAAAATACGGTATAATCTTTAGCTACATTGACTGCTGAACCACCGCTGGATCCACCAGCAACTAATTCGGGGTTAATGGCATTTTTTACAGCGCCAAAAATGGTGTTTTCAGAAGAAGAACCATGACCAAAACTATCGCAATTTTCTTTTACAATTGGAATAGCACCGGCGTCTATTAATTTTTGAATGGCGGTCGCCGTGTAAGCCGATTTATAATTTTTTAGAAGGTTAGAACTCGCAGTTGTATAGGTGCCTTGAACCATGTACACATCTTTTATTCCGAAGGGAATGCCTTCTAATAACCCGATGGTTTCGCCGTTTGCTATTTTAGCGTCCACCTTTTTTGCTAATTCTAAGGCTGATGTTTCTAATAATGAGTTTACAGAATTATAAGTGTTTGGTTTTAATAAACTTAATTTTTCCTGAATTAAACCCTCACAAGTTATTTTCTTATCCACCAATTGCTGGTGTAATGTGTGTATTTGAGATGCCATAATTATTCTTCTATCACTTTAGAAACCACTAAATACCCTTTTTTCTCTTTCGGAAAATTTTCGATAATGATTTGTTTTTCTAATGCAGAACTTTCAATAACCACATCGTCTCTTAAATCGTTTAAAGACACGCTATTATTATAATTATTAAAAGAGTTTTTATTTGTGGCTTGTGCATTTTTAATGACGTCAAATAATTTGTTCACAGCCTCACTGGGTTGTGCTCCTTTAATACTCGACAATACGTCGACTGTCATAATTTTACTCATATCTTAATTTTTTAAAAATTAATTTTAATTTATTCCTTAAACTTCAAGATTTCCTAACGGTTTTTTTAGGATTTCTTATTCTACCAACCCTTCGGGGAGGTCGGAATTATTTTTATAATTCCGGGTGGGGCAAAAAAAAGCCTTCCGAACTCGGAAGGCTTTATATATTTTTAAACAATAACCTTCCTATTCTAAAAATTAGAATTATTGAAATTATTATTGTTATTATTATTTGTCATAGTTTGCTATGTGAGTTCAAATATATGTAGAATAAATATATTACAAGCTATTTTTTTAGAGATCCTTTTTTAATTATCAGATTGTTAAAAAAATTAAACTTAAGTTAGTGGTTATACAATATATCGATAAAATTAATTCATTTAAGTAAAAACAGTTGCGCTATAATTAGAAGCTTTTGGGCAAAAAGTCGGATTTTGTTTGTTAAAAAAAAGGTTGATAAAAGCTCGAAATTTCGGTTTTAAGCTATTTTGTATATTTTTTCATTTTCAAAAAGAGTAAAAATCATTAAAACGCTATTTAAGGCACTTTTTAAGCGATTTAAGACACTTTTAAATAATTAACAAATGTTGATAATTATGTGTTTCAGTCAATAAAAAGCTTTTTAAAGCCATCAATATTTCGTATATTTGTTTGTATTCAGAAGGATGCTAATGGCATCTTTTTTTGTGAAATAAAAAATAGAAATAAACAATATTAAATAATAATATGAGCGAACCTAAAGAAGAATTTAACAAGCACAATTATTCGGCAGACAGTATTCAGGCGCTGGAAGGCATGGAGCATGTACGTATGCGTCCATCCATGTATATTGGAGACGTTGGTACTCGCGGCTTGCACCACTTGGTGTATGAGGTGGTAGATAACTCCATTGATGAGGCCTTAGCTGGACATTGTAATAATATTACGGTAATAATTAACGAAGATAATTCGATAACCACTGAAGATGATGGTCGTGGTATTCCCGTAGATTTACATAAAAAAGAAGGTGTTTCTGCATTGGAGGTTGTTATGACCAAAATTGGAGCAGGTGGTAAATTTGATAAAGATTCTTATAAAGTATCGGGTGGTTTACACGGGGTAGGTGTAAGTTGTGTGAACGCATTATCTGAGCATTTGCGTGCTACTGTTTATAGAGATGGTAAAGTTTACGAGCAAGAATACGAGCGCGGAAAGGCGCTTTATCCTGTAAAACAAATTGGTGAAACTGATAAGAGAGGAACTACGGTAACTTTTAAACCAGATGCAACCATTTTTACCCAAACTTTAGAGTATAGTTACGATACCTTAGCAAGTAGATTGCGCGAATTAGCCTATTTAAATAAAGGGATTACCATTCATTTAGTTGATAAAAGAAGCCCTAAAGATGATGGTACTTTTGAAGGTGAAACATTCCATTCTACCGAAGGTTTAAAAGAATTTATCAAATATTTAGATGGTAACAGAGAGCCTTTAATGAAAGATGTGATTGCTTTTGAAGGTGAAAAAAACGGTGTTCCTGTTGAGGTTGCGATGGTTTATAATACCTCGTATGCTGAAAATTTACATTCGTATGTAAACAATATCAACACACATGAAGGAGGAACGCATTTATCAGGGTTTCGTCGTGGTTTAACGATGACACTTAAAAAGTATGCTGATGATTCAGGGATGCTTAAAAATTTAAAGTTCGAAATAGCTGGTGATGATTTCCGTGAAGGATTAACAGCCATTATTTCGGTAAAAGTACAAGAGCCACAATTTGAGGGTCAGACTAAAACTAAACTTGGTAACAGAGAGGTTTCTGCATCGGTAAGTCAGGCAGTATCCGAAATGTTAACCGATTATTTAGAGGAACATCCAGATGATGCTAAAATCATAGTTCAAAAGGTTATGTTGGCGGCACAAGCGCGTCATGCGGCTCAAAAGGCACGCGAAATGGTACAGCGTAAAACCGTAATGAGTATTGGTGGTTTACCTGGAAAATTAAGTGACTGTTCTGAGCAAGATCCTTCAAAATGCGAAGTATTTCTTGTAGAGGGAGATTCTGCAGGTGGAACTGCAAAACAAGGACGTGACCGCGCATTTCAAGCTATTTTGCCATTAAGAGGTAAGATTTTGAATGTTGAAAAAGCGATGACACATAAAGTGTTTGAAAACGAAGAGATAAAAAACATTTTTACCGCTTTAGGGGTAACTATAGGTACCGAAGAAGATAGTAAAGCTTTAAATCTTTCAAAATTACGTTACCATAAAATTGTGATTATGTGTGATGCCGATATTGATGGTAGCCACATTGCAACCTTAATTTTAACCTTCTTCTTTAGGTATATGAAAGAACTTATTGAGCAAGGGCATGTTTATATTGCGACCCCACCTTTATATTTAGTGAAGAAAGGTAACAAAAAAGAATATGCTTGGAGTGATAAAGAACGCGACCGTATTGCAGAAGAGTTTGGAGGTAATGTTAACATTCAACGTTATAAAGGTCTTGGAGAGATGAATGCAGAACAACTTTGGGATACAACCATGAATCCTGAATTTAGAACCATGCGTTTAGTTCAAATAGATAACGGTACCGAAGCCGATAGAATTTTCTCTATGTTAATGGGTGATGAAGTGCCGCCACGTAGAGAATTTATTGAAAAGAACGCGATTTACGCTAAAATTGATGCGTAACATTTGTTGTGATAAAAAAAAGCGGTTGTTTAGTGCTAAACAACCGCTTTTTTTATGCGTTTATTTTAAGAATTATAATAACCCGAGTCTTACGCTTGGTGTGCTAACTCGAACATTGGTACTCATAGTACTTCTGCTTCTCGGGTATCTTTCATAATAATAAGCATCGTATCTGTAGTAATAAAAAGAAGCGTGATTGTAATAGTAGTCGCTATGATGACAATGATGGTCGCAATGACTGTAATGTTCTGCATACGCATCCTTTTTACCTTGCATATATGCTTTGTAAGCTTTTCGGTCTTTTTTCTTTAAATCGTTTTCATAGGCTTTTTGTTCTTTCCAAAATGTTTCTTCTTCAGCTTTGGTTTGTGCCTTAAATTGTTGCTCGTATTTAGCATCTTCTTCCGCTCTTTTTTGATAATACGATTTACTATCGATGCTTGTTTCGCTCGCTACTTCGGTGTCTTGTGCATTCATTAATGAGGTAATGCTTAATATTATCATGAATGCTATGGCTTTTATTGATTTCATAATTTTAATTTTTAAAGTTAATATTAATGTGATTTCACTAATAAGACACCTTAAAACATATTTACCCTACTTGATTAAAAAAAAAAGATTCAGAATTTCTTTTGAATCTTTTTTAGTGATGCTGTTGATATCATTTGACAGCGATTTTTTAAAAATCAAAGCCTATTGAAAATTGCCATACTCGATTTTTTGGGTTGCCATCGTCGTACACATTGCCTAAGCCTAAGTGGTAGCGAACGCCTAAACTAACTCCGGAGTTTGTTTTAAAACCAGCTCCAAAATTCATTCCCCAGTCGAAGTTTTGAGGTTCAAATTCTTGAGAGGTGTCAAACAATCCAAAATTACTATCAAATTCTTCTTTATGAGAAATTGCCAGTCCAACTTGAGGACCAACTTCTAAAAAGAAACTTTCGTCTGGATATAATTTTAATAATAAGGGTAAATTTATATAATCAAGTTTTTGAGTGAAGGTACCGCCACTGTCTTTTAATTCATAACCCTGTTGAGAATATAAAAGTTCTATTTGTAATGCGGCGCTTTCAGACATAAACGATTCACCATAAAATCCAATATGAAAGGCATGTCGCTGTCCGGTTTCCGTTTCACCATCAAAACTAACAGCTGCTAGGTTGTAACCACCTTTAATTCCCGCGTTAGATTTTTGCGCCTGTGCTTGTGTAGTAAGCAAGATACTTAGAATAAAAATGCATTTTAAAATAGTTTTCATTATGTTAAATATTAAATAATTAGTGATGTTATTTTCCGCCATTAGCTTTTAAATCGGCAATGCATTGGGCATCTAATTGCGGAGCGGAATTTGCTCCAATTAAATTCGATAAACCCGATCCGGTTTCGGCAGACCAGTACATGAGGCAACTTTCTACGTTACAATGTTTGGCATAGTCGCTGTCTTTATGATTAGTTACCATAGTAGTTCCCAAATTGGTGAGCCCAAGTATATGCCCGAATTCATGTGTTATGACCGTTGTTTCTAAAACCGTTCTGCTGGGTTCGAAGGCGCTGTTGCTTAAATCTTGTATGGTTTCTTCAAATATTACAAACGAGGTGTTTCTGTAGGCAGTACCTAAAACCACTCCTGTATCTGTATTGTTGGCAGACGCTGCATCAGCGAAAAAGGCCCATACTGCTATTTGGTTATTTGTATTGTATTTGGTTCGATTTTCATCTTCAATAGCTATGATGTCCTGCGTGGTATAAGATGATTTTCCTGGAGAAGTTATGGCTCTTGATTCTACAGTGATACCGTTTGGTTTGTAAGTTCTGGAATTTAAAAAAGAAATAAAATTAGAGATTGTGTTTTGCGATGGTTTAAAACCTTCAACATACACCAATTCAATAATGATGCTTTTAAATGTATTGTCTGATAATAAGTCGTTTGAGGAACTTCCGGTTGCTTTTTGATTTTCAGATTTGTTTATGTTTTCGGTATCTGTGGGGGTATTGGTTTGCGAATCGTCTTCTTTAGAGCAGGCCGCTAAAATCAATACAACAAATACTATTTTTAATATATTTTTCATGTCTTTTTATTTTAAAATAAGCAGCTGTTAGTTTCCCAACAGCTGCTTCACCATAACAAATTGGTAACCAACCAACCAAAATAAACTAAGTAAATACTAAATTTGAGACAATACTAATGTAACCGCAGCATTTGTCGTGCTTTTTAGTGAGATTGAACTGTTGCTAAAACTTGTAACCTCCCAGGTGCTGTTTAATAAACTGAACGTGGCGTTTCCAGAAAACGTAAGGTTAAGATATACTTCGGTTTCTGAAGTTACACTATAGGTACCTTGAACCGTACTAATAGCGCCGTTAACCGCAGTACAGGTATAGTTGTTTGCGAAATCTATCGTGTAATTAGCATAATCTGAAGCTTTATTTGCCCCTGCATTTATAAAGGATTGCACTTTAAATGCGCCATTCACTAAAATAGTTTCCAGATTTTTGGCGTTATTTTCAGCTTCGGCTTCTTTGTCTTCAATACCTAAACAGGTGTTAATTTTAGTTTGTAAATCTAAATCGCTTGTAATTGTAACCGAGGTATTGTCTGATAGTTTTGCTGTAATAGGATAATTAACGGCAAACAATTCGGTATTGTCCATATTATTGATGTAGGTATATAATTGTTGCTCAGATTGAATAACAACACTTCCTGTTTGCTCTAAATTTACACTATATGTAAAAATAGTGATCGGGAAATCGATATCGATACAAGAAATAGCTCCTTTTCCTTCGGCTTCTAAAGTTTCACAAGCGTTTACAATAGCATCGTATTCGCTTTGATTTGTTACAACAACTTCTGTATAATTACTTAATTTCACACTTAGAGGGAATTTTAGTGTAACGGTATCATTGTCGTTAGAAAATTGTCCTAAAATGTTTAAAACCGTTTGGTAGTCAGACTGGGTTATTATACTAACTTGAGTGCCGTTTACTGTTGCAATAACAGGTAATAAAATAGAGGAACAAGATGTGCCATCTAAAAAGTCGTCAAAACTGCCATCATACATAGATGAACGTTCTAGGTTACTCGCTGTTTCCGATTCGGAGTTATTCGTGTTTGGGTTTTGACCATTTTCATTATCAATTTCATCCTGACAAGATGTAAAGGTTAATAATGCTGTTAAAACTAAACTTGTAATAAATTTTAAATTTTTCATGATAATAATTTTTAGGGTTATAATGTTTTCTTTTTCATAGCGATTTTTTCGCCTTATATAAGTTAGACAACTACCTCAATTTTTACCCTACCTTTTTTTTAAAAATAATTTCAACTAATTTTATGCCTGCTGAAAATGACTAATAAAATAATTAAGGTTTTAATCTTTAGGTTTTGTTTGCCTACATAACTAAGACAACTTAAAATTTATTTACCCTACTTTAGCAAAAGTATTTAATTAACCCGCCCTAAAAAAACAGAATTTTAAATGAATGATAATGGTAATAAACTTTGTGAAGAAAATTACTTTAATAATTTTTATCTAGAACATGTACAGTCTGCCAGTAATTTTGCCTATTATAAATGTGGTGATAAAGATGGCGCATTAGATTTTGTGCAAGATGCCTTTTCTAAAATTTGGGAAAATTGTTCGAAAATAGATTTTACTAAAGCAAAAACCTATTTGTTTACTACCATTAATAATTTGTTTTTAAATACTATTAAACATAATAAGGTAGTAATGGAATATGCTAAAGCAGCACCTTATTTAGATAAGACCAACGAGAGTCCAGAGTATATTTTGGAAGAAGAAGAGTTTAAAAAGAAACTTCAAAATGCTATTTCCTTATTGTCGGATTCGCAACGTGAAGTGTTTTTATTAAATAGAATTGAAGGAAAGAAATATAGAGAAATTGCAGATCTTTTGGGTGTGTCTCAAAAAGCAATTGAGAAAAGAATGTCGGGAGCGTTAAAAATTTTACGAGAACATATAGAAAATATTTAAGAAGTAGGGTAGGGTAAAATATTATTTAGTTGTCTTAAAATTGAAGAGTTAAAAAAATGGAAAACGATAAAAATATATTAAAGTGGTTTGATAACGAGCTTAGTGAGGCACAAATTCAAGATTTAAAAAATTCTGAAAATGTTGAAACGCTTGAAAAAATAGCTTTTTATTCCAAACAAATGCACGCACCTAAGGTAGATGCGCAAAAAGCATTGGCAGATTTTAAAGCGAGAAAGTTAACTAAAAAGGAAACAAAAGTAATTCCGCTTAATTATAAATCGTTTTTAAGAATTGCTGCTGTTCTGGTGGTGATGCTTACAGCTTCCTATTTCTTGTTTTTTAATAATACTGTAGCTTTTGAAACACAAATAGCGCAGAATGAAACGTTGATTTTACCCGATAATTCTGAAGTTATTTTAAATGCAGCTTCAAAATTAAAATACAATAAAAAAACATGGGAAAATAAGCGCGATTTAGAGTTGGATGGCGAAGCCTTTTTTAAAGTGAGTAAAGGAAAAAGATTTACCGTAACAACCGATGCTGGAATTGTTCAGGTTTTAGGAACCAAGTTTAATGTAAAAGAACGCAATAATTATTTTGAGGTACATTGTTATGAAGGCTTGGTAGCAGTTACTTTTAACAATCAAACGGTTAAACTTTCAAAAGGAAAATCAATACGGATTTTAAATGGCCTTGTTGAAACGCTTGAAGATTTTAATGCAACAGCACCATCATGGATGAATGCAGAATCAAGTTTTGAAAAAATACCATTAAAGCAGGTTATTAGCGAATTAGAAAGACAATACTATTTAAAAGTATCGCTTGATGGTGTGGATGATTCAGAATTGTTTACAGGAACATTTACGCATAAAAACAAAAATATAGCGCTACAATCAATTACTATTCCTTTAAAATTGAGTTATAAAATAGAAGGTAATAATGTTACACTTTATAATTATGAAAATTAATAAATGGATTTTATTAATTGGATTGTGCGCTGTTAATTTCTGTTTAGGTCAAAACAATTCAATAAAGAAGCCATTAAAGGATATCATTACGGCAACGGAGTTGAAGTTCAACGTTAAATTTTCGTATGCTTTTGATGATGTGTCTGATGTTGTGATAGAGCAACCGTCGCCAGATTATAATTTAGAACAAACCATCGCCTATCTTAATTCTAAAACCCTATTGAATTTTAAAATTTTAGATAGTCGGTATATAACGGTATCGGTTATCGAAAAAAATATTTCAATTTGTGGGTGGGTCGTGGCTTCAGAAAACAATGAACCTTTACTTGGTGCTTCGGTGGTTGTAAATAATTCGAACAAAGGAATCATTACCAACGACAACGGAAAATTTCAGTTAAACGATGTGCCTTTGAATGCCACTATCACGATTTCATATCTTGGTTTTAAAAACCTCCAAATACCAGCTAAATATTTCTTTTCGGAAACACATACTTGTAAGCAACTTGTTTTAACCGAAAATAAAGAAGAATTAAATCAGGTGCTTATCACCAAATTTTTAACGACTGGTTTTCAGAAACTTTTAGATGGAAGTACGGTTTTAAATACCCAGTCTTTTGGCATTTTACCAGGGTTAACAGATCCAGATATTTTACAATCCATTCAAACTTTACCGGGTGTAGAAAGTATTAACGAAAGCATTGCGAATATTAATGTAAGAGGTGGTACTAACGATCAAAATCTTATGTTGTGGGATGGTATTAAAATGTATCATTCTGGGCATTTTTTCGGCTTGATTTCGGCGTATAACCCAAATCTTACCAGTAAAGTAGTGGTTACTAAAAACGGTACCAGTAGCGAGTTTAGCGATGGCGTGTCAAGCACCATTAATATGTATACTAAAAACGAATTAACAGGTAAGTTTTCTGGTGGAGCAGGAGCCAATTTAATAAGTGCCGATGTTTTTTTAGAAATCCCGGTGTCTAAGAAATTGGAGCTTCATGTTTCTGGCCGAAGGTCGATAACCGATGTGTTTAAAACACCCACGTATACTAATTATTTTGATAGAAGTTTTCAGGATAGTGATATAAAAACTACAAACGAATCGGTTGAAAACCAAACCACCACATCAAATTTTATATTTTACGATTATACAGCAAAAGTGTTATTCGATTTAAATGAGAATCATAAATTTCGCGCTAATGTCATTGGAATTAATAATAATTTAGATTATTACGAACGTGTTGTTGATAATGGAGAAAGCGATTCTAAATCAAGCAACTTATCACAGGAAAATATAGGATTCGGCGGGCAATGGATGGCGCAATGGAATTCAAAATTTAAAACCCATTTTACAGCCTATTATTCTAGATATAATGTAGATGCTGAAGATTATAGTATTGAAACAGACCAGCTGTTAACTCAAAAAAATGAAGTATTAGAAACAGGTTTTAAGCTGAATTCACATTATAAGCTTTCAGATTATTTATCCCTTCTCAACGGCTATCAATTCAATGAAACGGGCATATTAAATGAAACCACGGTAACTAAACCGGTGTACGACAGAACTAAAAAAGACGTATTGTTAAATCATGCGTTGTTTACGGAGGCTACTTACAAGCAAGAAGGTACTTTTTTTAGAATCGGTGCTCGCGCTAATTATTTTCAAAAATTTAATAAACTCCTAATCGAGCCTCGATTAAACTTAAGGCAGAAAGTAACCAGTCGGTTTGCGCTAAAAGTAGAAGGGGAATTTAAAAATCAATCCGCAACTCAGATAATTGATTTTCAAGATGATTTTTTAGGGGTTGAAAACCGACGTTGGATTTTAGCAAACGAGAAAAATTCTACCGATCCGACAGATAGGAATATACCCATTTCTGTGAGTAAACAAGGATCTTTTGGATTAGAATACCATCAAAATAATCTTAATATTGAAGCTACGGGTTTTTATAAGGTGGTAGAAGGTATTACGGCAAGTAATCAAGGATTTTACAACAACTTTCAGTACCTGAATGCTATTGGCGATTATACCGTTAAAGGTCTTGAGTTTTTAGTGAACAAAACAAGTAATAGTTACAGTGCTTGGGTAAGTTATACCTATTCTATTAATGATTATACCTTCGAAACCTTTACACCATCGGTGTTTCCTAATAATGCAGACATTCGGCATTCGGTGTCTATAGGATTTAATTACGACATTTTAGAAAATCTAAAAATATCTTTGGGCGGTGTTTGGCGTACCGGCCAACCCTATACGGCGCCTGTTGAAGGCAATGAAACTGTACAATCTGGAAATTCAACATTTGTAAATTACGATACACCCAATAGTAGAAATCTCGATGAGATAAAACGTTTAGATGCGTCGTTAAGTTATAAGTTCAACATTTACCAATCTATAAACGCCTCTTTAAAGCTTGGAGTTATCAATCTAACCAATGCTAAAAACATAATAAATCGGTATTATAAAGTAAATCCGAACGATTCTACTACTGCAATTCAAGTAAACAATACCTCGCTAAACTTAACGCCTAACGTCAGTTTTCGAGTTTATTTTTGATAAAAATATCGTTTAAACGCAAAATAATTCGATAAAAAGTTGCACGTTGTAGTTTTTTATATATATTTGTATAACCAAATCCATAAATTAATGAAAAAGATTGCCCTATTACTGATGTTGTGTATCGCAACAATTTCTACACAAGCTCAAAATGATTTAGACGCACTTCTGGCCGCTGGGGTGGAAGATGCAGAGCGATTTGCGAATGATTATTTAGCTCCGGGAACCAACGGACTGATGCATAGCATGAATGCCAACTGGTTTAATTCTGGAGAATCAAAACCCTTAGGTGGTTTCGAAATTTCAATTATAGCCAATGCCGCTTCTGTGAAAGACGATGGTAAATCATTTTTAATGAATACTGATTTGTACAATAATGTGAGATTTAAACAAGGAGCGAGTTCTCAGAACGTTGCCACTGTTTTAGGACACAATGATCCGGAAATTATTGTTGAGATTACGTATGATGACCCTATTTTCGGGAGTCAAACAGAAGAAATTACCTTGCCAACAGGATTGGCAGAAGCCAATGTTAACTTAGTGCCAAGTGCCTTTATACAAGCTGGGATTGGTTTATTTAAAGGTACAGAAATTAAGGCGCGTTATGTTCCAAAAATAGATACCGATGATGTCACTTTAAATATGTACGGCGTTGGTTTACAACACGAATTTACAAAATGGTTGCCTGCAGATAAATTATTGCCTGTTGCTATTTCTGGATTAGTTGCTTATACGCATTTAGATGCCACTTATAATCTTACGAATTCTTCTGGAATTCAAGGAGAAAATCAGCGTTTAGAAAATGCCACAGATACCTGGTTGTTTCAGTTGATTGCCTCTACAAAATTACCTATTATTAATTTTTATGGTGGTATAGGTTATATTAAAGGAACCTCAGATTCCGATATGCTGGGAACCTACCGTGTTTCTAACGGCATTTTAACATCAGAAGATATTGTAGATCCGTTCTCGGTTTCTAGTGAAGTTGCTTCAGTAAGAGGAACCATTGGAACGAAGCTGAAATTAGGTTTTTTTAGATTAAATGCCGAATACCATTTGTCTGAATTTGATGCCTTTTCAGTAGGTATAAACTTTGGATTTAGATAAAAACCATATTTTAAGAACATGTAATTATTTTCATATATATTAATTGTTTAGTTTTAGTTAGTTTAGTGTTTAGTTATTTAAAAAGTGCATGATTTAATCCTGCACTTTTTTTATTTAGAGCAGATAAATTTGTAGTTTTGCCTGACTAAAATCATATAATTTAAACATTTATAAATTCAATTTTGTAAGCCAGTAAATTATATGTGCAAAAAGGTTATCACAATACACAATATTTATATAAATAAAAAACTAAAATTTAAGACATGAAAGTAACAGTAGTAGGTGCAGGAGCCGTAGGTGCCAGTTGTGCAGAGTACATTGCCATTAAAAATTTCGCTTCAGAAGTTGTTTTATTAGACATTAAAGAAGGCTATGCCGAAGGTAAAGCCATGGATTTAATGCAAACAGCATCTTTAAATGGTTTCGATACTAAAATTACAGGTATTACAAACGATTATAGCAAAACAGCCGATAGTGATATTTGCGTTATAACGTCTGGTATTCCACGTAAACCAGGTATGACACGCGAAGAATTAATTGGTATTAATGCAGGTATTGTAAAAACAGTTTCATCTAGTTTAATTCAATATTCACCAAACACTATAATTATTGTGGTTAGTAACCCTATGGATACTATGGCGTATTTAGTGCATAAATCAACCAACTTACCTAAAAACAGAATTATAGGTATGGGTGGTGCTTTAGATTCTGCGCGTTTTAAATACAGATTAGCAGAAGCTTTAGGCGGACCTATTAGCGATGTAGACGGTATGGTAATTGGTGGTCATAGTGATACTGGTATGATTCCATTAACACGTTTGGCAACAAGAAATGGGGTGCCTGTTTCAGAATTTTTAAGCGCTGATAGATTAAACCAAGTTAAAGAAGATACTAAAGTTGGTGGTGCAACATTAACAAAATTATTAGGTACTTCGGCATGGTATGCTCCAGGCGCAGCAGTAAGCTCGTTAGTACAAGCGATAGCTTGCGACCAGAAAAAAGTATTCCCATGTTCTGTATTGTTAGAAGGGGAGTACGGATTTAACGATATCTGTCTTGGTGTGCCAGTTATTTTAGGTAAAAATGGTATTGAAGAGATTGTCAACATTAAACTAAATGATGCCGAAAAAGCGAACATGGTAGAAAGTGCAGCTGGTGTTAAAGCTGTTAACGATTTGTTGTAAAATAAGTGCCTAAAGTGAGCTGTAATTAAGGTGCACTAAAGGTATAAATATTCTAAAGTGTCTAAGCTTGTATGAAACTACAATTTTAGACACTTTTTACTTTAAATACTTTAGGCACTTATAACTAAAAAACATATATTTGGCGCATGAAAACGAAATGGTACTTTGGTGCTTTATTAATTGTATTTACACTGTTAGGGGTGTATCAGAATGAATTTTCTGAACCTAATCAGGAAATTGCATTAAATTTCACAGATGTTAATATAACGTCTGATGATATTGAAACTACTATTTCGCAGCTAAAAGTACAATTACAAGCCATTGGTATTACTAATGTTCGAGTAAAAGAATTAAAAGACGGCTACTATAAAATAGCTTATTATAGTGCTTCAGATGTAGCAAGTATCAAAGAAATTCTTTCTAAGGATAAAAACTTCAAAATAGGTCTAGAATCGCATGATAAGGATGATGATTCTTCTAATAATCCGTCAAATAAAAAGACCAAAACCTATAAGTTTGATATTTATGAACTTCACAAAAGCACGGATGCTGAGTCTGGCTTGGGAGGAAAATGTGTATTAAGCTTTAAACAAGACTACGATCGGTTTTATAATCCAAATGTCATCATTTTAAACAATGAATTAGATAATCAGGAAGATGATGCCTCGGTAACAGTAGCTTTTAAATTATATTATACCATTGCAATAGCCCTAGATAATTCATCGGGCAACATTCCCGAAGGTCGCGCAGGACCTACTGCCTAAGTCAATAATAATGGGATCTAATTCTATAAGGAATCAGCTGTCATTATAACCTCACAACGAATTCAAATCATTTTTAAAAGCATAAAAATAATCTTAGTTACGCGTTTAACTTGGAGTATTTTTTAGACTAACATAACTCAATAATAACCAAAAAAAACAAACTGTTAAATAGAGGATACGTTCGCTGTTTAGCATAAATAACAGAACAATGCAAAATAAAGGATTAGTAAAATTGTTTGCACTTTTATTCGGATTGGTAAGTATTTATCAATTGTCGTTTACATTTAAAGCAAACCAATTAGAAAGAAAAGCGTCAGAGCTAGCTATTAGTAAATACGACGAGTCGGTACCAGATTACCGTGCTTTAAGAAGTCAGGAAGAAGCAAAATATTTAGAATCGATTGCGGTCGATACTGTTTTTAACATCGGTATTGCAAAATACACTTATAACGATGTAAAAGAGAAAGCCATGAATTTAGGTCTTGACTTAAAAGGTGGTATTAACGTTATTTTACAGGTATCTGTAAAAGACATCTTAAAAGGATTGGCTAATAATACTAAAAACCCTGTTTTTAATAGAGCTTTAGACGATGCCACAGAAATTCAGAAAAATAGTCAAAACACCTATTTGGAAGATTTTTTCATCGCTTTTGATAAAATCAAGGGGAATACCAAATTAGCATCGCCAGATATTTTTTACACCAAATCTTTAGATGGTGACATTGTTGGTACCATGACAGATGATCAGGTGAAGAAAGTCATCGAAACTAAAATTGATGAATCGATTGTTTCTGCATTCGAGGTATTACGTAAGCGTATTGACGAGTTTGGTGTAACATCGCCAACTATTCAGCGTTTAGGAACTTCAGGAAGAATTTTAGTAGAATTACCTGGTGTTAAAGATGTGGAGCGTGCAACACAATTATTACAAAGTACGGCTCAATTGGAATTTTGGGATGCTTATAAAGGTGAGCAATTCTTTAGCTTTTTAGCGGAAGCCAATGAGGTTTTAAAAGGCGTAGTAGATGCAAAAGCAGCAAAAGGAAAAGCTGAAAGTCAAGATGATGAAAGTGCAAAAAGCGATACTATTGATGATTTATTAGGAGAAGCTGCAACAGATTCTACAGCAGTAACTACAGTAAATCCGTTATTCGATTTAATTCGCGGACAAGGGTATCAAGGCGGTCCTGTGATTGCGCAGTTCGAAATTAAAGATAAAGAAACCGTTTTAAACTATTTAAACTTACCACAGGTTAGAGCATTACTTCCTGTAGAAATGCGTTATGTAAAATTCGCTTTCGGTAAGCCAGAAAAAGACAGTGAAGTTGTTGATTTATACGGACTTGTAGGTAATAGAGATAATATTCCGCAATTAAGTGGTGATGTAGTAACCGATGCTCGTAATGCATTCGGACAAACAGGAAAACCAACCGTTTCTATGCAAATGAATGCCAAAGGCGCTAAAATTTGGGAAGAAATGACGGGTAAAGCGTATACGCAAGGAAGTCAGATTGCCATTGTTTTAGATAACGTTGTGTATTCTGCACCAGGGGTAACTACAGGACCTATTTCTGGAGGAAGTTCTGAAATTTCAGGAACTTTTACATTAAATGAAGCGGTCGATTTAGCAAATGTGTTACGTGCAGGTAAATTACCAGCGCGCGCCGATATCATTTCAAGTGAAGTTGTTGGACCATCATTAGGAAAAGAAGCCATCCAAAGCGGTACGTTGTCGTTTATGATTGCTTTGGTATTGGTATTAGTTTGGATGATTATATATTATGGTAAAGCAGGTGGCTATGCCGATGTTGCCATGATTTTAAATATCCTCTTAATTTTTGGTATATTATCTGGTCTGGGCGCGGTCTTAACGCTACCCGGCATTGCGGGTATCGTACTTACCATTGGTATGTCGGTGGATGCGAACGTAATTATATTCGAGCGTACTAAAGAAGAAATCGCCAAAGGTAAAGGGCAAAAAGAAGCTGTTCAAGACGGATTTAGCAATGCCTTATCATCTATTTTAGATGCGAACATTACTACAGGATTAACCGCATTAATACTATTTATTTTTGGAACAGGTCCTATTAAAGGATTTGCTACCACTTTATTAATCGGTATTTTCACATCCTTATTCACCGCTATATTTATCACAAGATTATTAGTAGATTGGTATTTAAACAGAGGAGGTAAACTAGATTTTACAACGGCATTAACTAAGAATTTATTCAGAAACATCAATATTAAATTCTTACAAAAACGTAAGGTAGCCTATATAGTTTCTGGGGCCTTTATTATTGTTAGTTTAGGATCTTTATTTACCAATAGTTTAGATCAAGGTGTCGATTTTGTTGGAGGTAGAACCTATCAAGTGCGTTTTCCTCAGGACGTGAGTGCTTCAGAAATGACCTCGACTTTAATTGGTGCTTTTGGAAGTGCCGATGCCAAAACGTTTGGAGCAGATAATCAGTTAAAAATCACTACTAAATATAAAGTGAACGAAACAGGTTCAGATGTCGATGAAGCGATTAGAAAAATGCTTTACACAACATTACAGCCTCATTTAAGTGGTGTGTCTTACGAAGATTTCATTAGTGATTCCGATACAAAAACGGTTGGAATTATGAAGTACTACAAAGTAAGTCCAACAATTGCCGATGATATTAAACAAGCATCATTCTGGGCTATTTTAGGATCGTTAATCGTTGTGTTCTTATACATCTTATTCCGATTTAAAAGATGGCAGTTTTCGCTTGGAGCGGTATTGGCCGTATTCCACGACGTATTGATAGTGTTAGGGGTATTCTCGTTAACTTATAAGTTTATGCCATTTAGTATGGAAATAGATCAGGCATTTATAGCCGCTATTCTTACGGTAATTGGATATTCGTTAAACGATACGGTAATTGTATTCGATAGAATTAGAGAATATTTTAACGAGCATACCAGCTGGAGTTTAGATAAAGTGGTAGATGTGTCTTTAAGCAGTACGTTAGGTAGAACCTTAAATACTTCGTCTACAACACTGGTGGTGTTATTAGCGATCTTTATTTTTGGAGGTGAATCTATACGAGGATTTATGTTCGCATTAATCGTTGGTATTGTGGTAGGTACGTATTCCTCTTTATTTATTGCGACACCAGTAATGTACGATACGCTGGATAAAGCAAACAAGCGTAAAGAAAAGAAAAGCTAAGTAAAAATTATAGTTTTAACAAGCCCATCAACATAATGTTGATGGGCTTTTTTTTTTACATCAAACAAAACTAAAAATATACTTAAAGTCGTATATACAACAAGCGGCTAATTTCTATACTTTTGATTAGAATTATAAGACTTCAATTAAAACATTTATACCCTTGTGAGAACAAATCCATCATTATCTAAAAAATTCCTTTTTGTTTCGCGTTGGGGCGAATCTTTAGATATTATTAATACCATAAAATTAGAAGGTCACGAAGTTAAAATGTATATCGACGACAAACCTTCTAAAGAAATAGGCTATGGTTTCGTACAAAAAGTAACCCAATGGGAAAAACATGTAGATTGGGCCGATGTTATTGTTTTCGATTATACAGGTTTTGGTAAAATTGCTGGTGAACTTCGAAAAAATGGTAAGCTGGTTATTGGGGGAACAGAGTACACAGATAAGTTAGAATTAGATCGGAATTTTGGACAATCTGAATTAAAGAAACATAAAATTAAAGTCATTCCTTCTGAAGAATTTACCTCATTTAACGATGCCATTCAATATATTGAAAAACATCCAAATACCTACGTTATTAAACCCTGTGGCGAAACACAAGAACTCAAACAATTGTTGTTTGTTGGAAGTGACGATGAGGGGTTAGATGTTATTCGCGTATTAAGAGCTTATGAAAAGTCTTGGGGCGACGAATTTGGTAACTTTCAGTTGCAAAGACGCGTAAAAGGAGTCGAAGTATCCATTGCCGCATTTTTTAATGGCAACGAATTTATTTACCCCGTTAATATCACCTTCGAGCACAAAAAACTTTTCCCGAAAGAATTGGGTGTTTCTACCGGTGAAATGGGAACCAGTATGTTTTGGACTAAAGATTCTCCCATCTTCGAAGCTACCTTGTTAAAATTTCAAAACACCCTCGCTAAACATAATTTTATTGGGCATATAGATATTAACTGCATTGTAAATGGGAATGGCATTTTTCCGTTGGAGTTTACATCGCGTTTCGGATACCCACAAATATTTATTCAGCGCGCAGGCATTAACGAACCTATAGGAGAGTTGTTTTATAAATTAGCAAGCAAACAAAAATTCAAAATTAATGTCAAAAAAGGGTTTCAGGTCGGCGCTTTTATTGTGGTGCCACCGTTTCCTTATGAAGATAAAAAAACCTTTAATCTGTTTTCTAAAGATGCCGTAGTGGTATTTAAAAAAAATGGAAAAGAAAAAGAAGGTGTACATCCCATGCATTTAAAAAAGGTAAACGATCAGTGGCTTATTACCGGAAATACGGGAATTGCCGTGTTAGTAACCGGAACGGGAATTACCATGAAAGATGCCCAAAAAATGATGTATAACAGAATTAGTAATGTAATAATCAATAATGGCTATTACCGTACCGATATTGGCGATCGCTGGTCCGAAGATTCAGATAAACTTTGGTCTTGGGGATTACTGTAAAACACTTATTAAAGGTTAATATGACTTTCGAAGCTTGTACCAATTTCACTTCATTTTTTAATATACTTCCAAAAGACTGGCAAGACGGGATTGTACCATTTTGGGATAATTATAAAGAAACAACTAAAGGTTATTTGCTTATAGACAATAATAAAATAATCGCTGGTGGTTTGGTATTTTCTACTTGCCCTCCAGATATGTTATATGATAAAGATGAAGCAGAAACATGGATTAATCAGGGCTATTTATATGTTGGATTTATTTTTGTTATTGAAGAAAGAAGACAACAGAATTTAGGTTCTATTTGGTTAGACAATCTGAAGAAGGCATATACAAACCAGAAATTTTGGTTAACAATTGAAGACTTAAAATTAGAGGCTTTTTACGTTAAAAATGGTTTCAAGCGAATAAAAACATTAAATAATAATGGCTTAGAGGAAGTGCTTTATACGTTCGAATAATAATGCCATTAAAATTACCAATAATCACAATAAAAAAATCCTGTAAATTTTAATTAACAGGATTTTTTCTGGAGGCGGAAAGAATCGAATTTTCGTCCAAACAAGTAAGCAAAAGGCTTTTAAAAAATATTTAGCTTAACTGTCAGAGTAGAATAGGTTAATCTAATCTTATAATCGGTACACCAGCTTCCATTAATAGTTTTTCTACTTTAGGAATATCTATTGAAATAAATTGGTCCATTTTAGGTTTTAACCTATTGTATAATTCTTTAGCTATTTCATAGCTTTCCATGTGCATTTTGGTTGGACCATAGGTGCCTCTGTTTAAACCTGTTTGTGCAACAGAAATCCTAGAACTTAAAGTTGGTGTGTCTTTTTCACCTACTTCATCTTTTGACGCATATCCATTTAACAATTGTTTTAAACTTTGCATGGTTTCTAGAAGTGCGTTGACCTCTAATTCCAAAGCACCAGGATCTTTGGTAATATAATTGAGAGCCTTTTTAAAAGCTGTTGCTTTTTTTGAAGCATCATTAAATCGATTTGTCATAGTATTAACATTCAACTTAAGAGCCGTTAAATCTTTTATGTAACCAGCTATCTCATTTTTATTAGGATTTTCAAGCACATTCTGTCTGATGCGTTCTACCTCAAAATATTGGGTAATTCCTAATTGCTTCACGTTGCCATTTACATCTTCATACATGGTTACATTGTAAGTACCAGGTTCTACAAAAGTATTTATTGAAGAAGGTTTGTCTATTTTTTCAATTTCAACAGAAGCAATTATTTGTTTTTTTAAATTCCACGCAGTGCGATTTATACCTTTTTTATTAACGCCTTCAATTTTATCTACAAAATCACCATTGGCATTTTTGATAATAAAACTAATACTTGCTTCAATTTCATTATTTTCTTTATCTAAAGCATCCCAACCAGGAAATGGAATATTTTTGTTTTCCTTTTTTAAAGTCTTTTCAGATTTTTGTCTTTTAGCTTTTTTACTGGTGTAACCTTCTGGTAGGTAATAGGTAATTAATGCGCCAAATTCTGGATTGCTAGCAGTAAAATATCCTGCACCCTGACTAGATGTGCCGCCACTTATTGGTTCGTATTGTAGCGCTTTTCTAGGTTTAAATAAATGTGCTTTTAAAACTGAGGACTCATTGATGTCTCGCAACGCACTATAATCATCTAAAACATAAAAGCCACGACCAAAAGTGGCCGCAACCAAATCGTTTTCTCTTTTATGAATGGCTAAATCTTTAACAGAAATAGTAGGTAATCCTTGAGAAAATTTCATCCAACTTTTTCCTTGATTTATTGAAATATAAATGCCGTATTCAGTTCCCAAAAACAATAAATTAGGGTTAACATGGTCTTGCACTAGTCTCCATACTAAAGCATTATCTGGAATACCAATCGTTATAGATAACCACGTTTTACCACCATCTGTACTTTTAAATAAATACGGTTTGAAATCTCCAAATTTATGATTGTCCAATGCCACATAAACCGTTTCGGTATTGTGTAAATCAGTTTTAATATCATTTACAAAAGCCGTTGCCGGTACTCCGGGTAAATTGGATACTAGCATTTTTGTCCAGGTATTACCACCATTTCTGGTATACTGTATAATGCCATCATCTGTCCCTGCAAAAATGATTTTTTCATCCAAAGCAGATTCAGAAAGTGATGTGATTGTATTATAAGTGGACATAGCATATACGTCCCAAGCGGCATCCCAACTTTGTTGTTTTCCCATAATAGGGTGTGTAAAGCGTTCTTCATTTTTAGTTAAATCACCTGAAATAGGTTTCCAGCTATCACCTCTGTTATCCGATCTCCATACACGCTGTGTGCCAAAATAAAGTCGTTTAGGGTCGTGGTTACTAACAAGAATAGGAGAATCCCAATTATTTCTTTCATATGGTTCATCTATTCCTTCTTGAGGTTTAATAAAAGTAGCTTCACCTGTGGTTCTATCGATTCTGTTCAGATAACCTTGCTGTGATTGTGCATATACAATGTTAGGGTTTCCGGGTTCTGTAGCAGGTTGATGCCCGTCGCCACCCAGTAAAACAAACCAATCTGAATTTGCAATGCCATCCGTTCTTAATGTTCTTGATGGCCCTCCTTGTGAATTGTTATCTTGAGTGCCTCCATAAATATTATAAAAAGGTTGTGCATCATCTATTGCCAATTTGTAAAATTGTGTAGTAGGGAGATTGCTAACATATTTCCAAGACTCGGCATTATCAAAAGATTCATAAATGCCTCCGTCAGTCCCAATTAATAAGTAATTTGGGTCATCTGGTTTAAAGGTTAAGCTATGGTTGTCCGAATGCTTATCAGCTTCTTTCATGTTGTTAAATGTTTTTCCACCGTCTTCAGATACTTGAACACGAACATCCATCAAATATATTTTATCAAAAACATGTGGAGACGCTACCAGTTCTTGATAATAATGAGGACCAGTTCCACCGGAAACCGTATTTGACATTTTAGACCAACTTCCGCCGTTATTATCAGAGCGGTATATGGCGCCTTTTTTTCTTTCTAATTCAATAGCTGCATATAAAACATCGGGGTTTATAGGAGAAATGGTTAATCCTATTTTACCCATATCACTTTTAGGTAAGCCATGTTTTAGTTTATTCCAAGTTTCTCCGCCATCGATGCTTTTATAAAGGGCAGTACCTTCACCACCACCAATGTAAGCGGCTATATTTCTGTGACGTTGCCAGGTTGCTGCGTAAAGCACTCTTTCATCTCTCGGGTCTATAACAATATCGGTAACACCAGTCCATTCATTACTACTTAAAACTAGTTTCCATGTCGTGCCACCATCTATAGATTTGTATAAACCCCTTTCGCCGCCAGAACTCCATAAAGGGCCTTGTGATGCTACCCAAATTTCTTGAGAATTTTTAGGATTTACTATAATTTTTGAAATGTGTTCAGATTTTTTCAAGCCTTTATTTAGCCAATGTTCTCCACCATCATAGCTCACATAAATACCATGCCCAACACTAACATGTCGTCCTCCTACGTTTTCGCCACTACCAAGCCATATGGTACTGGAATTATTAGGGTCTATCGTTATGCAGCCTGTAGAAAAAAAGGATTCCTTATCAGTTAAAGGAGTCCATGTGGTTCCAGAGTTAATGGTTTTCCAAACACCACTTGAGCCCTCGGCGACATACCAAATATTTTGATTGTTTGGGTCTATGGCAATATCGGCAACTCTACCAGACATAAAAGCGGGACCAATACTTCTAAATTTTAAGCCAGAAATTGCAGATTCAAGTTGTGAGGTATCTTTTTCTTTTTCTTGGGCAGTAAGTGAACAAATAATAAAGAAAAAGATAAATGGATTGATTAGTTTTAACATGAAGTTTTGTTTTTTTAAATTTAAACAAAACAGTTAATTTTTTAGCTTAAAAAGCAAAAAAAACTCATTAAATTAAATCGCTTAACTTAATGAGTTTTAAAAGTGGAGTCGCCGAGATTCGAACTCGGGTCCAAACAAGTAACCAAAAGGCTTTCTACACGTTTATTCTTTTCTTGTTTTTTCGACTGTAAACTGGTTAAAGACAACCTATTTACAGCTTAGCTTTTTAGTTTCAAATGGGCATCAAAGCACTACCCATTCTATGTTAACATTTACGATGCCTCAAAAAGAACGCCGTTAACCAAGGCTTTCAAGAGACATTTAGCTTTCCAACCTTGTTGGACTAGGCACATCTTACTATAATTCAGATTAAGCAGCTAAAGCGTAGTTATTCTCGCCGTTTAAATTTTGACCTAGCCTTTTACGTGTTTCAAAGTCATTACACGACGTGCTTACAATTTAATTAATCTCGCTGTCAAAACCAGTCGACCCCAAATTGTATTATTATTTTGGCGTTACCCTAATGGGTCAGGTTTTCCGCTGTATCTTTTGCAAAAGCAAAAGGATGCCGCTTCAACCCTTAACGCGGGCAGCAAAGGTATCAAAAAACTTTGTTTACCGCTTAAAATCTATTACTTTTAATCAAAATTTATACCAAAAAATTTGTGTCAGTCAATAGTAAAATAAGGTTGCTAAGCAATCCTAAGGTTAAAGAGGTGTTTAATGCGTATCCCGATGCGGTAAAAACCAAATTACTGCATCTTAGAGACTTGGTTATAAATACAGCAAACCAAATAGAAGGTCTTGAAACACTAGAGGAAACCCTTAAATGGGGAGAACCTAGTTATCTTACTAAATACGGAAGCACCTTAAGAATGGATTGGAAACCGAAAAATCCGAACCAATACGCCATGTATTTTAAATGCACTTCTAAATTGGTGCCAACATTTAAAACGATATTTAAAAATCAATTTAATTATGAAGGCACACGCGCCATTGTGTTTAATTTAAACGAAGACATTCCTGAAACCGAATTAAAACAGTGCATTTTACTGGCATTAACCTATAAAAAAAGAAAATATTTACCATTATTGGGAGCATAATACATAAAACCTATGAAATTCGCCATCATTAAAGAACGAAAAAATCCACCAGACCGCCGTGTGGTATTTTCACCATCCAAACTAAAAGCATTTAAAAAGCAATTTCCAGAGGCTATTATAAAAGTAGAATCCAGCGATATTCGTGTGTTTTCAGATAAGCAATATGGCGCTGCTGGTTTTGAAGTGACGGATAATGTATCCGATTGCGATGTACTCATAGGAGTTAAAGAAGTGCCAATAGAACATCTTATTCCTAATAAAAAATATTTTTTCTTTTCGCATACCATTAAAAAACAGCCTTACAACAGAAAATTATTAAAAGCTGTTTTAGAAAAAAATATCGATTTATACGACCACGAAACAATTGTGAACCAGAAAGGCATTCGCTTAATTGGGTTTGGTCGTTATGCTGGTATTGTTGGTGTTTACAATGGGTTTAGAACTTGGGGATTAAAATTTAACTCCTGGGTTTTACCACGTGCAGAAACCATACATGACCAAGACAAGTTAATCGAGCAATTAAATAAAATCTCTGTTCCTAATATTAAAATTCTACTAACCGGTAGCGGTAAAGTGGCGAATGGGGCTCAAGAAATGTTGGATGCCATGCATATAAAAAGTGTTTCGGTAAACGATTATTTAAACAAAACTTTTAACGAGCCAGTATATTGTAAAATAGATGTTTTAGACTATAACAAGCGCAAAGATGGAAAAGTAATCGATATGTACGATTTCTTCAACAATCCTAAAGACTATGAATCTGATTTTATGCGTTTTGCAAAAGTAACCGACTACTACATTGCCGGACATTTTTATGGTGATGGCGCACCCTATTTATATACCCGAGACAATGTAAAATCACCCGATTTTAATATAAAAGTAGTGGCCGATATTAGTTGCGATGTCGATGGGCCAGTGGCAACAACTTTAAGAGCATCAACCATTGCAGATCCTATTTATGGATACCATCCGCAAACAGAACGTGAAGTTGACTATAAAAATGAAAAGGCTATTGCCGTTATGGCAGTCGATAATTTACCCTGTGAACTTCCTAAAGATGCTAGTGAAGGGTTTGGAGATATGTTTTTACAACATGTTATTCCTGCATTTTTTAATAACGACGCAGATGGTATTTTAAAACGCGCCCAAATTACGGCTAACGGAAAATTAACAGAACGTTTTGCGTATTTACAAGATTATGTAGACGGAAAGTAATAACTTTAAAGCTGAAATTATTTAGATGACAAAAACTGCTTTAGTTACTGGTGCTGCTTCGGGGTTGGGATATGAATTATCGGTTTTATTAGCCAAAGATAACTACGACTTAATACTGGTAGATATAGATGAAACAAATCTTGTAAAAGTTAAATCTGCGTTACATGATACTTATAAGTGCCAGATTACTATTTTAGTTAAAGATTTAAGCAAGCCAAATGTTGCTAACGACATTTTAAATGAGATTAAATCCGTCTCCATAGATGTGTTAATTAATAACGCTGGCTTCGGTTTGTTTGGTACCTTTTCTGGTACCGACTGGCAACGCGAATCGGATATGTTGCATCTGCATATTTTAACAACAACGCATTTAACCAAATTAGTTCTAGATGGCATGTTGCAAAAGGGCTCTGGTAAAATATTAAACATGTCGTCGTTGGCGGCTTTTCAACCCGGACCATTAATGTCTATTTACTACGCTTCAAAAGCATATATGTTGTCTTTTTCTGAAGCCATTGCGAACGAATTAATTGGTACTGGAATCACGGTAACAGCGTTGTGTCCGGGACCTACAAGCACCGAATTTCAGAGTGTAGTTTCAGAAAACACCGTAGACAATAAAATACGTTTTAATATGGCCTGCCCATCTAAAGTGGCGTTATATGGTTATAATGCCATGAAAAAGGGTAAAACAGTTGCCATTCCTGGGAAGTTTAATAAATTTTTATCTGTGTTACCTCGATTTTTAACAAGAAACAGAGCAACTGCTATAGTTCGAAAAATTCAAGATAAGAACAGGAATGAGTGATTTGCATTAGTCGTTATTTTTGAATGTGTTAATTTGGTATTCTAAAATTAAAACGCTTGGTATTCCTAAGGTATAGGCAATTAGATCTGATACATGAAAGGTGCTTCCTAAGATGAGTTTTGCTATATGACTGTTTTGAAGGTTTAACGCTTTTAGAATATTAGCCAGTTGTAAAAACTCTACAATAAAAGAAATAGCTAATACAATTATTGCTATTTTAAAATGATTGCCTTTTATAAAACTTTTAAAAAAGCAATACATTAAAATGACTACCAAATAATCGCCAACCGTATGGCGTATAAATCCGGTTTTTAAAAATATAGCTATACATGCTTCAGTGACCAAAAGTAATAAGGTTAGGACGCTATATGTTTTGTTGAATTGAAGTTTCATAAATTAAAATTCTGATGGGAATTCTATATTAATAAGGATAATAGAATAAGCAATTGCTATGGGAATGTTTAAAAGCACCATGCCACATGTTTTTATTATTTCGTGTTTTTCTTTTGGATTTACGAATAAGTAAATTATCAACCCTAAAAGAGCTATGGTATTTAAAATGACGGCTACAATTATAAAGATGATTCCAGGATATACTAGTATGTAAGAATGATGAAAAAATAATTGGAGGGCAAATAAGATGGTTCCAATAATGAAACTACTTGCTGCTATGGTTTTGCTTGTTGTTATAAAAATGTTCATGGGTTGGTTTTTGCGTTAGCGATTGAAGCGGCATCCTTTTTTGAGGCACGAAAAAAAGATATAGCGAAAAGCGCGACCCCCTCCCGATAGTTATCGGGATCTGGGGGTAACGCCCATATAATTAATTAATAAATTTATCCGTTGTTCCAATCTATTTTTCTGGATACATACATAACAGCCGATAGTATAATGAATAAACCGATGCTGCCAACTAAAAGGGCATAGTTTTCTAACTGAATGATGACGTAGATAAACGTGTATAGCGCTGTGAGCGATAGCCCGATAAATAGAGGGAATTTAAATGTTGTTAAAATGGATTTTGAATAGAGGGTGATGAGTACGATGACCGATGTTCCTGCTATTAAATAGGCTTTTAAAAAGTTACTGTGTTCTGATATGGAAACTAAAAGTGTGTAAAACATGATTAGTGCTAACCCAATCATTAAATATTGAAACGGGTGAATATTAATTTTGCTTAAGGTTTGAATTAAAAAGAATATCAAAAAGGTTAGGCCGATTACAAGAAACCCATATTTAGCAGAGCGTTCACTTTTTTGATATTCGTCTACCATAACCATAAATTTTGTGCCAAAAGCAAACTCTTTAAGATTTGGTATTTTGTTTAGATGTTGTTGCGAAAAGGCACGGTTAATATGCAAGACTTTCCAATCTGCTTTAAAGCCCGCTTTCGATATTTTTTTGGTTTCGTCGTTTGGTAAATAGTTACCCATAAAACTTGGGTCTGCCCAATTGGAGGTCATGCTCATGGTGGTTGTTTTGCCTATCGGGATTATTTCTATTTGTTTACTGCCATTAAAATTCATCTCGATATTAAAACTGGCATTGTCTTGTTTAGATAAATCGTCTACTTTTATAAAATCCGATTCCAGTGTATTTAGTTGCTCCGTGTTTGAGTCTTCATTAAAATTAGTTTGAAAGGCGTAGGTGTTGTTGTTAAGTTTTAAAAGCATTTCGCTTTTTATGCCTTTTAAATTGGAAGTTTGGATTATTACAGTGGCTTTTTCCCAGATGAGATCTTCTTGTTTTATGCCTTTTAAGCTTAAATCTGTTGGGATGTAATCACCCGAAAAGTGCATATTAGTAGTAAATACGGCCGATTCAAAATTACCTCGATTTAGGGATTTGGAATTTACTTTTACAGTTGAATTTAGCGTTTCAGGAAAAATATAAGCGTAATTAATATGTGTTTGGGTTTCCTTTAAATAAGATTTTGTTTTTTCAACGTAAGTTGTAGTTTCAGAATACGATTTGTAGGGAATCTTTAAGATTGGGCCATAAACCAATACATGGTTACCCCATTTCTCATTTATTTCATTAATAACATGGTTTTGCCTTAGCGCACGTTCGTTAATTAAGTTGTTGATGAAAGCTAAAGGAATTAGTAGAATTATTACCAAGAAACCTACCATAAGCATTCTTGCGGTAATAGATGTTTTTAGCCAGTTGCCAAATTTGTTTTGCGATGATGTGTTTGTGTTTTCCATGTTGATAAATGTAAAGTACTTTGAAATACAAAGTAAAAGATTAAAAAAAAGCTTAGTGTTTATTAATTATTTTTTCGAGGGCATCGATGTGTTTTTTAAATTCAAGTTCTCCTAAATGGGTTGTGCTATAGCGCGTATTTGGTTTACGTTCTATAAATTGCTTCTCAATTTTTATGTATTCTGCCGTTTCTAATGCTTTAGTATGGCTCGCTAAATTACCGTCTGTTACCTCTAAAAGTTCTTTTAGGGTGTTAAAATCGGCGTACTCATTCACCATTAAAATAGACATGATGCCTAATCTAATTCTGTGATCGAATACTTTATTGATGTTGTTTATAATGCTCATTTTTGTCATTCCCGCGAAGGCAGAAATCTTATTTATACATTCAAAATTTAACTTCCTGCCAATGGCGTTCCAAATATTCCGACTGCTAATTCTATCCAAATTATAAGCAGTAAAACTATAATAATTGCAACTAGTAAGATGCGATTCTTTGGTTTTTTTAGGTGTCGTAATACAAGCTCGAGTAACAAACCTGCACCAAATAGGAGTGTGGCAGCCACTACAAAATCGGATAGGGTCCAATTAACTTCATTGGAGAATTGCATAGCTATTAAAGGGATTGCCAGCAAAATTGTAACAAAAAGTAAAATGCCTATTAATCTTTTATTGGATGGCTTCATTTGCTCGTAATTTAATTTCTGTCGTATTTAAAATGCATCCAAGTACCATAGATAATGTGCATAACACCAAAACCTAAAACCCAAAACCAAAAGCCATAACCAGGATATAAAGCGCCCAGTAAGCCTAACACGATTTCAATATATCCTAAATATCTAATATCGCCAATGCTGTATTTTGAGGCATTTACTAAGGCTAATCCGTAAAAAATAAGCATTAATCCACCGGTTTGTCCATATTTTTCCTGTCCCAGAATTATTAAGATATACAGGCCACCAACCACTAGAGGAATTAAAAAATTAACCACCAAACGTTTGGAAGTGGCGTCCCAGATTTTAACACCGTTCTTTTTGGCTTTTCTGGTTGTTAAAATAATGGCGGTTACAATACTAAAAAGCGCCACCATCGATAGAATAAATAGACAAATTCTAAAAATTTGGCCGTCTAATATAAGATAGCCTCTTTGCGATGTGGTAACTAACCAATAGGCGATAGTCGCCCCAATTATGGCATACATACCGGCTAATATTCCGGATAGGCCACTAAGCGAAATAAAACGCGACGATTTGTTCATCATGTTTTTAATTTCACTGATATCTTTTAAATAATCGTTTGATTCCATATAAAAGTACTTTGAAATACAAAGTAAATGAAAATTATTTGAATTATCACGTATATTTTTATTTTTTGCTAATAATTGATTATCTTATATACTAATTCACTGATTGTTAACATTAAATAAAGTTGTCATGAATCCTCAATTGTTGTTTTCGATTTTCATTATTGTATTTCTATTATCGGGTATCCGTATTATTTTTGAATATAAACGTGCTTTAAAATTCCGGTTTGGTAAGTATGTTAAAACCCTTAATCCAGGCTTTAGATGGATAATTCCATTGGTGGATACGATTCAGGTAGTAGATATTCGTGTTATTACTATTAATATTGTGTCTCAAGAAGTGATGACCGAAGATAATGTGCCTTGTAGTATTGATGGTGTGGTGTTTTTTAAAGTTGTAGATCCGGAAATGGCGGTGCTGGAAGTTGAAGAATACAATTTTGCCATTACCCAGTTGTCTCAGGCAGCGTTGCGTGATGTTTGTGGTAAAGTGGAATTAGATACTATTTTATCGAAGCGCGAAGAGATGGGTAAAAATATTAAAAATATAGTAGAAGAAGAAACCAAGGGTTGGGGTATTGAAATTATTGATGTAAAAATTAAAGATATTCAATTGCCTGAAAATATGAAGCGTATGATGGCAAACCAAGCAGAAGCCGAACGTTCTAGAAGAGCGCGTATTATTTTAGCTTTAGCTGAGGAGCAGGCAGCAGGAAAATTATTGGAAGCTGGTAAACTTATAGACCAGTCGCCATCTGCCATAAAATTAAGATTGTATCAAACCTTATCTAATATTGCGGCCGAAAAGAATTCAACGATTCTGTTTCCGTTTCCTGAAGAAGTGTTGCCACGTGGTTTAAAACCTGATATAGCTGAAAAAGCTATAAAAGCGATAAAAGGTAAAAAAGCTAAAAAATAAAAGATGTCTATAAATGAGAACTCAAAAACACCTTTTAAAATTATCTAAAAGGTGTTTACAAGTTTTCTTATGGCTACTAAATTAGTAAGTAGTTTTTCTAAATTATCGAGGTGTAGCATATTGGCGCCATCGCTTTTGGCGTTTGCTGGGTCGAAATGCGTTTCAATAAATAAACCATCAACATTATTAACAATACCTGCTCGGGCAATGGTTTCAATCATGTCGGGTCTTCCACCTGTAACACCAGCAACTTGGTTGGGTTGTTGTAACGAATGTGTAACATCTAAAACTGTTGGTGCATATTGACGCATGGTTGGGATACCTCTAAAATCTACAATCATATCTTGGTAGCCAAACATGGTGCCTCGGTCGGTTATCCATGCTTTATTGTTTCCAGAATCGTATATTTTTTGCACCGCATGTTTCATGCTTTCCGGACTCATGAATTGTCCTTTTTTTAAGTTCACCACTTTTCCAGTTTGTGCTGCTGCTATCAATAAATCGGTTTGGCGCACTAAAAATGCTGGAATTTGTAAGACGTCTACATATTGTGCTGCCAAATGCGCATCTGATATTTCGTGAATATCGGTAACCGTAGGCACATCAAACGTATCGGACACTTTTTTAAGAATTTTTAAAGCTTTTTCGTCGCCGATGCCTGTAAAACTATCCACACGACTACGGTTTGCTTTTTTAAAGCTTCCTTTAAATACATACGGAATTTCTAATTTATTGGTTATAGAAACTACTTTTTCGGCAATTCTTAAGGCCATATCTTCACCTTCGATGGCGCAGGGGCCACATAGTAGGAAAAAGTTGTTTGCGTTCGTATGTTTTATTTTTGGAATTTCTTGAAGATTCATGTCTTAATTTTTAATGCAGCAAAGATAAGATTAATGTACAATATAAATAATCACTTTTTAAATTGAATTGAATGTACTTAGCAAGTGGGTGCATTAGCGTCCCGATAGTTATCGGGAGAAATGGCAGCCTTTTTTGCGCGCGCTTATGCGCGAAAAAGCTATAATGGATAGCGCGACCCTTTGTGGCTTAATGAGTTAGCTTAAATTTTATTCGTATTTTTGATAGCCACAAAGGGGAATGCTCAAAAAAAAAATATTACATTATTTATCCATTAATTATAATTACCTTTGCACGCTTAAAATAAGGCACTATTATGGCTAATATTAAAAACATTGCAATTATTGCACACGTTGACCACGGTAAAACTACCTTGGTTGATAAAATCATGTACCACTGTCAGTTATTCCGTGAAAACGAAAATACTGGTGATTTAATTCTTGACAACAATGATTTAGAGCGTGAAAGAGGTATCACCATTACTTCTAAAAACGTTTCTGTTATATATAAAGACACTAAAATTAATATTATTGATACGCCCGGTCACGCGGATTTTGGAGGTGAAGTAGAGCGTGTACTAAATATGGCCGATGGTGTATTATTATTAGTTGATGCTTTTGAAGGTCCGATGCCACAAACCCGTTTTGTATTGCAAAAAGCGATTGATTTAGGGTTGAAACCATGTGTTGTTATTAATAAAGTAGACAAAGAAAACTGTACCCCAGAAGAAGTGCACGAAAAAGTGTTCGATTTAATGTTTGAATTGGGTGCAGAGGAGTGGCAGTTAGATTTCCCTACCGTTTATGGGTCGGCGAAAAATAACTGGATGAGCGACGATTGGAAAAACCAAACAGATTCTATTGAGCCTTTATTAGATATGGTGATTGCCCATATTCCTGCCCCAAAAATTGAGGAAGGAACTACGCAAATGTTAATTACATCTTTAGATTTCTCGTCGTTTACAGGACGAATTGCTATTGGACGTTTAACACGTGGCGGATTAAAAACCGGACAGAACATTTCTTTGGTAAAAAGAAACGGAAGTATTGTAAAATCCAAAATTAAAGAAGTTCATATTTTTGAAGGTTTAGGTCGTAAAAAAGTAGATGAAGTTCAAACAGGAGATATTTGTGCATTAGTTGGTTTAGAAGGATTTGAAATTGGTGATACTGTTGCCGATTTTGAAAATCCACAAGGTTTGAAAACCATTGCAATTGATGAACCAACTATGAGTATGTTGTTTACTATTAACGATTCGCCTTTCTTCGGAAAAGATGGAAAGTTTGTAACATCGCGACATATTAAAGATCGTTTAACTAAAGAATTAGAGAAAAACTTAGCATTACGCGTTAATGAAACGGATAGTGCTGATAAATTCTTGGTTTTTGGTCGTGGTGTATTACACTTATCGGTTTTAATAGAAACCATGCGTCGTGAAGGTTACGAAATGCAAATTGGACAGCCACAAGTTATCATTAGAGAAATTGATGGTGTTAAATGTGAACCAGTTGAAGAAATGACGATTGATTTACCTGAAAATGTTTCTGGTAAAGCCATTGAAATGGTTACCATGCGTAAAGGTGAAATGTTAAGTATGGAAGCTAAAGGCGACCGTATGGTTTGCCAGTTCATGATTCCGTCTAGAGGTATTATAGGTTTAAGAAACCAATTGCTTACAGCGACCGCTGGTGAAGCCATTATGGCACACCGTTTTAAAGAATACCAACCCTTAAAAGGAGGTATTCCAGAGCGTCAGAATGGCTCTTTAGTATCTATGGAAAAAGGACAAGCGATTCCATATTCTATCGATAAATTACAGGATAGAGGTAAGTTTTTTGTTGACCCGGGTGAAGATATTTACGAAGGACAAGTAATTGGCGAAAACTCTCGTGGTGATGATATGACGGTAAACGTAACAAAAACTAAAAAGTTAAGTAACGTACGTTCTTCTGGTGCCGATGATAAAGCTAGAATAATTCCAGCAATAAAATTCTCGTTAGAAGAGGCGTTGGAGTATATTCAAAAAGATGAGTATGTTGAGGTGACGCCAAACCACTTGCGTATACGTAAAATCTATTTAACGGAAGTTGAAAGAAAACGTAATAAAGGTATCTAACCAAGTATTGCGAGAGCAAAACAATGTACTTTTAAGAAAAATTACCCATTCAAAATATATAGATTTTGTAGGTGTAATTTTAGTCTTGAGTATTTGTATTTATAATAATTTTCACGAAACCATATATTATCAGGGAGGAATTCAATTTGGAGTTCCTCTTCGTGATTTTAGCAATTATATTTCAAAAGGTGGTTTTCCAATAGGATTACTTTCTACCATAGGTGCGGTCATTTCATTATTAGCTGCAAGGCTTATTGTAAAGCAGCGTAATTTGGGAAATTTAATAGGGATTTTTACTACTGTAAATTCGGGGGTAATTGATTATTTGTTTGGAAATCATTCAGCTATTATTACGTATCCATTAACCTTTGCAATAGCCATATTAGCTACTAAAAAATGGCATGACGGCGAACGTATAAAGAAAATTGATGGCAAATATTGGCTGCTAGTGTTCGTTGGATTTTTAACCTCGTATACGCTCGTGTATCTGGGGTTTTATTTATTTGGAACTACGATTGACAACGTAATTTTTAAGCATTCTGTTGCCATCATCTTTGGTATTTCGTTAGTGGGAAATATTAGTACGGCATTCAAATACGAACAAACTTTTTTAACCTGGTCTTTTTATAACGTGGCTCAGCTTATAAAGAATACTATACAAGGAAACATTGCTAATGTAGTGAAGTATATATTTTATCTTTTAAACGCTATTTTGGCATTTTTTGATTGGAAAATTAACGGAGATGTTAAAATAAAAAATTAAACTAATTATGGAATTATTGGGAATAGCCTTAGTAGAATGGGTTGGATATGCTGCTATGGCAACAGTGCTAGTATCGTTTTTAATGAAATCGGTAATAAAATTACGAATAATAAACTCTTTTGGCTGCCTGTTTTTTGTTGTTTATGGTTTTATGTTAGCGCCCATTTCGATGCCTATTGTCATTACTAATTCAGCTATTTTATGCATTAATGTGTATTACCTTCTTAAAAGAATAGGATAATTTTTTATTCATGTATTAAACCCTGCGTATTATATCGAATTAAATATTCATACGTAAAATGATTTTGTATATTTGATTCCTTCGAAGGGATTTGAGTATATAATAAGTCGTTATAATTTGTAAATACGTATTTACAAATTTTATATGGGTTTATATCAATAATAAGAAAACACATATTAATTGAAAAAATTAATAGACTACATAAATACAAATGTGTTAATTAAGGTGACGTCGTTACAAACTGTTTCTGTAATTACGCGCATCATAGCAGGCTTATTAACATCAAAAGCTATCGCTGTCTTTATTGGTCCTACCGGATTGGCTTTAATAGGAAATTTACAAAATTTTGTTAGTGCATTTCAAACCGTTTCGATACTTGGTTTTTACAATGGTGCTGTAAAGTATATTTCAGATTTTAAGGATGATGTTGTAGAACTTAGCAAAACCCTTTCTACCATTTTTTATGTTGGTTTTGTCTCAACTATTTTGGTGTCGTTTCTGTGCTATTTTAATGCAGAACAGATTAATACGATAATATTTCCTGTTTATAATAATTATGCTTTTGTAATCAAGATTTTTGCCATTGTATTGCCTTTTTATGCTTTAAATATGTTTTCATTTTCAATAATGAACGGCTTTGCAAAGTATAAAATTCTTATTGTAATTAATATTATAGGTCAGATTTTAAGCGTTTCAATTGCCTTGCTTTTAATCTATCAAAATAAAATTAATGGTGCTTTAATTTCGGTTGTTATTGCCGAATCTTTGATATTTTTAATCACATTAGTTGGTATCATTAACAGACGGTCGCTCGTAACCTATATAAAAGTTGATAGTATAAGTCTAAGCTTTTTAAAGAAAATGAGTTCTTACTCGCTTATGGCGCTTTTTACAGCTGTGATAATGCCTTTAGTAGCCATAGCAATTCGTTCTTATATTATAGATAATGTTGGGTATAAAGATGCTGGTTTTTGGGAAGCAATGACGAGAATTTCGAAGTATTATTTAATGTTAGCGAGTTCCCTAATGGCGTTATATATTCTACCCAGATTTTCTGAGATTGACCATGTAAAAGAATTTCGAAAAGAAGTTTTTGGTTTTTATAAAACCATCATGCCGTTTTTATTAGGCGGATTGGTTTTAATGTATTTACTCCGATCGGTAATCGTTAGAGTGGTGTTTACCGGAGAGTTTCAACCGGTTGAAGATTTATTTTTATGGCAATTACTGGGCGATTTTTTAAAAGTATTATCCATGGTAATCGCTTACCAATTTCTTGCTAAAAAGATGTTTTGGCATTATATATTAACAGAAGCATTTTTGGTTATCATTTTATACGCTACCAGCGTTTATTTTATAGATATTTACGATAGTGTAAAAGGCGCTGTATTGGCGCACTTTGTTAGTTATATTATGTATTATAGCATTATTTTACTCATATTTGGAAGTTCGCTTTTTGGGGTTGATAGCAATAAGGTAGAAGAGTAGTCTTTTGTTTAGATTTTAATGCATTTTATAAAATCCTGTTTTTATACAATAGGTTTGTTAATTTGTTTATTTTTGTTTAAAATTATAATTTATGCAATTTCTTTATTTTGATCCAGGGTTAGGTGCAATGGTAATTCAGGTTGTAATTGCAGCGGTTGCTGGAGTTATCTTGTTTTCTAGAAATTTAATATATAAAATCAAATTGTTTTTTGGTATTGAGAAGAAAGTGGACATATTTGATGATATTGATATCAATGATACCGATTTAGAAAACAAAAACAATAGTGAACAATAAGCAAAATCATTCAGCTTCTTTTAGAGATCCTTCTGGATATGTTTATTTAGATGATGGTGTTATTAAACGCCATATAAATCCAATTTATTTTAATCAATATAAATCTTTAAATGAGCAAGGTATTTTTGAAAAGTTAATTAGAGCAGAATTACTAATTAAACATAAAGAAGTATCACAAAACGATAATGAAATAGTTCTACAGCCTGAGCAAATTCCTTTTATTACTTATCCTTATGAATGGTCATTTAATCAATATAAAGAGGCCGCTTTATTAACACTTAAAATACAGAAATTTTCTTTAGACCATGGTTTCTCACTTAAAGATGCTTCTGCTTTTAATGTTGCTTTTTATAAAGGCAAGGCCATTTTTATTGATACCTTATCATTTGATTTTTATAGAGAGAACTTACCTTGGAGAGCATTTAAACAATTTATAACACACTTTTTAGGACCATTGGTATTAGCGCATTACCATGGTGCTCAAGCTTTAAAGTTAATGAATAATTTTATTGATGGTATTCCTGTTGGAATAATATCATCAATGCTACCTTTTAAAACTAAATTAAATCCCTTTTTGTATTCCAATATACATTTGTTAGCAAAGTATGAAAATAAACACAACGAAGATTATCAAGGAAAAATAAAAACCATTACGCTTTCTAAAAAAGGACAATTAAACATTATAAATAGTTTATACGATTATATAAAAAAACTGTCCATAAAGGAACATAGCGAATGGGGAGATTATTACAATAAAACTAATTATTCTATTAGTGCTTTTTCTCAAAAGTCAAATCTAATTGATACTTGGATAAAAAAGTTAAAAACAGAAACGTTAATAGATATAGGAGGGAATGATGGTACGTTTGTAAGACGAATAAAATATCCTATAAAACAAGCTTTGGTATGTGATATAGATTATAATGCGGTCGATTTAAATTATAAAAATTTAAAGATAGGAAAGGAAACTTATATGTTGCCTTTTATACAAGATATTTTAAACCCAACTGCGGCAATAGGTTTTAATAACAAAGAACGACAATCTTTTTTAGAACGAATTCAAGCATTTAAACCAGATGTTACTTTGGCTTTAGCAATAATTCATCATATGACTTTATCTGGGAATATTCCTTTCGATATGTCTGCTGATTTTTTTGCTTCGTTTTCTAAATATTTAATTATTGAATTTCCTAAAAGAGATGACTCATGGGTGCAACGTTTATTGTCTTCAAAAGGAGAATTTCAGAATCATTTTAAATTTTATACAATTGAAAATTTTAGAAAGGATTATGTAAATTACTTTGAAACAATAGATGAAATTTGCATCGATAATTCAGAGCGCGTTTTATTCTTATTGAGAAGAAAGAATGATGTCTAGCATAAGAAATCACATAACAGAGTTTTTAAATAATAATGAGGACCATCCTATTATATATGCCATTGCCGTAGGGTTATATCCTATATTATTTTATTATTCAAATAATTACACATTAGTAAATAGCTTGTCGCATTTAGCATACTTTGTATTAACTTTTATTGGTATTCCTTTTTTAGTGTTTTTTGTGGTAACTAAACTTAAGTTTATTAAGCATAAAAATAGAGTTCTCACTTTTTTAAGTGTTTTTGTTTTTCTCTTTTTATTAAAAGTTTGCCTTTTTGGAGATGTTCAAAAAAAAATAAGTTTAGGTATTTTATTTATATCATTTTTAGCAGGGTATTTTTTATTTAATCATCTAAAAAAACTTGTAGTAATTCAGTTCATTTTCGCTTTTATTGGCTTTTTTGCTTTATCTAACACAATAATAAAACAGTACAGTATTTCAAAAGAATGGATGCAACAACCAGATAATATTGCTGAAGTTGAATTTGTAAAAAAACCAAATGTTTATTACATACAGCCTGATGGCTATGTTAATTTTTCAGAACTTAAAAAGGGATACTATAATATAAAAGATAATACTTTTGAAAAGTTTCTAAAGAGTAATGATTTCACTTATTACAATGATTTTAGAAGTAATTATACTTTTACACTTTCATCAAATACCTCTAGTTTAATGATGAAACACCATTATTACAATAATGTTTTAAATTACAAGGAAGTTCTTAATGATCGAGATATTATTATTTCTAAAAATACTGTCTTAGATATTTTTAAGAATAATGGTTATAAAAGTTATTACATTACGGAAATGTCTTATCTTTTGCTAAACAAGCCAAAAATGGGCTTTGACTATTGTAACATAAGTTACGACGATATTTCTTTCATAGGTAGAGGGTTAGGTGATATTAAAGATGTCTTGACTCCTTTAAAGAAAGGAATTGAAGAAGAAGTTGATAGGCCAAAATTTTTCTTTGTTCAAATTTTGGCTCCAAATCATATTAGTGGTTCACAAATACATTCATTAGGTGTTGTGGAGGAAAAACTAGCATGGACAAAAAGGTTAGAAAGGTCTAATGATGTATTAACAAAAACAATATCTACAATAAAAGAGCGTGACCCTAATGCATTAATTTTAATAATGGCAGATCATGGAGGTTATGTTGGAATGGGATATACTTTAGAATCTTATAAAAAAACAGATGATAGAGATAAAATCTATTCTATTTTTAGTTCATCTTTGGCTATACATTGGCCTTATGGTAAAGTTCCTAATTATCACGACAAATTAAAATCTTCAGTTAATGTATTTAGAATTCTTTTTACTTACTTAAGTGATGATGAATCATATTTATCTAATTTACAACCTGACTTTAGTCTAGCTATAGTAAATGAAGATGCTTTACCAGGTGTTTACAAATACATTAATGAAAATGGAGAAGTAACTTTTGAAAAAGTAACTAATTAGCTTTAATTTTAGCTTTTGTTTAAGTAAAAAATAATTTAAAATTTATACTGTAAAAAAATATAACCCCGATTTAAAAATACTTTGGAATGGTTTTGTATCAAATTCAAAGAATGCAACATTCTTGTTTAATAGGGATTTTATGGACTATCATAAAGAAAGGTTTCAAGATTATTCATTGATGGTTTTTAAAAAAAACAAATTGGTTAGTATTTTACCAGCTAATATTGTTGCAAATAAACTTTATTCGCATCAAGGTTTAAGTTATGGAGGCTTAATATTTTTAAACAAAAGCTCATTTCAAGTTTGTTTAGGGTCTTTTTATGCTATTTTGGAGTTTTTATTTAAACAAAAAATTATAACGCTGTTCTTAAAACAATTACCTAAAATATACTGCATTAGACCATCCGATGAGTTAGATTATCTTTTTTATAATTTAAAAGCAGAATCTTATAGAAAAGATGTCTCAATGGCAATTCAATTAAATAATGATTTTGAATTTTCAACTCTACGAAAAAGACAATTAAAAAAGGCATTGCAAAATGACTTAAAAGTCAAGTTGGATACCGACTTAACTTCTTTTTGGAACGATATTTTAACTCCTAATTTAAATGCTAAGCATCATACCGATCCTACTCATTCTATAAGTGAAATTAGTGTTTTGCGAGATAAATTTCCAAACAATATTAAGCAATATAATGTGTATCTTGAAAATGAATTATATGCTGGATGTACAGTTTTTGAAACCAAAAAAGTAGCTCATTTACAATATATTTCAACAAAAAAAGATAGAAATATAGGGGCTTTGGACTTTCTGGTAAATCATTTAATAACAAGCATTTATAAAGAGAAAGAATATTTCGATTTTGGAATTTCTAATGAAAATGAAGGAAGAAGTATAAATGAGGGGTTACTCAATTGGAAACAAAGTTTTGGAGCTTCGGCGGTGGTTCATGATTTTTATAAAATTGAAACTAAGAATTATTCTTTGTTAAAAAATATAATGATATGATTAAGTTTTTAGATTTAAATTTACTAAACAAACGTTTTGAAATTGAATTTAAAAATGGATTTAATCAATTTTTAGATTCAGGCCAATATATATTAGGTGAGCAGGTTACTAGTTTCGAGACTGAGTTTTCTGAATATTGCGGCACACAATTTTGCGTTGGAGTAAGTTCAGGTCTGGATGCACTTCAATTAATCATCGAAGGCTATAAGACTTTGGGAGTCTTAAAAAATAATGATGAGGTAATTGTTCCTGCCAACACCTATATAGCTACTATTTTAGCTATAAGTAACACAGGTTTAAAGCCAGTTTTGGTAGAACCTAATATTCAAAATTATAATATCAATCCAGAAAAGGTTCGAAAAGCGATTAGTTCAAAAACTAAAGCGATTCTAGGCGTTCATTTGTATGGACAGATTCATGATGTAGAGCAATTAGAATCAATTGCCAAAGAGCATAATTTATTATTAATTGAAGATGCAGCCCAAGCGCATGGTGCAATTTATAAGGATGGTCGTAAAGCAGGAAACCTTTCTAATGCTGCAGCCTTTAGTTTTTATCCAACCAAAAACTTAGGTGCCTTAGGAGATGCTGGGGCTATTACAACAAATAATGAAGCGTTAGCTGAGGTGATAATTAAGTTGCGGAATTATGGAAGAAAATCGACATATGTGAATGATTTAAAAGGGTATAACTGCAGGCTAGACGACTTGCAAGCAGCATTTTTACGTATTAAATTAAAGCATTTAGATGCCGATAATAATAAACGAAGAGAAATTGCGAATCTATATTTTAAAGAATTAAATTCCAGCAATATAGTATTGCCAAATTGTAAAGATTTAGCACAACATGTATTCCATCTTTTTGTAATTAGGAGCCATAAAAGAGATGCACTAAAAAATTATTTATATAAAAATGGTGTCGAAACGCTTGTGCATTATCCCGTAGCTATCCATAAACAATTGGCATATAAAGAGTTTAATGATTTCGAATTACCCATTACAGAACAAATTCATAATGAAGTTTTGAGTTTGCCTATACATCAACTATTAAGAGAAGACCAAATCTTAAAAATAACCGATTTAATTAATAGTTTTAGTTGAAATATTCTAAAGAAAATAAAGATTTGTTTCTGTTTAAATTGTTTTCAGTTAATTCTGTTGGAGTTATTATAAGATCATTTTTGGGTTTACTATCTCAAAAATTAATCGCGATTTACTTGGGTCCTGAAGGAATTGCTTATATAGGCAATTTAAGAAACGCTTTAAGTGTGTTTAGTTTAGGGGCAACTGCAGGAGTTGATCAAGGAGTTTTAAAATACCAATCTGAGTTAAATGACAATCCAGAGGAACTTAAAAAACTATATAGTACTTCTTTAGCATTTATTCTAGTAGGGAGTGTAACCATTTCTTTATTATTACTATTTGGGTCATCATTCTGGAGTCAGTATCTTTTTAAAACACCCCAGTTTAGTTATCTTTTTATAATTCTAGGCTTCACAATTCCTTTCGCAGCAATTTATAATTTATGTTTTGCAATTATTAGTGGACAATCGAATTATGTAAAAGCAACATTAATTTCATTAATTACTGCAGGGTCAGTAACAATACTTGTGATTTTTCTGGTTTTTTTTTGTCAACTCTCTGGTGTGTTATTAGCCATAACATTAACACCCATAATTCAATTATTAGTGCTTTTTATTTTTGCGAGAAAAGAAATTGATTTATTTAGAAATTTGAAAATTCATTTTCATAGAATTATTACTAATAATCTTTTAGTTTTCATTGTAATGTCTGTTGTTGCAGTTGTTTTTAGTAATTTAGTGGACATTGAATTAAGAAGTTATTTAATTACAAAACTTTCAGTAAAAGAAGCAGGTTATTGGACATCTATGTTGAATTTATCTAATTATTACTTATCATTTATGACTGGAGTATATTCATTGTATGTTTTGCCAAGGTATGCTAAAATAAAGGATATCAAGACCTTTCTAAAGGAAATAATGCTTATTTATAAAGTAATATTACCAATATTTGTCGTCTTGTTTATTGCGATTTTTTTGCTAAGAGATTTTATAATAGCTATTCTATATACTCGTGACTTTTTGCCAATGGGGGTTCTTTTTAAATGGCAGCTTTTAGGTGATATGGTGAAAATTACATCCGTGATTCTAGCATACCAATTAATTGCACAAAAATTATGGAAACTTTATATTTTAACCGAAATTATTTCAGTGCTAACACTTTATGTTTTTGGTACTTATTTTATTGATAGGATGGGCGTGCAAGGAATTACATATGCACATTTTTTAAGATATATAGTATATTTAATAGTAGTTATTGTTTCAATTTTGTTTGCAAATAAAAATAAGATAAAAAATGAAGTCATCTAAAGTAAGCGATATACAAATAATCAACATTCCGAAAATAAAGGATCGTAGAGGTAATCTTTCAGTAATAGAAAAAGATGTGATTCCATTTGAAATTAAACGTGTATATTATTTATATGATGTACCAAGTGGCGCATACCGCGGAGGTCATGCCCATAAAGACCAACTAGAGTTTTTAATTGCTATAAGTGGTAGTTTTGATGTTGTTATGCAAGATGCGTTCGGTGATAAGACAAAGGTCACACTTAATAAACCCAACAAAGGATTATTGATACCTAATATGATTTGGCGAGAATTAGAAGACTTCTCGTCAAGTGCCGTTTGTTTGGTGGTGGCTTCAGATGTTTATGATGAAGACGATTATTTAAGAAATTTCAAAAAATTTGTGAAATAAGGCTACTATTTAACTTTTGGCTTTAAGAATGAAATTAGTTTTCTGAAAAAAGTGTTTTGACTAGCAAAATAATGAATATAATCTTTTATATTCTTTGATTTTATTTTTTTATAAGCATTTTTACCAACGTCCTTTTCTTCAAAATATCCAGCTAAAAATAATAACTCTTTGTTGTAATCGGTATTGAATGTTTCAACAATATCGTCATTATATTGGTATTTTTTATTAAAATATTCGAATAAATTTTTCATTTGATTTTTTAAAAAAAAGTGATTTTTAAAACATTTTTTGTGAGAGTATGATTCATTGTGTACTCTATAAATATGCAATGATTCTTTTATTGTTTCGAAATTTGTATGCATTGATAAATCAACAAGAATTGGGTAATCTTCAATAGTAATTTTCATGCTTAAATAAGTATCAAAATCAACAAATTTAATTAGGTATTCTCTTCGGTAACAATGACCAATCGGGGCTATTTTGCCTAATAACAGTGCTTCTTTATAGCTTTCTTTTGAACTGTTTAGAATCGATTTATTTTTAAAGAAAATTGTTTTTTTCGTATTGTCGTAATAACTGTCAAAACCAGAATCTACAAATCCTAAGCTAGTATCGTTATTTAATACATTCACCATTTTTTGCAGCGCATAATCGGATTTTAACATGTCATCTCCAGCAATGTCAAAAATAAAAGTGCCATGGCATCTATCTAAAGTCGCTTTAAAATTTTTAAGAATTCCCTGTTGTTTGGCGTTTTTATGAACTTTAAAAAGATTCGGGTGCAATGCAGCGTATTTATTAATAATCTTTAAAGTGTTGTCGGTAGAGCAGTCGTCGCCAACAACAATTTCATAATTAAAATCTACAATTTGCTTTAAAATAGATTTAAGAGTGTCTTCAATGTGTTGCTCGTTATTGTAAGTAATAAGATGTACAGATAACAAAGTCATAATTGGTTTCGAATAGTGCATAAAATTAAAATAAAGAACCATAGGATTGATGAATAAATCATTTATTTTTGAAAAAACATAGTTTAAAATAATGAGTCGAATCAAAATTGCGTTAGTGGGATTTCATTTGCATGGAGGAGGAACCGCAAGGGTAATGACTAACCTTTCTAATTTTTTTCATGAAAAAGGATTCGAAGTTCATAACATTATTATACATGATGAAATAGGATACGATTATTCAGGTAGCTTATATAACTTAGGAAAATTAAAAAGTAAATCAAACACCATTTTAAATAAGTTAAAGCGAGTCATATATTTTCGTAGGTATATGAAAAAGCATCAATTTGATTTTATAATTGATTTCAGGTTTAGAAAAAGAATACTTCAAGAGTATTTAATTTCAAGATTTGTTTATAACATCGAAAGAACAATTTATACCATCCATAGTTCTCAGTTAGAAATTTATTTGCCTAAATCGGCATTTTGGGCAAAGGTTATTTATGCGAAGGCCTATAAAATTATAGCCATTACAAAAGCAATGCAGGAATTAGTTGAGGTAAAGTACCCGATGCTTAATAATATTTCAATGATTTATAACCCCATTATTGCAAATAATATTGCCATAAAAAAGGAAGACGTAGTTAATCTCAATTTTGAATATTATATAGCAGTTGGACATTTTGATACCAACCAAAAACAGTTTGATAAGCTTATAGAAGCTTATTCTAAATCGATGCTTCCGGGTAAACAAGTACATCTTGTAATTTTAGGAAAAGGGAAAAAGCAGTTAGAGTTGGAGAATTTAGCAAAAGAAACAGGCGTAAAAGATACAGTTCATTTTTTAGGGTTTCAAGAAAACCCTTATAAGTACATGAAAAACGCCAAAGCTTTTGTGTTGAGCAGTTGGCATGAAGGGCATCCAATGGTTTTAATTGAAGCACTATGTTGTGATACACCAGTAATCGCTTTCGATTGCCCAACGGGACCTCGGGAAGTGGTTTCTCATTACGAAAATGGACTGTTAATTGAAGACCAAAACTTCGAGGCTTTAACCATGGGGTTAAATACCATGCTTCGCGATGAAACTTTGCGTAAAAAATGTAAAGATAATGCCTTAAAAAGCACACAAAAATTTTCAATTGAAGTTATTGGTAATCAATGGTTAGATTTAATGACTATTAAAAACTAATTTTTTGTCGAAACTACTTTATATAACTACAAATTTACAAGGCTCTGGTGGGGTCGCACGAGTTCTTTCGGTTAAATTAAATTATTTAATTGAAACTTATGGCTATACAATTCATGTAATAACCACCAATAACAAAAGCGATACTTTTTTTTATGATTTTAATTCTAAAATCGTTTTTCATAGGATTGAAATTAAAAATTTCGGGTTTGTGCATTTACTAAAATACAAGAAGTCTCTTCAAGAAATAGTTGATGTTATAAAGCCTAATATAATTGTTAATTGCGATAACGGTTTTAAAGGAACATTACTGCCATATCTTTTAAACACTTCCGCAGCCTTAATTTATGAAAGACATGGAAGCCGACAAATTAAAACAATGACGCTTATTGAAAGCTTAAAAAAGAATTTTGCTAATCTGATTTTAGATAGAAGCCTCTATAAATACAAAGCATTTATTGTATTGAATGAGGAAGATGCCAAAGACTGGAAAGCCGATAACGTTGTTGTTATGTCTAACCCGCTTTGGCTTAGTGTGCCAAAAATACAGAACACATTACAAAATAAAGTAGCGGTTGCAATTGGCAGGCATTCCATAGAAAAACAGTTTGATGTTTTAGTGCAAATATGGAAAAATGTGATAGTTCAATATCCAGATTGGAAACTTAAAATTTATGGTGAAACAGTTGGTGACAGGTCTATTGAGAAGTTGGTACAGGAACTACATATGGAAAATCATATTGAGCTTCACGCGCCAATAAAAAATATTAATCAGGTTTATAGCAATGCATCATTGCTTTTAAATACATCCTCATCTGAAGCTTTTGGTTTGGTTATCATCGAAGCTATGGCTTTTGGTTTGCCTGTAATTGCATTCGATGGTGCAACCGGACCAAAAACTGTAATAGAAAACGAAAAAAATGGGATGCTCATTAAAAATAATGACACCCAAGCTTATGCAAATAAAATTAAAGAGTTAATTAATAATGACACTTTAAGAAAAACTATAGGAGAAAATGCCAAAGTAAGTGTTAGTAGGTTTGATTTAGAAAGAATTATGCAACATTGGCATGAACTGTATCAATCATTAAATTAGTTAGTTTTGTTTTTACAAAGATCGAAGTAACACATATACAAAATCTTATAATATTGTATTAAAATAATTTTTGGATTTTTAGACAATAAATTATTTACTATCAATTTATTAAAAGCCACATAGAGCCCGAAAAAAATAAAGTTTAAACCCGTTTTTTTTGAAACTACGAAGGCTTTTAGCAAATCATTATCATGCTCTTGTATCTCTTTTTTATTGTAAAGATTTAAAAGGGTTCTTACTGCAAATTCTACTTTTTCTTTATATTTAATACTACTTTCAAGTCCTAAATGATAAACACTATTATCTATATGTAAAACAGGTATTTTATTGAGTTTTAATTGTGGCCCAAAATAAATATCCATACCATAAGAATTTCCTATACTATCTAAAGCAAATTTAATATAGACCTCCTTTTTAATGAGCATGTTGGCGGCCGATGTAATTTTATAAGGTGTTTTGTTTCTTTTTTCTGCACTCACAGATTCGTAAGTTACACCATATTTCCATCGCAATAAACTGCTTAAATCTGGAGGGTTAGTATCATAAATAATACCGCCAAAGACAACTTCATAATTTTGTTTAATGGCTTTTAGATAATTTGAAATAAAAAAGGCGTCTTTTAATTTCATATCTGCATCAATTAATAAAACCCAATCATATTTAGCTTTATTGACTAATAACTGTCTTGTTACTGCAATGCCATTATTCTTGTCGGATAGGGAATAGGAGGTGTTTGATAACGTATTAATTGTCTCATTTGAATTTATGGTAGATTTATTAGAATAATCATCTATACATATAATTTCAAATTCTATTTTCGAGGCGCTTAATTGTTTATGAAGGGTATTAACTAAATCGCAAATATTATAATTATAAACTGGTATTAATACAGATATCATAGTTTTAGAATAGGTCATTTTTATAAATACCAAAAATATAATCACTTTTATGGTGTTTAAGGTAATCATCTTCAAACTTAAATAAATCCTTCAGTATTAATTCTTTTTCATTATCAAGCGTTATGAAGTGGTGACCTAAATCTTTTAAAGCCGGAATTAAAATATTGCCTCCAAAAGAACTTTCGTAAACAATGGAAAAATTTTTATGAATTGAAGGTATAATATTTTCAGATTCAATACATTCAGAAGGATCTGCTATAATCATTCTAATGAGTCCAGACCCGTAAAATCTATTTTTGAAAAAGTTTAATTTAAAACGTTTTTTAAATTTCTTCGGAATGAGATTCAAGCATTCATTTATTGCTTTTATTTGATGTTTTGGATATTGAAGTCTATTGGGGCCAACATATTCATTTATGATTAATAATCCATTTTTTTTAAGAGTTTGTTTCACGTTGTTTTTTAGAAAGTTATCGATGTTTTTAAAATGATGAAGTGATGCATGAAAAAATACGATGTCATAATAATTTTCAGGATAAGTATATTCGTAAACATTTTGAACTTTAAATGATATATTGCTTAAATTATTTTGACATGCCGCTGTTCTGGCGTTTTCAATTAATTCATCGCTAATATCCATACACACAATTTCTTTGATATTAGGATGTGTTGCAAATTCTAATTCATGATGACATTTTCCGCTACCAAGCGATAGCATTTTCAGGTCTTTATGGTTGTTTAAAATATTGGTGCTAATGTAGTCTTTGAAGCTTGTTTGCGAATTGCCTGTAATTAGTAGGTTCCATCTTTCATGCATTTTTGGAATAACCCAACTATGCGCTGAATTAATAGTGATGTTATTAAAGGCGCTTTTAGTTCTCTCAACATTTCTAAAGTTGAACTTAGAAACTATAAAAGAAAGTCCTCTTAACTTAAGTTTTGTATAAATATCAATAACGTCATCAAGAGTTATAATTCGCAGCATAATTATTTTGAAAATTTACCCCTTTCTCTGCACCACCTCAAAAACCTGATTATCGTCGCACTTTAAGGTTTTGCTTGGGTATTTTAATAGCAAAGCATAATCGTGAGTAGCCATTAAAATGGTGTTACCGTTTTTGTTTATTTCTTGTAAAACTTCCATAACCTCAATACTTGTTTGAGGGTCTAAATTTCCTGTTGGCTCGTCGGCAAGAATAAGTTCTGGGTTGTTAAGTAAAGCTCTGGCAATCGCAACGCGTTGCTGCTCACCACCCGAAAGTTCATGCGGGTATTTAAAACCTTTAGTTTTCATGTCTACTTTACTTAAAACCTCTTCAACACGAGTATTCATTTCGGCCTTATCTTTCCAACCCGTAGCTCTTAAAACAAATAATAAATTTTCGTTTACAGTACTGTCTGAGAGTAGTTTGAAGTCTTGAAAAACAACCCCTAATTTTCGTCTTAAAAAAGGAATGTCTTTTTCTTTTAAAGTTTTTAAATCGAAATCTACAATATGTCCTTCGCCTTCAGTTAAAGGCAAATCACCATAAAGTGTTTTCATAAAACTACTTTTTCCGGTTCCAGTTTTCCCAATAAGATATACAAAATCACCTTTGTTTATTTCAACATTCACTTTAGAAAGCACTAAGCTATCGCCTTGATAAATAGAAACATCTTTTAATTGTAAAATCGGACTTGACATAAGTAAATAAATTTCTGTGCCGTAAAAGTATTATATAAATATTGAAAGTTGAAAATTATAGGTTAAAAGTTTTTAAAGTTTCAATGCTTAACAATTTAATCTTCCAATCGATGCATGGAACATGGCTTAAAACAGCAGTAGATATTTTTTTTGGCTTTTAATAACTTGGTTTATAATTATAGCACGATTGTTGCGTTATAAGATTTAGATTAAATTATCTTTGATTTTAAATAATAAAACGAATCGTTAATGACTTTAAAAAACAGTGTTTCCTTTTTGGTGGCAATAAGTTTAAGTTTTCAAATTTGGGCACAACAATCTGCCACTTACACCAACAATTTAGTAGAGTATCAAAAAGCTTTAACGCTTTATAATAACCAGCAATATTTAGCGGCACAGTCCTTATTTGGTAGTGTAAAAAAATCAACAAAAGAAGATGTGTTATTGTCTGATTGCGCGTATTATATAGCCAATTGTGCGGTGCGTTTAAATCAGCAAAATGCAGACCAACTTATAGAGAATTTTGTAAAAGAATATCCTACAAGCACAAAAAGAAATACCGCGTATGTAGATGTTGCAGATTATTATTTTGAGAATTCTAAATTCGCTTATGCCAGAAAGTGGTATGATAAAGTAGACGAATCTGGTTTAAGCAGGGCAGAAAAAGAAAAATTTTATTTTAATAATGGCTATTCGGCATTTTCGAGTAAACAATATAAAGAAGCCAAACAGTATTTATCGAAGGTAGAAAACTCTAAAGAATACGGGTCGCAAGCTAAGTATTATATTGGTTTTATGGCTTATGAAGGGGATGATTACGACAGTGCCAATAAGTATTTCGAGCAGGTTAGTAACCAGGAAAAGTATAAAGAAAAACTGTCTTACTATCAGGCCGATTTAAATTTTAAGTTAGGAAATTTTGAAAAAGCCATTCAGCTGGCAAAAGCTAGATTAAAGGGAAGCGATGCTAACGAAGTTTCTGAGCTTTCAAAAATAATTGGCGAAAGTTATTTTAATTTAAATAAATATGCCGAGGCGATTCCATATTTACAAGCCTACAAAGGGAAAAATGGTAAGTGGAATAATACCGATTTTTACCAATTGGGATATGCCCATTACAAACAAGGCAATTTCGATAAAGCTATTTCAGAATTTAACAAAATAATTGGGGGTACTAATTCTATCGCTCAAAACGCTTACTACCATTTAGGCGAAAGTTATATAAAACTAAATAAGAAGCAAGAAGCTTTAAATGCTTTTAAAAATGCTTCGGAAATGGATTTCGATTTAAAAATTCAGGAAGATGCCTGGTTAAATTATGCAAAAATTAGTTATGATATTGGCAATCCATACCAATCGGCACCACAGGTTTTGGCAGCTTATTTAGAAAAGTATCCAAAAACAGCGCAGAAAGAAGAAATTGAAACCTTGTTGATTGATTCTTATATAACATCAAAAAATTACAAAGAAGCACTTAGATTATTGGAAGGAAAGAAAAGTTTCGAAAACAAAGTGGCCTACCAGAAAGTAGCATTTTACCGAGGTTTAGAAATGTATAACGAATCTAATTTTAATGAAGCAAAATCCCTTTTTGACGCCTCCATAAAAGAACCACGCGATGCTAATTTTACGGCAAGAGCCACTTTTTGGAAAGCTGAAACCGATTATAATTTATCAAATTACAACGATGCGTTAATTGGCTTTAAGCAATTTCAGCAATTAGCGTCTTCAAAAGCAACACCAGAATATAAAAACTTAGATTACAACTTAGCTTACACGTATTTCAAGTTGAAAAATTACTCTCAGACCGCGCAATTTTTCAATCAGTTTATAGCATCAAATAAAAAAGATGATAAAGTACGACTCAATGATGCGTATCTGCGTTTAGGAGATGCATATTTTGTTTCCAGCGATTATAAGAATGCCATTAGCGCATATGAAAACGCCATAAAATTAAGCGCGATAGATTCCGATTATGCCTTCTTTCAAAAAGTCATTAGTGCTGGGTATATAGGGCAAGATTCAAAAAAAATTAAAGAATTAGAGCAGTTTATATCAGAATACCCAAAATCTAAACTTCGCGATGATGCCATGTACGAACTTGGTAATACTTATGTAAAAGTTAATGAAACTGACAAAGCCATTCAGGTTTATAATCGATTAAATTCAGAATATAAAATGAGTTCTTTCGTTTCAAAAGCCTTACTACGTCAAGGATTGGTTTATTATAACAACAGAAATAACGACCAGGCTTTAAGTAAATTTAAACAAGTGGCAAGCGAATATCCCGGAACGCCAGAAGCTATTCAATCGGTAGCAACGGCACGTTTAATTTATATAGATTTAGGACGCGTAAACGAATATGCCTCTTGGGTTAAAACACTTAATTATGTGCAAGTTACCGATACCGATTTGGATAATGCTACCTACGAAGCTGCCGAAAAACAGTATCTAGACAACAATACCGATAAAGCTATTTCACAATTTAATGGGTATTTAAATCAGTTTCCAAGCGGATTACATGCGATGCAGGCACATTTTTACGTAGGGCAGTTATATTATAAAAAAGGTTTAGTAGAAAATGCAGCACCGCATTATAAGTATATCGTCGATGCTTCTAGAAACGAATATACCGAAGAAGCGTTATCGCGTTTATCGCAGTATTATTTAGAAAGTAAAAATTGGAATAAAGCCATTCCGTTATTACAACGATTAGAAGAGGAAGCTAATTTTCCACAGAATGTAATATTTGCACAATCTAATTTAATGAAGGCAAACTATCAAATGGAAAGCTATAGTAAAGCTGTTTTGTATGCCGAAAAAGTATTGGAAAATTCTAAAATCGATAACAAAATTAAAGCCGATGCCAATATTATTATTGCACGTTCTGCTATGAAAACTAACAATGAAGCCAAAGCAAAAGAAGCCTATGCGAAAGTTGAAGTTGTTGCAACCGGCGAAACAGCTGCCGAAGCTTTGTATTACAACGCTTATTTTAAGCACAAGGAAAGTAAATTTGAAGCATCAAATACTGCCGTTCAAAAATTAGCTAAGGATTTTTCTGGATATAAGTATTACAGCGCCAAAGGATTAGTGCTTATGGCAAAGAATTTTTACGCCTTAAACGATGCCTTTCAAGCCACTTATATCTTAGAAAGTGTTCTTAAAAACTTTACCGAGTTTGATGATGTTATTAATGAAGCCAAAACAGAATTAAATAAAATAAAGGCCAAGGAAGCTAAAACAAATTCATCAATACAAGCTGGAGGAAATTAGTTTTAAAAAATTAATAGTGTCACACTAAGCGCTGTCGAAGTGTATCAAAAAAAGTCATATAAAAACGTAAATAATAAAATATGCGCAAGCACATAAAAAACATAATAATAGCAGTTTTTACTTTAAGTGTAACCTTTGTGTATTCACAAAAAAAATCTACCGACACCATCAATACTGGTGTTATCGATGTAGTTAAGCCTTATACGCCAACCATTTCAGATGCGTTTAAAGTAAAGGAAACCCCATCGTTAGATGACGAAACTACGCAGGCAAAAAAAGAGATTAAATACAATATTTTTTCGTTCCCAGTGGCTTCAACATTTACACCTGCAAAAGGAAAAGCGGCAACAGTAGACAAAGCGAAACCTGTTAAATTATTCGATAATTATGCTACTGTTGGGGTAGGGTCTTATACAACATTTTTAGGCGAAGTGTATTTAAATCATGCCATTAGCAGAACAGAAAGTGTTGGCGGTTACGTAAGTCATTCGTCATCGGGTGGTGGCATAGAAGGATTGTTGTTAGACGATAATTTCTCAAATTCAAAAGTACATGTTAACTACGCATCGCGGTTAAGAGATTTTTCTTGGAATGCCGAGGGTGGTTTTCAATACCAAAGCTATAATTGGTACGGACTCCCAGAAAATTATGCAAACGATGCCGCTTTTGCGAGTACTTTAGATGTTGGTCATTCCTTTTTCAATGCGCATTTAGGGGGCGATTTAACTTTTGAAGACACCTATATTAACGAGGCAAGTTTTCTTTTTAGACACTTTGGTGATAATCAGGGTTCGGCAGAAAACAGATTTAAATTTAAAGCTAAAGTAGATGTGCCTATTAATGATTATGAAATTGCTACCGATGTTGTTATCGATTATTTAGGAGGTGGTTTTGATAAAGCCTATAATAGTGATGAAGAATTAAACTATGGCAATTTTCAAATAGGGATTTCACCAACTTATGAAATGAAAGAAGACGATTTAACCCTAAATTTAGGCGTTTCTTTGTTTTATTTGAATGACAGAGAAGCTAACAGAAGCAAGTTATATATTTACCCAAACGTAACAGCTACTTACAGATTGGTAAACGATGTGTTAATAGCCTATGGTGGACTTAAAGGTGATTTAATACAAAACTCGTATTATGGATTTGCCAACGAAAATCCGTTTGTATCGCCAACCTTATTTATTACACCAACCGATCAGCTTTATAATGCGTATGTAGGTTTAAAAGGAAAAGTAACCAGCAATATTAGCTATAATATTAGCGGAAGTTATTTAGCCGATAGAAGTAAAGCCTTATTTAGAAATAATGTAACGTCTTTTGATATGATAGATGCCGAGGATTATGAATACGGTAATTCATTTGGAATTGTCTATGATAATGTGAAGACTTTAGGGCTTGCTGGCGAAATTAATGTAGATATAAATAGAAACTTTAAACTAGCTTTAAAAGCCGAAACCTTTAGTTATAATACCGATGAAGAAGCTGAAGCTTGGAATTTGCCAGATTTTAAAGGGTCCTTGTTTTTAGATTACCAAATTGATGAAAAATGGTTTGCAGGTGCTAATTTGTTTTATGTTGGAGAACGAAAAGACCTGTTAAGTATTGAAGATGAATTTTCGGTAATATCATCAACCCAAGTAACTTTAGATAGCTATTTCGATGCTAATGCCCATGTAGGATACCATATAAACGACCAATTATCGCTATTTGCAAAAGCGAATAATATAGCTGATAAAGGGTATCAACGTTGGCAGAATTTCCCGGTGCAAAGGATTCAGTTGTTAGCGGGAGCTACTTATAAGTTTGATTTCTAAATGCCTGCGAAATCAAGAATCTCGTAAGCTAATTGTGAGAAGTCATTGCAAGGAACGAAGCAATCTATTCATTAAAAAATGGCTGCTTCGTTCCCTGTTATAACCTAAAGTAAGATCTCTGAGTTCAGAAACATATAATATTGTCAATTTTAGATTGAAACCTATACAGCAATTAATCTTGCCAAATAATCAAAATGATCGCCTTCTAAAACCAATTCGCATTTTAGACCTACGGTTTCACAAGCAGTTTGTAAGGTGTTAAAATCTAAATACAACCATTTCATCGGGTCTTCTTTTTCGCCTTTATAGCTTAAAAAGTAGTCGAGTTCGCCATAATAACTAGCATTCATATCCATCCAAACCCCTCCATCTTCATCTTCATACATATACTGAATATCCGAAGAATCAATTAAAATCTGACCGTTTGGTTTTAATAAACTTTTTAAATGTGTTAAGTATTTAGAAACTTGTGCTAATTCTTGAAAAATTCCGGTTCCATTCATCAATAATAAAATGGTGTCGAAGGAGTTAGTTTCTTCCAGAATATTTTTCACTTCGGCATTTAAAACACCGCGTTGTTTGGCGACTTCAATGGCGCCTTTCGAAATATCTATGGCATCAACATGAAATCCTTTTTTTTGCAAATACAAACTATGACTACCAGCGCCACAGCCAACATCTAAAACAGTGCCTTTCGCTAATTTTAATGCTTTTTGCTCTAGTTTGGGCATGTCTTTAAACCCACGAAATAAATAGGGTAGCGGCAAATCGTCTTCATCCGAAATGTTAGTAGAGGTGATGATGTCTTCAGTATATTTCCCGTTTTGGTAATCTAATAAAGCATTTCCAAATAAATCTTTCAAAATAAAAAAGTTTAAAGTTTAAAAAGTTTAAGGTTTAAAAGTTCTATTTTTGAATCGAAATCATCACACAACCAACCTAAAACTTGAAACAATCAACTTGGAAAATTTTATAAATAACCTTCCAAAGCTCGCCAAAGATAAGCATAACGAGAACAAAAAATTCTTTGCGAAACTAAAAAGTAAACCGCCCAAAAATTTGGATTATGTCATGCAGGAATTACATGATAACGAATTTAATAAAACGGATTGCTTGGAATGTGCCAATTGCTGTAAAACTACAGGACCGTTGTTTACCGATAAAGATGTAGAGCGTATTGCAAAACATTTTAAAATGAAAACACAACAATTTATAAATCAATATCTGCGTTTGGATGAAGATAACGATTATGTGTTGCAAACTGTGCCTTGTACCTTTTTAGGCGCCGATAATTATTGTGCCATCTACGATGTGCGTCCCAAAGCATGCCGGGAGTATCCGCATACCGACCGGAAAAAATTTCAACAAATTTCTAATTTAACAATTAAAAACGTGGCTATTTGCCCCGCGGCCTATAATATTGTTGAAGAGATGAAGAAACGGATTAAAGTTTAGTTTTCAGTCGCAGTCGCAGTCGCAGTCGCAGTCACAGTTACAGTCACAGTCACAGTTACAGTCTCAGTTACAGTGACAGTTTGCAGTAGATGCATATGGTCGAAATTTGGCTTCTAACAAACTTTCATGCATTTTCATTATATTTAAAAAAATAAAACGAACGCGTTGGAAACTCTTTTAAACTATTTCGAAACCATTCCGTCTTCCCATCGAAGCATTATTTTAGTGGGAGGATTAACTATATTCTGGCTTTTAGAAGGTGCCGTGCCCTTATTTAAATTCAAGTATAAAAAATGGCAGCACGCAGTTCCTAATTTGTTCTTTACTCTCACCACCATCATTATTAATTTTGTGCTAGCTTTTTTGCTGTTACAATCTGCCGATTGGGTGGTTGCAAACAATTTCGGATTATTAAATTGGTTACCAGAAATGCCTTTATGGTTATACGTTGTTCTGGGGGTCTTTTTTATGGATTTTTTTGGTGCCTACCTTCCGCATTATATTGAACATAAAGTAAAACCACTCTGGATGGTTCATTTGGTGCATCACTCCGATCATAATGTAGATACTACTACGGCAAACAGACATCATCCGCTGGAAAGCGTAATACGTTTTATATTTACATTACTAGGAGTCTTTATAATTGGGGCACCTATTGGTATTGTGATGCTGTATCAATCTATGAGTTTGGTGGCAACACAATTTACCCATGCCAATATTAAACTTTCAAAAAAAGTAGATAAAGCACTAAGTTATGTGCTGGTTTCTCCAGACATGCATAAAGTACATCATCATTACATGTTGCCTTATACTGATTCTAACTATGGAAATATTTTTTCGATATGGGACCGACTTTTAGGCACTTATATGGAATTGGATAGAGAGCAAATAATTTATGGCGTAGATGTTTTTCCCGATGAAAAGGAAAATAGCAATATTAAAGATTTGCTGAAACAACCGTTTCAGAAATACAAGAAACCAACAATTATTAATTAATAAATACCGATTCTAGCTGGTTGCCAAAATCCTGCATCGACACACCAGTTAAATTAGTTAAAACGGCTATTACGAGTTCTTCCTTCGGATAGACTAATAATATGGTTGATGCACCAACGCCACCTCCAGTATGATAATATTTAGCTGTGCCATTTTTTGTGGTTTCTACCGAAAAGCCAATGCCATAGCCCGTTTTTTCGCCTGTTACTAAACGTTGGGACGTAATAATTTCTGAAAGCGATTCTTCCGAAACTATGGTGGGCGAAATAATCTCATTTCCAAATTTTAATAAGTCCTCAGAAGTCGATAAAAAACCACCACCACCAACTTTAAATTCGTTGTTAACTGGACTGGCTAAAACGCGTTTTTTTAAGAGCGATTTTTTGTAAAATTTAGTTTTATTAGGAATTTTAGCGTCCGCAACATCCATCATAGAATTATCCATATGTAATGGTTTAAAAATCGTATCATGTACATAGGTGTTAAAGGGTGTTTTTGCTGCTTGTTGCATAACGTCACTTAAAAGCACAAAGCCAAAAGTGCTATAATTATATTCCGTTCCTGGAGGTGCTAGAAGCGAGTCGTTTTTAAATAAATCTAAGCCTTCTGTAATGGTTAATGGTTTATTTAGTGCGTATTCATTATTATCTTTATAATGTCTGATGCCTGCTAAATTACCTCCAAGTTGCCTTACCGTAAAATCGTAGGGTTGTTTTGGGTAATCTGGTAAATATTTGTATATGCTCGAATCTAAAGCTATTATGTTTTCTTCTGTCATTTTTGCCAAAGCAAGCGCTGTAATAGATTTTGAGATACTTGCAATTCTAAAAATAGTTACATTGGGTTTTACTTTTACACGTGGTTTTTTTTGAGCAAATCCAAATCCTTCCGACCAAATAATTTCACCTTTCTGAGACACCGAAATAGACATGCCCATAATACCGTGTTTTCTCAAAAATTTTTTAGCTAGTTTTTTGGCGCTTTTTATTTTAAGTTGATTCGGACTTTGCGGAGTTTGACTAAAACCAACTGCACTTAATAAAAGCATTAATGATGCAATAATTCTCTTCATTTAAATATTACTTATATAATAAATAGGGTGTTCGTGTTTTTTTGAATGTTTCCAAACCAGGTTGCCATGACGCTTTTATGTCTTTTTCCAACATACCATTTTCAATCTGCTGTTGCAGTGTTTTGGACCCTGCCAGTTTAGTGAAAAAAGCATTGAAGAACTCCGATTTTTTCGCAGTACCATTATAAGCAGAAATAAGCCAATTCAAATGAATACCATTTAAATGTTCGGTTGTTGTTAAATCCATACCATAGCAAACTTTATCCTGATGAGGTGGATATTTTGCACCTTCATTTGGTTTTGGAGTAAATTTAAATTTAAAAATGGTTGAATCTAAAAACGGACTTCCAAAAATTTGAAATTGTTTATCCGTACCACGACCAACACTCACATTCGTACCTTCAAAAAAGCATAAACTGGCGTAAAGATTTATCGATTTGTCGTTGGGTAAATTCGGACTCGGTTTTATGGGTAAACTGTACTTCATTTGATGCGTGTAATTCTTAACGGGAATCACTTTTAAATGGCATTGAGCACCATTTTTTAGCCATTTTTCGCCATTAATCATTTGTGCATATTCACCAATAGTCATGCCATGTACAATGGGGATTGGGTGCATACCAACAAAACTTTTATGTTCCATTTCTAAAATAGGACCATCAATATAATGTCCGTTTGGGTTTGGTCTGTCTAAAATTAAAACGGGAATATTAGCTTCTGCACAAGCTTCCATAACATAATGTAACGACGAAATATAGGTGTAAAACCTTGCACCTACATCTTGTATGTCAAAAATAATAATGTCTAAGTTTTTAAGCTGTTCAGGTTTTGGTTTTTTATTGTCGCCATAAAGTGAAATAATAGGAACCCCTGTTTTGGTGTCGATACCATCTTTAATATGTTCGCCAGCATCTGCTGTTCCTCTAAAACCATGTTCGGGCGCAAAAACGCTGTTGATAGTTATCTTTAATTTAAGCAGCGAGTCCACTAAATGAGTGTGTTTCGAATCTTGGTTTTTAGATTTTGTGCCTGAGTTACTTTTAAAAATAACGCTCGTTTGGTTCGCCACAATACCAACACGTTTGCCTTTTAATAGCGGTAAATACGCCTCTGTTTGGTTGGCGCCAACTGTTATTTCAAGGTTTTCGGTTTTGGGTTTTGGGTCGTCTGAAACGGTTATCTGGCTTCCATTTTCCGACTTTAATCCATCTACTTTTTTCTTCGAAAAGTTTCCGCAAGAAATCATTACCAAAACAAATAATAAAACTGTATTTTTGAAAACATTAATCCGCATCATATAATTTGAATTACGAGTATTTTATAGCTAAACGCATTATTGGTAGTAAAGCGTATAAAAGTAGTATATCGGCACCAATAATAAAAATTGGTATCGCTGCAATTGCTATCGGAATTGTGGTAATGATGGTTGCCATCGCAACAGGAATTGGCTTACAACAAAAAATTCGCGATAAAGTAGTGGCGTTTAATGGGCATGTTACTATTTCGAATTACGATAGCAACACTTCTCAAGAAAGTATCGCTCCCATATCCAAAGAACAAGATTTTTACCCCGAGTTTAAATCGGTTGAAGGTATTAAACACATCCAAGCAGTAGCTTCAAAATTTGGAGTTATTCGCACCGATTCCGATTTTGAAGGCGCTTACCTAAAAGGCGTTGGAGCCGATTTCGATTGGGAGTATTTTAAAGAGTTTTTGGTTAAAGGCACCCTGCCAGATTATACAAAAAACCGAAATGAAGACGTGCTAATATCTCAATATTTAGCCAATAGACTCAATTTTAAGGTGGGAGAATCATTTCAAATGGTATTTCCAAAAGACGATACCGAAAAGCTTCCAAATATTATCACCTATAAAATAGTTGGTATATACAATTCCGGATTTCAAGATTTAGATGCACAATATTTAATAGGAGATATTCGACATATTCAACGAATTAATAACTGGAAACCAGATCAAATAGGAAATTTTGAAGTTTTTATAACTAATTACGACGAGTTACCAAGAAAAGGTATCGAGATCTATCAAAACACCCCGTCAACACTAAACACACTAACTATAACAGAAAAATACGCCTCGGTTTTCGAGTGGATAAATATTTTCGACAAGAACATTTACGGCATTATAGGCATCATGATTTTGGTGGCAGGTATTAACATGATTACTGCTTTATTGGTACTCATACTCGAGCGCACCCAAATGATAGGAATTTTAAAAGCACTTGGCAGCAACAACTGGAGCATTCGCAAACTCTTTTTATATAATGCATCCTACCTAATATTACTAGGTTTGTTTTGGGGTAATATTATAGGTCTAAGCCTGCTTTTTGCACAAAAATATTTAAAACTGTTCCCCTTAGATCCCAGCGTATATTACGTTACCGAAGCGCCAGTTTATATAAGCCTCGGCTACATTATCGCGTTAAATATAGGCACGCTTATATTATGTTTACTCATGCTTTTAGTACCATCGTATATCGTAACAAAAATATCGCCGGTAAAAGCCATACGGTTCGAGTAGTTTTGGGCGTGCCCCTATTGGGTCGGGCTATACGTTACAAGTCCTCGCTCCCCCGAAGTGTCGGGGTCACTGTGGGCTTTCTCCCGAAGCGTCGGGACTATCCCTCACGCGAGCAAACAAATAAAATTCAACTTTATTTAAGAACAATCGAGTCTATTACTAGTGTAAAAGATTCTTCCTTTTTATTCCCAATTAAAAAAGCAATCTGTTCCATGTGGTTACCTTCATAATTTGGCATATTTAATGTTTTACCTCTAAAAGCGGGATACATGCTGTTAAAAGCAATTTCGATAGTAGTCCAGTCCGTTTCAGATTTAAAAGCAGCAATATATGAGTGTTTATCACTTGCCTTACTTTTTATTCTAAATTGGTAGGTTTTGCCATCGCCCTTAATTCGTAAACAAACTTTCGTAAAATCAGCAACATTTTTAGTCTCAAAATTATATTGAACCATCGAAAAACCACCATTGTTTTCCAAAGAAACCATTCCGCTAAACACACCAAAACCAAGGTCGTTTAAAGTAAAGGCACTGTTCGATTTTCCACCCATCACCATGTCATTAATGGTATTCCAGTTAGAAATATCACTTTGTGTATTAAAATCAAAAATAATCATAGCAGTTTTAAATAGTGTTGAATGTAAAAATAGCGAAAATATTTTCAAGAGCTAGGATGCAAATTGCGTAGGTTCAAATGCACAAAAAATGGCGATAAAATGCTCTAATATTTAGCGGAAATTAAGTTTGTTATTGGTTGTGTTTATATTAAAATCAATCCGTTTAAATGTTAATAAAAACGATTATGAGAAACGGAAATCGCGTTAAACGATTTTATAGTGTTTTTCGTATAAATATTTTGTTAAAACTCAAGTTGTACTCTACATTGCTTTAAATTACATGAGTATTATAATTGCTATTAAATGATTTTAACATGTCAATTCCCTACTTGTTGGTATGAGAAATTAGAATCATTACAACAGCTTAAATTGGTTAAGTTGTTTAATCCATGAAGACTAAAATTATTAATTATGAAACACATTTACTTCTAGCCCACAAATAGCCGTCACAGACGCTAATAGTTGTTATTACTTTTCTAATTTCAAATCAATTTATAGCAAATCTCAAAGTTGCCTTAAATTTTAAAAAAATGGGTATGTTCAAAAATATATTAAAAACTCTCATAAAGAGATATGTTTCGTTAGCTAGCTTAATAATTCTAAGCTTAGCTTTTAGCAGTGGTTATGGGCAGGGTCTTAAAATAACTACGCAGAATAAACCAACCCCAAGAAGTTGCGATTGTTCTCCTTTTTATAAGAATGCCAGTTTTAAAAATCCAAAGCTAGTTTCAGGATCTGCGCTGTGTGTTGGTGCGGTGTATCGCTTTGCAAATGTTTTTCCAAACAATCAATATGGAACAACCATCGATGCCTTGGTTAAGGTGGTAGCATTTAATGGCGGAGCGTCACTATTAGAAATGGATGTTACCTCTACTGGAATACCAGAAGCCTTTCAGCCGCGTATAAATAGTACTAATAAATACGATCAAAGTGTACTGTTTAATATCACGTTTGTAAGTGGTGGTGGTAGTTATGGCGACGAGGTTGTTATTTCGTTTTATGCCTCTCCTTATGATATTGATGGCGATAGTGTTGCCACGAGAGAATACGCCGAAGTTAGTTTGCCAGATGCCTATTTTTTATCCAATAAAACCTTAATAGATATTACCCAAACAGCTACGTTAATACGTGGCGAAGCTATTAATACGAGTACCGCTCCTAAAGGTGATATTTCGGTAGATTCGCGATATACTTACAGTAATTATTTTGAGAATAAATCGTCGTTCACTTATAAAATTGGTAAAAAAGATGGTAATAACGATCGTTATTATTCATTAAACATGAGTTGTGCTAATTATACAGATCCAAATTCTGTATTAATTACATATCCCGTTATATGTGGTTCCGTAAAAGATGTCAATGGAAGTCCGTTATCGAATGTCAAAGTTGATGTAACAGGATCCGATGGTAGTTTACAAAACCTAATAACAGATAGTTCTGGTAATTATAAAGCTGTTGCCCGAATACCAGAAGCATTGGTAGATGTGGTTTATAAAATAAAAGAAACAGATTTAGATGGTTATATTTCTGTGTCCGATACGGATGGTGCGAACGACAACTTAATAACCAAAACAATTAATTTGGCATCCACCTGCAATAATAATTTTGTCGACGGTGTTAAACCAAAAATAACTGTCGATAAAAAAACAGATATATTATGCCATGGGGCATCTACAGGTACAATTAAAGTTTCGGCGACTGGTGGAGTTCCTCCATATAAATACAGTATAAATGGAAGCACGCCACAATCAAGTGCTTTGTTTGAAGGCTTAGCTGCTGGTAATTATACCATTAAGTTAATCGATTCGTTAGGAAATACTGCAACAACGAGTGCTACCCTTAGCGAACCTGTGGCTCTAAAAGTCACCATCACAAAAGAAAATGCAACAAGTTCTCAAGATTGTAAAAATGGTAAAGCAACGGCTTCGGTAGTAGGAGGTATTTCACCTTACACCTATTTATGGAGTGCGAGTGCAGGAAATCAAACTACAAAAACCGTAACGAATCTTCCTTCGGGAACGCATTCTGTTACTATAAAAGATGCTAACAATTGTGTTATTGTACAAGATGTAGTGATTGGATGTTCAAATACTTGCGATGCCAAGGTAAAAGTCAATAATGTTACAAATGTACTTTGTGCAGGCGATGCTTCAGGAAGTGCCACGGTGAGTGCGAGTTCATTCGCAAATGCATCTGCTAAATTCACCTTTACTTGGAATACAACACCAGTTAAAGTAGATTCGGGTGTAACCACAAGTACAGTTAGTGGTTTAAAAGCGGGAATTTACATAGTAAAGGTTACAATTGATGGTGCTGTTTGCGATCCCGTAGAACATTGTATAACTATCGTTGAACCAAAAACAGCTTTAAATGCTACAGCTACTGCTACCGATGAAAGCGGTCCTGCTACAGGCGACGGAACAGCAACGGTTACCGCAACAGGAGGCACACCACCATACACATATATATGGAGCCCTGGAGGTCAAACCACACAAAAAATAACAGGCTTGAGTGCCGGAAATTATACAGTTAAAGTAACAGATGCCAATAATTGTTCGGTGGTAGTTTCAACTAAAGTAAACCCAGGAACTTGTAATAATCTTTCTGCAAATGTAACTACAACAGCAGCAACTTGTAATGGTGAAAGTAATGGCTCCGCTACCGCAAATGTTTCTGGAGGCTCAGGGTCTTTTACATATTTATGGAGTCCGGGAGGTGCAACAACAAAATCAATTTCAGGATTGTCGGCAGGTACGTACACCGTTTCTATTATAGATACCGTTACTAAATGTACAGTTCAAGCCACATGTAAGGTTAATGAGCCAAATGCACTTAGTTCAGGGATAACTGTTTCGAACGCGCTTTGCTTTGGTGAAAAGACGGGCTCGTTAGATTTAACAGTTACTGGCGGAACAGCTCCGTATAGTTTTTTATGGAGTAACGGCGTAACTACTGAAGATTTAAACAATCTGGCTGCTGACACCTATTCAGTAACAATTACCGATGCGAAAGGTTGTACAACAACAAATTCAGCCATTGTAAGACAACCGGATTCAAGTTTAGAGGTTTCAGTTTATTCACAAACTAATATAATTTGTAAAACATCTTTAGGTTCGGTTAAATTAAACGCATCTGGGGGAACAGCACCATATAGTTATGTTTTAAACGGTGTATCTCAGTCAACCGGCGAGTTTACTAATTTAGAAGCAGGAGATCATACCATTAAAGTAGTAGATGATAACGGTTGTGAAAAAGCAATCACGGTTACTATTCTTAAAAATTGTACCAACGCTGAGAACGATATCAATAATACCGTAGTAAATACCCCAGTAACGGGTAATGTTTTAACCAACGATTCCGATCCAGAAGGCGATACCCAGCGCGTCACCACCACTACAGTAACTACCGCACTGGGCGTTATTGTAACCATAGACGCGACTACAGGAGTATATACCTATACACCACTTGCAGATTATGTAGGTGAAGATAGTTTTGAATATACCATATGCGATGATGGTACCCCAGAGGCATGTGATACCGCGATGGTTTACATTGAAGTGTTACCAGTAGGAGGACCAGAGAATGAAGCACCAATAGCTAATGCGGATACTGCAGGCACTAAAATAAATACTCCGGTAACGGGCAATGTGTTATCAAATGATTTTGATCCAGATGGCGATACCATCGTAGTCACCACCACCACAGTTACCACTGCGGAAGGTGTTGTTGTAACAATCGATCCAAACACAGGAGAGTATACCTATACACCACCAACAGGATTTATAGGAGACGATAGTTTTGTATATACCATTTGCGACAGTGGCACACCATCATTATGTGATACCGCCATAGTCGTAATCACGGTGGTAGATAACCAAGGGAACATCACCATTGCCAATGATGATGCTTACACTACTATACCAGGCGTATTGGTGTCCGGTAATGTGTTAGAAAACGATTCCGATCCAGAAGGCGATACTCAAACAGTGAATACCACACCAGTACAAGGTGTTGAAAACGGACTGTTAGTATTGAATACCGATGGAACATTCACCTACACACCAAATACAGGCTTTACAGGAACAGACAGTTTTGTGTATAGCGTATGTGATAACGGAACACCACAAGCCTGCGATCAGGCTACGGTTTACATCACCGTAATCAAACCAGCACCAGCAAATTCAACCAACGCCGAGAACGACATCAACAATACAATAGTAAATACCCCAGTAACGGGTAATGTATTAACTAACGATACCGATCCGGAAGGCGATACCCAACGCGTCACCACTACCACAGTAACTACCGCACTGGGCGTTATTGTAACCATAGACGCTACTACAGGAGTATATACCTATACACCGCTAGCGGATTATGTAGGTGAAGACAGTTTTGAGTACACCATATGCGATGATGGTACCCCAGAGGCCTGCGATACCGCGATGGTTTACATCGAAGTGTTGCCGGTAGGAGGACCAGAGAATGAAGCACCAATCGCGAATGCAGATACCGCAGGCACTAAAATAAACACTCCGGTAACGGGCAATGTGTTATCAAATGATTTTGATCCAGATGGCGATACATTAGTCGTTACTACCACCACGGTTACTACTGCGGAAGGTGTTGTCGTAACAATCGATCCAAACACAGGAGAGTATACCTATACACCACCAACAGGATTTATAGGAGACGATAGTTTTGTATATACCATTTGCGACAGTGGCACACCATCATTATGTGATACAGCAATAGTCGTAATCACTGTGGTAGATAATCAAGGGAACATCACCATTGCTAATGATGATGCTTACACCACCATACCAGGCGTATTGGTATCAGGCAATGTGTTAGAAAATGATTCCGATCCAGAAGGCGATACCCAAACAGTGAATACCACACCAGTACAAGGTGTTGCAAACGGACTGTTAGTATTAAATACCGATGGAACATTCACCTACACACCAAATACAGGCTTTACAGGAACAGACAGTTTTGTGTATAGCGTATGTGATAACGGAACACCACAAGCCTGCGATCAGGCTACGGTTTACATTACCGTAATTAAACCAGCACCGGCAAATTCAACCAACGCAGAGAACGACATCAACAATACAATAATAAACACCCTAGTAACGGGTAATGTATTAACCAACGATACCGATCCGGAAGGCGATACCCAGCGCGTAACGACTACCACAGTAACCACCGCACTGGGCGTTATTGTAACCATAAACGCGACCACAGGAGTATATACCTATACACCACTGTCTAATTATGTAGGTGAAGACAGTTTTGAGTACACCATATGTGATGATGGTACGCCAGAGGCCTGCGATACCGCGATGGTTTACATCGAAGTGTTACCAGTAGGAGGACCAGAGAATGAAGCACCAATCGCGAATGCAGATACCGCAGGCACTAAAATAAACACTCCGGTAACGGGCAATGTGTTATCAAATGATTTTGATCCAGATGGCGACACCATCGTAGTTACCACCACCACAGTGACCACTGCGGAAGGTGTTGTCGTAACAATCGATCCAAACACAGGTGAGTATACCTATACAC
>NZ_JBHTIB010000015.1:0-282946 GCF_042676825.1 Mariniflexile aquimaris
AAATAAATACTCCGGTAACGGGCAATGTGTTATCAAATGATTTTGATCCAGATGGCGATACATTAATCGTTACTACCACCACAGTTACCACTGCGGAAGGTGTTGTCGTAACAATCGATCCAAACACAGGTGAGTATACCTATACACCCCCAACAGGATTTATAGGCGATGATAGTTTTGTNACCAACAGGATTTATAGGAGACGATAGTTTTGTATATACTATTTGCGACAGTGGCACACCATCATTATGTGATACCGCAATAGTCGTAATCACCGTGGTAGATAACCAAGCTAATATAACCTTAGCCAACGACGATGCATTTTATAATAATACTTGTGATAGTATTTTAGGCAATGTGTTAGAAAACGATTCCGATCCAGAAGGCGATACTCAAACAGTGAATACCACACCAGTAAAAGGCGTTGAAAACGGACTGTTAGTTTTGAATACCAATGGAACATTCACCTACACACCAAATGCAGATTTTACAGGAACAGATAGTTTTGTGTATAGCGTTTGTGATAACGGAACACCACAAGCTTGCGATCAGGCTACGGTTTATATCACGATCGTTGATGCTGAACCGCCTTATATTGTAAGTTGTAACATTGATGATAAAACGATAGAATGTAGTGGTTTGGATAATCAATCGGTAGCCGAAACTTGGAATGCTGAAAATATTGCGGCTTTAGAAATTTGTGCCGAAGATATTTGTGACACCAGTTTAACTGGACAGGTTACATCCGATTTTGATTTTAGTAATTTCAACAGTTCATGTGGATTAAGTGGAAGTATCGATGTTACTTATACCGTTACTGATGATAGCGGAAACGCAACAACTTTATCTGTAACATTAACAATAATAGATACAACACCACCAGATATATCAGATTGTACGCTAGAAGACAAAGTGCTATCATGTAGTTTAAATTCGGCGAAAGAAATGGCAGACCAATGGAATTCAAGTAACATAGCCACTTTGGAGGCATGTGCTAAAGACGATTGTAGTGTAGATCAAGCAGTAACAATTACCTCAAATTATAATTTCGATAACTTGAATGCAGGAAAATTAGAGGTTATTTATACGGTGACTGATGATTGTGGAAATTCCTCAACTACAAGTGCAGCATTAACTTTACAAAACGATGCGGTAACGTCTACCAATATTAGTCTTTGTGTGGACAGTGAAGTTGAATCTCAAGTGTTTAATTTATTTAATTTATTATCGGGTAATTATAATACCGGCGGAACTTGGGCAGTTGTTTCTGGTGATGCATCGATACTAGATGGGCACTATTTCAATCCTAAGTCTATTAGTCTTAGTGGCGAAAACGATTCTGAAACCATCACGTTTAGTTATACAGAAAAAGACTCTAGTTGCCCAACTTATATAGAGGCTTCTATTGAAGTAAACAACGCATGTGCGGTTAAAGGATGTGATCTTGATAATATTGTTGTTTCAGTCTTACTAACGCCTAACGGAGATAGTCATAACGAGTATTTCAATGTTTCGGGTGTTGAAGATTGCGATTTTAAAATTGATGTTAAGATTGTAAACCGATGGGGAGCAATAATTTATCAGTCTAATAATTATCAAAACGACTGGAATGCTTTCATACATAAATCGTCGGTAGGTCCGGCAGGTCAAGTGCCAAGTGGCACCTACTATTATGTAGTAACGTTAATAGGTAGCGGAAAAGCCCCAATAACAGGTCTAATGTATATTGGAACTAAATAAACTTAAGCTATGAAGATTTTAAAAAATAATTTAGTCATATTGATATTATTGACATGGTCAGTAACTTTTGCTCAGCAAATGCCTCAATTTTCGCAGTATATGTTTAATACAATATCAATCAATCCAGCTTATGCAGGGAGTAGGGAAACCTTGTCTGTTGTAGGTTTGCATCGTAGCCAGTGGGTTGGTATAAACGGCGGGCCTACCACTCAGACCTTATCCGTCCATTCTCCATTGCGAAATGATAGAATAGGATTAGGGTTCTCTGTTATAAACGATCAACCTGGTTATGAAAATTTAGTATATGCCTATGCAGATTTTTCATATACCATTTTCACAGGTGAAAATACTAAATTGTCGTTCGGATTAAAAGGTGGTTTTACACACTATAATTTAGATGAAGTATTTTTAAATAACCCTATAGTAACTTCCGATCCTTTCTTTGGTAATTATGCCGATAAATGGAATCCAAATGTAGGTGCAGGGTTTCTATGGCATGCCAACAAATGGTATGTTGGGTTATCGGCACCACGAATTATAAATACAGATTATAGCTTAACAGAAGAAACCTCTAATGTAGAATATATCGCGCTAGAGCGTGTAAGTTACTATTTTACCGGAGGGTATGTATTCGACTTAAATAGTAATGTTAAGTTAAAACCATCCTATTTAATTAAGGCTACCAACGGAGCACCACTTTCGGTAGATTTAAATGCTAACTTTTTATTTCAAGAAAAATTATGGTTAGGTGGTTCGTACAGATTTAATGAGAACACCGCTTCTCTTGGCGCTATAGCAGATTTCCAAATATCGAAAGAGTTTAGAATTGGGTATGCTTATGAACATTATGTATCAGAAATCAGACCATATTTTGGAGGTACTCATGAGGTGTTAATTATATTTGAACCTTTTAATGAAAAACGTAAAAAATCTCCAAGATATTTTTAATCCGAGTCCTATGAAAAATTTTACTTTATTAATTTTTGTTACACTATGCAGCTTTATGTTACATGCTCAAAGAAACAGAGTTGCCGATAAATTATATAGAAATTTTGCTTATCTGGAGGCTGCAAAAATGTACATCGAAGCACTGGAAAAGCAGGATAGTTCTGCCTATTTGCTAACTAGAATTGGCGATTGCTATTATAAAAATTCCGATTCTAAACAAGCACTAAAGTGGTATTCGCTAGTGGCTAAAAAGGGGCAAGATATTACCCCAAAATTTATGTTTAAATACATTCAAACGCTTCGAAGTGTCGGCAATAACAAACTTGCAGACGAATGGCTTGTCCGATTTAAAAATTATACACCAACAGATAGTCTTATTCTAAATTCTAAGTTTAGTAACGTTACAACAAACCTTGAAGCTAAGCCTCAGTTAAAGCTAATAAACTTAAATACCAATACGAGTTTTGCCGATTTTGGTGGATTTGAAGATGAATCTGGGAATTTCTACTTTTCGTCATCGGCTTCAAAAGAAGAAATGTCGAAAAATAAAAAGGATAAAATTTATAAATGGAATGAAGAACCGTATTTAAAAATTTATCAGGCCAAAGTAAAGAAAACGGATGATTCTGTTGAAATTGAAAATTTTGAACCGATTGCTGCAGATTCTATTAACTCGGTTTCGAACCATCAAGGCACATTAACTATTACTAAAGATGGCAAAACATTATATTTTACGGGTAATAATGTTAAGAAAAATGACAAAGCTGTTTACGATAAAAAGGGTACCAATAATTTAAAGATATATCGCGCGAGCTTCATTGATGGGCAATGGGGTAATATAAAAGATCTTTCAATTAATGATAAAAATTATTCTACAGGGCACCCAACTTTAAGTCCAGACGAAAAAAGTCTTTATTTTGTTTCAGATAAAGCAGGAGGATATGGTCAATCAGATTTGTATGTCGTAGCCATAAATGAAGACGGCACACTTGGTGAAGCAAAAAATTTAGGTCCAAAAATAAACACCTCAGGACGCGAAATGTTTCCGTTTGTAGCTAAAGATTCTACTTTATATTTTTCTTCTGATGGGTATATAGAAAACAGCTATGGTTTATTAGATATTTATAAAACAGATGCCATTAAAAAAGGATTGTCTAATCTGGTGACTATTGAAAATATGGGACCTGTTTTTAACAGTGGCTACGACGATTTTGCTTTTTTTACGAATGATGGCGAAAAAACCGGATATCTTTCTTCTAATAGAGAAAACGGACAAGGAAGCGATGACATTTATGCTTTTTTAATAGAAAAGTGTCAGCAAAGTATTGTAGGTATTGTTTATGATGTGCTAACAAATGAACCAGTAAAAGGCGTAAAAGTATTATTAAAGGATAAAGACGGAATCGATTTAGAAAATACTCTTACTAACCAAGACGGTATGTACATGTTTGAAGATCAGGATTGTGAAACTAATTTTATAGTTACTGCGAGCAAATTAAGACATGAATCGAGCGTGAAAAACTTATTTACCACGAATATACCGAATGATAAAATTAATGCCGATTTATACTTAAAACCTAATGATATTAATATAAATCCTATTTATTTTGATTATGATAAATGGAATATAAGACCTGATGCTGCATTAGAATTAGATAAAGTAGTAGCTGTTTTGAAAAACTATCCTAAAATGATAATTAAAATTGAATCCCATACAGATAGTCGTGGTGATGATGCCTATAATTTAGCCTTATCAGATCGACGTGCAAAATCTACTCGAGACTATATTTTTTCAAAAGGAATTTCAGAGAAACAAATTGAAAGTGCTATAGGTTACGGTGAATCTCAATTAGTAAATCGTTGCATTAACGGATTTAGGAATAAATGTTCTGATGCAGAACATGAGGAAAATAGGCGTTCTCTATTTATAATAGTAAACTTTGAAACCTTCGATAAATAAAAAAAGAAACGACTTCAATTGAAGTCGTTTTTCTTTTATTGATAGGAGCAATGAGTTAATAGCAAACACATTTTCTAACTATTCTCTATATCGCTAATATGGTGTTCTAGCGCTTTTACAGAAATTTGTATTTCCATAATCAATAATCCTAAAGATATAATTAGTAAAATAAGTGCAGTACCAAAAACCCAAATAGCCAAGGTGTGTTGTTGTATGTAAATTAAAAACATTGTTAATACACAAAGTAGTAAACTAGAAATACCAAATATTTGCATAGACCGGGTTAGATACAGGCGTTTTTTAATATTTTGTATTTGAGCAATTAATACCTTGTTTTTGTTTTTTTGGTATTTACTGTGTAAATCTCGTATGGTTGCAGCATAGGCTAAAAATCGGTTGGTGTAGGCGAGCATAATCAGTGAAATGGCCGAAAATAGTACTGCTGGTGTGGTAAGGGTTAATTCTTCCATGTGTTTAAATTTTCTTCAAAGTTATAGAACTTTTAAAAGATATATTTTAAATAATCTCTAAAGTTTTTAGCGACACAAAACAAAAAAGAAACCCTATTGGATTTCTCTTCTGTTAAATTATATCTTTTTGTTTTAATTAAAGATCTATTAAATACCCAATTGATAGATTTATAAAGCTGGTTGTTTTAAGCTCGGGTTCTGTTTCAACACGAGAAGGCAAGTTAATATTGTAACCTAATTCAAAATCCCAAGATTTGGTTACTAAAATAAACGGAATATTAATTTGTGTGTTTAATAAATCGAAGATGTCGTTGTAAATATATTCCACAGTGGTCACATCATCTATTGTGTTAAGTTGTTCTAAAGCTGTGGTTTGTTGCGCCATCAAAAAACTTAGTTGAGGTCTAAATTTTAAGGTAAAATCATTTTCTCTAACTATAGCAACATTGGCGTAAGTGCGCGACACAATTTGAAAGGATTGATCGGTTCCAAATAAATAAGACGTTGCTAGTTTTGTGCCTAGTGTTCGTTTTTTGTTTCGTATGCCTAAACTTAAATCTATTGAGTTTGTAAAAGCGTCCCAACCGTTGGCATAAAAATATCTGGTATATCCAACATTATAATTAATAAGCTTGTTTTTACCAAGGGTGTTGTAATAACCGAGGGCAATATTGGTAAAATCCCAATGCGGGCTAAAGGTTTCGTAATAAATACCAGAAACGCTAATGTTAAATCCTGAATTGCTGTAATACGATATTTGTGGCACCATATTAAATTGATTGATTCCAGAATCGCGACCCGAAAAAAAAGTATTACTGTTAAAAGATACATTTGTGTAAATAAAATTATTGGTATTGAATGAATCTAAAATATCATTCATAAACTGTTGCTCGTTAAAAAAGAGTTCGTCGAGAAGCATGTCAATTTCGTCTTCTTTTGGTTCTTGGGCATTTATATTAACAGCGGTTGCCGCCATAAAAAGCAGCAACCAAAGTACTAATAGTTGTTTTTTAAAAAAGGATTGCGTTTTCATCTTTACAAGATTTTAACTGCCTCCATTTCCATTCCCGTTTCCGCTTCCGCTTCCGTTACCAGTACGTGTTCCGTCGTTATTTCTGGTTTTTGTTCCATTGTTGCCATTACCTCCAAAGCCTTCGCCATTTCTCATTTCGCCTTGGCCAGATTGTTGTCTGGTTTGTTGCATTTGTTCTTGTAGCATTTGTCTTTGTTCTTGTGTGCAAGATTCTCTGAACTGGTCTCTTAACTGACGTAATTGACGTTCTTGACTTTGAATCATTTGATTTTGCGCATCGGTGAAAGATTCTTTTAAACGCAATCTTATTTGTTCTTTAGTCTGAGTTTTGTCTTGTAAAATGGCTTTTTGTTCCGCAGTTAAAGACGCTTTAAGTTGTTCTCTGTTTTTCAACATTAACTGGCGTTGGGTTTGTAACATTTCTTTTTGTTGAAGTGTTAACTGGTTCATAATAGGTGTGTAATCATCTTCTTGAGCAAAAAGAGTACTACCTGTACCTAAAAACATTATTAAACTAAATAATGCGATTACTGTTTTTAATGATGTTGTTTTCATGATTTATGAGTTTATATTTTTAAATCTGTTCTACTACTTAGAACTTAAATTTTTAAAATAGTTTGGTTTTATAAAACAATATTTTCGATTAAACTTTTATCTATATAGCTGTCTATTAACGAATCTTCTATTAAAATGGAGTTCATGAAAATGTTTTCTAAATCTTGTTCAGATTTTTCGGCTTCAATTAAAACATTGTTTATTATATAACTGTCTAAAAAGTGGTTCATTTCAGCATCTGGTACCATTAGCGACGAAACTAAAAAATCGTCTTCTAAAAAATCTGAATCAAAGAGTTGCATGTCTTTGGTATTGGTTATTTGAACCTCGTTGGGTTTGCTCTCATTATGCATCCAAATCGTAAGTGCTAGCGCTAGTATGATGCTGGCAGCCATAGGATATGCAAACATTGGTTTAAGCCAAAAAACGCTTTGTTTAGGTTCTTCAGCTTTAATGACTTTGTTAAGAATAGCTGCTTTTGATTTGGCAAAGTAATCTTCAGGAATGTCCATTCCTAACTTATCCTTGTGATACTTTGAAATGTCTTTTTTATTTTGGTTTGAATTTTTCATAATGTTTATAGTTGTTGATTTCTGTTAGACCCGAACTGCTTTAAATAGTTTGTTTAACATTGTGCTAATATTTTTTCTTCAATAATTTTTACGGCAGAATAATAAGATGACTTTAAGGTGTTCTCACTGATATTTAAAATTTCTGATATGTCATGGAAACTTAAATCATCAAAATATTTCATTTGAAACACCCGTTTTTGCTTGTCTGTTAATGTAGCAATGGCTTCGTTAAGTTTTAATTGTAATTCGTTACCGTTAAAAAAACTATCCTGTGTTAAATTTTTAAGGTATTGGTTAGCGTCTTGTTCTAATGGCACTAAAGTTTTTACCTTATTCTTTTCTAAAAAACGAATAGATTCATTGTAAGCAATGCGATACATCCAGGTGTGTAGCGTACTTTTTTCTTTAAAGTTATGTATGCCGTTAAATATGCGAATAAAGGTTTCTTGTAGTACATCGTTGGCGTTATCGTGGGTTATAACTATTTTTCGAATATGCCAATACAACCGCTCTTGATACAGATCAAGTAAATCCTTAAAAGCTTCATTTTTAAACTTAGGATTTTTAAGTTTTTTAATAAGTTCAACTTCTTGATTCACAATTCGAAGATTTTATAACTTAGACCCTTCTTTTATCAAATAGTTTGTTTTAAATTACAAAAATTTATTTACCTAAATAGCCTCGATTTTTATTAGTTTAGTAATATGCAAGAAGATTTTTTACATTACATCTGGAAATATAAAAAGTTCGACTTTTCAAATTTAAAATCGACTACAAACGAGCCGATTCTTGTTGCAACGGTGGGACAACATAACTTGAATGCTGGCCCCGATTTTTTTAACGCGCAACTTACAATAGGGCAGCAGCTTTGGGCTGGTAATGTAGAAATTCATATCAAGTCGTCCGATTGGTTTTTGCATAATCACGAACAAGACAAGGCGTATGATAATGTTATATTACATGTAGTTTGGGAACACGACACCGAGGTATTTAGAAAAGACAATACAGCAATTCCTACTTTGCAATTAAAAGATTTTACTAATAAAGCAGTTATAAATAATTATGAAAAGCTATTTTCTAAAAACGGTAAATGGATTAATTGTGAAAATGATTTTGCCACGGTAGACGATTTTGTTTTAAACAATTGGCTCGAGCGTTTGTATTTAGAACGTTTGGAACGAAAATCGGAAGTTATTCAGCAACTTTTAAATACCACCAAAAACGATTGGGAAGCTGTTTTTTTTATCATGTTAGCAAAGAATTTTGGATTGAAGGTAAATGGAGAAGCGTTTTTTAGTGTAGCTAAATCAATTGATTTTTCGATAGTTAGAAAAACACAATCTAACATTAAATCCTTAGAAGCCTTGTTTTTTGGACAAGCAGGATTGTTGGAAGACGATATTCAATCGGCGTATTATCTAGAGTTAGTAAAAGACTATCAGTTTCTAAAACATAAGTTTAATCTCGAAAACCATCAAGTACTGCCTTTGCAGTTTTTTAGATTACGACCACCAAATTTCCCAACAATACGACTATCACAATTGGCAAGTTTGTATGTGAATCATAAAAATCTGTTTTCAAAAATTATAGAAACAAATGCATTATCCGATTTTTACAAGCTGTTTAATGTGTCCACCTCCGAGTTCTGGAAAACGCATTATACATTTCAAAAAGAATCTGCTTCATCAACAAAAGTCCTAACAAAATCGTTTATCGACTTACTTTTAATAAATACCATTTTACCTATAAAATTTTGCTATTCTAAAGAAAAGGGTCAAGATAATGATGCTGTATTTCTAGAAATTGCCAATCAAATGGCTTCCGAAAAGAACAGTGTTATAGATGCCTTTAATCGTTTAAAAAAGGTCGCTACATCGTCTTTACACTCTCAGGCACTTATTCAATTAAAAACCGAATATTGCTCGAAGAATAAATGTTTGCAATGTGCGGTGGGAAGCAAACTAATAAGTAACTAGGTTTTTAGAAAAACTTTTAAACTTTATACTTTAAAACTTGTAAACTAAGTGTTAAATTGCAGCATGAACAGTATTTATAAACCATTATTGTTTTTTCAAAAGCACGGATATTATGTTTGCCAGCGTATCGCGGAACGTTTGGGCATAAGAACCAAAGTGGTGCGTACCACATTTATGTATTTAACCTTTGTAACACTGGGTTTTGGTTTCGCGTTGTATTTGTTTTTGGCTTTTTGGATGCGAATTAAAGATTTGGTTTATACAAAACGTTCGTCGGTTTTCGATTTATAATTTATGAACCCAGTAGCAAATTTTTTTAGAACCAGAATTTATACAGCCATTTTTTTAATGGTTTTTATATTATTAGTCGGTGTTATTGGATATAAAACAATTTCTAATTACTCGTGGGTTGATGCTGCTTACATGACAGTTATTACAATGACCACCGTTGGTTTTGGTGAAGTAATGCCGTTAGACAATCAATCTAAAATTTTCACCATATTTTTAATATTAGCAAGTGTGTTAATCATGGGTTACGCACTTTCTATTATAACAGAATATATTTTAAGCAAAAACCATTTTGAAGAATTAAAATATAAAAGAATGCAAAAGAATATAGATCGTCTTAAAAACCATGTGGTTGTATGTGGTTATGGCAGAAATGGAAAACAAGCTGTTAGAAAATTGTTGGCTTATAATAAATCGTTTGTTGTTATTGAAAAAAATAAGGAATTAGAAGAACGATTACAGCAAGACAATGTGCCTTATGTAATAGGAAATGCCAACGAAGATGAAATTTTATTACAAGCAGGTGTAGAGCGTGCATCAAATTTTATTTCGGCCTTACCTAATGATGCCGATAACCTTTTTGTAGTGCTTTCAGCAAGACAAATTAATAGAAATATAAATATCATTAGTCGCGCATCTAACGAATCTTCTTATGATAAATTAAAATTCGCCGGAGCTAACAATGTGATTTTGCCAGATAAAATTGGAGGCGATCATATGGCGTCTTTGGTGGTTATTCCAGGGCTTATGGAGTTTATAGATAACTTGTCGATTGTTGGAAAATCAAACATTAATATTGAAGAAGTTGCGGTCGAAAAATTATTTGGCAGACAAAAAACCGGAACTATAAAAGAGTTAGACTTACGAAGAAAAACGGGTTGTTCGGTTATTGGGTATAAAGACGAAAATGGGGAATATTTTGTAAACCCAGAAGCTGAGTTAGAGTTGGCTATCAACTCTAGAATCATCGTTTTAGGACGACCAGAACAGATTGAAGCGCTAAATACTATTTACAATATTGATTAATTTTTTTGCTTTTTTAACAGCAAATGTTTCAATAAACCATATTTTTTTAGCATCTTGAACTCCTTTATTAAATATCTTTCAAAAAATTACTATAATTCTATGAAGAAAAATCTGCTTTCTATTTTTACATTCGTAATTCCATTTATAACATTTGCACAAAACACAACAAAAATAGGCATCGACCAAAAAATAGATCAAGCATTCGGAGACGCAACGGGTTGGTTCGTTGATCTCATTTTTTATCAGATTCCATTCGGCGAAAATATCAAGGTGTTTTGGGTATTATTCCCTTTAATATTGGGTGCCACTTATTTCACGTTTTATTTTAAACTTGTCAATTTTACTGGGTTTTGGACATCAATTAATATTGTAAGAGGTAATTATGATGATTTAGAAGGACGAATAGATCATAAAGTAGAAATTTCAAAATCTAAATTTACAGATGAAGACGATAACCCCGATACCATACGTGTTGAAGGGCATGTGGGTGAAGTATCCCATTTTCAGGCATTAACAGCGGCACTATCGGCAACGGTGGGCTTAGGAAATATAGCCGGTGTTGCCATTGCGGTTTCTATTGGTGGCGCAGGCGCAACTTTCTGGATGATTGTTGCTGGTTTACTAGGTATGGCGTCTAAGTTTGTAGAGTGTACGCTTGGGGTAAAATACAGAGATATTGATGAGGATGGAACGGTTTACGGTGGACCCATGTATTATTTAACCAAAGGTTTAAAATCAAAAGGGTTAGATAAATTAGGGAAATTATTAGCTGTATTGTTTGCCATTTTTGTTATTGGTGGATCGTTTGGAGGTGGTAATATGTTTCAGGCTAATCAAGCGTTTCAACTAGTTGAGAATATTACAGGTGGTGCTAATTCAGTTTTACACGGAAAAGGCTGGCTGTTTGGGTTAATTATGTCGGTATTGGTTGGAATTGTAATTATAGGTGGTATAAAGAAAATTGCAAAAGTGACTGATAAAATAGTGCCCTTCATGGTTGTTATTTATGTAGCGGCATCATTGTTTGTAATTTTTGCTAATTACGACATGATTGGAGGTGCTTTTATGCAAATATTCGATGGCGCATTTAGTCCCAAAGGTATCGCAGGTGGTGCTATTGGCGTATTGGTGCAAGGTTTCAGACGTGCTGCTTTTTCAAACGAAGCTGGTGTAGGTTCTGCATCGATAGCGCATTCAGCAGTTATAACACAATATCCGGCAAGTGAGGGAATGGTAGCTTTATTAGAACCATTTATAGATACCGTTGTAGTATGTACTATGACAGCATTAGTCTTAATTATCACCGGAAATGTAACGGCAGAAAATGCTGCATTAAACGATGCTCAGGCAATCTTATTAACCTCTGGTGCTTTTGGTTCGGTAATATCTTGGTTTCCATATGTGCTTACCGTGGCTGTTGTTTTATTTGCATTTAGTACCATGATTTCCTGGTCTTACTATGGTTTTCAAGGTTGGGCATATTTATTCGGAAGAAGTAAAAAGGCAGAATACACCTATAAATTATTGTTTTGTGTTTTTGTAATAATTGGTTCGGCAGCAAGTTTAGGATCTGTAATTGGTTTCTCTGATGCCATGATTTTTGCAATGATGGTACCAAATATGGTTGGATTGGTGATTCTTGCTCCTAAAGTTAAAGAAGAACTGAATATCTATATGAAAGCGATTAAAGCGAGAAATTCTTAACTTTTTAAGTTAAAATATTATAAAAATCTATTTTTTAAGGCCCTTTATAATTGCAAATTGATTTTTTTAATGATAATAGCTATTATTATTTAATATGTCAAATTTTTTACGATATTCGCTTTTATTATTTTACAATCCATAATTAGTATTTATGTCAAAATCAAACGAAGCATGGGGCTCGCGTATTGGTCTAATTTTAGCAATGGCGGGAAATGCTGTTGGTTTAGGTAACTTTCTAAGATTTCCAGTACAAGCCGTTCAAAATGGTGGCGGCGCCTTTATAATTCCCTATTTAGTATGTTTTGTATTAATGGGAATTCCATTGTTATTTATTGAGTGGTCTTCTGGAAGATATGGTGGTAAATTTGGTAACCACAGTACGCCGTATATTTTAGACTCTATGGTTAAAGGTCGCGTTCTTAAATACATTGGTGTTTTTGGAATTTTTACCAATATAGCAGTTGTTTCGTATTATGCCTATATAGAATCGTGGACCATGTCTTATGTATTTCACTCTTTAAAAGGGACGTTTGTGGGCATGTCGCAAAGCGAAGTAGCTGGTTTTTTTGATTCGTATATTGATATAGCGCATAGCACAACAGGAATTCCTTATGAAGCCGTTTTATTTTACATATTATGTTTATCAATTAATGTATACATACTTTCTAAAGGGTTAAAAGGCATTGAAAAGGTTGCAAAAATAGGAATGCCGCTATTAATCTTATTTGGTGTAATATTAGCTGTTCGAGGTTATACTTTAGGTACAAGTGGAGCTTCAGAAATGTTTCCGGATGCCAATGCCTGGGACGGATTAAACTTTTTATGGACACCGCAATATAGCTCGCTCCTCGATTTAAAAGTTTGGATGGCCGCTGCAGGTCAAATATTCTTTACGCTTTCTGTCGGTATGGGAACCATTCACTGCTATGCAGCCTATTTAAAAAGTAAGGACGATATCGCTTTAAATGCTGTTTCTGCAGGATTTATGAACGAATTTGTTGAGGTTGTTTTAGGTAGCGCTATTGTAATTCCTATCGCTGCAGGTTATTTAGGTCTTGATTGGGTTCTAAATAATGCAGGCTTCGGAATGGCGTTTCAAACCATGCCTTATTTATTCCAACAATGGGGGCCGATTTTAGCTGCCATAGGCGGTTTTATGTGGTTTGGTTTGTTATTCTTTGCAGGCATAACCAGTTCGCTGGCCATGGGTACACCATGGATGGGCTTTATGCGCGATGAATTTGGATGGGGTAGTAATAAAGGAGCATGGACATTTGGCGCTTTAGCGCTTGTAATGGGTTTGCCAACTGTATTTTTTTTCAAGCAAGGGGTATTTGATGAATATGATTATTGGGCGGGAACCGTAAGTTTAGTGGTCTTTGCAATGATGGAAACAATCTTGTTTTCATGGATTTTTGGTTTGAAAAAAGGCTGGCGAGAAATTACAGATGGTGCCGATATTAAAGTGCCGAACTTTTATAAGTATATTATTAAATACGTAACACCATTAATGCTAATTGTGGTGTTTTTAGGGGCTTTATTTTCGCCATTGAATAATGATTGGTCTGGAAATTTAAATAGCTTATTTTCTGGTAACGGATGGAGTTTGTCTAACACCTCCATTATAAAAACAATTACCCATGCAGGCTTAAAAGAACAATTAGCCATGGCTACCGATCCGCTGGTAATAGAAAGTTTAAACGATAAAATGTTTTATATAAACATTGCTAGAATAATGTTAATGTCATTATTTATATTTATTTCATTATTAGTATATTTAGCATTTAATAAGCGAAGAAAAGAAGGGAGAGCCACATTATGAAAACCGAAGCATTAATTATGTTAATAGGAGCACAAGGCGTAGTAATCGCTTTTATGTCTTATTTTTTCTATAAAGTTTTAACAACACCACCTAAGCCTGAACCAGATTCATACTTAGATAACGATGATGTGGTAAGATAATATTACATTGAAATTTAACCTTAAAATATCCCATTTCACCTATTCTAAAGAACAGAGAAATGGGATTATTTTATTAATAGTACTCATTGTTATCTTTCAATGTATTTATTTTTTTATCGATTTTTCTTCTCCTGAAGTTAACGTCAATAAAACTGAATTAGCAAAATTTCAAAGAGAAATAGATTCGCTTAAATTACTGGAGATGGAATCCAGAAAACCGAAAATATACCCGTTTAATCCTAATTATATTACCGATTTTAAAGGTGCTTCTTTAGGCATGACTAATGAAGAGATTGATAGATTATTAGCCTTTAGAAAGCAAGATAAATGGATTAATTCTACCAAACAATTTCAGGAAGTTACTCAAATATCAGATTCGCTGTTAGATGCCATTTCACCATATTTTAAATTTCCAGATTGGGTTAATAATGCGTCAAAAACGGTCGAAAAAACTAATTATGCCTTCAACAACAAACCAAAAACTTTTGCAGAAAAGCTAGATTTAAATAAGGCCACTGCAGAACAATTACAGCAAGTGCATGGTATTGGTGCGTATTATGCAGAACGTATTATAAAACTTAGAAACTCTTTTCCTGGCGGTTTTATTGATATGGTTCAACTGCAAGATGTTTACGGATTAAAACCAGAGGTTATAGAAAAAATTAGTGAGGCGTTTGCAGTAAAATCACCACGCGCAATTAATAAAATAATTTTAAACAAAGCGTCTGTAGATGAGTTGGTTACCATTCAGCACATCGATTATAATTTAGCCTTCAATATTGTAGAACAACGCAAGTTAAGAGATGGTTATAAATCGATAGACGAATTAAAAAAAGTTAAGGACTTTCCAGTAAATAAAATCGATATAATTAAATTATATTTGTCGCTTGATTGAAAATGGAAAACAAATGAATAGTATGTACTTCACCGAAGAACATATTCTTTTTAGAAAAAGTTTACAAGCGTTTTTAAAAAAAGAAGTTGTTCCTCATATTGAAAAATGGGAACAAACAGGCACTATCGACAGATTTATATGGAAAAAATTTGGCGATATGGGCTATTTCGGTATTAATTACCCCATAGCTTATGGAGGTTTAAATTTAGATTTATTTTATACAATTATTCTTTTAGAAGAGCTTCAAAAAGTAAATTCAGGTGGATTTGCAGCTGCCATTTGGGCGCATGTTTATCTTGCCATGACGCATTTAAATGCCGAAGGTGATGAAGCTATCAAACAAAATTATTTAAAACCAAGTATTAAAGGTGATAAAATTGGATGCTTATGCATCACGGAACCTTTTGGTGGAAGCGATGTAGCAGGTATGCGTACAACAGCCGTTAAACAAGACGATCACTATATAATTAATGGTTCCAAGACATTTATAACCAATGGTGTATACAGCGATTACCTTATTGTTGCGGCTAAAACAAGTCCGGAATTAGGTAACAAAGGCATCAGTATTTTTTTAGTTGATAGAGATATTGCAGGTATTTCGGCAACTAAATTAAATAAATTGGGCTGGCGCGCATCAGATACTGGGGAGATTGCTTTTGATAATGTTAAGATTCCTGCATCTCATTTAATGGGTGAAGAAAACAAAGGCTTTCAATATATTATGCAGCACTTTTCATTAGAGCGTTTAATTATGGGAGTTAATGCGCATGCCCGTGCAGAATTTGCTCTAGATTATGCTTTAAAATATATGTCTGAACGCCATGCTTTTGGTAAATCTATTAATAAATTTCAGGCGTTAAGACATTCTATTGCCGATTTAGCTACCGAAGTAGAATTTTGTAAAGCGTTTAATTACTCGGTAACTTATAGACTTAACAAAGGGCAATATGTTGTAAAAGAAGCGACCATGTCGAAGCTTAAATCGACAAAAGTGGCCGATGAGGTTATTTACCAGTGTCTGCAATTTTTAGGTGGCTATGGTTATATGGAAGATTATCCGATGGCTAGATTGTTGCGCGATAGCAGGTTAGGACCTATTGGCGGCGGAACATCGGAGATTTTAAGAGAGATTTTAGCTAAAATTATTATAGACAATAAAGAATATAAACCGGCAACGTAAAAAAATTAAAATTTTGAATTCAGAATTCAGAATTAATTTTATATTTGCACACTGAAAATCTAAAAGAGAGGAGGTTAAGACACTATGTTAATTATACCGATTAAAGAAGGAGAAAATATAGATAGAGCGCTAAAGCGTTTTAAAAGAAAGTTTGATAAAACAGGCGTTAAGCGTCAGTTACAGACTCGTAAACAATTTACAAAGCCATCTGTTGAACGTAGAGCGCAAATACAAAAAGCACAATACATTCAAGGTTTAAGAGATGCTGAAGATATATAATCTTATAAGCAAATAAATAAAAAAGACTTTCAGGAAACTGAAAGTCTTTTTTTATTATAACATACCCCGCGCTTTAATTTCGAGATATTTATTTATGGTATTTATAGTTAACTGTTCTGGCGCAGTTAAAATGCTTTGAATGCCATGTTTTTGAAGCTCGTTCACAATTAATTTTTTCTCGTAGATAAATTTTTCGGCAATTGTTTTTTCGAAAATTTCAAAGGTGTTAACGGCACTTTTTTGGGTGAGCTTTTGTAATTCGGTGTTTTCAAAAAATATAACCACCAACAAATGATTTTTAGCAATGGCTTTTAAATAGGGCAGTTGCCTGTGTAAGGCATCTAAGGTTTCAAAGTTTGTATATAACAACAATAAACTGCGCTGATTCAAATTCCGTTTGATATCAATATATAATCTTGAAAAATCAGATTCAGCAAAATCGGTAGATACATTGTAAAGTGTTTCCAGTATACTGTTCATTTGCGATGGTCTGCGTTCTGCAACAACTTTGTTTTCAACCTTTCTTGAGAATGAAAATATACCAGCCTTATCCTGTTTTTTTAAAGCTACATTACTTATTACCAAGGCAGCATTAATGGCGTAATCTAGCAGACTTAAGCCGTCAAATGGCATTTTCATTACTCTGCATTTATCAATAACACTATAAACGGGTTGCGACCGTTCATCTTGATATTGATTTACCATTAATTTATTGCTTTTGGCAGTCGCTTTCCAGTTAATATTCCGTAAGTCGTCACCCTGCACATAATCCTTTATTTGCTCAAATTCCATGGTATGACCAATACGCCGAATTTTTTTCAGACCATATTCAAATATCTTATTTGAAAAGGCCAAAAGCATATACTTTTTAAGTTGTAAAAACGATGGGTAATTGGGCACCATGGCATCTTTTCCAAATTGAAATCTTCTGGAAATAAAATCTAACGGACTTGATGCATAAATATTTAAATGTCCAAAATAATATTCGCCACGTTCTAACGGCCGTAAACTGTAAGCGATTTTTTTATGGTTTAATTTGTTTAAAGTAATATTAATTTCAAAATCTCTTTTTTGGTATTGAAAAGGTAATTCGTCAATAAGCTTTAAGGTGCAATTAAAATTATAATGGTTTTTTATTGAAATTTCTATCGGGTTATCGTCGCCATTACTTAATTTTTCTGGTAAAATACGCGATGCAACAATGCCTTTTTGCTTAAAAAGCAAAATGTAGTCGATACAAACCAGCGCTAAAAAAACAAAAAAGAGTGTTTGGGTAATGATAAAAAGTCCTGAAAATATATAGGACAGAATAAATAAGAATACAAGCGTTCCTGCACTTATAAAAAAGCGTGAGTTTAAATAGCTGTTTTTAAGAAGTTGTTTCACTATCTAGGAATCTCTATTGTTTCTAAAATTTGATCAATCACTTTTTCAACAGTATAACCTTCCATTTCGCGTTCGGGTGTTAAAAATAAACGGTGTTTAAGTACCACTTTCGCACAACGTTTAATATCATCTGGCGTTACGAAATCTCTTCCCTGAATGGCAGCATTCGATTTTGCGGTATTTAGTATGGCAATGGAAGCTCTTGGTGAAGCACCTAAAAACAAATTCGCATTGGTGCGCGTATTATTAACAATAGAAGCTATGTAAGTTAAAAGATGATTTTCAACTATAATTTGCTTAATTAAATTTTGATAGTGAGCTATTTGTTTCGCATTTAAAACCGGGACTACAGAATCAAAATCGAGTGTATCTTGCCTTTGATGGTTTTCTAATAAAATTTGTATTTCATCATTGAGTGATGGGTAATCCACATTAATTTTAAACAGAAAACGGTCTAATTGTGCTTCAGGTAATCTGTAAGTCCCTTCTTGTTCAATGGGGTTTTGAGTGGCAAATACTAAAAAAGGAGGTTCCATAATGTATTTAGTACCATCCATAGTTACTTGGCGTTCGCCCATAACTTCAAACAAAGCGGCTTGTGTTTTGGCAGGAGCTCGGTTAATTTCGTCAATTAAAATAACGTTCGAAAAAATAGGGCCTTTTTTGTATTCAAACTCGTTGGTTTTTACATTAAAAATGGAGGTTCCTAAAATATCGCTGGGCATTAAATCTGGGGTAAACTGTATTCTGCTAAAATCTACCGCCAGTGTTTTAGCAAGAAGTTTTGCCGTAATGGTTTTTGCAACACCTGGCACTCCTTCAATAAGCGTGTGGCCATTTGATAAAATTGAAATAATAAGAAGTTCTATCATCTCATTTTGACCAACAATAATTTTGCCTATTTCTTTTTTAATGGCTTCAACGTGGTCTTGAAGTGGCTTTAAATTTATTCTACTTTCAAAATTTATATCCTGATTTTCCGGAGTTTGTTCTTCCATTATGATGTTTGTTTTGTGAATTTTTCTATAAGATTGTTGAGTTGTATCAAATCATTTTCGGTATGATTCGACTTCGATTTTAAATAAACAATAAAGTTTATTAATGCTTTAGTATCCTCTTTTTTGTTGGATGATTTAATGGCTAATTTAGTAATAAAACTCTCGCTTAATTCGTTGGTGTTAAGGTAGTATTTAGACCGAATTTGTTCTAAAAAATATTGAATTTTATTTTTGATGATGTTGGTAAAATCGCCGTGTTGATAGTATAAATCGCCAATAGTCTTAGTGAAATCTAAGGTGGCATTTTTTAGAGGTTCAACAACAGGTATAATTCTTTGAGTTCGTTTTCCTTTAAAAATAACAAACAGAACGAATGTTAAAAGTGCGATGTAAAAGGCCCATTTTAAAGCTTGATTTTGCAGCACAAATCGCAGCGGACTTGTAATTATTTTTCTTCCGCTTTTATAATAGTTGTCCCAAATTATGGGCTGTTTTGGTAAATAAGAAAGTACGGTAGCCGCATAATCTTCTTTATCGTTTAGCATGTGATAATTGCTAAATGCAAAAGGGTTGGTATGGATATAGAAAGCACCATTTTTGGTGCCATAAGGCATTTTTATATAATTAATATTCGTATCTGGTATAGTATCGTTAATTGTTTTATCACCTTTGTCAATTTTAATAGTACCCAATGCCACGGCATTAATTGTTTCTATTTTTATGAAATAGCTGTTTTCTATAACATCTGTAAAGCGCTTTTCGTACTTTTTTAAATAAGGGCTGGTAAAGGAATTTAATGAAGGTTTTTTATAAAGCCCATTCGCGTCTGTGCCAACTTTAATGTTTAAAGTATCGCTTAAAATTCCATAAAAATAGTTGGTGCTAATAAACACGGTATTTCCGTTTTCAACATATTTTAATAAGGCTTCAGAGGATTGTTTGTCGAATGACACGAAATTATTAATAAAAACACTTGTTGTTTTTGATGCGTCTGCTAATGTCTTTAAACTTTCGAAACTATTTGTTGTTGAGGTGGTTACTGGTTGATTAGAAAAACTTTCTAGTTCGTTAAAAACAACATAGCATCCTAATGGGATTTTATCGGATGCCGAATACGAATCGCGCCAATTTAATGCTTTGGGTTTGGTTATTTCTGCAATCATTATTAAAACGATCACAACACCTATGGCGTATAGGGCTATTTTAGATCGTTTATCCATGTTGTAGAGTGTTTATTTTTTCGAAATCAGCAAGATTTTTATCATAAATAGCTTTATCTATGGGGAATTCACCATACCAAACATAATCATATATATACGAAATGCGTTTGAATATAATTTTCGTGTTTTCGTCTTTTATTTCGTTAAGATATTCGCTGTTGGTTTTATCGTAATGCCATTCAATTATTTCCTTATTAGTCAGTAGTTTTAAACTTTTTAGGTACGCATAGCGTGTCGCTAATCGGTAATTGTTATCATTTAAGGCATCGTCTATTAAGGTTTCAAAATTTACATCTTTAAGGTTTTCTTCAACATAGTTGAAGTCGTTAATATCCTGACTTTCATTTTTAAAAACCGAATTGACAGGTGCTTGCATTAAAAATTTAATAAGCAGATATAGCGTTGTAATAGCTAAAAACAAGTAAACAATATACTCGAGGGTTTTGTAATTAATGAAATCTATATTAACACCAAAAATATCATTTAGCCAGCCAAAAAACTTTTGCAAAACCCTTTGAATTAGGTTAACGCCGCCTGTGTCGTTTATAGAATAATTAAAATCATCTCCTTTATAGCGTTCTTTTATGGCTTCTTTAAAGTGCTTGACTTTAATATTAGAAGTGTCTTTCTGTACGTATTCTTGTGAAAAACAAACGCCAATATTCGAAAATAAAACACCAAAAGTGAATAATAAGATATGTTGAATGTTTTTATTCATTAACACCAATTTGATCGATTTTGCTTCTTAAAAATTCATTGTTTGTTTCTTCATAGATATTGTAATACAGCACACCGTAGGCTACTTGCGACAACGCTTGCGAATATATAAACGCCAATAAAAACATGGCAAAGCCTAATGTGAAAACAACATTGGCAAATACGCTTGTAATTAAATCGACATGGCTTTCTATTGAAAAATAAACGTAAATCGCTATAATAAAACCAGGTATAGAAATTATAAGCATGGTAATCATTAAATTTAAAATACCTATTACCAATCCGTATAAAATTACTTTGCCAAGGCTAGAAAAGGTAAATGACCAACCTTCAGAAAGTGCTTCACTTATGTTTTTATCAGTCGAAAAAATAGACATAAAAGACAAACCGAAAAACGCGGTCAGCAAAAAGCTTAGTCCGTATTGTATAAGCATTCCAATAATAGGAATAAAAGCAAAAATTATTGAGACTATTAAATAGCCAAAGTAAAGTCCGGCACCTAAAACAATAAATATTAAAATGGTACCTAAATTGGTTCTAATTTTTTGCCAGACAGTTTTAGATTCGAACTCGCCCTCGTAATTAACATAATTTGCAAGGTAGGCACTTGAAAAACTGTAGTTTATAAGCGCCGTAATAAAAAGTATAAGCACTAAAACAATAGCTCCAACAATTAAATAGATGGTATGTTCGCCATCGTTATTCATACCGAATCTAAAATCTCTACTTGCTAAGCCCATAAAACCCGTTACCAATAAATAACTTGCAGTAATTAATAGAATAATACTTAAGGCATTATAGCGTAGATATAAGGCGGTGTATTTTTTAAAATTGTATTTAAGAAATAAAAAATAACTATTTATGATGTCTCCGAAGGCATTTCTGTTTCGAAATTCTATGTACGGTGTATTCACGTTTATTTGATTTTATTCAATTCAGATTTGTAAATCTTGTTAAGTTTAATGGGGTAAATAATATAATAAAATACGATTAAAAAAAGAGAACAACTTATGATGCCATACGATATTATCGAGGGCATTTGTTCGCCGTATCTTGTAATAAATCCTTCAATAAAACCAGCGATTATAAAAAACGGAATCGTGCTAACCACTATTTTTAATCCGTCTTTGGCTCCTTTTGTAAAAGCTACACGTCTCGAATAAGTTTTGGGAAATAAAAAGCTGTTTCCCATTACAAGACCTGCGCAACCGGCTATGACAATTACCGATATTTCGATGGTGCCATGTAGCCAAATAGTCGATGTTTTCTCTAAAATGCCGTAGTTATAAAAAAATGTTATAAAGGCGCCTAGCATAATGCCATTGCTAAACAGAATGTACATTGTGCCAACACTAAAAAACACACCGAATGCAAAAGCAATAATGGCTACTCTAATATTGTTTATGGTAATGCCTAAAAACGATCCAATATTACTTCCGCTTTTATAAACGGCCATGGGTTCGCCATTTTCAATGTTTTCAATGGTCATATTTACATAATGGTCGCCTAAAATTAAACGTACAAACGAATCATCATTTAATGTAGATACGATACCGATGCAAACGGCAGACATAAATATTAAAAAAGCATAGAGCAGCGTTTTATGATATGTTTTAAAAAACAAAGGAAATTCATACTTCCAGAACGATACAATTTTGTTTTTAGATTCTCTTTTGGTAATGTAAATTTTTTGATGGGCTTCTGAAGCTAACGAATTAAGATATAGCAAGGTTTTGCTATCAGGGTAATAGGTTTGTGCGTACGATAAGTCGTTTGTAAGATGAATATAATAGGAAGCTAAGTCATCAGGATTTATTTTTGCATTATTATGTAATGCACTTTCAAAAACCATCCATTTTTCCTTATTTTGCTTAACGAAAGAAGCTTCGCGCATAAAACTTTTTTAATAAAGAACGAATATACATTTCAATGAGCAGATTAGCAATTAACACAGCACAAAATGTAAACTTAGATTACAAATTAATTGGGGTGGGAGAGCGCTTCGTTGCTTTTTTAATAGACGGTCTTATTTTGTTGACCTATATTACTATGATGGAAAACTTAGTAGAGCTCTCTGAAATTTTTGATACCGATAGTTGGACTAAACGTGGATTTTTAGGCTTGTTTTTACTACCAGCTTTCTTTTATTCGTTGCTTTGTCATATCATTTTTAACGGGCAAACCGTGGGTAAAATGATCATGAAAATTAAAGTAGTGCGTTTAGACGGCGCGCCAACAGAATGGTATAATTTATTGGTTAGATGGATGTTACGTATTGTTGATGTTTGGTTATTTTTTGCTTCTATTGGTGTTTTAAGTATGTTGCTTTCTGAGAAAAAACAACGCATTGGTGATGCCGCTGCAGGAACTGTGGTTATTAGTGTGAAACAAAAGCATAAAATTACAAGTACCATTTTAGAAGATATTGATGTGGATTATGTACCTGTGTTTAATAATGTAACAAAACTCACTGATAAAGATGTTCGAATTATAAAAGAAACTTTTCAAATTTCTAAGAAAAATCGTGATTATAAAACACTTACCTTATTGCGAAATAAAGTATCGGAAGTGCTAAATATAGATTCCCCTTTATACGATATCGAATTTTTAAATACTATTTTAAAAGATTATAACTATTATACCCAAAATATGTAAAAGAATTGTTTTCTTTTGCCATCGCAAAAACAACAATCATTTTACGACTCGCGCTTTGTGAGTGTTTAAAATGGGCTAAATCAATTACAAAAAATATGTTTTTTCAGATTGTAGAAATACTTGGAACCTTTGCCTTTGCCATTTCTGGGGTGTTGGTCGCGTTAGAAAAAAGAATGGATGTGTTTGGGGTGCTTATTGTAGCCTTTGTAACCTCTGTTGGTGGTGGAACGTTAAGGGACGTGTTAATAGGTTTTACACCAGTAACTTGGATGGTGAACATGATTTATGTTTATGCTATTTTAGGAGCTACCATTTTTGCTATTATATTTAGAAAGCGGCTGGATTTTTTAAGAACATCTTTGTTTTTATTCGACACGATTGGAATTGGTTTGTATACCGTTGTAGGGATAGAAAAAGGACTAGCTATTGGTTTGCATCCTATTATTTGCATATCGTTAGGGACAATAACCGCTTGTTTTGGAGGTGTTATTCGAGATATTCTTTGTAACGAAATACCCGTTATTTTTAGGAAAGAAGTGTATGCAACCGCATGTATTTTAGGCGGATTAACCTATTTTTTACTTCGTAAGTTTCCAATAGACTATAATTTTGTGTTTGTTATTGCGGGTTCTGTGGTGATAGCTGTTCGCTTAATTGCTGTTAAATTTAAAATTAGCTTACCTAGTTTGTATAAGCATGAAATGAAAAATTAGGTGTTTATTTTTGATATTTAATTGGTTAGTATGTTAATTAGGATGCAATTTTTTTGCCAATAAATCGTATTACACAAGCTAAACCGTTATGAAACTGGCCTTCGTTTAATTCCACTTCGGTCTCTTGTAATTCAATGATTTCAAAATCTTTAAAGGTATCTCTCATTTCTTCAACCGAATATAACATGTTTGCATTGGCGGGTCCACCAACGTTGGGGTTTTTTTCGCGATAAGCCAGGTTATTGACACTAAAACCTTCTAAAATTATATAGCCATTTGGTTTTATTAATTTCACAAGTTCTTGGTGTAACTCCTTTTTTTGATTTTCAGGAAAATGAGCATAAATTAAGGCAAGGACATCAAAATTGTTCTTTTTTAGATTCAGTTGGTTTAATTCACCAACCCGATAATCAATTTCAACATTTTCTAATTGTGCTAACTTGAGTGCTTTGTTTTTACCTTCAGCACTAATATCAAAGGCTAAAACATCCAACCCTTTTTTTGCTGCGTAAACAGCGTTTCTTCCTTCGCCTTCGGCGGGCAATAAGATTTTACCTGATACATTTAGTTTATCTAGCGAATCCTTGAAGAATAGGTTAGGGTTTTTACCATAGGCATACGCTTTTTCTTTATATCTAGCATTCCAAAAGTCTTTCACGCCGTATTTATAATTTATTTAATGATTTCTACTTTTCGTATAAATATATTGCGCAAAGGCCAGTCGGATTCATCGGTTTCTACAGCTGCAATTTTATCAACAACATCCATTCCGTTAATAACTTTACCAAAAATGGTATAATCGCCATCTAAAAAGTGCGCACCTCCTTTTTGTTGAACTATAAAAAACTCGAACGGAGAAGCCAATTTATGCGGATTGTCTATCTCGCTACTAGGCATCGATATTACACCTCTGTCGTGTTTAAAACCTCTGTTGGTATCTGGTGGCAATAAGTATTTTCCAATATGAGCGCGTTTTCTAGCTGTTTTTTTATCATCGCTATTTCCTGCTTGTATCATAAAATTATCGATTACCCGATAAAATTGTGTGCCATTAAAATAGTTCTGTTTTGTTAAAAAAATAAAGTTAGCACGATGGTATTTTGTCTCCTCGAATAATAAAATATCAATCGATCCCAAATCTGTTGTAATTCTGACTTTGTTTTCTTTGTTGTTCTTATCATATTCTAAAAAGAAATACATCGCTTTTTTACTATCAAGTACCGGATAACGTCGTTTTGCAGTCGAAGTAGTGTCTTCCATGTCTTCAACAAAATCTTCTTCAGTATTCACAGTTTGTGAAGAATCTATCTTATTTTTCTTAGTGGTTTTCTTATCTTCACAATTCAGAAATAAAACAAAAACACTTAAAAGTAGAATAACGCGCATAGAGAATGAATTTTGATGAATTTTTAATTTCAATTTCAAAAATAAAGAATATCCCGCTTCCAGCCCAAGCTTCTCAGTTTAAAATGGCGCCACCGTTTCGGCATGAATTAATTAAACAACAAAATGAGGCGATAAAATATGCTAAGAAGGCTGGTGTAATGGCTTTGTTTTATCCTGATAAAAATTTTAAAACACATTTTGTGCTGATTTTAAGAAACACCTATAGCGGCGTGCATTCGGCGCAGGTTGCTTTTCCAGGAGGAAAACTGGAAAAGTTTGACGTGTCGTTACAGGCAGCAGCGGTAAGAGAAACTTTTGAAGAAATTGGTGTGCCTGTGGAACAAATTGAGGTAGTTTGCGAATTATCTGAAGTTTACATACCACCTAGTAATTTTTATGTGTTGCCATTTTTAGGAATATCGAAACAAACACCACAGTTTATTAAGCAAGACGAGGAGGTTGAAAGAATTATCGAGGTGCCTTTAATCCAGTTTTTTGATGATGCCAACATAATAACTAAGAAAGTGCGAACCTCCTATAGTGTTGAGGTTGAGGTTCCTGCTTTTAAATTAAATGATTATGTAGTTTGGGGAGCAACCGCCATGATGTTAAGCGAAATTAAAGACGTGCTAAAACAACTCTTGTAAACGATAGAATTATTACATTTGTAGCATCTAACCAATTTTTGAGGAGTGATTTATGGGATTATTTAAGCGAAATCCGTTTGGGCATATACTAATTGTAAAAAAATGGCTCATAAGAATACTAGGAGTCCTTACGCACCAACGTTTTCGAGGCTTTAATGAACTGCAAATAGAAGGTTCTGAAATTATTAAGACCTTACCCGACACAAACGTACTATTTATATCGAATCACCAAACATACTTTGCCGATGTGGTTGCCATGTTTCATGTGTTTAATGCGAGTTTAAGTGGCAGAACCGATTCTATAAAAAATGTAGGTTATTTATGGAATCCAAAGCTTAACATATATTATGTGGCTGCTAAAGAAACCATGAGAGCAGGATTATTGCCCAAAATTTTAGCTTATGTTGGGTCTATAAGTATAGAACGTACCTGGAGAGCAGAAGGGCAAGATGTGAACAGACAGGTAAAAATGAGCGATATTAGTAATATTGGAAAAGCCTTAGACGATGGTTGGGTTATAACCTTTCCTCAAGGAACCACAACACCTTTTAAACCAATTAGAAAAGGAACGGCACATATAATTAAACGCTATAAACCGGTGGTGGTGCCTATTGTGATAGATGGGTTTCGTCGTTCTTTCGATAAAAAAGGACTGCGTATAAAAAAGAAAAATATTCTTCAAACGTTCGAAATTAAAGAGCCGTTAGTTATAGATTATGATAACGAATCCACCGAAGAGATTGTAAAACGAATAGAATATGCCATCGAGCAACATCCGTCATTCTTAAAAGTTGTTTCGCAAGAAGAATTAAAAGCTCAGGAAGAACTGGATAAACTTCGAAATTGGTAATCACAATATCTGTTTTTTTTATTTAAGTGAGATAAGCTAATGCTAGTTTGTGTAGTATTTTAAATTTTTCGAATATTTATTACGAAAAATTAAAATAATTCTAACAAAAAAGGCAATTAGACAATAGTTATCTTGGGTTAAAGCCATTCAGAAAAAAATATTTATTTTACACATTCAAAAAATGGCATATGTCAAGTTTATTTATTCAAATATCTTGAGTGAAGTTGTTATTTTATACATTCAAATAAATAAACACCAGAACAGTAATTTATATTAAGCATGATTCAGAAAGGGACAGAAGCAGAACGATTAGCGATATCTGACAATTACAAATATTGGAAAAAATGGGGACCGTATTTAGCCGAAAGACAATGGGGAACGGTTCGTGAAGATTATAGCCAACATGGAAATGCCTGGGATTGCGTAGATCATGATAAGGCACGGAGTAATGCTTACAGATGGGGCGAAGAAGGAATAGGTGGTTTTTGCGATTCTAGAGAAATATTATGTTTAGCTCCGGCATTTTGGAATGGAAAAGATGCTATTTTAAAAGAACGTCTTTTTGGTTTAACCAACAATCAAGGGAATCATGGGGAAGATGTAAAAGAGCTATATTTTCACCAAGTGTCTTCACCAACACATTCATACTGTAAATATCTTTATAAATATCCACAAAAGGAATTTCCTTATAGCGATTTGTTAAGTGGAAATAGAATTGGGAGAGATCAATTTGAATACGAGTTGTTAGATACTGGTAGCTTCAATGAAAATGCTTATTTTGATTGTTTTATAGAATATGCCAAAGCCAATACGGATGATATTTTATTGAAAATTACGGTGGTGAATAGGGGTTCTAAAACCGCCGATATTCATGTGCTACCACATCTGTGGTTTCGTAATTTTTGGAAGCATAATAAAAGACATTCAAGACCAACAATAAAAGCACTATCTGATAACAGCGTGATATCCCGAAGTGCAAGAAATGGCAGGTATTATTTTTATCATGAAAAGGGCGAACAACTTTTTTGTGATAACGAGACCAATAATAAGCGAATTTATAATATTCCTAATGAAGTGGAATATGTTAAAGACGGTATTAATGATTACGTGGTTGATAATAAACCTACGGTAAATCCTGAAAAAAACGGATCGAAACTTGCAGTATGGCATAAATTAAAACTTAAAGCTGGCGAAGAAAAAAGCGTAAAGGTGCGTTTAAGCAAAAATAAAGTTGACGAGCCTTGGGTAGATTTTGATACTATTTTTAAATTGAGAATATCGGAATGTGAAGCATTTTATAATGAAACGATAAATGCGAAGATTCCAAAATCGGAACAAGCTATTGCTAAAAGTGCTTTTTCTGGATTGTTATGGACCAAACAATTTTATTATAACGATGTTTTTAAATGGTTATTTGGCGAACCTGGAGAAACGAAACCTCACCGATCTAACCTTAGAAATTATAACTGGCAACATTTAACCAACCGGCATATTATTTCCATGCCAGATAAATGGGAGTATCCGTGGTATGCAGCGTGGGATTTGGCATTTCATATGGCATCATTTGTAGAAATCGATCCCTATTTTGCTAAAGAACAGTTGTTGCTGGTATTAAAAGAAAGTTACATGCATCCTAACGGACAAATTCCTGCATACGAATGGAATTTTAGCGATGTAAACCCGCCAGTGCATTCGTGGGCAGTATGGAATGTTTACGAAAAAGATAAAAACTATACTGGTAAAGCAGATACCATGTTTTTAGAAAATGCTTTTCAAAAGCTACTTATTAATTTTACTTGGTGGGTAAACCAAAAGGATAAAAGCGGAACCGACCTGTTTGAAGGCGGATTTTTAGGATTGGATAACATAGGTGTATTCGACCGAAACCATATGCCACCAGGTATTACACGCATGCAACAGGCAGATGCTACGAGTTGGATGGCGATGTTTACACTGAATATGCTTCGCATGTCGTTAGAACTTTCTAAAACCAATAAAATTTACGAAGAAGCAGCAGCTAAATTTTTTAGGCATTTTTTAAATATCGCATGGGCAATGCATCATATTGGTAAAAAAGATATATCGCTTTGGGACGACGAAGATAATTTTTATTACGATGTGGTAGAAATGTCTACAGGCGTTACCGATCGTTTAAAAGTACGCTCTTTAGTGGGCGTTATTCCGATGTTTGCGGTAGAAATTATGCACAAAGATTTGTTTGAAGAGTTGAAGGAGTTTCGAATTCGCGCGAATGAAATCATACGAACCCGACCCGATCTGGCGTCTTTAATTACAAATTTAGACGAAACGAATGCCGATGGCAACTATCTTTTTGCCATCATGCGCGGTTTTAGGCTGGAACACCTTCTTAAAAGATTGCTGGACGAAGACGAGTTTCTTTCAGACTATGGCATACGTTCGCTTTCTAAGTACCACGAAAAACATCCGTTCGTGTTTCAGCATCATGGGCATCATCAAATACAATACGAACCTGGTGAAAGTCGCTCAAACATGTTTGGTGGTAACTCGAACTGGCGTGGGCCAATTTGGATGCCATTAAATTATATGATTGTTCAGTCTTTGCGCAAGTATTATACCTTTTACGGACCAACCTATCAATATGAATTTCCAACCGGATCTGGTAAAAAACTTAACTTAAAAGAAATTGCCAACGAAATAACTAAGCGATTAATAAAACTATTTGAAGTGAATTCAGATGGAAGGTTTCAATATCATTCAGACGATCCTGAAATGAAGTTTTCAACAGACGAACATTTTAAAAACCTGCATTTATTTTATGAATTTTTTGATGGCGATAACGGTAAAGGATTAGGAGCTTCCCACCAAACAGGATGGACCGCTTTAATAGCCAATTTAATTATGGAAATGCACGCCGATTCTAATTAGAACTCTGTGTATAATTGGTAGTTAAGTTTATTGGTTTTTTAAGGAAGCGTCTAAAAACAGTTAATGCATCTTATAAAAAAATACGAGATGCATTAACGTTATATTTGAAGTCGGTTTTACTCGTAAATTATTTCAATAATTTTGGATGACTTAATATCAATTCAATCTTTTTAATAATGATAGTAATTTGAGACATTTGTGCTTCTATATTTCTAAAAAACAGACTTATATCTCTGTTTACCCAGCTTTCTGAAATAACTCTGGCACCCAAACTAATTCTTAAAATAGCACTTTCAATATCGTTGCCGTATTTTACATTAACAGCTTGCCCGATATGACATTTTTGGGCAGCAAGCCGAATAATTTCTAACGGAGCATCTTCAAATTGATCAGATAAATCAGAATTTAATAAAGTGTAAAGTTTCTTTACGTTGTCTATTGATAATACTTCGTTGTTTTTAAGGATAAAGAACGGGAAAATGGTACGGATATTTCGAATACCAAATTCTTTGCTTTTATAGGTGTTGGTGTTGGTTTCGTCGCCATAAAGCGGTTCTAAAAACGTCGCATCTTTTATAGAATCATCCACAAAATTGCAAAACATTTCAATGCCCATATTTCTGTATAAAACAGGTGTTTTGTAGTACCTGTCCATTTCAACTATGGCAGCATTCCAACGCATATAGGAGCCATAATTATAGCCGTCTGATAAATCTTGAGAACAAAACCAGGTTGCTGGCCAATCGGAATGATTGTAATACTGGGTTAAACCTTTTGGTAAAGTATTTTCTGCAGAAAGGATTAAATTACTCACGCATTCCGGTAAAATTAAGGCGCCTGAATATGGAGGGCCTGTAAAGTATTTACTGCCCGTTATGGTAACTATATAGCCTTTGTTTAAATAATTCTGTATGTCTTTAGGGTCTAATCTAAGCTGTGAGCCATCTACAATTATTTGCATCGATAATTTGTCGATGGTATTCAGTTTTTTAATTAATTTTTCACTAGGTGATTGATAACCTAATTTTGATTGATCCATGGTATGCAGTACCACATGTCTGCCAAGGTCATTCGTTTTAGAAACGGCATTAAATACTTCTTCGTCTAATTGTGCAGACGATTTTAAGGCGCCGTTTTCGTCTCTAAATGGAATTTTTATTAATTCTATATCTCTAAAACCTTCTATTTTATCGCCTTTTTTAATAGGATAGTTAAGCGCCGTTGTGTTTTCGAAATGACAGCCTTTTAATGCTGCAGGAACCCCACTGCCAGTTTCGTCTGAAGCTATTAAAACATGTGTAATTTCTTTATCAGAAATAATTTGCGTTATCGCCGCTATTTGAAGAGATGAATCGGTGCCTGATGGTGAAAAAATAATTTCGCAGGCGTCATCTAATTTGAATATTTTTCTGAGGTTATTTTTAAGTAATTCGGCTAATTCTAAAGTGGCTTTTTTAAAACCATATTTTAAACTGTTACTTATTAAAATACTTCTAACTTTATCGGTTTTATCAAAGGCAAAATTCGATACACTTGTTGCTGTTGATGAGGCGAAAGTAAAGGCATCAGGTCTAGGAAAAGGTCTGCAGCCATATTTATTAAGCAATTCAATTTCATCGATATTCAATCTAAGGTCGCCACCTGCCATTAATAAATACTCTGTAGGTTTTGCCAGATTTTCAAGAATAGGCACCCACGACTCTTTAATTTGAGTATTAGTGTTTTTTAACCCATGAAACGCTTGTAGTTCGTTTTCGGTGGATAGCATTTCGGAATCCAAACGGTCTTCTCTTTTAACTAAATTAAGCAAGAAATAATCAAGTGATTCTAGTTTTTCTTTATCAATTTTAGGCAATAAATTATAAAATATTCGAGTTACTTTAAGAGCAGCCATATCGCATAAAACGGTATCCTGTTTATCTGCACCCAACGCTTTATACCATAATTGCCATTCTATACCATATCTTAAATAAAGTAATGCTAAAACAGGTTTATTCAAAAATGCCGTGCCAATGGTAATCGATTTATTTGGAGTGATTTTAAAAACATCTGGGGCACTGGTAGAAGTAATAATGTTTATGTTGTTTATCTTGGGTACCGTATTAAAACGTTTTAAAACTCTAACCAGATAATTTACATTTTCTTTTTCGAATAAACTGGTTCTTTTGTACTGATCTTCAATAAGAATATTGTTAGACATAGGTAATTTAATTAAAATAAATACTACAAACTTGCTAAATTGTATTGTAAAGTATTGAAAATTATGAAATTATAAATTAAGTAAAAATTTAATTTACAAGGGTGTAAAAGTATGGCTTTTTTTATAAATAATCTCGATATTTTACAAGCGAGTTATGTAACAATAATCACAATTGCAGCATGTTTATTCGCGATAACATTTTGAATAATTATCTGAAGGCCGATTTTTGTAACTAGTTGGGTTTTTAGTTGCAAGCTCTAGTAAAATTTCATGTCAAACAAATTAATATTATCTTAATTTAGCATGTTTTAAAACGAAAATTTAAACGATATGAAAGGTTTATTAACCATTGGATTGTTAATTTTAAGCAACACGTTTATGACGGTAGCTTGGTACGGGCATTTAAAATTCGCGGAATTGAAATGGTTTAGTAAGTTAGGATTAATAGCCATTGTGTTGATAAGTTGGGGTGTAGCTTTATTTGAGTATATGTTTCAAGTTCCAGCTAACAGAATTGGTTTTAAAGGGTATGGTGGCCCTTTTTCGTTGCTACAGTTAAAAGTGATTCAAGAAGTTATTACACTTGTCGTTTTTGCTGTTTTTACCTTAATCGTGTTTAAAACAGAAACGTTTAGAACCAATCATATTATCGCCTTTTTATTTTTAATCTTGGCAGTGTATTTTATGTTTAAAAAGTAATGGTTCAGTATGATAAGTTATTGTTTTAAATTTTTTAAAAATAACCCCTCTTTTAATTAAACCTACAGTAGTTTTGATAGTCTAAATTTTATAAATATTTTTTAGATTACACATCATGAAACAAAAAAAATTAAACACTACTGTACGAGTTATTCATCGTTATTTAGGGTTTTTCTTAGCAGGTATTATGGCCATATATGCCGTAAGTGGTATTATTTTAATTTTTAGAGATACCGATTTTTTAAAATCGGAGCAAGTTGTAGAAAAAACGATACCTGGTAAAGTCAATTTTAACAAGTTAGGAAATCAGTTAAAAATCAGAGATTTAAAAATTGAGAAGGTGGAAAACGACATCGCTTATTTTAAAGAAGGAACTTTTAATACCAAAACCGGAGTCGCAAACTACACTACTAAAAAATTACCTTTTGTGCTCGATAAAATGGCACAACTTCATAAATCCAATTCTAGTCAACCGTTATTTTTTCTAAACATTTTCTTTGGGTTATCGCTTCTGTTTTTTGTGTTGTCTTCATTCTGGATGTATTTGCCAAAAACAACAATTTTTAAAAAGGGAATTTATTTTACCATTGGTGGCGTTGTGTTATCGCTCATTTTAATTTTTATTTAAAAAAGAGACTTATTATTAAGGCCTAACTATGATAATTTTTTAATTTGCGGGTTGTAATTTTTAGGTTTTAATGAAAAAATTAAGAAGCTATTTAGAAACGATTGTTGAGGTAGATGATGCCGATTGGAATTATTTTTCATCGCGTCTCATTAAGCGAGAATTTTCGAAAAAAAATATTTTTCTTAATGTTGGCGATATTGAAAACTATATTTCATTTATAGAAAAAGGCGGGGTTCGATTGTTTATTCCGAAGGCTGATGAAGAAAAAGAAATAACCTTTGGCTTTTGTTTACAGGGCGAATTTGTAAGTGCATATGATTCTTTTTTAACCCAAACACCAACCTTATATCAGTTGGAAACCTTAATGGATACCACGCTTTGGAGTATTAGTTACGCAGATTTGCAAGACGTGTATCGTACTACTAAAATTGGAAATACCATTGGGCGTTTTACTGCCGAAAAATTGTTTTTAATTAAATCTAAAAGAGAACAATCTTTATTAAACGATACTGCGGAGCAACGGTACATGAATTTATTTGAAGAACGACCGAATATTATTAAACAAATCCCATTAAAGTATATAGCCTCGTATATAGGGGTTACACCACAGGCTTTAAGTAGAATTCGAAAACGTATTTCTTAACTTGAGTTCATTGTGTCGGTAATTCATTCCCTTTAATTTTGCATTTTAAATTAAAAGGACATGGAAGTTATATACTTATTAATCATTTTATGGTATGGAGGATTGTTTTTTCAAACATTTTTTCTTCATAGATATGCGGCGCATCAAACATTTACCATGTCTAAAACCGCAGAAAAGGTTACTTATGTATTAACGTGGTTATTCCAAGGTTCTAATTACCTAAGTGCGTATGGTTATGGGGTTATGCATAGAATGCATCATGCGTATGCCGATACAGAAAAGGATCCGCATTCACCTAAGTTTGATGAAAATGTGTTGAAAATGATGTGGCGCACAAAAAATGTGTATCAAGATATTAATCAGCAACGCATTAAAGTTGACGAAAAATTTACCAAAAATGTACCACAATGGTTAGCTTTTGATAGAATGGCGAGTTCAAGAATTTCAAGAGTGATATGGACGGCGCTTTATGTTTTATTCTTTTTACAATTTGCAACCGCTTGGTGGCAATGGTTATTTTTACCAATTATTGTTTTAATGGCGCCTATTCATGGGGTTATTATTAACTGGTACGCACATATTTATGGTTACGTGAATTTTAAAGTAAAAGACACTTCTAAAAACTTATTGCCTTTCGATTTTTTAATGATGGGAGAAGCGTATCACAATAACCATCATAAACACGGTGGTCGTCCTAATTTTGGGGTGAGATGGCATGAATTCGATCCCACATATTTTATTATGCGCATTCTTAATAAATTGGGAGTTATCAAGTTTGTACAGTAATTTTTTGAAACTGTTATGCCGAATACTATAGAAGCAGTGTTTAATTGTTGTTTGGGATTATTACCCCATTGTCATAAAACACCGATTTGACATAGGTTTCTTCTTCGTCATAATATTTCCATTCGCCATGCATCAAGCCATTTTTAAATTTTCCGGTAGAATATAAATTGCCGTTTTCGTGATAGTTTTTTTCTAATCCTTCTGCTTTGCCATTTAAAGCATAACCTTTTTGGTTTGTAATGCCATTTTCATAAAAGGATTCCCATACGCCAGTTTGCAGATTCTTTGAGAAATGCGCTGTTTTGGTGATGTTTCCATTAGCATCAAACCATTGCCATTTACCTTCCATCATATCTCCGTCATGCTCACCAATACGTTGTAAAACACCTTCTTGATTATAAAATGAAATTTTACGAGTTGGATTTCCATTCACAAATTGTTTTGTATAATAGCCTTCAATTGTGTCATGATAAAAAGTCCAAATTCCAACAGCCTCATTGTCTTCAAAACTTCCAGATGTAACTAAAGTGCCATCTTTATCGTAATTTTTCCAAAGACCAGACTTTTTGCCGTTTTGGTAAAACCCTTCATGAGTAAGATTACCAAGGTTATCATAAAACTTCCATTGGCTCGTAGCATTTCCGTTTTCAAAGTATCCAGCTTTTGATAAGACTCCGTTGTCATAAAAGTAGTTCCAAAGCCCAATTTCTTCTCCATTTTTATAAGAACCAATCGAAGTTAATTGGCCATTGTTATTATAAAACTGCCACTCACCAGATTTCTTTCCTTCTTCAAGAATGCCTTTTTTTATTAAAGTTCCATTCTCAGAAAAATAATGCCATTCGCCAAATGCTTTTTTGTTTTTAAAACCACCATAGCGTTTTACATTCCCGTTGTCATTCAAGTAGCTCCAAATACCCGTTCTTTCACCATTTTCATAAATTCCATAATGAGATAGATTCCCTTTTTCATTATAGTATTTCCATTCCCCGATTTTTTTGTTCTTTTCATAAAGACCTTCATTTATAAGGCTGCCGTCTTCACGAAAATAATTCCATTTCCCGACTTTATCTCGTTTGTTTTTGCCTTCAGATTTATATTCAAAGTTGTATCCGGTAGATTTCAGATTACCGTTTTCATAATAATACCAATATTCGCATTTTTCATGATTTGCATGGTGCGTTCGCTTTGCTTTGATGGTTCCAGCGGGGTAATAAGCCTTATCCTGCTTACTGTCTTGCGCGTAAATTATTATAGAACACAAGCAAAAAATAACTGCAAAAATCTTTCTCATGACATGATTTTGTTCGATAAAGTAAATTTAATTTTTAAAAGTTTAAATTGAATTTTTTTGTAAAAATTTATTTATTTCATTTCAGGTTTCATTTTTTAAATTAGCATCGGTTTTGGGATAAAAACACTATGAATATGTTTTTTAATCGTTAATAACTCCTAACAATTCTGTTTCAAAACCAACTTCTAAATTCCTATTTTGCAGCACGCAAAAATGTAATTAAAATGAAGGTCTGTATAGCCGAAAAACCAAGTGTAGCACGCGAAATTGCATCCGTTTTAGGAGCTAATACCAAGCGCGATGGGTATTACGAGGGCAATGGTTATGCGGTAACTTACACTTTTGGGCATTTATGTACTTTAAAAGAACCCAACGATTATAAACCCTACTGGAAAAGCTGGGATTTAAATAATTTGCCGATGCTTCCTGAAAAGTTTGAAACTAAGGTGGTAGCAAATTCGGGCATCCAGAAGCAATTTAAAATAGTAAAAAGTTTATTTGATAAAGCTGAAGTAGTTATTAACTGTGGGGATGCTGGTCAAGAAGGAGAGCTTATTCAGCGTTGGGTAATGAATGAGGCTAAATACAAGGGAGAAGTAAAACGTTTATGGATTTCTTCGTTAACCACCGAAGCCATTAAAGAAGGATTTGAAAACCTAAAGCCATCAGCCAACTACGATAATTTATACTACGCAGGGTTTTCCAGAGCCATTGGCGACTGGTTATTGGGTATGAATGCCACCCGATTATATACTGTAAAACACGGTGGATATAAGCAGGTATTGTCTATCGGGCGTGTGCAAACTCCAACTTTGGCCATGGTTGTTAATAGATTTAAAGAAATAGAAAATTTTAAGCCACAGCCTTATTGGGAGTTGCAAACTATGTACAGGGAAACGCTTTTCAGCTATGAAGAAGGGCGATTTTTGAATAAAGAAGACGGCGAACTGTTAGCAAATAGAGTAAAGGAAAGCGATTTCGAAATTGTGTCTATCGAAAAAAAGAAAGGTAACGAATATGCCCCAAAACTGTTCGATTTAACGGGTTTGCAGGTGTATTGTAACACCAGATTTGGATTTTCGGCAGAGGATACGCTTAAAATAGCACAAACCCTTTACGAGCAAAAAGTAATTACCTACCCCAGAGTAGATACCACGTTTTTACCAAACGATATTTACCCAAAAGTAACGGGCATTTTGCAAAAGTTAACTAATTATGCTGCTTTAACACAACCGCTTTTAGGAAAAAAGATTAAAAAATCGCCCAAGGTTTTTAACGATAAAAAAGTCACCGATCACCATGCCATTATCCCCACTGGGATGCAAAGTAATTTACCCTACAACCAACAACAGGTGTATGATATTATAGTGAAGCGTTTTATTGCAGTTTTTTATGATGATTGCGACGTATCTAACACCACCGTTATTGGGAAAGCAGCCGATGTTTCTTTTAAAACCACGGGAAAGGAAATACTAAAAAAAGGCTGGCGCGTGGTTTTTGAAGACCCAAATGGCAAAGAAAAAGAACCCGATGTTTTACCAACATTTGTAAAAGGCGAAAAAGGACCACACGAACCCTCGTTTTTAGAAAAGGAAACCAAGCCACCCAATCAGTTTACAGAAGCTTCGTTATTACGTGCCATGGAAACCGCAGGAAAAGAAGTAGACGATGAAGAATTACGGGATTTAATGAAAGAAAACGGTATTGGACGACCATCTACCCGCGCCAATATTATAGAAACACTTTTTAAACGCAAATACATAATTAGAAATAAAAAGCAGGTGTTGCCAACCCAAACAGGCATTCAGTTAATTGATACGATTCAGAATGATTTGTTAAAATCGGCAGAACTAACGGGCTCTTGGGAAAAGCAATTAAAAGATATTGAAAAAGGCACATTTACAGCTAGTGCATTTATAAATAACATGAAACGCATGGTAGATGCTTTGGTGTACGAAGTGCGCAGTGAAACCACACGCGCCAATATATCGCATGCAGCAACCGTAAAAAAACGGGAAGCCAAAGCAGAGCAAAAGAAAGCCGCTGGTATTTTGGCAGAAGTGTGTCCGAAATGCAAAAAAGCAACCATTATAAAAGGGAAATCGGCTTATGGATGCGGTAATTATAAAGCGGGTTGCGATTTTGTATTACCATTTACTTATGCCGATAAAAAAATATCTGAGAATCAATATTTACGATTACTTAAAAAGGGTTCGACGGTGAATTTAAAAGATTTTAAAATAAGTACCGGCACCGTGGAAGGGTTGTTGCGTTTCGACGAAAATTTCAAGCTGAAATTTGAACCGAAGAGAAAAGCAGAAAAACTTAAGGCAATTCCTGATGAATTGACTTGCCCCAAATGTAAAAAAGGAACGGTAATTAAAGGAAACACCGCGTATGGTTGTAGTAGCTATAAACAAGGCTGTGATTTTAAAGTAACTTTTGAGACGGTAAGAGAAAAAATGAACGGAGAAAAAGCGACTAAAGAATTGGTGTTTAAAATTTTAAATGAAAGCGTCTAGTTGTTATTCCGAAGGAATTACGACGAAGTAATCTGTTTGTGCTTCAATCATTTTTTTTGATTCAGATTCAATTTAAAAGATTGCTTCGCTTTTTTTAATGATAAAGCTCACAAGGACGAAAACAGTAGTTTTTTGGTATAATTAAACGATGTCCCCTCGAGCGCAGTCGAGAGGAGGTTTTATTGCTGCCGCAATTAAAAAAGAGGTCTCGACTGCGCTCGACCTGACATTTAAGAAAATGAATTTAAAAAATTAAATGCCCGAACAAGACACCATACATCGCCATTTTATAATTTTCAAACCGTACGGGTATTTAAGTCAGTTTGCCAGCAATGCCAGCAAGCAACAATCTAAAAAGTTTTTAGGCGAATTATTTGATTTTCCTGAAGGGATTATGGCTATTGGTAGGTTAGATGAAAAATCGGAAGGCTTATTATTACTCACTACCGATGGTAAAATGAGCGATTTTATTAATAGTAAAAAAGTTGATAAAGAATATTATGCCCAAGTAAACGGTGATATTTCTTTGGAAGCCATTGAGCAATTAAAAGCTGGTGTAGAAATTGGTTTTGAAGGCAGAAAGTACCAAACCAAACCATGCAAAGTTTTTAAATTAAATGAACCGCCAAATTTACCAGTACGGTCTCAAAAGATTAGAGATGACAGGCACGGACCAACGTCATGGATTTCGATAACTTTAAACGAAGGTAAGTTTAGGCAAGTTCGAAAAATGACTTCGGCCGTTGGGTTTCCTACCTTACGATTGGTGCGAGTGCGGGTAGGAACAATACAACTGAACACGATGCCAGTTGGTGCTGTTGTTGAGGTAACGGATTTTCTGCGTTAGGGATTGAAACGGCATCCTTTTTTGAGGCACGAGAAAAAGATATAGTGCAAAGCCCGACCCTTGCGGTAACGCCCAAATACTTTTTAAACTTCCAGTTTTTTTAATTCTTTGTAATTTCGGTTAAGGCGTTTTAATAACAATCCGTATAAAAGTCTGTAAAATAGCCAGATAATAAAAATAAAGATGGCCGTGGCTATAATAAATATGCCGTAAGTTATTATGGTTTCTACACCTTCGAAATGCGTAAAATTATCGGATACTTTAGGGTCTAGGATAGTTGCGAAATAAATGCCTATTACAATGGATACAAATGCCATTACTAAATTATAGATGACGTAGTATTTAATTACTTTTCGGGTTTTTAAGATGCTTTCCATGAGTTTTTTAGCATTGTCGGTTACCGAAATGGCTTTGTGTGCTTTAAATAATAAGTAGATAAAAAGCAATATAATGGCGTAGCTAAATATGTTTAAAATGGTAAATATAGTGTCGTTGGTGTAAATCGCATCAAGGCGTTGTTTATAACTATCTGAGGTAAAATACGGGATTGTGTTAATTAATATCCAAAATACAAGTTCGGCAATGCTTATATAAAAAAGTGTCTTTACTATAGACGACGATTTTTTATGCAGCATGGGGTATATCTCTTGCGTAGATAGTTTTTTATGCTCTGGCTTTTCTTTGTTCCAGTCTTTTTTGAGTATATCTAATTCATCCATATGGTTACGGATTAAGTATGGTTTTAAGTTTGTTTTTAATTCGATTCATCTTCACTCTGGCATTCACCTCACTGATACCCATGGTTTCACTTATTTCGCTATAATTTTTGTCTTCTAAATACAAGAAAATGAGTGCTTTTTCAATGTCGTTTAATTGGTGTACAGCTTTGTAGAGCACTTTAAGTTGTTGTTCTTCGGTGTCATCATAAGCTTCGGCGGTTATTTTAAATTCTACGGTATTAAATTCTTGCGTGTTTATGGTTCGTTTCGATTTTCTGTATAGCGTAATGGCCGTATTTAAACCAACGCGATACATCCAGGTACTAAACTTGGCATCGCCACGAAATTTTGGATACGCACGCCAAAGTTGAATGGTTATTTCCTGAAATAAATCGTTGTGTGCATCATAATTATTGGTATACAAACGGCATACCTTGTGTATTATATTTTGATGCTTTTCAAGCAATTCAACAAAACTATGTTCTAGTTCTTTATTCAAATCGATAGGTTAGTTACTCTGTAAGTAGCTTAATGTTTTAAAATGTTACAACTTGATAAAAATAATATTTTAAATAGAGCATTTTTAATTATTGCATTATATCTTTGCGGCTTATTTTTTTTTAAAGATTATGAATATTCCCCAAGTAAGTGTTCCAAGAGTTGTAATAATAGGTGGTGGTTTTGCAGGTATTAATTTAGCAAAAGCATTAGGTAACAAACCTGTACAAGTTGTTTTAATAGATAAGCGAAATTACCATACGTTTCAACCATTATTGTATCAAGTATCTTCGGCCGGATTAGAGCCAGATTCTATTGCGTATCCACTAAGAAAAATAATAAAGCGTTATAAAAACATGTATTTCCGTATGACGAAAGTACGAAGTATTGACGCCGATGCTAATGAATTACATACCGATATAGGTGTTATTTCGTTTGATTACTTAGTAATTGCAACCGGTACTAAAACAAATTATTTTGGTAATAAGGCTATTGAAACCTACAGTATGCCCATGAAAAAAGTGCCTCAGGCTTTAAATATTAGAAGTTTGATTTTACAAAATTTTGAACAGGCAGCAATTACCGAAGATATAGCTACCAGAAAAGCTCTTTTAAATTTTGTTATTGTAGGAGGCGGTCCAACAGGGGTTGAACTTGCTGGTGCTATTGCAGAATTGAAAAACCATATTTTACCTAAAGATTATCGCGATTTGATTGCTTCAGACATGCAGATTTACTTGCTAGAAGGTAGTCCACGCGTGCTGCCAAGCATGAGTGAAGAAGCCTCTAAAAAAGCAGCGCGATTTCTTACCAAATTAGGCGTACTGGTGCATTGTAATACATTTGTAAAAGATTATGATGGCAAAAAGGTAACTACCAATTTAAGTTTAGAATTAGAATCTGAAACTTTAATTTGGGCAGCTGGAGTTACTGGCGATACGGTGAAAGGTTTAAAAGCCGATGCCTTATTGGAGCGTGCCAACAGATATAAAGTAAATACGTATAACCAAGTAGAAGGCTATTCTAATATTTTTGCTTTAGGAGATATTGCTTTAATGGCAACAGAAGATTACCCTAACGGACACCCACAGGTGGCGCAACCGGCCATACAACAAGGACAGCTTTTAGGTAAAAACATTCTTAAATTAATTGCTGGAAAACCATTAAAAGAATTTAAATATGTTGACAAAGGATCGATGGCAACAGTGGGTAGAAATAAAGCTGTAGTCGATCTAAAACATTTTAAATTTGGTGGATTTTTTGCATGGTTTGTTTGGATGTTTGTGCACCTTATGGCTTTAGTAGGATTTAGAAATAGAGTAGTCGTGTTCTTTAATTGGTGCTATAATTACATTAATTTTGATAAGGCCGCGAGACTTATTATTCGTCCGTTTAATAAATTGAAGAAATAGTTTTTTCTATTTAATTCGATTGGTGACGTTTTCGATTTTTAGAGCTTAATTCATTTATTTTTTCACTTCTTGCTAGATTTCCAAAATATTGTGGCATATTTATTGTTTTAATAGCCTAACCCAATAAATCTACCATTATGAAAAAAATCTACTTTTTGTATGTATCATTACTTGCGTTACTGCTTGCATCATGCGGCAGTACAGGCTTTGTAAACTTAAATTATCCTCAAGAACCTGCGGTTATTTTGCCGGAAGGAATTACTAATATTTTGGTTGTAAACCGTTCTTTAACAAAGGGTGCGGATAAGCAATCTGAAAAACTAGAATCTATAGTAACTGGAGAAGTTGCTGGTTCTGATAAACTGGCGTCCGATGAAGCTATTAAGGGTGTTTTTGATGGCATTCGAAACAAAAGTTATCTTAATATTATACTGCCAGACACTTTAAGAATTTATGGAACCGGAACACGGCAGACTCCGGAATTGCTTAATTGGAAGCTGGTGTCTGAGATGTGTAAAAAATCTGATGCCGATGCGCTTTTGGTTTTAGAAACCTTCGATTCTAATTCCGATATTATAAGATCAGCGGTAGCTAACCAAGTTTCTTCGGTGCTAACAAATGGCAAACCGGGTAAGATTTTGCCAAATCATGTAAGAGTGGATGTTAAAAGCTATTGGAGGCTTTATGATCCGTATAGTAAAACAATTTCAGATCAGTACCAACAAACGTTTTACATGAATTTTAATTTGGTTAATGGCTTACCAGCTCCTGGTGTGTTGTCTGAAACAGCCTATGCAGCCGGCATAGATTATATCGAACGATTTTTGCCAAGGTATTATAAGGTAAGACGCGATATGTATAAAAAAGGAAAAGGTAGCGACAAGAATCGTTTTAATGCGGGTTGGCGCTCTGCGGAAGTTGCTAAATGGCATGATGCAATTGCTGTGTGGAAAGAGGTCGTTGATAAAGGTGGTAAATCGGCAGGTATGGCTGCTTTAAATATTGCGGTGTCTTATGAAGTTCTGGGCGATACCAATTTGGCATTAGAATGGGCACAAACGGCATATAGAAACTATGGCGATAAATTAAGTCGTGATTATGCTAAAATACTCCTTAAACGAAAGCGATTTGAGATGTAATTGATTAGCTAAAAATAATATTATTAAGCACCGTTATTAATACCTGACTTCAAGGGTTTTAATTGCGGTGTTTTTATTTACAAGATCTTTTTTATTGTTAAATCCTAAAACACAATTCATCATTTATATTCTACAGTTCGGGTAATTGTAATTTGTATATTGAGTGTTTATGTTCAATTTTGTTCCATCATCAAAAACGAACTAATCAACATACAATGAAATTATTAATCTTAATTTTTAGCTTTATATTTTCAAACCAATTGCTTGCACAATCAATCATTAACGGTAAAGTTACCGACGAAAAAGGAATGCCTATTGCTGGAGCTAACGTGTATTTAGCCGGTACTTATGATGGAAGTACTACCGATGAGATGGGTACATTTTCTTTTAAAACAAATAAATCTGGATCACAAAACCTGATCGTATCTTACATGTCTTTTGAAACTTTTACCATGTTGGGCGATGTGTCTTTTATGAAAAATTTGAAGGTAAAACTTCGAGAAGACGTAAACACTCTAGACGCCGTGGTGTTATCTGCCGGCACCTTTTCAGCTGGCGATAATTCTAAGGTAAATGTATTAAAACCATTAGATGTGGTAACTACCGCAAGTGCCTTGGGCGATTTTGTTGGCGCGCTACAAACATTGCCCGGAACTACAACAGTTGCCGAAGATGGCCGATTGTTTGTACGTGGTGGTGATGCCGAAGAAACTCAGATTTTTATTGATGGCATTCGGGTTTTTACGCCTTATTCACCTACCACCAATAACACGCCAACACGTGGGCGCTATTCGCCATTTTTGTTCGATGGTATAACCTTTTCAACAGGTGGATATTCTGCCGAATATGGTCAAGCTTTATCCAGTGTTTTATTATTAAACACAATCGACGAACCCGATCAGGAAAAAATAGATATTGCTATTATGAGTCTTGGTGGGGGCATTGGAAATACCCAAAAATGGGATAAAAGTTCGTTGAGTTTTAACGTGTCGTATATTAATTTGGCACCTTATAATGCGGTTTTTCCAAATAGGAATAACTGGATAAAACCTTTTGAAACTGTTTCGGGTGAAACCGTTTTTCGTAAAAAAACGAGTAAAGGCTTGTTTAAATTGTATGGTGCTTTTGATGCCACTAATTTTGAATTAACGCAAGAAGATATTAATTATGAAAACGGGGTACATTTTAAATTGAACAATAAAAATCTTTATTTGAATAGTTCTTATGAAGGTGAATTAAATGATACCTGGACAATTTTTGGTGGTTTAAGTTTTACTAACGGCAATAACGATTTAAATATTATTGATAGTGCTATTGAAAATGTCGAAAACTCAATGCATGCGAAGCTTAAATTTAGAAATAGGATAAGCAATCGCTTTAAACTTTATTTTGGTGCTGAATATTTCACTACTAATTTTAAGGAAAACTATAGCGATGATGCGTTAATTGATGCCAAATATGGTTATGATGATAATATTGTTGCAGTATTCAGTGAAGCCGACATATTTATTTCGAAAAACCTAGCATTTAAAACCGGTTTACGTGGCGAATATAGCAGCTTGTTTAATGATTTTTCGATGGCGCCTCGTATGTCGCTGGCTTATAAAGTGTCTGGTAAAAGTCAGTTGTCATTAGCCTATGGAAACTTTTATCAGAATCCATCGAGTGCTATTTTGAAGTTCAATCAGGATTTAAAAGCGCAAAACACCTCGCATTATATAGTGAATTACCAATACAATGGTGACCGGAAACTTTTTAGAGCCGAAGGCTATTATAAAAAGTACAATAACTTGGTGAAATATGATACAGAGTTTGCCGATTTTAATAGTAACTACAATAACAACGGTTATGGTTTTGCTAAAGGAATTGACTTCTTTTACCGCGATAGCAAAACCATTAAAAATGTCGATTATTGGGTGAGTTATTCGTTGTTGGATACCAAACGCGATTATAAAAATTACACCATGGAAGCACAACCTAATTTTGCGAACACCCATAATGTATCGGTAGTTGGAAAATACTGGATTAACGATTGGCGCAGTCAGGTAGGTTTTAGTTACGCCTTAGCCTCAGGAAGAACGTTTACAAACCCAAATGAAGCTGGTTTTTTAAACAATAAAACAAAGGCGTATAACAGTTTAAGTGTAAATTGGGCCTATTTGATCAGTCCGCAAAAAATACTGTATGCTTCTGTAAATAATGTGTTAGGTTTTAAAAACATTAACGGCTACCAATATGCGAATACGCCCGATGTGAATGGTAATTTTAATCGTAGAGCATTACTACCAGCGGCAGATCAATTCTTTTTCGTGGGTTTCTTCTGGACGATTAGTGAAGATAAAAAGAGTAATCAATTGGATAAGTTGTAGTAGATTTGGCTAAACACTTTGTCCGAATGTCAGCAAATTGTTATCGGGATCGAGCATCGAAAATTCTTTTTGTCCCCATGGTTTTATCTGCAAGCTTCCGTTTGGGTGAATGGGCAAATTTCTATCTAAAAATGATTTATAAAGACCATCAATGTCATTGGTTCTAATATAAACCTGACCGTAATTTTCCTGAGGGTTGAGGTCTGTAAATTGAAAAAAGTGAATTTGAATGGCGTCTTTTTCAATCATTAAGTACGCGTCGAAGTCGGCACTACCAAACTCCTGAAACCCTAATTGGTTTATATAAAAGTTTTTTGTGATAGCCTTATTCCGCATGGGAAGTTTCGGATTAATAGCTGTAAGCATCGTTCTCTTATTTTAGTTTATTTCCATGTGTTATAAAACCAACAGGCCATTATCTCTAAGAACGGAGATAGGTTTTGAATACCAAAACAATTCAAAGTCTTCAAAATGAGTTTCAAAGTCGGTTTTTAATTCTAAAAAGGACAGTAAGCGGTTGTTTGTTGGCTGTAAATCAACTAATTTGCCTAAAAACCAGGAGCCTTTATCCTTATCTAAAGTAATCGAAAACGAATCTGTGGTATTATGAAATGTTAGCTTTAAGGAATGGTAAGTTTCGCCTTTTTTAGTTTTAGAAAGTTCTTGAATAAAAGGTTTTGTTCCTAACCAAACTATTTTCGCTGTTGCTTTTATATTAAAATGTGTTTCCGTTTCTAAGCAATTATATATAAAGTTAGGTTTTATACTCGTTTTTGGGATTTTAAAATCGAACCATTCTTGTAATGGAAGTTCGAACCCAATGCCGTGCATAAAGTTAAAAAGCGATTTTTTAAGTCCGAAGCTAAATTGATTATGATCAATACCCGTAGAGTCGGTAAATTCGATATCGTTATTCGCAAATGTGATTGTTTTTTTGTTCGGAATAATGTGATATTCAGACGGATTTAATCCAATCGGGCTATGCGTCGTTAAAGCGAACTGATGCCAGAACCCTGATTGTAACACGCCGATTTCGAATAATTGACGCACCATTTCTAAACTATCGATGGTTTCTTGAACGGTTTGCGTAGGGTAACCATACATTAAATAGGAATGCACCATAATGTTGGCTTCGGTAAAATTGCGGGTAACTTGGGCTACTTGTTGCACTGTAACACCTTTATCGATCAGTGCTAATAGCCTATCTGAAGCCACTTCCAAGCCACCAGAAACCGCAATACAACCTGATGCTTTTAGTAATAAACACAAATCTTTGGTAAAGTTTTTTTCAAACCGGATGTTTGTCCACCACGTTACAGTCAGTTGGCGTTTTAATATTTCTAAAGCAAGGGCTTTCATTAGGGCAGGAGGCGCCGCTTCGTCCACAAAATGAAAACCAGTTTCGCCCGTTTGCTCAATAATTTGTTCCATCCTGTCTACCAAAAGTTTGGCAGCAATGGGTTCGTAAAGTTTAATGTAATCTAAAGAAATATCGCAAAAGGTGCATTTTCCCCAGTAGCAACCATGTGCCATAGTAAGTTTATTCCAGCGGCCATCGCTCCAAAGGCTGTGCATAGGGTTGGCGATTTCAATTACGGAAATATACTCAGATAAAAGTAAATCTGAATAATCGGGTGTGCCAATGTCTGCTTGTTTGTAGTCTGCTTTGGTGCTGTTGTTTTTGTAAACGACTGCACCATTTTCTAAAATAAAAGTACGTTTAGCCTCCCCCAACCCCTCCGAAGGAGGGGAGTTAAAAACGTGTGATATTAAAAGCTCGATAGGTAGTTCGCCATCATCCAACGTGATGAAATCGAAAAATTCGAATACTCGAACGTCGGTTACCGAGCGTAATTCGGTGTTTGGGAAACCGCCACCCATGGCCACTTTTATGTTGGGGTAGTTGGTTTTTATGTATTGCGCACAACGAAAGGCACTATATAAATTCCCGGGAAATGGTACTGAAAAACATACCAGTTTGGGTTGAATGTTTTTTAGTTTTTCGTCTAGGATTTTTAAGGTGATATCATCTATAAAAGTGGGCTCGTCTTGTAAATGTGTATAGAGTTCATCAAACGTATTAGCACTTTGCCCCAAACGTTCGGCATAGCGACTGAAGCCAAAATTGGGGTCGATGCATTCAATGATGAAATCGGATAAATCTTCAAGATATAAAGTTGCCAAATGCTTTGCTTTATCTTGCATTCCCATCGAACCGAAAGCCCAGTCTAAATCGTCTAACTGATTAAAACGGGAGGCTCGGGGCAAAAAATTATCGGTGCAAATTTGTCTGGCAAAGGTTGGTTTTTTGCCTTGTAGGAAAGTAATAATATCTTCTAAAGGTTGTAAATAGGCATGTTTTAAAGCATAAATGCGTTGACAATTTTCCGATTGGATGCTGTGGTGTTCCAAAGCAATGTCAAATAGGTCTTGAAAAGTGTCCTTTTTAAAAAGTTCTAAAATGACTTCAATACCCAAATCGGATTGAAATGCGCCGATGTTTTTGGTATTTAAAAAACCTTTTAGGTATGCCGTTGCAGGATACGGTGTGTTTAATTGCGTAAACGGTGGCGTGATGAGTAAAAGGTCTTTCAAAATGTTCAATTAAAATATATAGCAAATATAATTGAAAACTTGTACTTGTTACAAAGTTGCAAAGGTGCAAAGTTTCAAAGTTGAAAAGTTATAGTAAATACTCTTGGAGTTACAGTTTAGGTTGAGATTGGTTTTTTAGTTTTGTTAATTGTTAATTGTTAATTGTTAATTGTTAATTGTTAATTGTTAATTGTTAATTGTTAATTGTTAATTGTTCTCTCGTTGTTTAAAATCTCAGCAACTGCTTGCAAGTATGCTTTTTGATTGCCTGCTTTTTTGATTTTTTTATAGGTTTTTTGAGGATTGGAAAAGGACTGCGAAAAATATTCCCAGAAGCCCAACATTTTCATTTTAATGGGCGTTGGACCGGAAAGTGCAGCATCATATTGTTGGTAAATGGTATCGTGAAACTCTCTAAAAGTGTCCCATCTGTTTGAAGGATATTCGGTAGTATTATTTTTAATCATGCTGGGTAAAAACGGGTCTGCTATGAGTCCGCGACCAATCATGAAATGGTCGATGCTTGGGAAACGGTTTTGCATCTCCTGAAACTTGGCAACCGAGGTGATGTCGCCATTATAATATAGTTTGTGTTTGGTGCTGTCTACACATTTTTGAAAGGCTTCTAAATTTACACCGCCTTTGTACAGTTGCTTGCCAATGCGTGCATGTATGGCGATGTTTTTAAGCGGATAGTTGTCTAAAATAGGAAATACATCTAAAATTTCTTTGGGAGTTTCGTAACCCATGCGCATTTTCATGGACACAATCACATCGGTTTCATTATGAACGCGCTCCAAGATGTGGTTTATTTTTTCGGGGTTGCATATAAGTCCGGAACCCATGCCTTGTTTGGTAACCATGGGGTAGGGACAGCCCAAATTCCAGTTAAGTTCTTTATATCCTAATGCCTGAATATATTTAACCACGAACAAGAATTCGTCAGCATCGTTGGTCATGACTTGCGGAATAACTTCTAATGTGGTATTGTTTTCGGGGTTTAAATCGCGTTGGTACGACGACTTTATAATCATTTTACCATCTAACCGAATGTATGGCGCATAAAACGTGTCGATGCCACCAAAAAAATGATGGAAGGCGTTGCGAAATCTAAAGTCGGTGAAACCCTGCAACGGGGAAGAAAGTAAAGTTACTGCCATTTAAAAATTAAGTTGTGCAAATATAGGTAGAATTGAGAATTATGGATTACGAATGCGGTTTTAATCAATATTTGATAAATGCGCTTAATTTGTCTCTTTTTGATTGCGGTAGTGCCTCATTTTTTATGGCCAATTGTAAGTGCTCTTGGTTTTTATCTTTTGAAAAGAGTAGCTTATAAAATTGTGAGGTAGTTAAACTGCTTTTCGATGGCTCTACAAGTTCTAGACGGTCGCCAGTTTTAACCAATCCTTCTTCTAAAATACGCACATAAGTTCCTGGGAATCCATGGTCAATAAATTGTTTTAAAACCTCCTGTGTACCAAATTTCACTCCGAATTTAAAGCAAGGTTCTCTGGGTTGTGTAATTTGTACCATTGAAGTGCCTATTTTATAAAGATCACCAATGTGAATTTTGGTTTCGTCTAAATCTTTTACGGTTAGGTTTTCTCCAAACATGCCATAATTCCAATCTAAATTCGGGTATAGGTTTTTCCAGTATGGGTAATGGTTTTCTGAAAATAAATAACAAGCTTTAAATTCGCCACCATGGTGTTTTCGGTCGGTGACTTCGTCGTCTTTTACGTTTTCTTTTCCTAAATAAATGGGTTGCTTAGTTGGAGTTTTGTAAATGCCTGTAATGACTTCTTGACCATTAAAATTAATGGCGGTTGGTTTTGCTATGTTTGTGGATACGATTTGCATGGATTAAAAGTAATAAAAAAACCACTTCGTTTTTGAAGTGGTTTTATGGTTTATTTTGAAATAATAACATGAGATTCCTGCTTTTGCAGGAATGACAAGGTTACTTAATCATCTCATAACTGCGTTTAATAAACTTGGTAAGTTCTTCGCCTTTTAATAAACCTTGCGATAAACGTGCTAAATCTAAACTCTGATTAATTAAGCGTTCTTGTTTAGCTTTCGTTTTGGTTTCTAAAATCTCACCAACTAAATTAGAGTTTGTATTTACCACTAAGTTGTACATTTCTGGCATATTACCCATGCCAAACATACCGCCACCGCCAGTGCGTTGCATTTCTTTCATACGGCGCATAAATTCTGGTTGCGTAATAATAAATGGAGAAGCATCACTATCCATGGCTTCTAATTGAACCATGAATTTTTCTGAAGGAATCACTTCTTTTAAAAGTGTTTCTAACGATGTTTTTTGCTCGTCTGTAAGCTTAGAGATTTTGGTGTCTTCTTTCTTAATTAAATTATCAATATGGTCGCCATCTACACGTGCAAAAGTGATGTTCTCTTTCGAGCTTTCTAATTTCTGAATTAAATGCGATACAATAGGAGAATCTAACAACAATACTTCATAACCTTTTGCTTTGGCAGTTTCAATATAGGCATGTTGTGCATCGGTGTCTGAAGCATATAAAATAACTAGTTTGTTATCTTTATCGGTTTGATTCGCTTTTATTTTGTTGAATAATTCTTCATAGGTATAGTATTTACCGTCTACCGTTGGGTATAAAGCAAAATCATCAGCTTTTTCAAAGAATTTTTCTTCAGAAAGCATACCGTATTCAATCACAATTTTAATATCATTCCATTTAGATTCAAAATCTTCACGGTTATTGTTGAATAGCGATTTTAATTTATCGGCAACTTTACGCGTTATATAAGATGAAATCTTTTTAACGGCACCATCAGCTTGTAAATAACTACGCGATACGTTAAGTGGAATGTCTGGAGAATCGATAACACCACGTAGCATGGTTAAGAATTCAGGAACAATACCTTCAACATTATCGGTTACAAATACTTGATTTTGGTATAACTGAATTTTATCTTTTTGTATTTGCATGTCGTTAGACAGTTTTGGGAAATACAAAATACCAGTTAAGTTGAACGGATAATCTACATTTAAATGAATGTTGAATAATGGTTCTTCAAATTGCATTGGGTACAATTCATGATAAAAATCTTTATAGTCTTTATCTTCTAACTCTGTTGGCTGTTTTGTCCATGCAGGATTTGGATTGTTAACGATATTATCAACGGTAATTTTACGATGCGGTTCTTTAGTTTCTTTACCGTCTTTATCTTTAATGGTTGCAGGTTCGTGCTCTGGATCGTTAATTTCTTTAGTTCCAAATTTAATTGGCACCGGCATAAACTTGTTGTACTTTAAAAGTAACCCGCGAATTCTACCTTCATCAAGAAATTCGGTAGAATCTTCAGCAATATGAAGAATAATTTCAGTACCTCTTTCTGTTCTGTCTGAAGGTTCTAAAGTAAATTCTGGAGAGCCATCGCAAGTCCAGTGTGCAGCAGGTGCATCGGTGTGCGATTTGGTAATAATTTCCACTTTTTCAGCAACCATGAATGCTGAATAAAAACCTAGCCCAAAATGACCAATAATACCAGAATCTTTCGCAGAGTCTTTGTATTTATCTAAAAACTCTTCGGCACCAGAAAATGCTACTTGGTTAATGTATTTTTCTACTTCTTCGGCAGTCATACCTAATCCTTGGTCAATCACATGAAGTTTTTTGCCTTCTTTATCTATTTTAACTTCAATCTGCGGATTGCCGTATTCTGATTTCGATTCGCCAATACTTGTAAGATGTTTTAGTTTTAGCGTGGCATCGGTACCATTACTAATTAGCTCACGTAAAAATATTTCGTGGTCGCTATACAAGAATTTTTTAATGAGTGGGAAAATGTTTTCTACTGATACATTAATATTTCCTTTTGTCATAATATAATAGTTTTAATTGTCATTCCTGATCCTGATACCTATCGGGACGGGTGGAATCTGATTAATTTTTAATTTTAAATGATATGATTGCATATAGTCAAAAAAAATACCAAGAGTGAAAAGGTGACAAACTGACATTTAAAAATTAAAAACCCATCAGAAGTGATGGGTTTTTAATTTTTAGTTGAATATGTCTAATTATTTATTTTTTAAATGTTTTTCGAGCCATTGGTCTTGTTCCCAAAGCATGTGTAAAATAGATTCTTTAGCAGCATAACCATGGCTTTCTTTAGGTAGCATTACTAAGCGAACAGGCGCGCCAAGTCCTTTTAAAGCATTAAAATAACGCTCGCTTTGCAGTGGGTAAGTGCCTGAGTTGTTGTCCGCCTCACCATGTATTAAAAGTAATGGCGTTTTCATGGTGTTGGCGTGCATAAATGGCGACATGGTATTATAAATTTCTGGCGCTTCCCAGTAATTTCGTTCCTCACTTTGAAATCCAAAAGGGGTAAGCGTTCTATTATAAGCACCGCTACGAGCAATACCTGCAGCAAATAAGTTGGAATGCGACAGTAAATTGGCTGTCATAAACGCCCCATAAGAATGTCCGCCAACAGCTACTTTATTTCTATCTATAACGCCCATTTTATCAACGGCATCAATAGCTGCTTTGGCGTTCGCCACTAATTGTTTAATAAAGGTATCGTTAGGTTCTTCATTGCCTTCTCCAACTATCGGGAACGATGCATCGTCTAAAACCACATATCCTTTGGTAACCCAAAAAATTGGCGAGCCGTAGCTAGGAAATGTAAACTCGTTAGGGCTAGACGTGTTTTGTCCGGCGCTACTTTTGTCTTTGTATTCTCTTGGATATGCCCACATAATCATTGGGTACTTTTTTCCTTTTTCAAAATTAGTTGGGAGGTATAAAGTGCCTGTTAATTCTAGACCGTCTTCACGATTGTATTTGATAACTTGTTTACTAACATTTTGAATGCTTTTAAACGGATTTTCGAATTGTGTAAGGGGAATTGGAGCGATACGTTTTTTGATGTTTCGCAAATAGTAATTAGGATATTCGCTTTTAGATTCTATTTGAACTATAATTTCACCAGCTTTTATGTTTAAGGCAAAAACAATGTTTTCTAGTTTGTCTGTTAATTTAGAATGATACAAGCGCTTGGTCTCTTTTGTTTCTAAGTTTATTTCATCAACAAACGGGAATTTTCCATTGGCACTAAATCCATCACCAAGTAAAAATGCCTTTTTGTTATTTAAATCTAATACCGATTCGTTAAAATTGTTTTTAGTGGTTACAAAATTTCCTGGGTCGCTGTACACATCTTGATAATTTCTATCGAAAAGAATGCTAGGTGTTTGTGAAGCATCCGACGGATTAAAAACATAGGTTCTCGTGTTACGTGTATTCCACCAATAATCGGTTGCAATAGCGGTGGCATCATTGCCCCAGATGATTCTTCTAAATCGGTCTTTTGTTTTTATAAGGGACGTAACCGGACCGTTAAAAGGTGCTTCTTGTTGAAATACTTCATCTCTAAATGGCACATTGTTTTCTGGGTTGCCTTCATCTAATGCTTCTGCCCAAAAAAGCGTTGCAGGTTTGTCGTTTCGCCAGTTTAAATCTCTTTTTCCTTTACGTTCGGCCATAAATCCTTTAGGCAAATCTTCTATTAGCGGAACTTCTAAAACAGTTTTTACAAAATCACCATTAGATTTGTAAATGGTTGTGGTTGAAGGAAACCTTGAATATGGCACTAAATACGAAAACGGTTTGTTTATGGTAGTAACCATGACATAGTTGCCGTCTGGCGAAAAGCTCGTGTTTAAATACATGTCGCTACTTTTCCAGAGCACAGATGTACCGTTAAGGTCTATTTTATATAAATCTGCTAAGACTAATTGCTCAAAATTAAACTCGTCGTTTTTGTTCTTTAGTAAATCTTGATAGGTTCTGTTTTGAGCTTCAACACCTGATTCACTTGTAGATATGGTAGGGCCAGTTGGTACCGCTTCTTTTGTATTAATAAGTGTTTGCCTTGTGCTTGGTATTGTTTTTACCAACAGTGCTTTGCTGTCTTTAAACCATGTAAATGCGTCATCGGCATTCGCGTTTAAATTTGCTGCACTTATTTTTGAAGCTTTACCTGTTGCAATATCCAGTATCCATAATTCAACACCCTTGCTTACTGTGTTTGTAAAAGCCATGAGTTTTTCATCGGGAGACCAAGTAAAATTTGCTAAACGCACCACAGCAGGCAAACCAGTTACATTTTTAATACTGCCTTTTTTCCCATTCTTAATAGCAATGCCCGTATAATATCTTGTGCGGCTACCAATATTAGTTACCGGATTTATTCTTAAACCACCTAAACGCAATTCTTCTTCAGAAAGTTCTTCAATGGATTTATAATTGCTTCGGTTTAAAAACACAATATTTTCGCCCTTAGTATCCATTCTAATGGAAGGCGCTAATGGTGCTTCAGCCAATTCTAAAATTTCTTTTGATGGTTTTTGATAGGTTAAGTTTTCTTGAGCCGTTAAAGACATTCCAAGAATTAAGAAGCAATAAAGCAGGAGTTTTTTCATTATTGTTAGGTATTTTAAGTTTTTTGTGAAAATAATTAAATCGTTTGAAAGTTTTGTGAAAGGAACGTTAAAAGTGAAGGGTTTTATAAATACTGAAAAGTCTAATAATTGCATGTTTTTATAATTGGATATTCTCTTTTAAATTTTGTACTTTGTGATACTCTTTAAAACATTTATATGTACAACTCAAAAATTATAGGATTAGGAAAGTATCTGCCAGAAAATGTGGTAACTAATGATGATTTATCTAAAATGATGGATACAAGTGATGAATGGATTCAAGAACGCACAGGAATTCAAGAACGCCGTTGGATAAAAGAAGGATCAGATGAAACTTCTGCAACCATGGGGGCAAAAGCGGCTAAAATTGCGATTGAACGTGCGGGATTAACAAAAGACGATATCGATTTTATTGTGTTCGCTACCTTAAGTCCAGATTATTATTTTCCTGGTTGTGGTGTTCAAATTCAAGATTTATTAGACATGAGAACTGTTGGTGCCTTAGATGTTAGAAACCAATGTTCGGGTTTTGTTTATGCCATTTCTGTAGCCGACCAGTTTATAAAAACGGGTATGTATAAAAACATTTTAGTTATTGGGTCTGAGTTTCATAGCAACGGACTAGATAAATCAACCCGAGGTAGGGGCGTCACTGTTATTTTTGGAGATGGGGCAGGAGCTTGTGTACTTTCAAGAGAAGAAGATAATACCAAAGGAATTTTATCAACCCATTTGCATAGTGAAGGTAAATATGCCGATAAATTAATTGTTGCCTCACCAAGTATTAAACATTGGGTGCCAGAAATAATTGAAGCCGGCGAAGAAGATATATCGTATTACCCGTATATGGATGGAACGTTTGTGTTTAAACATGCCGTTGTAAGATTTAGTGAAGTTATTGTTGAAGGTTTACAGAAAAATGGATTGCAAAAGGAAGCTATTGATATGTTAATTCCGCACCAAGCTAACTTGCGTATTGCACAATTTATTCAAAAGAAATTTGGTTTAGCGGATGATAAAGTTTTAAATAACATTACTAAGTACGGTAATACGACTGCGGCTTCTGTAATTATTGCTTTAACCGAAGCTTGGGAAGAAGGTAAAATTAAAGAAGGCGATACCGTGGTACTTGCAGCATTTGGTAGCGGATTTACTTGGGCAAGTGCTATAATTAAATGGGCATAAATTTTTGTTGAAATGTAATAAAACGAAAAACCCGTAACTTTAAGTTTCGGGTTTTTCTAGCTATTAATCAACTTCAACTAACACTTTACTATTGTGAAGAATCTTTATATTAGACGTAATTAATTAAAATATATTGCATTACTTTTGTTATTTAACTCATTTTTAACAGTTTATAAGAAAAGTCTCGAACTTATTAAAGTTCGAGACTTTATTTTTATACGAATCTTTTTTTACGAAGTTTAATGTGCGTAGGTGACTAACTCTAAATAATTATTCTTTCGTTATGACTAGATTGTATATATGTTGGTAACGTATTAATTGAGTTTTTATTGTGGAAAACATAATATATTTTTTAAAATTTAATTTTTTATAAAAAAACAGCCTTGATAAAAATAAAAAACCCAAAATTATTCAATTTTGGGTTTCTTTATTAACAGACTTAGAATAATACTAACCATCAAATATTATGAGGCTGTTAAAATACGTTTTTATAGGAAGCCACCACTACCACTTTTTTCGTTATCATCACGCTGTTTTCTGCTTAAGGCGCGGTATTTATTACCTCCAAATCTATAGTTAAATCCAATGCGCCATTGGTTGCTTTCCCAATTAAACTCGCCAACCGATGGGTATGGTCTGTTTCCATCGAATGCAAACTTCATGGTATTTAATATGTCGTTGTAACTAAAGCTAAAAGTGGCTTGTTCGTTTAAAAAGGTGTATCGTAAACCAGTGTTAACCATGGTCATTGTTTTTCTTTTAAATTGTAAGCCTTCATCTGGACCTCTAAACATGCCAAATAGTGAAAGGCTCAACTTATCAGTCACGGTAAAATTATTGCTCATCCTTAGATTAAAAACAGCATTATCTACTTCGATGTTTTCATTATCAACAACGCCTTTTACGGTTTTAAAAAAATATTCGGCACTGGCGTTAAAGCTCCACCATTTAAGAGGTTTGTAATTACTCGATGCTTCAAATCCGTAAGCAGCATTGTTGTCGAAATTGTCGTAGGTGAGTATAAACCTGTCTCCGTTGGGGTCTTGCGGGTCGTAATATACCGCTCTACTAATTTCATCTTCTATAGTTCTGTAAAAGCCAGCTGCAGTGATGCTTCCTCCTTTAATTTGTTTGGTGTAATTTAATTCGTAAGAATTGGTAAATTGCTGTACTAATTCGGGGTTTCCAACCGAGGTAATTCTAGGAGTACTCCATTCTCTAATCGGGTTTATTTGTTCTAATCCCGGGCGATCTACGCGTCGGCTAAAGCTTGCTTGAATAGTGCCTTTTTCGGAGGTTTTATAGCTTAAAAAGGTGGATGGATAAATGCTGAATTTTTCGTCGGTAAAGGTTGCATCAGCTTGCGTGTCTTGCTCAAAATCTGCATTTACATCATATTGTTCTATTCTCGCGCCTACTTGGTATGACCACTTATTAAGTGTTTTTCCGAAGGTTGCATAAAAGGAGTAAATACTTCTTTCATATACATAATCGGAATTGTATAAAGATGTACTGGTAGTGTTGTAAAAGTTTTTAGATATGTTGTTTCTATACTCTAAACCTAATTCTAATTTAGCATCATTTTTTAAAGGGTTTTCATAGTCTAAATTTAGCACGGTATTTTCTCTATTGTTTTTTACCAAATCTCTATACGATGGTGCCGTGTTAAAATCAAAACTTGCCGTTTCATCGCTATTAAAAACGCTATAATCAGCTTCTAAAAGTATTTTATGACCTTCTTTGTTAAAGTCGTGTGTAAAAGATGCGTTGTAGGTTTCAGTATCATTCCCGTAATCGCTAAAATTATCTTGTCTAAAATCTGGTTCATTTTCAGATAAGAAAATTACGCTGGCAATGTTGTTGCTCTTTCCGTTGTAAATATTTTGATTGGTATATACCGAAAAGGTGTTTTTGTCATTAATGTAATAGTCTATCCCGAATTTGTAAAGATGTGATTTATTAGAATCTTTTCCGTAAAATAATTGTTGTGTGTTATCGTCTAAACGGTTTACAAAACCATAATTTCTTCTTTTACCAATGTTGTTTCCATAATTTCCGTAAAAATTAAACTTACCGTTTCGGTAATTCATATCTGCGGAACTGTTAAAATTGGCGTTTATTTCTTGGGCTAATCCAACATTAAAACTACCATTAAAACCAACATTAGAGTTTTTATGAAGTACAATGTTAATGATGCCACTCATACCTTCAGGATTGTATTTTGCTGATGGATTGGTTATTAATTCGATGCTTTTTATAGAAGTGGAAGGAATTTGTTTTAATAATTGTGCCGCTGGAACATTGGTTGGTTTGCCATCCACTAACACGCGCACATTTTCGTTGCCTCTTAAACTAATGGCGCCACTTTGGCTATCAACACTAACAGAAGGTAAATTATTCATGATTTCTGAAGCGGTAGCCCCAATAGTTGTTAAGTCTTTTCCGATAGTAATTACTTTTCGGTCTACCTTTTGTTGAATGCTAGATGTTTCGGCAACTACGGTAACTTCATCGAGACCTTCGGCTTCTTCTTCTAACAAGATATTTCCTAAGTTTATATTATAATTACTTTTAGAAATTGTCACTTCTTTTCTCAATGTTTTGTAGCCCATAAATTGGATGCTTACAATTAATTTGCCTTCTGCTAATTTTTCAATTTTAAACGAGCCGTCTTCTGCGGTAATTACTCCTGTTAAAACTTCGTCTTTACCATTTTTTATTATGATATTTACATACGGTAAGGGTTGTTTTAAAGCAGCGTCTAATACCTTTCCAGTAATAGTGCCAGATTTGTCGTCGGGAATTTTTGAATTACGTGCATATGATGCGTTTGTTATGGAAAACAGAAATGCACATGCTAAAATTAAATGTTTCATTTGATTGATTGTTTTTTGATTGATTGCTTAGTAGACGACAGAAGTTAGATTCTGTTACTGTTATTTTCAAATTATTAACATGCTTTTAACATTATGAATATGAGAACATTAGTGCTTGGTGTTTCGTTAAACCCGAATAAATATTCAAATCTTGCAGTGCAAAAACTAGTGAATTATAACATTGAAACTGTAGCTTTTGGTTTAAAAAGCGGCGAAGTTGCAGGTGTTGTTGTGAATACAGAATTGTTAGACTTTAACGATATTCATACCGTAACATTGTATTTAAATCCTAAGAATCAGCAAGGTTATTATGACTATATTGTTTCTTTAAAACCTAAGCGTGTTATATTTAATCCTGGGACAGAGAATCCAGAACTCTATAAAATTTTAAAGGAAAACGATATTAAGTTTGAAGCGGCTTGTACTTTGGTGTTACTTTCTACGAATCAATATTAATCCTAAAAAGGTAATCAGTCCGTTTACAACCAATAATTCGTATCCAAATTTATAACCGCCAAAATAGTCCGAAGGTATATTTGCAATAATGTAACATATGGCCACGGATGCTATTGCAACGGCTGGAACTAATTTATCCTTAATTTTAAATTTAGTAAGTATACCAAAAGCGAAAAGGCCTAATAATGGTCCGTATGTATAGCCAGCAACTGTTAAAATACCACTGATTACATTTTGATTAAGTATGTAATAAAAGCAGATGATTACTAAGATCATTAATACACTCATGCCAACATGTACCTTTTTTCTTGTTCCTTTTTGTGTGCTTAATTCGCGTTTTTCTATGTTTAAAAAATCAATACAAAAAGATGTTGTTAGAGCTGTTAAGGCGCTATCGGCGCTACTATAGGCAGCAGCGATTAGTCCAAGCATAAAAAATATAGCTACTGGTAATCCTAAATCGGAATTTAAAGCGATTTCTGGATACAACAAATCGGTTTTTGCAACACCATCTACCATGGGTACTTCAATGCCTTTTGAGCCAGCATAAACAAATAATAAGGCGCCTAAAAGTAAAAATATGAAGTTTACAAAAACTAATACAATACTAAAGGAAACCATGTTTTTTTGAGCGTCTTTTAAGGTTTTACAGGTCAGGTTTTTTTGCATCATATCTTGGTCTAAACCAGTCATACAAATCGCAATAAACATACCGCCTAAAAATTGTTTAACAAAGTGGTTTTTGGCTAAAATATCATCGAAAAAGAAAATTTTGTCGTACTGTTTAATAGCTTCGCTTCCAATAAAATCGCCTAAGCCCCAACCCATTTGTTGGTAAATTAGTACGATGGTAACTACCAATGCAATTAGCATAAGTAAGGTTTGAATTGTATCGGTCCAAACCACTGTTTTTATGCCACCTTTAAAGGTGTATGCTAAAATGAGCGCAACCGAAATAACCACAGTAACTGGAAAAGGGAAATCCCAATGTTTAAAGACAAATTCGTGCAAAACACTAGCAACTAAAAATAGTCGGAAGGCAGAACCCAAAACTCTAGATACGAAAAAGAAAGCGGCACCTGTTTTATGACTAAATATGCCAAAACGGTCGCCTAAATATTCATAAATAGATGTAACATTCAAACGGTAATAAACAGGCATAAGCACAAACGCAATCACCATATACCCTAGTAAGTAGCCAAAAACAACTTGCATGTAGCCAAACATATTACCGCCCACATCACCAGGTACCGAAATAAATGTTACCCCAGAAAGCGACGCACCTATCATCCCAAAAGCGACCAAGAACCAAGGCGACGATTTGTTAGCTTTAAAAAAGGATTCGTTGCTATCTTCTTTGCCTGTGAGGTAAGAAATGAATATTAAAACTCCAAAATAGATTATGATGAGTAGTAAAACGTGTATTGGTTGCATAATTTTTTTAAATCGAGCCGAAATATACAAATAAAGATTTCAAAATTTACATTGGCCTAAAAACAAACAATTATTGTAAATTCGCGGCAATGGAATTCTCATCAAAATTATTAGAGCGCGCAGTAAACGAAATGTCTCAGTTACCAGGAATTGGTAAGCGAACCGCTTTGCGCTTGGTATTACATATGTTAAAGCAACCAAAGGAACAAACAACTGCATTGGCAGAAGCATTGCAAACCATGAGAAACGATGTGAAATTTTGTAAATCGTGTCACAATATTAGCGATGTTGAGGTATGTGAAATTTGTGCAAACCCCAATAGAGATCATACGCTAGTTTGTGTTGTGGAAGATATCAGGGATGTCATGGCTATAGAAAATACCAGCTCTTTTAAAGGGTTGTATCATGTTTTAGGCGGAAAAATCTCGCCAATGGATGGTATTGGTCCCCACGATTTAAATATTAATTCTTTGGTAAATAAAGTAAAAGAAGGAAAAATAAAAGAACTCATTTTTGCATTAAGTTCAACAATGGAAGGCGATACTACTAATTTTTATATTTTTAAACAAATTCAGGAATTTAATGTTTTTACATCTACAATTGCCAGAGGAATATCGGTTGGTGATGAATTAGAATATGCCGATGAAATCACCTTAGGAAGAAGTATTGTTAATCGTGTACCGTTTGAATCTTCGTTAAAATTATAGTTTGAAGTTATCTATTGTCATATTAAACTATAATGTTCGTTATTTTTTAGAACTATGTATTAGAAGCGTTCAAGCTGCTATTACCAATATAGAGGCAGAAATTATTGTCGTTGATAATAATTCTGAAGATGGAAGTTGCCAAATGGTAAAATCGTTGTTCCCAGATGTAATTTTAATTGAAAATAAAGAGAATTATGGGTTTTCAAAGGGGAATAACATAGGAGTTAATAGAGCAAAAGGTGAATTTTTATGTATTTTAAATCCAGATACTGTTGTTGCAGAAGACACTTTTGCCACTATTTTAAATTTCGCGTCATCTAAAGATAATTTAGGGATTGTAGGCTGTAAACTTATAAATGGTATGGGCACTTTTCTACCAGAAAGTAAGCGGAACATTCCTTATGTAAAGGCAGCATTTCAAAAATTATACGGAAATTCGAAAGCGTATTATGCTAATCATATTAAAGAAAATGAATCTGGAGAAGTTGATGTTTTAGTCGGTGCCTTTATGCTGATAAAACGAGCGGTTTTTAATAAAGTTGGAGGTTTCGACGAAGATTATTTTATGTATGGTGAAGATATCGATTTGTCGTATAAAATGTTAAAATCGGGATATAAAAATTACTATTTTGGATCGACTACTGTGATACATTACAAAGGTGAAAGCACTTTAAGAAACAAGCATTATGCACGTCGTTTTTATGGTGCTATGCAAATCTTTTACAGAAAGCATTTCAAAAAAAATGTGTTGTTTGATATGTTTGTTTGGTTAGGAATCCGATTGGTTTATTTATTTAGAAAATCACCGGTAAATAAAGAGAAAATAGTAAGCGAATATGTTTTTGTTTCAGATAAGATGAATACGGATTTGCAATCAGTTTTATCGAAAAAAATAATTGTTCAATCTCAATTAACTACTGTTAAAAATTACACCGAAGTTGTTTTCGATGCAAATACATTATCATTTAAAGACATTATACAAATGATGTCAGATAGTCCGAAAGCCTTAGGTGTTACCTACAAAATATTACCAAAAAACGCACGATTTATCATAGGAAGCGATAATGCTATTACTCGAGGAGAGGTTGTGTTATTTAAATAGTTTTAATGTAAATAATTTAAAGAAATCAATGTTTTTTAAGTAATTTTGCAAGCACAAATTAAAAAACAAGAATTACGTTATTGATATGGCAAAAATTGAACTTAAGTTACCAAAAATGGGAGAAAGTGTTGCAGAAGCAACAATTACATCTTGGTTAAAGGAAGTTGGCGATACCATCGAACTTGATGAAGCTGTACTCGAAATTGCTACAGATAAAGTGGATAGCGAAGTGCCAAGTGATGTGGATGGTATATTAGTAGAGAAGTTTTTTAATGTAAATGATGTTGTTCAGGTAGGTCAGGTATTAGCGATAATTGAAACAGAAGGAGATGACCAAAATACAGATACAGAATCAGAAGTAGAGGTTTCGACATTGCCAGAAATTGAACAAGAAAATGTGGTTGAATATGTTAATCAGACCATTGCCGTTGCACAAGATGCCGTGAAACCGATAGCATCGAGCGAAGATCGCTTTTATTCACCACTGGTTAAAAATATAGCAAAAGAAGAAGGAATCTCTCAGCAAGAATTAGATTCTATAGTTGGTACAGGAATGGATAATCGCGTAACAAAAAGCGATATATTAACTTTTATTGAGAATAGAAGTGGTAAAACCCAACCAGTGGCACCTAAAATGGAGGCGCCAAAGGTAGAACCGGAGTTTACAAAACCAATTAAAAACGAAATTCCAAAACCAGCACCTTCACCTGTGGTAATTAGTGGCGAAGACGAAATTATAGAAATGACCAGAATGGGCAAACTCATTGCGCATCACATGGTGGAATCGGTTCAGACTTCAGCCCACGTACAGAGTTTTATTGAAGCCGATGTAACTAAAATCTGGAATTGGAGAAATAAAGTTAAAGATGTATTTCTAAAACGTGAAGGCGAAAATTTAACTTTTACACCCATTTTTATGGAAGCCGTGGCAAAAGCACTTCGCGATTACCCGATGATGAATATTTCGGTACAAGGTGATACTATAGTTAAGAAGAAACATATCAATTTAGGGATGGCAGCGTCGTTAGCTGATGGTAATTTAATTGTTCCTGTTATAAAAAATGCAGATCAACTTAATTTGGTTGGTATGACGAAGCAGGTGAACGATTTGGCTAATAGAGCGCGTAACAATCAATTAAAGCCAGACGATATTCAAGGAGGAACTTATACGGTAACCAATGTAGGAACTTTTGGTAGCATCATGGGAACACCTATCATCAATCAACCTCAAGTGGGTATATTAGCCTTGGGAGCTATTCGTAAAGTGCCAGCAGTTATCGAAACCAATGAAGGCGATTTTATAGGCATTCGATATAAAATGTTTTTGTCGCATTCATACGATCATCGCGTGGTAAACGGAGCGTTAGGAGGGCAATTTGTAAAAGCTGTAAAAGATTATTTGGAGGCTTGGGATAGTAATAGAGAAATATAATTCCTGCGTAGGCAGGAATCTCAAGAAATAAATGTTAAAAGATAAATCCAACCTTTGAAACTGTTGGATTTTCTTATTTTTGCAAATATAAGTTTGTAGTTAAACAACACAACAGAAAATGAATTTAAACCTAACAAAACCCATCTGTTTTTTCGACTTAGAAACTACAGGTGTCAACATAACCACCGATCGTATTGTAGAAATTGCCATCTTAAAAGTACACCCAAACGGCAAAGAAGAAAGCAAAACCTGGTTGGTAAATCCAGAAATGGTAATCCCAAAAGAAGTGATTGCCATACATGGTATTTCAAACGAAGATGTTGCCGATAAGCCAACCTTTAAAGAAGTTGCGAAGGATATCTATAACATGATAAAAGATTCAGATTTGGGCGGATTTAACTCCAATAGGTTTGATATTCCGTTGTTGGCTGAAGAATTATTACGTGCCGAAGTAGATTTTGATATGAAAAATCGCGTGGCAGTCGATGTGCAAACTATTTTTCATAAAATGGAACAACGTACCTTAAGTGCAGCGTATAAATTTTATTGCAATGAAGAATTAGAAGGCGCGCATGGGGCGGAAGCAGACACCAGAGCAACCTTTGAAGTGTTAAAAGCTCAAATTGCAAAATATGATGAAATAGAAAATGATACCAAGTTTTTAGCCGAATTTAGTTCAAGAAAACAATTTGCCGATTTTGCAGGCTTTATAGTGTATAATAAAAAAGGAGAAGAATGTTTTTCTTTCGGAAAACATAAAGGAAAATTAGTAACTGAGGTTTTAGAAACCGAACCCGGTTATTTTGGCTGGTTGTTAAATGCCGATTTTCCATTATATACCAAAAAAGTATTAACGGCCATTAAACTAAGAAGTTTTAATAATAAATTAGGATAGTAAGTAAAGTCGTTTGTCGAGGAGTCGTTTGTTTGGTAACAACTCAGCAACCTACAACCGAAATCAAAATTATAAATTTGTAGAATAAGAAAATAATTGTGGGTTGAATACCGACTATCGCAAACTAGCCCGCGTTAGGGATTGCAGTGAAAAGCCCACAGCCCGACGCAGGAGGTGCGAGGACTTGTAACGTAAAGCCCGACCTTTTGCGATCCTGCAAGGTTTTGAAAACCTTGTAGGTATGAGTAAAAGGTAACGCCCAATTAAAATTTATAGAATGAAAATTATTTGCATAGGTAGAAATTACACCGAACATATTAAAGAGTTAGAAAACGAAAAACCAACAGATCCAGTGGTGTTTTTAAAACCAGACACGTCTATACTTTTAAAAAAGCAACCGTTTTTTATTCCAGATTTTTCAAACGATGTGCATTACGAAGTCGAAATTTTAGTTAAAATCAATAGGATAGGTAAGTATATCGATAAGAAATTTGCACATAAATATTACGATGAGATTGGTTTAGGAATTGATTTCACAGCACGCGATGTTCAAAACGAATTAAAAAGCAAAGGATTACCATGGGAAAAAGCAAAATCATTCGATGGTTCTGCGGTTGTAGGTAAATGGCTTCCTGTTTCCGAGATTAAAGATGTAAACGCTATTGAATTTTCGTTAAAAAAAAATGATAATATTGTACAATTAGGAAATACAAGCCACATGCTTTGGAAAATTGATGAATTAATAGAATATGTATCGAAATATTTTACTTTAAAGATTGGAGATATTATATTTACAGGAACACCCGCTGGAGTTGGTAAAGTAATTGCAAATGATAAACTTAAAGGATTTATAGCAGACAAAGAACTATTTTCAATAACAGTAAAATAATGGAACAACATTACAAATTATTTAGAGTGCGTGAGTTGGCAGATAACGATGAAGATTTTATCGCCACTTTGGCCGAAGCTTTTTTAGAGGAAGTGCCAGAAGATGCCGAAAGACTTAAAAAAGCCGTTGCAGAAAAAGATTATCACACGGCATATCAGGCGGCACATAAAATGAAGCCTACAGTCGATTTGTTCGAATTAGGGGTGCTCGATATCTTAATCGAAGTACAGGATTGGGGGAAATTCGAAAAACGAGATTTAGACATTTCGTCTCAATTAGATATTGTAATAACTGCGGTTGATAACGCCGTAGCAGAAATAAAATCAGATTTTAATTTGTAATGCAAGCAGAAATAATCACCATAGGAGACGAACTACTTATAGGACAGGTGATTGATACCAATTCTGCATTTATAGCAAAACAACTTAATAAGATAGGTGTATCTGTATATCAAATGACATCCATTCAGGATGATAAAGAGCATATTTTAAAAGCGTTAAAAGAAGCCGAAGCTCATGCCGATATAATTATTTTAACAGGTGGTTTAGGTCCTACGAAAGACGATATTACAAAAAAAACGATTGCCGAATATTTTAACGATACTCTTGTAAAAGACGATTCTGTATTAAAGAATATCGAGGAACTTTGGAAACATTACACAGGCGGTTTGCTGTTACAAGTTAACAGAGATCAGGCTTTGGTGCCTTCAAAATCTAAGGTGTTAATGAATAAGCTGGGTACCGCTCCTGGTATGTGGATGGAAAAAGATAATAAAGTAATTATATCGCTTCCAGGTGTTCCGTATGAAATGAATGGCTTAATTGAAAACGAAGTTATCCCAAAACTCAAAGAAAAATTCAATTGTCCCTACATATTACATAAAACCTTGTTGGTTTATGGCATTGGCGAAAGTGCCTTGGCCGAAAGGATAGAAGTTTGGGAAGATACCTTACCAAGTCATATTAAATTAGCTTATTTGCCTAGTTTAGGCAAAATGCGCTTACGTTTATCAGCCAAAGGCTATGATGTCGATTTTATCAATAATTCTGTGCAAGAAGAAATAGATAAAGTAATCCCATTAATAAAAAACGAATTTGCTGGCTATGAAGAAGACGATGGTTCTGTAGAAGTCGTTATCGCAAATCAACTCACAGCATTAGGTAAAACTTTGGCAATTGCCGAAAGTTGCACTGGAGGCATGGTAGCCGAACAATTTACAACCCATTCAGGAGCATCAGCCTATTTTAAAGGAGGTGTTGTAACCTATTCCACAGAGTCCAAAATCAATGTTTTAGGCGTTTCAAAAACAGATATCGAAGCATTTTCTGTAGTAAGTTCTCAAGTTGCCGAGTCTATGGCGCAAAATGTCATGAGAATTTTTCAATCAGATTATGCCATCGCAACCACAGGAAATGCAGGTCCAACAAAAGGCGATTCAGATGCCGATGTGGGCACTGTTTATATAGCAATAGCTACAAAAGACGGGGTGTTTTCAGAAAAATTTATGTTAGGAAATCATCGAATTAAAGTCATTCATAAGGCCGTAAATAAAGCTTTAGAGATGCTTCTAAAAGAAATTTTTAAAAATTGATAATATTTAAGTTGTCATAATATAAAGAATTTGTATATTTGCACCTCGATTTTAAGCAACAAAGAATTTTAAAGTTATAAATAATGTCAAGAGTTTGTGAACTTACAGGTAAGAAGGCAATGGTTGGGAACAACGTGTCTCACGCAATGAATAAAACTAAACGCAAGTTTAATGCGAATTTAGTAAAGAAACGTTTTTACATTCCAGAAGAAGACAGCTGGATAACTTTAAAAGTTTCTACATCTGCTTTAAAAACTATCAACAAAATAGGTATTACTGCAGCAATTAAGGATGCAAAATCTAAAGGATTTTTAAAATAATAGCTGTATTTAATAAGTAAATAAAATGGCAAAGAAAGGCAATAGAATACAAGTAATATTAGAATGTACAGAGCACAAAGAATCTGGACTTCCAGGAACTTCTAGATACATTACTAAAAAGAATAAAAAGAATACGCCAGATAGAATGGAAATTAAAAAATTCAACCCTATCCTTAAGCGTATGACAGTTCATAAAGAGATAAAATAATAAGTCATGGCAAAGAAAACAGTAGCATCGTTACAAACATCTTCAAAAAGATTAACTAAAGCGATTAAAATGGTAAAATCACCTAAAACAGGTGCATACATGTTTGTTGAATCAATCATGTCTCCAGAATTTGCAGACGACTTTTTCAACAAAAAGTAAAAAAAAGCTTTTTAAAATATACAAAGCTGCTTTCTTTATGGGAAGCAGCTTTTTTATGTTTATATTTGACTTGAAAAGAAGCTTCTCAAAATTTTATTTTGAGGAATCCTTTAAAATTGTCATTCCCGTGTATACGGTAATCCTCTGCCATAATAGCATAAAAAATTATTGGTAAGACTTTTGACATAGGTATTTGGGCGTTACCCTGTGGGGTCGGGCTTTCGGCAGTCGCTCTCTGCGAGGAGCTCCAACAATTGCCTCAATCCCTAACGCAAAGTATAAGGCATCAACAAATAAACAATTCAACGAATAAACTATAGTAATGAGTTTTTTTAAAAAAATATTTTCTTCAGAAAAAAAGGAAACCCTCGATAAAGGCTTAGAAAAGACTAAAGCAACCTTTTTCGGTAAGCTGAGTAAAGCAGTTGCTGGTAAATCGAAGGTAGATGATGAGGTTCTAGATAATCTAGAAGAAATTTTAGTGTCCAGTGATGTAGGTGTAAATACTACCTTAAAAATCATAGAACGCATAGAAGCACGAGTTTCTAAAGATAAATATTTAGGCACCGACGAACTTAATGTCATTCTTCGCGAAGAAATAGCTGGCTTACTAAGCGAAACCAATACAGGTAACGAATCAGAATTCACTATTTCGCAAGACAAAAAACCGTATGTAATAATGGTTGTTGGTGTAAATGGGGTTGGTAAAACAACTACTATTGGAAAGTTAGCCTTCCAGTTTAAAAAACAAGGATTAAACGTGGTTTTAGGAGCAGCCGATACCTTTAGAGCAGCTGCGATAGACCAATTACAAGTTTGGGCAGATAGAGTAGGTGTGCCGCTTGTTAAACAATCTATGGGTAGCGACCCTGCTTCTGTGGCGTTCGATACCTTAAAAAGTGCCGTAACTCAGAATGCCGATGTGGTTATTATCGATACTGCAGGTCGTTTGCACAACAAAGTAAACTTAATGAATGAGTTAACCAAAGTTAAACGCGTAATGCAAAAAGTAGTAGACAATACACCAAACGATGTATTACTGGTATTAGATGGCTCAACAGGTCAAAACGCATTCGAGCAAGCAAAACAATTTACAGCCGCTACCGAAGTGACATCATTAGCAGTAACAAAATTAGATGGTACTGCCAAAGGCGGCGTGGTTATTGGTATTTCAGACCAGTTTAAAATACCAGTAAAATATATTGGTGTTGGCGAAGGTATCGAAGATTTACAAGTTTTTAATAAGTTCGAGTTTGTAGATTCGTTTTTTAAGTAAAAGTTAGGTATACCTCAAAAGGAGGGATTCTTACTTTATTTAATCAATGCGTTTAACTTTTCCCAAAGACTGTTATCAAAAATAGTAGGGCCTAATTCATCTTCATCGCCGCTATCTCCCATTCTAACAATTACTAATTTTTTGCTAGGAATAATATATAGTTTTTGGTCGAAAGCCCCTAAACCTGCTATTAAATCGTCTGGAGCATTAGGTATCAATTTACCCGAATATAAAGTTTCAGAACCCGGAATTTTGTAATTACTCTTTCCGTTTAACCAGTACAAATAACCGTAAGATTTGTTTAAATCTTGCGAAGTCGTGGTCATGGCATTAAAATAGTTTTTATCAGCAAGTATTGTGGTTTTATCCCAAACACCTTCATTTAAATTTAAAAGTCCAAAACGTGCCATACTTCTTGCATTACTAAAATAGAGATTCAGATAACCCGTTTTAATCCAACTTCCTGTCATGCCAATTTTGTCGCGTATTTTGTTGTTGAAATAAAGTTTAAAATCGTGATTTACAGCGCCCGTAATGATGTTGTCAAGTAAGGTGTATGCCGCTTGATGGTAGTACCAATAGCTGCTTGGTTCATTTTTATAGGTTAAACATTCTTTATCCGTACAAAAATTTACGGGTACCGTATAATCTAATCCGGTTGTCATTGTTAAATGGTTCCAAACCGTAATTTTAGATTCTTGTTCTGGCGTTAACGAAGACCAACCCGTACCCATATAATTAGAAGACGGGTTATTTATAGATAAAAATCCTTCTTCTTGGGCAATACCAACCGTAAACGCCGTTAAAGTTTTAGCTGCAGAATTCCAAGAATGAATTTTTGTTTCATTAAAAGTGCCAAAATATTTTTCAACTACAATTTTTCCGTTGTGTAAAATAATAAAAGCATCTGTAGAATTGGCTTCTAAAAAATCGTAAAGCGGTTGCTCTGCACTGCTGTTCCAACCTAATTCTGAAATCGATTTAGTTTCCCAGATATCGGAATTTATCGGAGGAAAGTAAAGTGTTTCTTCATTATTAGAATCGTCTTTCGAGCAATTTAAAAACGACATTACAAAAATTAATGACAATAAGTATATTCGTTTCATAAGATAGGTTTTATAAATTAGGACTTTCAAATATATAAAAGGTTTAGTAAATAGTCTTAAAAAGTTGAGGATTAAAAGGTTGTGGGTTCAATTTTACCGCGCTTTATCGGAAAAAATCATAAAAATCAAAAATCACGAATCAAAAATCGTTAATCTTAAATCATTCCGTATCTTTGCGCACTTAAATTTTGGTATGAGAACGAAATCACTTAAAAAGAATAAAATCAATGTAGTAACGCTTGGTTGTAGTAAAAATGTTTACGACAGCGAGGTGCTCATGGGGCAGTTAAAAGCTAGTGGTAAAGACGTAGTTCATGAAGAAGAAGGTAATATTGTTGTAATTAATACCTGCGGATTTATTAATAATGCCAAAGAAGAAAGCATCAATACTATTTTAGAATTTATGCAGAAGAAGGAAGATGGCGAGGTTGATAAGGTTTTTGTAACCGGTTGTTTAAGTGAACGTTATAAGCCTGATTTGCAAAAGGAAATTCCTAATGTTGATGAATATTTTGGTACTACAGAATTACCTGGGTTATTAAAGGCTTTGGGTGCCGATTATAAACACGAATTAATAGGCGAGCGCTTAACAACAACGCCTAAAAATTATGCCTATTTAAAAATTGCAGAAGGTTGCGATCGCCCATGTAGTTTTTGTGCGATTCCGTTAATGCGCGGGAAACATAAAAGTACACCAATAGAAGAAATTATTATTGAAGCTGAAAAACTGGCAGCAAAAGGTGTTAAAGAACTTATTTTAATTGCGCAAGATTTAACGTATTACGGACTAGATTTATACAAAAAACGAAATCTTGCTGAGCTTCTTGAAGCCTTGGTGAAAGTAGAAGGTATTGAGTGGATACGTTTGCATTATGCATTCCCAACAGGGTTTCCTATGGATGTGTTAGAGGTGATGAATCGCGAATCAAAAATTTGTAATTATTTAGATATTCCGCTACAACATATTTCAGATGCTATTTTAAAAAGTATGCGTCGTGGTACTACCAAAGAAAAAACCACACAATTGCTTAAAGATTTTAGAGCTGCCGTTCCAAATATGACTATCAGAACGACGCTTATTGTAGGCTATCCTGGAGAAACCGAAGAAGATTATCAAACCCTAAAACAGTGGGTTCAAGAGATGCGTTTTGAACGTTTGGGTTGTTTTACCTATTCTCACGAAGAAAATACGCATGCCTTTAATCTGGAAGACGATGTGCCAGAAGAAGTTAAGCAAGAACGTGCGAATGAGATTATGGAAATTCAATCGCAGATTTCATGGGAATTGAATCAAGCCAAAATAGGGCAGACCTATAAAGTGGTTATCGATAGAAAAGAAGGCAACTATTTTGTGGGTCGCACCGAATTTGATTCACCAGACGTGGATAATGAAGTATTAATCGATGCTACAAAAACCTATTTAAAAACAGGAGAGTTTGCAACTGTTAAAATTACAGAGGCGGCAGATTTCGATTTATATGCCGAGGTTGTAACTGCCTAAAATCAGGATTAGATATTTTTATTAGTTGTTTTTATGTGTTAAAAACTTCTATATAAAAACATAATGTAGCCTGGGAAGCATAAGGTTTAAAGCCTATGTTATTATTAGTTGTAACACAATAATAACTAAATTTCTTTTTAATCTTTAATGCTTTTAGAACAGGTTATAGTTTGAAAACAGCGTGTTATATTCTAATACCAATGGCAAGACCCCAAGTAATGGCGGTATGAGAATCCTCTTTAATATCATATAGTAATTCGGGTGATAATTCCCAATTACCTCCTATCGAAAAACTGTACTCTGCACCAAGTCTGCATACGGTGAGATCTTTCGATTTTTCAAATTCATAACCTACTCCCGCAATAATCGCAAATTTATCATAAAGTTCGTAACCGAGCGTCACAGTGCTTAAAAAAGCATTTTCTCTAACCCTTTTTTCGCCTTCATCATTTTTTAAATTGTAGGTTAAAAATTCCAATTCGTTGGTCCATTTAGCGAATAATTTGTGGTTGAAGTTATATTGAAAATCAATACCATTTGTAGGTATTAGTTGTGCGCTTTCACTTTCATCATGTAAATGATGCGAAGGAATATAAGCTTGCGCAAACGCGAACGAAATTTTAATCTTTTTAAAATCCTCATGATGGGCATTTGATGAATTTGAATGTTCTTGAGCGAAGCCTAAAATAGGAAATATTAATAATACTTGTAAAAGAAGTTTTTTCATTGTTTTAATTATAAAAAAATGTTGTATGTTGTTTGTTTACAGTTGGTTGTGTTCGAGTTTTTGTTTGTGTTATTTGTCTGAAAGCCGAGTAATATTAGGCGTTTTATTCAGAAAAAATAATTTGCCAAAAGAAACACAATATGCATAAGTAAAACATGATTTTTGTTAGCTTAGTAATAAAGTTTCGGAAATTTTTTCAAGGTTTTATTGTAAACAAGCTATTTATAAACAGCGGAAAGTTTGCGATTAATAAAATAACCGCAAAGGATGATTTTTATTGATGTTTTGAAGATTTTAAAACATACTTACAACAATGCTTCATTAGAAACTAGCTCTTGAAGCAATGAAAAATCGTACAGTTTTCGGTCTAATAAGTGCGAAGGATACACATTTTGTAAAGCATTCATCATTACAGAACTTCTGTCTGGAAAGTCTGTTTCCCAATCGCTTATCATTTGTTTTACTTTTTTACGTTGTAAATTTTCTTGCGATCCACATAAATTACATGGAATAATTGGGAAATTCATATACTCCGAATACACTTCAATATCACTTTCTTTACAGAATGCCAGTGGACGAAGAATTACTAAATCGCCAGCATCGTTTCTAAATTTTGGTGACATTGCTTCTAGTTTTCCTGAGAAAAATAAGTTTAAGAAGAATGTTTCTATAATGTCGTTTCTATGATGACCAAGCGCTAATTTATTACAATTTAAATTCTTGGCGGCTTCGTATAAGGTACCACGACGTAATCTGGAACAAAGACTACAGGTTGTTTTACCCTCAGGCGTTTTTTCTAACACAATTTTATAGGTGTTTTTCTCTATAATTTTATAGTCAACACCTAATTGGCTTAAATAATTAGGCAAAACTTCTACTGGAAAACCAGGTTGTTTTTGGTCGAGGTTTACGGCAATAATTTCGAACGAGATTCGGGCTACTTTTTGAAAATGAAGCATCATTTGTAGCAAGGTATAGCTGTCTTTGCCGCCAGATAAGCAAACCATAATTCTATCGCCATCTTCAATCATCGAAAATTGTTCTATAGCTTCACCAGTGGCGCGTTGTAATTTTTTTGTAATCTGTTCTATCGTTTCCATGGCTGCAAAAATATTATTTAAATTTATAATACCTTATATTTTAATGCTTTTGAATACCATTTTTTTAGTTTAGCATTATGCGACTTATTAATGTTGCGTAAAACAAATCCGAAAAGGAGAAACAAATAAAGGAATTTTAAAGAGCTATTTTTTCTTTATTAAATAGCAGACTTGTAGAGTGAATAGCGATATTTAAAGCTCTTAAAGAATTTTTCTTTTTAAACGAATGCGCTTCCATACGTTCAGAAATATTTTTTAATATTTTAATGGCTTCATTTATGTAAGGACCTTTATTAAGCATAATACATTCTGCCTGAATGCCCTGAACAATATCGCTAATTTCAGCTCTTGTTGGAACACCTGTTTTTGCTAAGTTTTCAAGCACTTGGGTTGCCCAGATAACCGGAATGTGAGCTGCTTCGCAGATCCAGAGAATTTGATTTTGTACTTCAGAGATTCTTTCAAAGCCAATTTCAACAGCTAAATCACCGCGAGCAATCATCACTCCAATTTTATGGTGTTTCATGCCTTCCAACAATATTTGTGGTAAGTTTTCAAAAGCTTCGTTGTTTTCAATTTTAAAAACAACACCTAAGTTTTTGGCATTGTAAGGTCTTAATTGATCATATAAAAACTTAACATCTTCTCCCGATCGCACAAAAGAATACCCCACAATATTGGCATGTTTGCAAATAAAAGGTAAACATTCTATGTCTCGCGGCGTTAACGCAGGTAGTTTTAGTTTAGTATTGGGTAGATTAATGCCCTTTTGTGAACCTATTTTGGTCTTGTAGCAATCGGTTATAAGTAATTCAATAGCATTATCATTTTTAGAAACTACGGTCGATTTTACCATACCATCATCAAATAAAACCATGTCGTTTATTTTAACATCGTCTAAAATTTGCGGTAAAGAAATGCCGATTTCGGCTTTAACTAATTGTTCGTTATCATTTCCAAATTTCGATTTTCTGCCTAGTGTTTTATTGCCAGTTAAAATAATGTGGTCTCCCACTTTTACTTTAATATAGTTTCTTATTTCCCCTTTTTTAGTTGTAATTTCTATTTGCGAAGTTCTTATTTTAGGTCCAGATAAGTCCATATAAATTTTTACGTCCTTACCTGTTTCAGCTTTAACTTCATGAATATACGTCACCATTTTAGACCATATATCTATATCGCCATGGCTTAAATTTATCCGGGCTATTTTCATGCCGCTAAGGGCAAAATCTTTTATAATATTTTTATCGCTTGCAGCCTCATTGGGTAAGGTTACCATGATTTCGGTAAAATGATTTTTTTTAACCTCGTTAAATAACTTGTTACCGTTTTTCTTTACTATGTCTTTGCTTTTTTTGTAGCCAATGAGTTCGATATCCGACTTTTTATCGAAAGGTAATCCTTGAATTAATCTTAAATTTCTAATAACATTATAAAGGTTGCTATACACATAACCCTCTAGGGTACCTAAAGATGATACGCCACAATCAGACAAACTATCGTGATATTTTCTTAAATCGAAACTTCTTAAAATTAAATAGCGGCATAAATTTTTAGCACTTAGTTTATAGTCTTCATCAATGTCTGAAATAATGTCATTTATTTTAGACTCGTTATCAATGATGGCTTGTAAAATAGCACTTAACTCTTCGTCTAATTGTTTTATTTTCATAACGGCTCAATTTTAATCAGTTAAATGTCTTGCCACAAGAGTTACTTTTTCTTCAACTCGAATAAATCATGTCGTCTGTCCTTAAGATTTCTAACACTTCCAAACTGATTTAATTCGCGAAGCATATCAATATCAACATCGGCAATTAAAATCATTTCTGTATTTGTAGTCGCTTCAGCTTTAATACCATTCGCGGGAAACGCAAAATCGCATGGCGTAAATACCATCGATTGTGCAAACTGAATATCCATATTGTGCACTTTTGGTAAATTACCAACACTTCCTGCAATGGCAACATAACATTCGTTTTCTATGGCACGCGCCTGTGCACAATAGCGCACGCGCGAATAACCGTTCTGTGTATCGGTTAAAAACGGAATAAATAAGATATCCATACCTTCATCTGCCAAAATTCGGCTTAATTCTGGGAATTCAGAATCGTAACAAATTAGTATCCCAATTTTACCACAGTCTGTATCGTAGGTTTTTAATTCTTTACCGCCTTGCATACCCCAAACTTTTTCTTCATCGGGTGTTACATGAAGCTTCTCATAACGTTCTGTAGTGCCATCTCTTCGGCACAAATAGCCCACGTTGTATAACAAATCGTCCCTTAATTCGGGCATACTGCCGGTAATAACATTTATGTTATAAGAAATAGCCAGTTCTGAGAACTTTTGCACAATTATGGGTGTATATGCAGCTAATTCTCTAATGGCTTGACTTTCTGGCATGTGGTTGTGATCTGCCATTAACGGAGCATTAAAAAATTCTGGGAAAAGTGCAAAATCAGATCGGTAAGCCGATACGGCGTCAATAAAATATTCGGCCTGTTGCATCAAATCTTCCATAGTATTATACAATCGCATTTGCCATTGTATTAACCCAAGTCGCACTACCTTTTTCTTTGTAATGGCTTTGGTAGATTTCTTTTCGTAGTAAATGTTATCCCATTCTAAAAGCACTGCAAATTCGTTCGAAGCTTTATCGCCTTCTAAATAACCTTTTAAAATTTTAGACGGATGAAAATCATTCGATATTTGAAAATTTAAAACAGGGTCGTGAATTTCTTTTCGTCTAACTTTATCGATGTATTCTTTAGGGCTCATTTCGGCAGCATACTTATGGTAATTTGGTATTCTGCCACCAAAAGCAATCCCTCTTAAATTTAATTTTTCAGCAAGTTCTTTTCGGTAATCGTATAAACGTCTGCCCAGTCGTAATCCCCGATATTCAGATTTTATAAAAACATCAATACCATAAAGCACATCACCTCTGTCTGTGTGTGTACTAAAGGTATAATTTCCCGTAATATCTTCGTAAGTATGGTGGTCGTCAAATTGATTGTAATCTAATATAATAGACAAGGCACAACCAGCAAGGTGCCCATTCACTTTTATAATTACCTGTCCTTCAGGAAACTTATCTACAAGTGTTTTTATTTGCTTTTCTCCCCAGTAAGACCCTGGCATGGTCGCATAGGCTTCAATCATTACTTCTTTTAACTCCTGGTAGTCCTCAACGGTTAAAAACTGTAATTCTATATTTTCGATATTCTCAATCATTTTAATGTAAAATCTAATTAAAGTAAAATTTATTATCTGGGCGCTACCACAGGGGTCGGGCTATACGTTACAATCTTTTTAAAACCTTTTTGCTATGGAAAACGATACTGCAATTTGTCAATTTTTAATGTTTGCCAATGTTACAGGTTTAAAAGTTTTAAAAAGGATTTTCACTGCTATCCCTAGCGCAAAAAATACTACGTAAATTTAATCTATTTCTAGGTCTCAAAAAAGTATTATTGCTTTTTCATAAACTGCCGCATGGCAACCCATTGTTTAAGCATATCTCTGGCATCTTGTGCCGGATATCCCAACACGGTTTTGCCCGCTTCTACATCACCAACAACCCCAGAACCTGCGCCAACAGTAGCGCCAGAATGAATGGTGGTATGGTCTTTTATAGAAGCACTTCCTCCAATAATTACGCCGTCTCCTAAAGTTACAGAACCCGCAAGTCCGCTATGTCCTGCCATAATACAAAAACGTCCCATAACGCTGTTATGAGCTATTTGAACTAAATTATCAATTTTACAACCGTCGCCAATAATGGTTGAACTAAACTTAGCACGATCAACGCACGAATTAGCACCTATTTCAACATAATGGCCAATAATAACATTTCCAATTTGAGGTATTTTTACCAAACCTCGGCCATCTTCGCTAGGTCTGTATCCAAACCCATCGGCACCGATACTTACGTTGGTGTGAAAAATACAATGGCTACCAATTATGCAACGCTCTCTTATAACAGTGCCAGACCAAACCACCGTATTCTCACCTATAACGGTTTCATCAAAAACACAAACATTTGGGTATAAAATAACGTTATCACCCAGTTCTACATCTTTACCAACATAACAATTGGCGCCAATTTTACAACCTTTACCAATTATTGCCGTATCGTGTATAACTGCCGTTGGGTGAATATCTATTGTGAATTCTGGAGCTGGCGGATTAAACAATTCTAACACTTTAGCCATTGCTAAATCGGCATTTTTAACTTTTATAATTGCCTTGTTGTCTATGGGTTCCATAGTTAAATTATCATTTACAATGGCGGCACAAGCTTTAGAAGCGGCCCAATATTTTGCATATTTTATACTTCCTATAAAAGAAATATGATGGCTTTTCGCAGCTTGTAATTGTTCTGGACCTTCAATTAAATGAGTAGTGGTCCCAATTAACTCGCCATTTAAATAGCTGTTAATTTCTTCAATAGAATACGATTTTTTCAAAAGTTTAGTTGGATTTATTGTTAGTATGAGGTGTTTGTAAATCTAATAAAAAAAATATAGATTACTCATTATTCTTCATCAATTCTGTTTTCGTCAAAAGCAGAAGGAAGTAGTTTTGGTATAAATTTAACTACCAGCGGTAATAATAAGGCTCCACCTGGAAGCATAAATATAGCCAAACTTGGTATGGATTTAAAAATGTCTAAAAGTTGTTCTTGTACCTTTTTTTGTTCTTCGTTGGTTAAATCTCTGGTGGTAGATTGTGTAAGCAGTACCATTAATTCTTTGCTGCCTTTTAATTCATTATAAAGACGTTTGCTATTTCTGGTAATTAACTTTTTCACCATTTTGCTCGAGTTTTTATAAAAACTCTGTACCATATTGTTAGAATTTAATAAGGCAATTTGGTCTTTGTGGGTGGTGTAAAAAGCGTTTACTGTTTTAATAGATTCGTTAATGTTGGAAGTGTCAATCTGTAAATCGGTGCTTAATTGAATTAAAAATAATTTTTCATTTTTATCGATGGTTTTATCACTCCATGTTGCCATACATGCCAAATCCAAGATGTAATATTTTTCTAAATCGTTGTTTATATTCGAGATGGCCTCCGGGTAACTTATAGTCTCATGACTATGAAAACGTAAAGAGGCCTCAAATAGTTTAATTAAACTGTCGTCGTATTTATTTTTAGACTCTTTAGAATCAAGCACATTAATAGAAATAGTTTCTATAGATGCTTCTAAATTTTTTATATAATCAACCGAAATAGAATTGTTTTTTAAATACTCCTGATAAGCCAGAATATCTATATATAACAAGGCATTTATAATGAAATAATTAAAGTTTTTGGTAATAAAATTGTCGTCAATTTGAACACGCTTTTGTATTATTTTTTCGAGTTGTTCGTTCGATTTTTTTTCTCCTAAAAACCCTAAAAAGTACGAGGTTTTAAGTTCATTAATTTCGGTATAAAAGTTAACCGCACTTTCGGCAAATGGGATGTCGGAATTGGCGTTAGAATGGGTGTAAAGTAAGGCTAAGAGTAAATTAGTTTTACAAAGTTCTTCTTCTGTAAGATCTTTGTGCTTTACAACATTGCAAACAATATCAAAATTGCTTCCATAAATAAAGCCACAATCTCTTAGAGCACGATAAAACGTATCGTTTTCTAGGTTTAAGAAAGAATTGTTTTTAGCAACTTCTTTTAGTAATTTTTTTATCCAGCCATTACCCGATGGGTTCATAGTCACTTAATTTCTGATGTAAAATTAAAAAAGCTGCTCATTAAAGCAGCTTTATTCATATTAATTTTTTTTAAATTATTTAATAATGCCACCACAGCTTACACGCCCGCCGGCATCACCTGTAGGTTGTGTGGTAAAATCGTCTAATCCAGCGTGTACAATAATGCCTTTGCCTAAAATATCTTTGGTTTCGTCACCACAACCAATGCACCATTCGTCTGTAGAAATAGAGATGCTACCGTTGCCATTTTCATCGGCTATAAAATTTCCGATATCACCTTTGTGAAATCCTGATTCGGCGCCCCATTTTCCATGTGGTTGGTTTGTTGGATTCCAGTGTCCTCCAGCCGATGTTCCATCAGGAGATGAGCAATCAGACGATTGATGTATATGTATAGCGTGTTCACCTGGTGCTAAACCACTTAAAGTAGCGTTCATAGTAACTATACCATTTTCTTCGGTAAACACCACTTCGCCGCTAACATTCGTATCGCTTTTTGGCTCGAGGGAAACTGTAATTGTTTTTGGTTCTGCTATTTTCGCTTCAGTTGTAGATGTTTCATTTTCAGTAGTTTTTGTTGTATTTTTGCATGATGTCATGCTGAAAATCACTGCAATTACCAATAAACTTATTTTTTTCATATTTTTCGGAATTAATTTGAATGGAAAGTTACTATTTATTAGCGCGAATTGCAAATAAACTATATGACATATATCATGTTTTTAGTTGCGCTGTTCTTATACTTTTGAATATAAATGTTAGGTATGTCGAGTTTTTTAGTGAATAAATATAATATAGCAGGACCACGTTATACAAGTTATCCAACCGTTCCTTATTGGAATCAGGATACCTTTTCTTTAAAAAACTGGAAATCATCTTTAATACATTCTTTTAATGAAAGTAATGCTACCGAAGGGATAAGTATTTATATTCATTTGCCTTATTGCGAAAGTTTGTGCACGTTTTGTGGGTGTAATAAGCGAATTACAACACAACACAACGTAGAATCGCCTTATATAAATGCGGTTTTAAAGGAATGGAATTTGTATTTAGAGCTGTTTAATGAAAAGCCCATTATAAAAGAAATGCATCTGGGTGGTGGAACACCAACATTTTTTAGTCCTGAAAATTTAAAACGATTAATTAACGGTATTTTGAAAAATTCGGAATTAGCCGATAATTATGAGTTTAGTTTTGAAGGTCACCCAAATAATACAACCAAAGAACATTTACAGGCGTTATTTGATGTAGGATTTAGACGCGTAAGCTACGGCGTGCAGGATTATAACGAAACGGTACAAAAAGCCATTCATAGAATTCAACCTTTTGAAAATGTAAAACGCGCTACAGAATTGGCCAGAGAAATTGGTTATACTTCTGTGGGTCATGATATTATTTTCGGCTTGCCTTTTCAAACTATCGAACATGTAAAGGAAACGATTTTAAAAACTAAAGAGTTACAACCAGATCGTTTGGCATTTTACAGTTATGCCCACGTGCCATGGATAAAAGGAAATGGGCAACGTGGTTTTAACGAATCTAATTTACCTACGGCCGAATTAAAAAGACAGCAATATCAATTAGGAAAGCAATTGTTAACAGAGGTAGGGTATCATGAAATTGGTATGGACCATTTTGCATTACCTAGTGATACACTATATAAATCGATGCTAAGCGGAAAATTACACCGCAATTTTATGGGGTATACCGCCTCAAAAACAAAAGCCATGATTGGATTGGGGGTTTCTTCTATTAGCGATAGTTGGTACGGATTTGCGCAAAACGAAAAAAGCATCGAGTCTTATTACAAATTGTTAAAAGAGAACTTAATTCCAGTTTATCGGGGACATATTTTAAACGAAGAAGATTTAATAATTAGAAAACATATACTAAATTTAATGTGTCAGTTTAAAACAAGTTGGACACAAGATGCGTTATATTTTAGTGAGCTTCCAGAGGTATTGAATAGATTAAAAGAAATGGAAGTTGATGGGTTACTTGAAATAGATGCCAACTATATTAAAGTAACAACAAAAGGCCAGCCATTTGTGAGAAACATTTGTATGGCTTTCGATTTATTATTACAACGAAAACAACCAGATACACAGTTGTTTTCGATGACAGTTTAATTAAATACCAAATCTCATGAAAAAAATTATTGTACCTGTCGATTTTTCTGAACACTCAGAATATGCATTAAAAACGGCCGCTAAATTAGCTAAAAAAAATAATGCCGAAATACTTGCTTTACATATGTTAGAAATGTCGGATATTATGCTTACAGCTTCCGATGGCTTGCAGTATGAAAAGGCTGTTTATTTCTATAAATTATCTGAGCAAAAATTTGAAAAGTTTATTGAAAAAGATTATTTAAAAGATGTAAAAGTTACACCTATTATTAAGCACTTTAAGGTGTTTGGCGAAGTAAACGATGTAGCGCATAAACATGATGCCGATTTAATAGTTATGGGATCGCATGGTAGCAGTGGTGTGAAAGAATTTTTTATTGGCTCGAACACCGAGCGTGTTGTTAGGAATTCTGATGTTCCTGTGCTAGTAGTAAAAAGCAGTGGTATAGATGTTAATTTTGAAAAAGTTGTTTTTGCCTGCGATTTTGCTGAAGAATCTATTAAACCCTACATAAATGCTGTTAAGTTATTTGATAAAATAGGCGCTAAATTTTGTATGGTAAATGTTAATTTGCCTAATGAAAGATTTAAAAGTTCGTCGGAATTAGAAAAGAGCGTCGTAAACTTTTTTACTAAGGCAGATGGAAATTTAGATAGGATGAAAGACGTTTATTATGTGTCTGATTATACCGCAGAAGATGGTATTATATATTTAGCGAATAAAATAGGAGCAGATATTATTGCAGTGCCAACGCGTGGTAAAAAAGGTTTAGCTCACTTTTTTGAAGGTAGCATAGGTGAAGATGTGGCAAATCATGCAACATTACCAGTAATAACATTTAAAATTTGAAAGTATAATTAATAGTGTGACTAATTTTGGAAAAAGGAATTGTTAAAGGAGTAACGGTTCCTTTTTTTTTATTTAATTATTTGTATGCTGATTTAGTGTAGGATTTAATCAGTGTCAACATTAGAAATTGCTAAGACATTAAATAAATTCGCTTTGGTGTTAAGGAAATTATTTTCTAATTCTATGGCTTTTAATTTAGAGTCAATAAGTTTTGATTCTCGAGCATTTACCAAAAAAAGAGAGCTTTCACCTAAATCGAATTTGCGTTCTTCTGCATCTAACATTTGCGTGTAATCGCTAACAATTACTAGAGTGTATTTATTTTGTAACATGTAAGAATCGAGTTCTTGCGTAATGGCCTTTATTTTATTTTTTAAATTTAACCTGGTGCTTTGCATTTCGAATTCAGTATCCTGCATTTTAATTTTAGCTAATTTTAAATCGGCGCGTTCTTTTCTTAAAAATAGCGGTATGCTAACGTTTAGCCCACTTTTGTACGCCGCAGTGCTAAACGACCTCGATATCTCTGGGGTTTGAGATAGAAAATTATACTGTAAATCTATTTTTGGAAGCAAATTGTTGAGTGATAGACGTTTCTCTAAAGTTAAACTTTCTAGCTTATAGTCTAACGATTGCATTTTTGGGTGATTGTCTAAATTTAAATTTTCTATATCAAAATTAGAGGTATTCAAAGTGGCGTCAACTATATTAAAGGTGTTGGTGTCTGGTATAATATTGTCTTCGAGCTCGATAGGTGTATTGTCATTTAACCATAAATAATTAGACAATTCCAAAGAAGATTTCAGAAATTTAATTCGTGCTTTTTCTAAATTTAGTTTTCTATCATTAAGCGCTATACGAGCTTCTATGGTGTCTATAGCAGGGGCTTCACCTTGTTCAAAACTCATTTTTATACCGTTAAATCGCATTTCTGCATTGCTTAAAAACGCTTCGTAAACACGTTTTTCATTGTATGATTTTAACCAATTAAAATATGTAATAGTGGCATCGTATAGTATGTTATTAACCAATAATTGTCTGTCTGCTTTTGCTTGTTTTACAAACATTTTAGCTTGCTTAAGCATCGCCATACGTTTGTTAATTAATAAATCTCGCGCCAACGATACCGAAACACCTACGCTGTATAATCCGTCTTCGGGCACGAAAGATTCAGGGTTTAAATAATAACCATCATTTTCTTCAATAGTTCCTTTAAATTCAATACCATACCAGGTTGGTATTTTAAAAGCAGCATTTAGTTTATCGTAATACTCGGTGTTTTTAAATTTTTTGCGATCGTAGTCAACTTCTATTTTTGGGTCGAATGCACCTCGCGCTTTCATAAGCTTCGCTTCGCTTTCAGTAATTATTAGATTCGCTTGTTTTACAATGGGGTGAAACGTTTTTACGTAACCCAAATACTCAGATAAGCTAATGGTAGCAGTACTGTCTTGTGCAGCAGTAGTACAACTAATTAATAAAGCGATGTAAATGACAAGACTTCTCATTTTTTTGAATCTTTTGAATCGGATTTTTCCTTAGCCTGAGGTTGGTAATAATTAGGAGGGAAACTATTTATTTGTCTCCATAATTCAAACCAGATAGGTACATCTTCTAAAAGCGCAAAAGTACGTGCGCCAGAACCTACGCGTATTGCTTCTGGCCATTTTTGTCCGTTTTTATCTGGCGCCAACAAAACTCTGTATTTTCCATTATCACTGATAAAATTTTCAATAGCAATTACTTTTGCCGCATAGGTACCGTACGAAACGTTTGGCCATCCGCTAAAAACAATGGCAGGCCATCCATCAAACTGAATACGCACTTTTTCACCCACGTGAATTAATGGTAAATCTATTGGTTTTATATAAGTCTCAACAGCTAAGTCATATTTTGCGGGCATAATTCCTACTAACTCTTCACCTTCTTTAAAGGTAATGCCTATACCACCTCGTAAGGCTTTATTTATGTACCCACTTTGCGGGGCTGTGATGTATAATAATCTGTTACGAACACTGTAATTGGTAAAGTCGTTTTCGAGTTTAGATACTTGGGCTTCGGTGTCAAATTGATTTGATTGTGCGGAGAACATATCACTTTGTGCTTTCGAAATTTTATCGATGTATTCTTGCTTGATTCTAGAAAGGTCAATTTGCGCATTTAAAACTTCATTTTTACTGGTTATTAATTTGTTTTCCTGCGATATCAATTTAGCCTGTGTTTCTTGCAGCTTAAGGCGTTTTTCTTCTACATCTTTAACAGCTTTAAGTCCTTCGTTTTGTAGTGTTTGTGTTCGGTTGAATTGTCTTTCTGCTATGCTAAGGTTTGTTTTAGCAGCTTCCAAATCAATACTATCGCTTTTAACTTTTAAGCGAGATTGTATTAGTTTGTTTTTTGTCTGTTCGAATTTTAAATTTTGTTCATTACTCAGCGCTGAAATCTGTCTGTTTAAGGCGCCTACCTTTTCTTGGTACGCGTTAACAGATGATGATTTAGCTTGAATTTGCTGATTTGTTCGTTCCACAAGTCGGTCATCAAAATACTCACTTTTTATTTCTGAAATTCTTAAAATGGTATCGCCTTGGTTAACAAAATCGCCTTCTTGCACAAACCACTCTTCAATGCGTCCTGGTATTTGGGATTGGATGGTTTGCGGACGTTGACTTGGTTTTAAGGTCGTAACAGAACCCTGACCAGTAATGTTTTGGGTCCAAGGCAAAAACAGTACAACAATTATAAAAATGGCTACAGAAAGCAAAATTTTATTAAACTGTTTGTAATAGGTTTTGCTAAAAATGTCTTTGCTAGATTTAAATTCTGATAAATCAAGCCTATCATTTACTTTATTGTGAGATATATTAAGCATGTATAATGTTTTTTATTTCACCTTTATCTAATTCAACGATTTGCGTACATTTCGATTTCCAAATGTCGCCGCCACTTACAACAATAAGCGCCCATGGTCTATCTGGATGCGATAAATAATTAATAATAGAACTTGTTTCTTTAAGGTTGAAACGGTCTAGTGCATCTTCCAGAATTAAAACTTTAGGTTTTTTTAATATGGCGCGTGCCAAAACAATTTTTTTTGAAACTGTATGAGACATTTGCTTGCCATCTGGATAGAGTATGGTTTCTAAACCTTCAGGCTGTTCTTTTATAAATTCGAGAAGTCCAACATTTTCAAGGGTATTAAAAATCTCATCGTTAGTAATGTTTTCATTTCCAACTGTTAAATTGGCTTTAATGCTACCCTCAAATGGTGTTTCTTCGGTTAAAGATATGCCCAAATGTGCGCGATAGTGATTAAGTTTTAAACTGGAAATTGATAAATTATTAACATAAATGTGCCCAGACGTAGCTTCTATGGCGCTGGCTATGAGTCTTAATAAAGTAGATTTTCCAGAACCACTTTCACCTAATATTAGAATTCTGCTTTTGGTGTTAATTTTTAGCGAAATGTCTTTTAAAATAGGTTCAATTTTTTCAGGTACCTTATAAGTAACTTTATTGAATTCTATATTGAAATTGTCATCATATTCAGGCTTTTCGCCATAATGGCTTTCTAAATCTTTGTCCAGAATTTGGCCTATTTTTTCCAGAGACGTTAATACATCGTAAAACGATTCTAAACCTAGAATCAGTTTTTCAACCGATGCAATTACAAGTAAAATAATAATTTCTGCTGCAACAAACTGACCGATATTCATTTCTTGGTTTAAAACTAATGCCCCTCCAATTAATAATAAACTGGCAGTAACGACCACCTTAAAACCAATCATTTGTATAAACTGAACGATTAAAACTTTAAAATGGCTTTCTCTGGCTTTAAGATAATCGGCAACCAATTCGTCATTTTTTGATAATCCTAAATTGGTAATCCCAGATAGTTTAAAACTAATAAGGGTTCGTGCAATTTCTTGAATCCAATGTGCGACTTTATATTTATGTTTAGATTCTTTTAAACTTGTTTCAAGACCTCTAATAGCGGTAAATTTAAAAACGATAAAAACCAAAACTAATAGGAGGAGTCCGAATATTATAAAGAAAGGATGATAAAAAGAAAGTAATATGAGCGCGAATAATATTTGAAGCACCGCTGTTGGAATATCGATTAATATTTTAGATAATCCTTTTTGAATTATTAAGGTATCAAAAAAACGGTTCGCTAATTCTGGCGGATAATAATTACGAAGTTCAGACGTCTTTATCTTTGGAAATCTGTAAGTTAACTCGAAGGAAGAACGTAAAAATATGCGTTGTTGAATGGTCTCTATAATACGCAATTGCATAAGCTGTAAAAGACCAGATAATGCTACTCCGAGCGTTACAAGTGTTACCAGAACCACCCAGGATGTAGAAATTTGCGCACCTTGAATTAAATTAATAATTGCCTGAATACCTAAAGGAAGCGATAAGGCCACAACACCGGCGAAAATGGCATAATAAAAAATTTGTAAAATATCTTTTTTCTCTAATTGAATAAGGCCTATTAAACGTTGCCATGGGGTCATACTTGGCTGTGCCATATTTATTGGTTTAAGGTTTTTAGAATTAGATTTGTATAGAATTCTGTTGGTGTTACACCTTTTTTACAGTCTGTTATAGTTATAAAGTGGTCTTTTAAAAAGTGTTGGTGTAAACTGCCGTCAATAATGGTGCTGGCTAAACTAGAAGGATATTTATATTTAGCATCTACCTCTAAAATCATGTCTTTAAATCTAGTTACAACCCGCTTATAGATTATAAAATAGCCATCTCTGTTTTCTTGGTCGACTTCTTTTGTTAAAAAGGATTTTGAGTTTTCGTTAATTATAATTTGATTAAGTAACTCTTCATTAATATGGCTGCAATTCGAATCTTGTTTTGTACTTCGGGTAAGAACTTCAACGGCTTTTAATAACTTTTCTTTTTTGTTAGAAATGTTGTGGGTTTCAAAAACTAGCTGGTATTCAATCCATGCCCAATACCACGATGTTAAGTATAGCAAAAGTTTGTGTTTGCTTTCAAAGTATCTATAAAGCGAACTTTCGTTCGAACCTATAGCCGTTCCTAGTTTTTTAAATGTAAAAGCATCAAAACCTATGTTGCTTATTAAAATGATACTGTGTTCTACAATGCGTTTTCCCAATTCGGAAGATTCTGGGTGTTTCACATATATTTTTTCAGGCACCGATATTTTTAAGTTCGATAGTAAGCTATTCATACTGCAATTATTTAATGTGCAAATATAATAGCAATACTATTAAAATAAAAAATAAAACTATTAGTTTTTTATATAAAAATTTACAGATATATTGAAAATAGGAATTAATTAATCGTGAAAAGCACTGTAAACACTGGCTTAATGGCAGTTCATGCTTCCAGAAACCATCTCGTTAATTGGGGCAGGAGAGATGTACGGAATGCCCAAACCTAAACCACGAAGAATAAAAAGAATACCAATAATGATAACAAAAACAGGAATTGCCTTATGTATTTTTTGGCGTACACTACCTTTTAAAAAATGTCCGAAATAAATAGCGGTTGTCATTAACGGTACCGTTCCAAGTCCAAAAACAAGCATATAGATACTTCCATTTAAAGCATTTCCGCCGGCAATAGCAGCAAAAAGAGCCATATAAACGAGTCCGCAAGGTAAAAAGCCATTAAGAAAACCAATGGTTAAAAAGGTGTCTAATGTTTTTTTCTTTAAGGCACTACCTAAAGCTGATTTTACCTTAGAAATGAGTTTATAAATAGGTTTCGAAAAATTATATTTATTAAATAAAGCTTGGGGAATTAATACAATTACAATCATTAAAACTCCAATTGTTATAGATAGTTGTTGCTGAAACCCAAAGATGTAGAGACTTCTTCCAATCAGCCCAAAAATAAGTCCAATAATGCTATACGATAACAATCTACCAATATGATAAATAGTTATTTGCGACACTTTTTTCAACGCATTTGTTCGGTCTACAGGTAGCATAAAGGCGATGGGTCCGCACATGCCAATGCAGTGAAAACTTCCTAAAAACCCTAAAACAAATGCCGAATAAAGCATATTAATAAATTATTGATTCTTTAAACAAATAAGAATTTCCGTTATATTGCCAATCAATTTTAATGTTCCATCGACCATCTACCAAACGGTTGTCAGGTATGAGCAAATAAGTTTTAGATATTGAAATAGCAGTATCAAAATCTAATTGTTTGTTAGATGGTCTATATAGGAACACATTTCCTGTTATTTTTGAAGGATCGAAATCTTTTGGAAACTGTATCAGTAACCCCGCGTCTGTTTTTTGGTAACTAATATTGTCGCTTAATTTTTTCGAATTCTTCAGTTTGTTTATATCGTTTTGGTACATTAATTCTTCACCATAATAGTCTTCCACAACCAAATCATGGTCGTATTTACTATTAAAATTCATAGAAATAACGAAGTACAGAATAAAGCTAATAAAGCCAATAAACGCTAATACAATACCAGTTCCCCAATTAATTTTCATAGTCTAAATGTTTTGTCAATTCCTTCCAAAAAAGGAATTTTATTATGTTTTTGGCATTCCCCTTTCAGGGTCGGGCTTTCGGCTATATCTTTTTTTCAAAAAGGATGCCGCCTCAATCCCTAATGCACCTATTTGCTAACTAATTTTCTAACCTCTATTAGAGTTGCCTATCTACAAATTTCAAATTTTAAAATGACACAAAAAGTAACTATTTCCGTAGAAAGAAACTTTATTTAAAACTTCGTGGTCCTAAAAAATTTGCCGTTGCTGTTTCTATTAAATTATCACCTTGGTAAACACCAATTTTTATTTTATTTCTGTCGCCCGATAGCGCCGAATTATTAATTTCCACAAAAAAAGTACCTTGGGCAATACCTTTACTAGGTACTAAAATACTATTACCAGTAGAAACCAGTTTTAAAGTTCCTTTATGCGATAACAATTTAAAACTCACATTTTCAATTTCCTTAGTGGTTTTGTTAACTAGTTTATAAGTAAATACGTTGCTAATTATATTGTTTTCTTTATGTTCAAATAATTGTCCGGGTAATCTTAATACAGAAGCTTCAACATCATTTCTTAAAAACAGCATGCCAGTAAGTAAGCCTGTTAAAATGACTAAAACTGCAATATATCCTTTTATTCTTGCTGTAAGTTTAAAGGGTGTTTTGTTACTTATATTTTCTTCACTTGCATATCGAATTAAACCTTTTGGAAGGTTTATACTTTCCATTATATGATCGCATTCGTCTATACAGGCGGTACAGTTTATACATTCTAACTGTGTACCATTTCTAATGTCAATTCCTGTGGGACACACATGAATACATTGTTTACAGTCAATACAATCGCCAAATCCTAAGGCTTTTCTATCTTCATTTTTTCTAAACTTCTTCCTGCCATTTTCTGCTTCTCCACGTTTATGGTCGTACGCCACAACAATAGATTTAGTATCTAAAAGAACCCCTTGTAATCTTCCGTAAGGACAAGCTATAATGCAAACTTGTTCTCTAAACCAAGCGAAAACAAAATAAAAAACAGCGGTAAAAATAAGTAACGACACTAGGGTGCTTACATGACTTAAAGGACCATCCTTAATATACTGTATAAGTTTATCGCTACCTATTAAATAGGCTAAAAACACATTGGCGATAACAAAAGAAATTATTAAAAAGACAATAAATTTTAATCCTTTTTTTCTAATTTTTTCAGCATTCCAGGGTTGTTTAGCTAATTTAATTTGTTTGCCTCTATCTCCTTCAATCCAATATTCTATGCGTCTAAAAACCATTTCCATAAAAATGGTTTGCGGACAAATCCAACCGCAGAAAATTCTACCAAATGCCACTGTAAAAAGTGTAATAAACACAACGCCAATAAGCATTGAGATTACAAAAAGATAAAAATCTTGTGGCCAAAACGGAAAACCAAAAATATTAAAGCGACGCTCTAAAACGTTAAACATTAAAAACTGGTTCCCGTTTATTTTTATAAAAGGAGCCAGAATTAAGAAGCCTAATAAAAAATAGCTAACTAGTTTTCTGTATTTGTAAAAGGTGCCACTAGGTTTTTTTGGAAATACCCATGCACGTTTCCCTTTTTCATCTATTGTCGCAATAGAATCTCTAAATACTTCGTTTTCTGGAGTTTCCATGAATAATTTTTAAAAAAGAACCAAGAATAAATAAAGAAAACCAAATCATTAAAACATTATTCTTGGTTCTTGGCAATAGTTTAATTTATGTTAGTTGATAAAGAGTCTGTTGTTGTGGTGGTCGTTTCTGTTGGTGCTGGCGTTGCATCTCCCCAAATATCGCCTTCTGCTTCTTTTGGATTTGCTGGCGTAGTACCTTGTAAACTTAATACATAGCTAGCTACTTGTGCAATTTGCGCTGGTTTTAATTGCGCTTTCCAAGCAATCATTCCTTTACCAGAACGTCCACCTTCAGAAACGGTTTTAAAAACGTTTTTAATACCGCCACCTAAAATCCAATGGTTGTCTGTTAAATTGGGTCCGATTCCACCTCCACCATCGGCCATATGGCAAGCAACACAATTGGTTTCAAAGATGCCTTTTCCTGCACTTAAATCCGCAGCATCTGTTAATAATTCTACAGTATTAAAGTCCACCAAATCTTTTGCTGTTTTTTTGTATTCTTCAACAGCGATTTTCGCTTGTGCTAATTCGGTTTCTAGCTCATCTATTTGCGTAGGGCCACTAAATACATGAAATCTTAAAAGATAAATAGCAGCAAATACTATGGAAGCATAAAATCCCCATACCCACCATGGCGGTAAGTTGTTGTCTAATTCTTTAATGCCATCGTAATTATGATCTAGAATAATTTCATCTTCTTCTTCAATAGGTTTTGTGGTACCTACTAATTTGTTATAGATATTTTTAATCCATGTAAACTGATAGCTTTTTTCTTTTTCAGCTAAAAAACGTGCTTTAGCTTCTTCGTCTAATTTTTGAAGCATCACATTTTCTAACGCACCCACAATGGCTTCAATGGCAATTAGGATTAATAGAACCAACAAAAGAAAAAGTAATACAGCTGGATATTTTATAAATGCGGGTTGATTACCAGAATCGATAACGTATTCTACAACTCCGAAAATGATAAAGAATACTATGGGTACTCTTACCCAAGATGGAATTAAATTTCTCATAATATTTGGTCGTTTTGATTGTCTAATGGAAGGTTGCTAACAGTTTTTATATACTCTTTTTTGGCTGTAAATACCCACCAAAAAAGAATTACAAAAAATGTGAAAAATATGAGTAATGAAATAATTGGGTAAATTTCTATACCATCAATACTATCCATATAACCTTTTACAAATTTCAACATAATTCTAAATTTTAACGGTTAATTTTCAGCTGTTTCTACTTTTATATCGGTGCCCAAACGCTGTAAATAAGCTATTACAGCAACTATCTCACGATTTTTCATTTCAACAAAACTCTCACCATTTTCTGCAGCATATTTTTTATCTGCTTCGTAAGCATTTACAAAATCAGGATCTGCGTATAAATTTTGTTCTATTAAAGTGCCCTGTGCCAGCATATTTGCTTGTGCATTGGTAATTTCTTCGTCTGAATAAGGAACACCAAGAGCCACCATGGTTTTCATTTTGGCTTCGGTTTGCGACTTGTCTAACTCATTTTTAATTAACCATTGGTAACGAGGCATTATAGAACCCGATGAGGTGCTTTGCGGATCGTACATGTGGTTAAAGTGCCAGTTGTCTGAGTATTTGCCTCCTACGCGGTGTAAGTCTGGACCGGTACGTTTACTTCCCCATAAAAATGGATGGTCGTAAACATATTCACCCGCTTTAGAGTACTCGCCATAGCGTTCTACTTCACTTCTAAAAGGGCGTATCATTTGTGAGTGACAGCTAACACATCCTTCACGGATATAGATATCACGCCCTTCTAATTCTAAAGGTGTATAGGGTTTAACGCTTGCAATTGTTGGAATGTTCGATTTTACCATAATGGTTGGTACAATTTGAACAACACCTCCAATTAAAATAGCTACAGTTGCTAATATAGTTAGTTGCACGGGTCTGCGCTCTAACCATGTATGCCATCCTTCACCTTTAGTGCGTTTGTTAGTAACACGTTCTAATGCAGGGGCTTCGGCTAATTCGTCTTCTACCTTACTTCCGTTTTTAATAGTTACAATTATATTGTAAACCAATATAAACATACCTGCTATGTATAACGTACCACCTATAGCACGCATCCAGTACATTGGCATTATTTCGGCAACTGTTTCCAAGAAATTTCCATAAGTTAAAGTTCCGTCAGGATTAAATTGTTTCCACATACTTGCCTGAGTAAAACCAGCAACGTACATAGGAAGCGCGTACATAATGATACCTAAGGTACCTAACCAGAAATGTAAATTAGCCAACCCTACAGAATATAGTTTGGTTTTAAATAATCTTGGAATTAAATAATATATAATACCAAATGCCATAAAGCCATTCCAAGCCAATGCACCAACGTGTACGTGCGCAATAATCCAATCGGTAAAGTGGGCAATAGCGTTTACGTTCTTTAATGATAGGGTAGGACCTTCAAACGTTGCCATACCATATCCGGTGATGGCTACTACTAAAAATTTTAAAACAGGATCAATACGTACTTTATCCCAGGCTCCACGAAGGGTTAATAAACCATTAATCATACCACCCCAAGAAGGCATTAATAACATTACTGAGAAAGCTACACCTAAATTTTGCGCCCATTCTGGTAAAGCCGTATATAATAAGTGATGAGGTCCAGCCCAGATATAGATAAAAATTAAAGACCAGAAGTGTACAATAGAAAGTCTATAAGAATAAACAGGTCTGTTAGCCGCTTTAGGTACAAAATAGTACATTAAACCTAAAAAAGGAGTAGTTAAAAAGAATGCCACCGCATTGTGTCCATACCACCATTGTACCAAGGCATCTTGTACACCGGCATACACCGAGTAACTTTTCATGGCACTAACAGGAAGTTCTAAACTATTAAAAATATGAAGCACTGCAACAGTTACAAAGGTGGCGATATAAAACCAAATGGCTACATATAAATGACGCTGTCTTCTTTTTAAAATGGTCCAAATCATGTTAACACCGAAAACAACCCAAATGAGTGCAATAGCAATATCGATTGGCCATTCTAATTCTGCGTATTCCTTAGAACTGGTATAACCTAGCGGTAAACTTATCGCAGCGGCAACAATAATAAGTTGCCATCCCCAGAAGTTTATATTACTTAAAAGATCGCTCGCCATGCGCGCCTTTAACAATCTTTGTAAAGAGTAATAAATACCTGCAAACATAGCATTGCCCACAAATGCAAAAATAACAGCGTTGGTGTGTAGCGGTCGTAATCTACCAAAACTTAGCCATGAAATTCCATCGGTTAAATTTGGGAATAAAAACATAAAAGCCAGTAGTAATCCTACCGACATTCCCACCACTCCAAAAACTATTGTTGCATAGATGAATTTTGTAACGATTTTATTATCGTAATGAAATTGTTGCATTTCCATAGTTGTAAATATTAATCTTTATTGGTTAGTATTGATTTTTCTGGTTTTTTTGATTTTTCTTTAACGAGTTCGTCTTCAAACAACATTCTTACAGACGGGGTATAACTATCATCAAACTGTCCGCTTTTTACAGCTAAAATAAAAGCTATAAAAAACACAACAGCCACAATAATGCTTATGGTTAATAAAACGTAAATAACACTCATACCTACTTGAAGTTAAGCTTCAAAATTACTTTCATAGTTTAGTCTAAAATATGACAAATGTCATATTTTTTGTTTTTAGTATATGTCACAAATGTTACTCTAAATTACGACATAATATATTTGTTGTTATCGTGGTGAATGCTACAATGCTAATGGAGCTTAATGGCATTAATATAGCGGCGACCACAGGTGATAATTGACCAGTTACAGCAAAATATAACCCGATGATATTATATATAAATGACAGTACAAAACTCCATTTAATAACTGTTATGGCTGTTTTTGATGTTTTAATGTAATTATATAATTGGTTAAATTTTGAAGCGTCTAAAATAGCATCACAGGCAGGAGAAAAAACATTCACATTTTCTGAAATCACCACCCCAACGTTGCTTTGTGCTAAAGCGCCGGCGTCGTTTAAACCATCGCCAATCATAAGTACTTGAGCGCCTTCTGTTTGGTGGTATTTTATATATTCCAATTTATCTTCTGGCTTTTGGTTAAAAAGTAATTTGGTTTTTGTGGGTAGTAATTTAGTTAAATTTTCTTTTTCTCCTTCATTGTCACCAGAAAGAATGGCCAAGTCGTATTCTTTTTTTAGGGTATTAAATAAATGGGAAAGTCCTTTTCGATAAGCGTTATAAAATGTAAACTTTCCTTTGTATTGGTTGTTTGTACTAACATGAACAGTGGTATTTAGCGTTGAAACTTCAGAAGTATTACCAACAAATGGCGCCGAACCAATTTTTATATTTTGGTTATTGTATTTGGCTTCAATACCTTGTCCTAAATGTTCCTGGTAAGTATCTAATGTAAGAATATCATGTTCGTCGAGCAGTTTATAAAGCGATCTACTTAACGGATGGTTCGATCCACGCAAAGTGCTTTTTAGCAAGGATTCTTCATGGTTTGAAAGTTTTAATCCTTCGTAACTTATGCTTGTTTCTTTATTGGCGGTTATAGTACCGGTCTTATCAAAAATGATGGTGTTTATTTTAGCTAATTGTTCTATAACACTGGCGTTTTTTAAATAAAACTTTTTCTTACCAAGAATGCGTAATACATTTCCAAAAGTAAAAGGTGCTGCCAGCGCTAAGGCACAGGGGCATGCAATAATTAATACCGATGTAAAAACGTTAAGTGCTTTGCTAGAATCTGCAAATAACCAATAGGTTGTGGCTATAAAAGCGATAATTAAAATACTAATTGTGAAACGTTTGCTTATTTGGTTCGTGATGTTTGTAAACGCTAAAGATTTATCCTTTTTAAAAACATCGTTACTCCAAAGCTGTGTGAGGTAACTTTGTTCTACAGATTTTAAAACGTCTACTTCAATACTTCCTTCTAATTGTTTTCCTCCCGCAAATAATTTGTCGCCAGATTGTTTCGAAACGGTTTTAGATTCGCCTGTTACAAAACTGTAATCTATTTTAGCTTTTCCTTTTATTAAAATGCAATCTACAGGGATTAATTCTTCATTGCGTATTAACAGACGGTCGCCTTTTTCGATATCGTAAACTTGAATAGATTCTTCGCTACCATCGTGATTTATTTTTGTAATTCCGATAGGGAAATACGATTTATAATCACGTTCAAAAGATAAAAAGGAATAGGTTTTTTGCTGAAAAAACTTCCCTAACAGCAAAAAGAAAATTAATCCGGTTAAACTATCAAAGAAACCAGAGCCTAAATCGAGAATAATTTCTATAGTACTTCTTATGAATAAAACCGTAACGCCTAATGCGATAGGGACATCAATATTTAAAATGTTGGAACGGAGCCCTTTGAAAGCCGAAATAAAATAATCTTGACTGGAATAAAAAACAACAGGTACCGAAAACGCGAACATAAGCCATCTAAACATAGGTTTAAATTGCTCGAGCCAAAATTCGCCCACTTGAAAATATTCTGGAAACGATAAAAACATCACATTCCCAAATGCAAATCCAGCAATTCCTAATTTGTAGATTAAGGACCGGTCAATATGTTTTTTTCCAACACTGTAATCGTCTAAACTAATAAAAGGTTCGTAGCCAATTCTGCTTAAAAGTTCTACAAGATTTTTTAAAGTAAGCGTAGTAGAATTAAAAGTAACCCGAACCGTTTTTTTGCCGAAGTTTACCGTAGAAGCATTAATAGAAGGATGTAATTTATTCAGATTTTCTAAAATCCAAATGCAAGAACTACAATGAATATGCGGAATGTAAAGCGTTATTATTTGAGTTTCACCATCATTAAATTCCAGTAATTGCTCAATAATTTTGCTGTTCTCTAAAAAGTTGTATTTGCCTTCAATGTCTTTTGGCGTTGCACCTGGGGTTTGCTGTAAATCGTAATAGCATGTTAAATCGTTCTCAGAAAATATTTCGTAAACCGTTTTACAGCCATTACAACAAAATGGTTTGCCATCAAAAGTAATGTTAGACGTAGATGCGTCTAAACCACAATGAAAACAAGAGTCTTTACTCATTTATTATTTGCTCAATTTTACCTGCAACAAAAATAAAAATGTTGTTGTTAATAAATATGATATTTATCATGTTTTGTTTATTTTTACACCGCTTCAATAATAAGGTATGATTATAATTAAGCGATGCGGTAATTGCCCAAATAAAAGTTATAACAATAGGTTTTACGATGCACTACTGACTATTATTAATTCTAAAAAGAGTCTGTTTTAATGTTAGAAAACGAAAAAGATATTTTTAATGTACTTTTTGCTTCAGTATCTGAAGGGGTAGTTGTAGTTGATCATAAGCAGATTATTGTACTTACAAATGCATCGGCCGAAAAAATGTTTGGTTATACTAAAGAGGAGCTTGAGGGTAAGGAACTTAATATTTTAATACCTCAAAAATACCATGCAGGTCATGGGACTCATTTTGAAGGTTTTGTAAAGCATCAAGAGAGTAGGCAAATGGGACGCGGACGCGATTTGTATGGAGCTCGAAAAGATGGGAGTGTTTTTCCTGTAGAAGCAGGATTAAATCCGTTAAATATTAATGGTCAGTCTTACATTATGGCGCTGGTTATTGATATTACTATAAGAAAACAACAAGAAGAGCAGTTAAAAATATTAAATACCGAGCTTGAAAATAAGGTTAACGAACGTACTCAAGCATTAAGTAATATGGTTTCAGAACTTCAAAAGGTAAATATTGAAAGAGACGCCGAAATTAAAAAACGTATTGAGGCTCAAAATGAAATAAACAGTGCGCTAAAAAAAGAGAAGGAACTTAATGAGTTAAAAACTAAGTTTTTGTCGTTAGTGTCTCACGAATTTAAAACTCCGTTAAGTGGAATTTTAACCTCCGCCATGTTATTGGGGAAATATAAACAAACAGACCAGCAGGATAAGCGCGACAAACACGTAAAAACCATTACGGATAAAGTACATTATTTAAACAATATTTTAAACGATTTTTTATCTATTGAAAAATTAGAGACTGGAAAAATTAATTATAAATTCAACAATTTTAAGTTAAGTAAAGTAGTAAACGAAGTGGTATATAACGCCAACATGCTATTAAAAGAAGGTCAAAAAATTAATTACCCAGAAAATATTGATGAGATGTCGCTGTTTCAAGATGAAAAAATCGTGGAATTGGCATTATCTAATCTGGTACATAATGCTATTAAATATTCATCTGAAAACACGGTAGTAGATATAAAAGTAAAGCAAGATGAAAACATGACCACTTTTATAATTTCAGATAATGGTATTGGTATACCGTTGAATGATCAAAAAAGTATCTTTAACCGTTATTTCAGAGCAGAAAATGCTTTGCTTACTCAAGGCACGGGCATAGGCTTAAATATTGTAAAAAGTCATTTAGAGAATTTAGGAGGCAGCATTCACTTTGTGAGTGAAGAAAATAAAGGAAGCACATTTACCATCATGTTACCAAATAAAGCAACCCAATGAAAAAAATTTTATTGATAGAAGACGATGTTATTCTTAGAGAAAATACCGCAGAGTTATTAGAATTATCTAATTACCAGGTTATAACTGCGGCGAATGGCAAAATTGGTTTAGAAACGGCATTAAATGTGGTGCCAGACATTATTGTTTGCGATATTATGATGCCTCAGTTAGATGGATATGGTGTTTTAGAAGGGCTTTCTCATAAAGAAAAAACAAAACATATCCCTTTTATATTTCTATCAGCAAAGACCGAGCGGAAAGATGTTAGGAAAGGAATGGATTTGGGAGCCGACGATTATATTACTAAACCATTTGAAGAAGAAGAACTTTTAAGTGCTATTGAAAGTCGTTTAGCAAAAGCAGAAATATTAAAAGATTTAAGAGAAAAAGAAGACGATGTTAAGGAAGTTGAACCCGAATTAAGATCGTTAAATGATCTTAAGAATTTCTTTGATGATCATGGAAAGTCGGTAAATTTTTCTGAAGGTGAAATTATTTATGAAGAAGGGCAAAATTCTAATTACATTTATTTGGTGTCTAAAGGACTTGTTAAATGTAATAAGTTAGATGAACAAGGTAAAGAACTTACCACGGCCTTACATCAAGAAGACGATTTATTTGGGTATACCTCTTTTACTCAAAATATACCGTATCAAGAAACAGCAACTGCAGTAAAAGAAACCACTTTAGTAGCGATTTCTAAAAACGATCTTAAAGATATTCTTAGCAATAATCATCAGGTAACTTTAGAGTTAATACAAATGATAACCAACGATTTAACGGGTGTTAAAGATCAGTTATTACATATGGCTTACAGTTCTGTAAAAAAACGAACAGCAAATACAATTCTTAAATTTGCTGAAAAATTAAACAGAAAACCAGATGAAGCCATTAGGATATCTCGTAACGATTTGGCTGGGGTTGCAGGAATTGCCACAGAAAGTTTAATAAGAACCTTGTCTGGTTTCAAAGATTTGGGTATCATAGAAATAGAAGGCAGAAATATTAGGATTTTAGACATCCATCAGCTGCAACAAATCAACTAATTTTCACATTTAGGGGTGAAACATGATATTGGTCATATATCATTTAGCTTCATGCTTTTACTTTTGTTTTTTAGAAGACAAAACAGGAATGAAGAATATTTTAATCCCTACAGATTTTTCTGAAAACTCGTGGAATGCCATTGAATATGCGCTCCGGTTTTTCAGTAAATCGACATGTAATTTTTATTTATTACATGTTAATACTGTAGCCGATTGCGAACGTTTTGAAACAGTTCAGAACGCATCAAAAGTAGTTCTCCCAGAGGTGAGTTCTAAACCAACTAAAAAACTATTACAAGATACCATTAAGCGGATAAATAAATTAGGGCTAAGTGGTAATCATAGATTTTTTACCCTAACAGATAGCATGTACATGATTAGCTCCATTAGGAGGCATGTGGTAGAAAAGCGCATCGATTTAATAGTTATGGGAACCAAAGGCGCCTCCGATTTAGAAAAATTAGCCATTGGAAGTAATACAGGCGATGTTATTACCAAAGTAAAATGTACTACCTTAATTGTACCAGAAAACGCCACGTTTAACGTGCCAAAAGAAATTGTATTCCCCACAGATTTTTCTATATTTTATCCCACCGAAACCTTACAACCTATTACAGATATTATAGAAGCGCACAAATCGGTGGTTCGGGTGTTACACGTAAATAAAGGAGCAGAACTAAACGACGAGCAGCAAAAAAACAAAGAGTATTTAGACGATTATTTTAGCAATCACGAACATAGTTTTCATTTTCTAACTAATAAGTATATTGAAGATGCTGTCCAGAAATTTGTAGATAGCCAAGGGATAAATCTTATAACCATGTTGGCAAAGAATTTAAATTATTTTCAAAAAATATTATTTCATCCTACTGTAAAAGAAATTAGTTACTATAAAAACATTCCTTTTTTAGTATTGCACTAATTCAATATTTACATAGCCTATTCAATAATTTTATTTAATTTTACAAAACTTCAAAAAGTTAGTATGGGTAAATGTGAACAATGCATCATAAAACAATTTAACGCTCTAAAATCTTTATCAAAAGAAGAACTCGTTCGGATTTCGAATTGCAAAACAACACGGGTTATAAAAAAAGGTGAAGTAATTTTCGAAGAGGGCGAAATAATTAACGGTGTGTATTGCGTTAAAGATGGAATTTGTAAGCTTTCAAAATTAAGTGAAAATGGTAAAGACCAGATAGTTAAAATGGTTGTTAAAGGACAATTAATTGGTCAACGCTCATTAATCACAGAAGAAGCTTCAAATTTACAAGCCGTAGCTTTAAACGATATGGAGGTTTGTTTTATACCACGACATGAAATAATTAACGATTTACAAACCAATCCGAGATTTTCATACGATGTGTTAAAAGAAATGGCCCACGATTTAAAGGAAGCAGATGATATTATTGTAAATATGGCGCAAAAATCTGTTAGACAACGTTTAGCAGAAACGTTGGTGTATATTCAAGAGAGTTTTGGTGTGAATCCAGATAAAACGTTAAGTGTTTTGTTGTCGCGCGAAGATTTTGCAAATATTGTTGGTACTGCTACCGAATCGGCAATTCGAGTGTTATCTCAGTTTAAAAAAGAAGGTCTAATTTCGATAATTGGAAAACAAATTAGAATAGACGACGTAGAAGGACTAAAACGTGTAGAATAGTACGCAAGTATAAGTAGTTCAGGACACGTTATAGAAAAAATTAATAATTCCTTAGCATTTTTTGACGAAAAATAAAGTATTTTTAGCTTGCTATGAAAGACAAGAATACTTTAAGAAAAGGTTTTGTATTTAAAAAATACGAAGCGCCAAACCAGTCGCCGTTCGATAAATTATTCGATATTTTCAAGGAACTAATCACACACACTTCGGGTGATTTTGATGAAGCCATAAGTTGGTTGCGCGAATTAGATAAAGAATACAAGCTTACCACACCAGAGTATACCATCGACGATTTTATTGAAGATCTTAAAGCGAAAGGCTACATTAGAGAAGAAATAGATCCCGATGGAAAAGGAGCAATGGCTATTACTTCAAAAACCGAACGCGCCATTAGGCAACAAGCTCTAGATCAAATATTTGGTAAGATTAAACGTAGCGGACAAGGAAACCATAAAAGCAAAAGCCCTGGCCTTGGTGATGAACATACAGGCGATTTTCGCGCGTATCAATTCGGGGATAGTTTAGATAAAGTTTCGGTTACTGAAAGTTTAAAAAACGCACAAATTAATCACGGAATCGGTGATTTTAAATTGTCTGAAGACGATTTGGTCGTTGAAGAAACTTTGCATAAATCACAAATGAGTACTGTTTTGATGATTGATATAAGTCACAGTATGATTTTATATGGCGAAGATCGAATAACACCAGCCAAAAAAGTAGCTATGGCATTAGCCGAATTGATAACTACCCGATACCCAAAAGATACGCTCGATATTATAGTTTTTGGTAATGATGCTTGGCAAATAGAAATAAAGGATTTACCCTATTTAAAAGTAGGACCCTATCACACCAATACCGTGGCAGGTTTACAATTAGCCATGGATATATTACGACGAAAACGTAATACCAACAAGCAAATATTCATGATTACAGACGGGAAACCAAGCTGTTTGCGATTGCCCGATGGACAGTACTACAAAAATAGTAATGGGTTAGATAAGCACATTGTAAATAAATGCTACGTTATGGCGCAACAAGCCAGAAGATTACATATTCCAATTACAACGTTTATGATTGCGCAAGACAGTTACTTAATGCGGTTTGTTCGCGAATTTACCTATGCAAATCAAGGAAAGGCGTTTTATACCGGACTAAAAGGTTTGGGTGAAATGATCTTTGAAGATTATGAAACCAATAGAAAAAAGAGAATTAGAGGCTAAATAGATTTGATTAGAAAACCAAAAATCAAGACAAAATTAAAATTGAAAATGAAAATAGAAAATATAAAAACACTTGGCGAATTAAAAGTGGTGGGTTATCAATCAAAGTCAATAAAAGACGAGTTAAGAGATAATTTAATTCAGAAAATAAAAAATAAAGAGACCACTTTTGAAGGCGTTCATGGTTATGAAAATACCGTGATTCCAGAATTGGAGCGCGCTATTTTATCACGTCATAATATTAATCTTTTAGGACTTCGTGGTCAGGCAAAAACGCGTTTAGCGCGGTTAATGCTTAATTTGTTAGATGAATATATTCCCGTAGTAGATGGTTCTGAAATAAATGACGATCCTTTTAAACCTATTTCCAGATATGCCAAAGAGCTTATAAAAGAAAAAGGCGATCAAACACCTATCTATTGGTTACATAGAAGTGAGCGTTTTGCCGAAAAACTGGCAACACCAGATGTAACAGTTGCAGATATTATAGGAGATGTAGATCCTATTAAAGCTGCTAATTTAAAATTGAATTATGCCGATGACAGGGTCATACATTACGGTATGATTCCCAGAGCAAATCGTTGTATTTTCGTAATAAACGAGTTGCCAGATTTACAGGCTAGAATACAAGTGGCCTTGTTTAATATTTTACAAGAAGGCGATATCCAAATTCGAGGGTTTAAGTTGCGGTTACCACTCGATATTCAGTTTTTGTTTACGGCAAATCCAGAAGATTATACCAATCGAGGCAGTATCGTAACACCACTTAAAGATAGAATTGGTTCTCAAATTTTAACACATTATCCTGTAGATATTGAAACGGCACGTTTAATTACAGAACAAGAAGCTAAAGTGTTAGAGAGTCAAACCGCCACAGTAAATGTACCAGATTTGGCTAAAGATTTACTAGAGCAAATTGTGTTTGAAGCCAGAGAAAGCGAATATATAGATGCTAAAAGCGGTGTGAGCGCCAGATTAAGCATCACAGCATTCGAAAATTTGCTAAGCACTGCAGAGCGTCGTGCATTAAAATCGGGCGACGAAAACACGGTGGTTCGTTTAAGCGATTTTGTTGGGATTATCCCATCCATTATCGGTAAAGTAGAACTTGTTTATGAAGGCGAACAAGAAGGAGCTGCTGTAGTGGCCTATAATTTAATAGGAGAAGCTGTTAAAAGTTTATTCGAAGAGTTTTTTCCAAAAATTGAAAAGTTGAAAAAACAAGAAGACGAGAGTCCTTACGACGACCTAGTGTCTTGGTTTTTTAATCAAAAAGATGGCTTCGAACTCATGGATGATTTTAATGATGAAGAATATAAAAATACCCTCGATGCCATTCCGCCATTAGAGGATTTATTACAAGAATATCAACCAGATTTAATTCAACAAGATCGGTATTTTGTTAAAGAATTCTTGTTGTGGTCTTTAGTAGAATTTAAATTGTTAAGTAAATATAGATTTACAGAAGGAACCCATTTTAAAGACCCATATGGGAGTTTTATTAGCGGAATTTGAACCAATAATATAAAAAAAATTAGGGTGATTTTTTAAAAATTTAATAGTTAAGTCTTAATTAACAAGTAATATGATATAATTAGGGGTCATTAGCAGCATAATCAAGGTTTTAAATAGGAACTGCCAAAAGGCAGTTCCTATTTTTTTTGTAACTTCGGGAATATAGTTCAAGGTGTTTTGTAAGTTATACATTACACAAATTGTTTAATTAAATTATTTCTCGAAAACTTAATATGAGCCAAAAAGACAGTTACAAACAACATGATATAAAACTTCTATCTTTTGATATTGACAATACATTAATAGACTTTAATACCCTAAAAAGTAACTTCACTAAAATATGGAAAAAATACAGTGCTGACACAGATGTTCTCTTAACTTATAATACAGGACGTTTAATAGATGACACACTAAATTTAATAAAAAAAGGTGTTTTGCCCGAACCAAATTATATTATATCGGGTGTTGGAACTCATATTTATGATTATAACAACAAACAAGTATTAAAAGAATTTAACGATGTTCTTGATGATGGTTGGGATTTACAGGCTGTAGAAAATGTAATTCAAAATATAAAACACCCCATTAGCGAGCAACCTAGAAAGTATCAACATTCTTACAAACGAAGTTATTTTTTTTATGATGCTACTCCAGAGCTTATTACAAGTATCGAGCAGGGTTTTGTCGAGGCTAATATGCATATAAATGTGGTTTATTCTGGAGAAAAGTTTTTAGATATTCTACCAAAATGGGCAAATAAAGGCAATGCATTACAATGGCTTTTAAAAAAACTCGATTTAGATGCAAGTAATGTTTTAGTAGCTGGCGATAGCGGAAATGATGCTGCAATGTTTGGAATTAAAGATATTAAAGGAATCGTAGTCGCTAACACGCATGAAGAACTTTATAAATTTACCAAACACCGACAAGTGTATCATTCTGAAGGTATTTTTGGTGATGGTATTGTTGAAGGGTTGATTTACTACGGAATATTACCTGAGCATGCTGGAGTTAACAACCTTGTAGATCATGCTGAAGACTTTTTTATTCAACAGGAATTAAATAACATAGCAGCCGAAGATGAAGATGAAAAAATAGCCTTAATAAAAGAAGGTTATAAGAAGGCGGTAGAAGCGTTAAAGAAGAATATAACCCCGCTTGGGTTTTCAGCCTGCTCCATAAAAGATAATGTGCCAAATGGTACAGACGAGAATTATCATAGCGTATGGGCTAGAGATGGCGCAATAACCGTTATTGGGTCGTTACCGCTTATACACGATAAAGAAATACATCAATGCCAGCGACAAACGCTTTTAACTTTATTCGAACATATTTCACGTAATGGACAAATTCCATCTAACGTTCGCATTAAAGATAATGTGCCAGATTACTCTGGTGTTGGTGGTATTTGTTCCATAGATAGCGGTATTTGGGTGGTTATTGCATTTTACGAATATGTTAACGTTACTAACGACATAGATTTTCTTAGAGAACATATTTCGAATATAAAAGAAACCATGCGATGGTTGGGTGCGCACGATAGTAATAATGATGCGTTGTTAGAAATACCAGAAGCGGGAGATTGGACCGATTTATTTGGCGGAAGCTATAATATTTTATATGACGAAATACTTTGGTATCGTGCTAATGTATGTTTTGGGCGCATGCTTGAAATGTTGGGCGATTACGAAGAAGCTGGTGAATATATAAGATGGTCGCAGGTTATTAAAAAGGAAATATTAGAAAATTTTTGGCCATCAACACAACAGAAATTATTTTCGGGAGTATCCTTTGCGGAGCGCCAATTTACTTTAGGGGATACACCTTATTTGATCGCACAAACCACACCGTTCGATTTTAGTTGGCGCTGTGATGTGTTAGGAAATGTTTTAGCCTTTTTGCATGGCGCTGTCGATGCCGAAAAAGCACATCAAACCCTCAAATTTATGCTTGGGGTTGGGGTTAACAGTCCTTTTCCTGTTTCCAACGTCTACCCCGTGGTAACACCAGGCGACCCAGATTGGAGACCTTATTACACCGTTAATTTATTGAATTTACCCCATCATTATCATAATGGTGGTATTTGGCCTTTTGTAGGTGGATTTTGGGTGAAGTATATTAATAAATTAGGACTTAAAGATGTTGCTATTTCAGAATTACATAAACTGGCTTTAATAAATAAAGAAGGCTTGATTGAAGAATGGGAATTTACAGAATGGGCACATGGTACTACCGGAAGGGCCATGGGGAAAGCATATCAGGCCTGGTCTGCCGCACAGTATATTTCTGCTTGTCACGATTTAAAAATAATTAATAAATAACATAAATAATAAAACTATGAAATCTATTTTAATGATCTCGCTACACGGATATGTAGGTGCCAATGCCGAATTAGGAAAACCAGATACTGGAGGGCAGGTGGTTTATGTTTTAGAACTAGCAGAACGATTTAGCAGATTAGGCAAGCGAGTAGATTTAGTTACGCGTCAATTCGAAGATCAACCAGAATATGATGTGGTAGATGAAAATTACAGTGTATGGCGAATTCCTTTTGGTGGAAAAAAGTTTATCAGAAAAGAGGATATGCACGATCATTTAAAAAAGTTTGTCACTAATTGTTTAGCCGCCATAAAAAAAGAAAATAAAAAATACGACATCGTTTATACCCATTATTGGGATGCAGGATGGGCAGGTCAAAAAATTGCTGAAGAGTTAGGTATATCGCACGTTCACACACCGCATTCTCTTGGATGGTGGAAACGCCACACTATGGGAAGCGACATGGACGACGCAGAAATGGAGAAAACCTACCGTTTTAAAGAGCGCATTAGAAAGGAGTATTTTGTTTATCAAATGTGTAATTATGTGATTGCAACAACCTTGCCTCAAGTTGATTTGCTTACGAAACAATACGATGTGTTGCCTCGAAATTGCGGAATGATTCCTCCTGGAATTGATGAAAACCGTTTTTTTCCAGTGCCTTCAAAAGAAAACGACAAGGTGCGCTCTAAATATGATATCCACCCGAATGATATTCTCGCCCTAGGTAGAATGGCACATAATAAAGGTTACGATCTGCTTTTACAAGCATTACCTACCGTGTTAGAACTTTGTCCGGAAGCACGATTGGTAGCAGCTATTGGTGGCGATTCTGAACAAGATCATCAAGGAATAGAAAAATTAAAAACCTTAGCAGGAGAGCTGGGGGTTTTAGATAAAATAAAATGGAAAAACTATATTGCAGACGAAGACTTAGCCAATGTTTATCGTTCGGCTAATATTTTTGCAATGCCATCTAGATACGAACCTTTTGGTATGGTTGCGATTGAAGCTATGGCCTGCGGAACACCAAGTGTTGTAACGGTTCATGGTGGTTTGTATGATTTGATAGATTTTGGAAATCAGGCGTTGTTTGCCGATCCTCATCGCCCTATAGAATTTGGTGCGATGATGTCTATGCCACTATTATACCCTAAATTACGTAATGAATTATCGGTGGAAGGTGCTCGTTTTGCTCGTCGTAACTTTGGTTGGACAGGTATCGCGAAACGCATATTAAAAATATTTGCTAGTTCTATTAACCAACAATCTATGGAGTCTAATATTTATACAAGCTAGCATTTTTGTTTTACCAATCGCTTCTACTTTTAATATTATTAGCGCATAATCGAATAATTTCTGTTATGCGCTTTTTTCTTGTTTCCTCTCTTTTAGCTTGATTTAACCAGTATAAATAACTTTTTCTATATGAAGGCGAGAAGTTTTGATAGTTGTCAAAAGCAAGCGGATGCTTGTTAAATTCAATTTGTAAATCGTTTGGTATAATGCCATTTTCTACATCATCAAGAGCGGTCCATGTGCCATTTTGTTTGGCTATTTCAATAGTTTTCAAGCCACTTTCATGCATTAAATTTTCAGAAATTAATACATCGATATACTTTTTATTTAAAGCGCTCCAAACACTTTTTATGTTTCGAGGTGTAAAATATTGTTGGCGCTTTCCGTCACCTAAACTTTTTACCGTAGAATCAATCCAACCATAACATAAGGCAACTTTTACCGCATCTTCCCATCGCATGCTGTCATTTTCGTGAGCTACTTTGTAAAATATTAAGTAAACACCTTTAGCCGAAGCATGATTTTGATGTAACCAAGTGCGCCATTCTGTATCGGTTTTAAAATATAATTCAGGTATTTTCAAAAGAATTATAGTTGTTTCGATTCAACATAAAAATTGGGATTAATCTCAAAAGAAGGGTTTTTAGATTCTAATGGTATCGTTTTCCATTCTGCCTTCGGAAATATCCATTGCTCTTTACCATCTAATGTAATTTGTATGGGCATATCAAATTTATCCACAATTTTTGTCCAACGATATTTTAACTCTTTATTTTCAATCTTATATTCCAGAGTTGGAATTTTTGTTGTTCTTAAATATTGATTAAAAAATTCTGTTAAGTCAATTTTCGTTTCTTTCGATATATAATCTTCAATTTGTTTTGTGGTAACGGTTTGATGATAAAAAGTTCTGTTCAATCCTCGTAATATTTGCCGCCATTTTTCATCATCTTCAATAAGTTGCCTTAAAGTATGCAGCATGTTCGCGCCTTTAAAATACATATCGCCAGAACCTTCATTATTTACATCGTATTGGCCTATAATAGGTTTGTCATTTTGAATATTTCGTCGAATCCCGATAACATATTCTGATGCCGCTTTTTTACCGAAATAATAATCTAAAAACAAGCTTTCAGAATAGCATGTAAAACTTTCATGTATCCACATATCCGCAATATCTTTATAGGTAATGTTGTTGGCAAACCATTCATGACCAGATTCATGAATGATGATAAAATCGAATTTTAATCCCCAACCAGTTCCAGACCAGTCATTTCCCAAATAACCTTTTTTGTATTGATTGCCGTAGGTAACAGAACTTTGGTGTTCCATGCCTAAATAGGGAACTTCAACCAGTTTAAAACCGTCTTTATAGAAGGGATACGGACCAAACCAATGCTCGAAGGCTTTCATCATTTTAGGCGCATCCTTAAAGTGCTCTTTGGCTTTTTCAAGATTATCTTTTAATACATAATAATCCATGTCTAAATTTCCCGCTATACCATCGTAAACTTCAGAAAATTTTACATAATCGCCAATGTTAATATTAACACCATAATTGTTTATAGGGCTTTTTACAATCCAATGATAGGTTTTTGTGGTGTCGATTTGTTCAACTAAACGCAACCTGCCATTAGAAATATTCATTAATTTATCGGGAACATTCACACTTATTAGCATGCTATCCACTTCATCGTACATATGATCTTTGTTTGGCCACCAAACACTAGCGCCGATTCCTTGACAAGACGACGCTATAAAATGATTACCGTTTTGGTCCTTTTTCCATGAGATACCACCATCCCAAGGAGCGTTTACCGCTTCTCGTGGGTGACCTTCATAATACACATCGAGTGACTGAATACTGCCGATATCCTGATTGTTTTTTAATGTAATAAAATGGGCATTTCCATCTTGCGTTACTTCTAAAATATTGCCATTCTGAATTACCTTGGTTATTTTTAAAGGTGCCTGCAAATCGATTTGCAAAACAGAATTATTTTCCAATACTTTATATTGAATGGTGTTTTTCCCAGAAATATATTTTTCTTCAGGATTTACTTTTATATCTAAGTGATAATAGGTTAAATCCCACCAGGCACGTTCTGGAGTGATGCTTCCTCTTAACGTATCTTGTTTTGTGAATTTGCTTTTTTCTGAATGTAACTGCGCTTGAATGCTTGTTGTAGAAAAGATAATAAGCAGTAATAATATGTAAAACCGATGAGTCATAAATATATTTTGAAGTTAAAATAAGGGATTATCTAGAAATTTCATTTGGAAATGTAACGATACTTTCAAAGCCATTTTCTCCAATTGAAGAAACTCCAAAAAAATAATTATCAATAACAATACCATCTAAAGTAAATTCTGTGACATTTCCAACAGGTCTGCTATAATCCCAAGTGGGCGAGGTCGTATCGCGCCAGTAAATTTTATAGCCAACAGCACCATCAACTTTATTCCATTTTAGTTTGGTTGATGGTTCAACAATGCCACCCACGGCAACCGATTTAGGAGCGGGTGGTGCCCAAGCTAAACTAGCCAAATTTATGGCATTTACGGCCGTTAGTTTTTTGGCATAATTAAAATTAACATGCTCTATAACATCGCCATATTTTATACCGTTTTCTACTCGAATGTCTTGATGTTGCTGGTTGTAATTTTCATGCGCTTCCATTATTCTAATACCTGCAAAACCTAAATCGTTAAACGGACGATGGTGACCACCACGACCAAATCTATCCAATCTGTAAACCATTATCGGGTTCATTTCTGGCATGTAATTTTTTGTTGTTTTGTATATGTAACGTGCCAATTGTCTGGAAATCCCATCGACTTCGCCACCATAAAAGCGACGTGCATTCCGTTCGCGTTCGGTTTCTGTTGGAGGAACGGGTTCAGAAAATATTCTAAAGGCTCTATTATCAATCACACCATCAACACCTTCAATATTACCAATCATATCATTATTTAAAACGCCAATAATGTCCCAACCTTGTTTTTTGGCGTAAGCCGCAAGTCCAGCACCGCCAAATAGTCCTTGTTCTTCGCCAGATAAGCCAACATACACAATACTGTTTTCAAATTTATATTTGGAGAGTACTCTAGCGGCCTCTATAGTTCCCGCCATACCAGAGGCATTATCGTTGGCACCTGGAGCATCTGTTGTAAAATCCATGGTATCACTTGCGCGCGAGTCGATGTCACCACTCATAATAATATATCTGTTAGGATATTTGCTGCCTTTTTGAATGGCTATCACATTAACAATCCAAGCATCATGTGGTACACGGTTGTTGCCTTTTTTTGTTACAAAATCTTTCTGATAAAACACATTTAAGCAATTATTACAATTACTGGATATGGATTCGAATTCCGATTTAATCCAGCGTCTTGCTGCCCCAATACCTCTCGTTTTTGAAAGTGTATCGCTAAAGGTGTTTCGCGTTCCAAAATTAACAAGAGCCTGTATGTCTTTTTCTATGCGTTTTTCTGATACCGCATCGATGATGTTGTAAATGTTTTGATGGTTTTGTGAAGTGGTTATAAATGTGATTAAAAACGTTATTATAAAATATTGAAATTTCATGGGTGATTATTTTTCACTAAAATACTTAAAATTAAAAAGCGTTTCAAAAAATAATTTCCGAAACGCTTTTAGAATTGAGTTAGTCACACTCGTTAGTTTACTTTAAAAACAATATTTATTTTCTTTTATTACTTTACTTGCAATAATATTTCTTAGTTCTATGATGTTTGGCATGTTTACATATTTTATGTAACGTTTTAAGCCCATGAGCATCATACGTTGTTCATCGCCTGTAGAGAACGAAACGATGGAATGTTTTCCAGCAGTTTCAATAATATCGATAGCGTGGAATAAGTTCAATTTAGCCATCGCTATTTTTTCTTTGGCAGCCTCTTCACCATCTTTTTTGGCTATTTTTTCGGCTCTAAGGATAGCAGATTCAGCAATATAAATTTGAATTAAAATATCTGAGGCTGCTAACATTAATTGTTGATGCTTTTCAATTTCTTCTCCATACTTCTGTAAAGCTGCTCCTGCAACCATTAAAAATAATTTTTTAAGGTTGGCAATGATGCTTTTTTCTTCTGAAAATAATTGAGAAAAATCAGGTGTCTCGAAGGATGGAATTCCTGTAAGTTCATTAGCAACTGCGGTGGCAGGTCCTAATAAATCTACATGGCCTCTCATGGCTTTTTTAATAAGCATACCAATACTTAACATACGATTAATTTCGTTGGTACCTTCATAAATTCTGGCAATACGCGCATCTCTCCAGGCAGATTCTATTGGTGTATCTTCAGAAAAACCCATACCACCAAAAATCTGAATGCCTTCATCGGTACATTTTTGAGTGTATTCTGAAACTGCAACTTTTAAAATAGAACATTCAATCGCATATTCTTCAACACCTTTTAATTCAGCTTCTTGGTGTGTATCTTTTCCGTTTCTTTTACGCAGTTCAATACGATCTTCTATGTTTTTAGCAGCGCGATAACTGGCTGTTTCGCCCACCCAGCAGTTCGTTGCCATTTCTGCAATTTTTTGGCGAATAGCCCCAAAACTAGAAATAGGTGTGTTAAATTGAATACGCTCGTTGGCATAATTAACAGAAACCGAAATAACACGTCTCTGCGCGTCTAAACAGGCGGCTGCTAATTTTATTCTACCAACATTTAAAGCATTCATAGCGATTTTAAAACCATTGCCTCTGGTTGAAAGCATATTTTCTACAGGGACTTTGGTGTCGTTAAAAAATACTTGTCTGGTTGATGACGATCGAATACCTAATTTATGTTCTTCTTCGCCCATGGTTATACCATTAGGATTTTTTGGATCGTATTCAATGATGAATCCCGTGATGTTTTTATCATCTTCAATACGTGCAAAAACTATCATTAAGCTACAGAATCCAGCATTTGAAATCCACATTTTTTGACCTGTAATGCTGTAATATTTACCATCGGCAGATAGTACCGCTTTGGTTTTTCCGGAGTTCGCATCACTACCGGCGCTTGGTTCAGTTAAACAGTAAGATCCGAACCATTCTCCCGACGCCAATTTAGGAACGTATTTTTGTTTTTGTTCTTCGGTTCCGTAAAGGGTAATAGGTAAGGTTCCAATACCAGTATGCGCACCAAAAGCTGTACTAAAAGAACCGGTTGCTCCAGAAATATAGTCGCAAACCAGCATGGTAGAAACAAAGCCCATACCTAATCCGCCATATTCCTCAGGTACGGCAACACCTAGAAAGCCTAATTCGGCTGCTTTTCGCATACAAGATTCTGTTAAAGCAAAATCTTTCTGTTCGAATTGTGCTTTTTTAGACCAAATTTCTCGGTCAACAAATTCGGTGACAGCTTCTTTCATCATGAGTTGTTCCTCAGAAAAATCTTCAGGTGTGAAAATATCTTCACATTTAGTTTCTTTAACCAAGAATTGGCCACCTCTTAAAATATCTTTTTCTGTTGCTTCCATTCTTATTTAGTTATTAGTTAATATTTATAGATTCAAGAATCAGGAATCAAGACGTTTTTAGTCCGGATTTAAAACTTGAAATCATTTTTTGAATTTGTTTTGTTTTTTGTTTCAATCGTTCCTCTACTTTGGGGGATAGGTCGGGCGTTTTTAATTTAAAAATTCAAAAATGCCACAAGCACCTTGGCCAGTACCAACACACATGGTTACCGCACCGTATTTACCTTTCATGTTTCGTTGGCGCATTTCGTCAAATAATTGAACGGTTAGTTTTGTACCTGTACACCCTAAAGGATGCCCTAAAGCAATAGCACCACCATTAACATTAACAATGTCTGGATTTAAGTTTAATTCTCTAATTACTGCCAATGCTTGCGACGCAAAGGCTTCGTTAAGTTCGATTAACTCTAAATCTGATTGTTTTAATCCCGCCAGCTGTAATGCTTTTGGAATGGCTTTTACGGGACCAATACCCATAATACGTGGTTCTACACCAGCTGCTGCATAATTAACTAAGCGGGCAATAGGTTCTAGATTTAATTCTTTAACCATAGCTTCACTCATAACCATCACAAATGCAGCACCATCGCTCATTTGAGATGAGTTTCCAGCAGTAACACTTCCGCCAGCAGCAAATACCGGACGCAATTTGGCTAGTGCTTCGATACTTGTGCCTGCACGCGGACCTTCATCTTTTGTTACCGTATATTTTTTGCTCGCTTTTTTACCGTTTTCATCAATATAAACTTGCTCAACCTCTATAGGAACAATTTGTTTTTCAAATCGATTTTCGGCGAGTGCTTTCAACGCTTTCATGTGTGAGTTGTATGCAAACTCATCTTGATCTTCACGAGATACATTAAATTGATTAGCAACCGCTTCCGCAGTGTTTCCCATGCCCCAGTAATAGTCTTCATGACCCGCTTTTACGGTATCGTAATTTAATTCGGGTTTAAAACCTGTCATGGGCACCGAACTCATACTTTCCGATCCACCGGCAATAATACATTCTGCCATTCCAGCTTGAATTTTAGCCGCCGCAATGGCAATGGTTTCTATTCCAGAAGAACAAAAGCGATTAACAGTAACTCCGGGGACTTCAACACTATTTAAACCAATAAGAGATATAAATCGTGCCATATTTAAGCCTTGAGCGCCTTCGGGCATCGCGTTACCAACAATAACATCGTCTATGCGCTTAACATCTAAGTTTGGTAATTCTTTCATCATGTACTGGATGGTTTCTGCACCTAACTCGTCTGCACGTTTAAAACGGAAAACACCTTTTGGAGCTTTTCCAACTGCTGTTCTGTATGCTTTTACTATATATGCTTGTTTCATTTTTTAATGCTTTAGGCTTTAAGCAATATGCTTTAAGCTTTTGTTTGTTAATAACTTTAGCCTATGGCTTGTAGCGTAAGGCTTGTAGCATCGCAACTAGTTGCGAAGTGGTTTTCCTGTTTTCAACATATGCTGAATGCGTTCTAAAGTTTTACGTTCTGTACATAAACTTAAAAAGGCTTCGCGCTCTAGATCTAGTAAATATTGTTCGCTTACTAGAGTGGGTTCAGATAAATCGCCACCAGCCATGACATAGGCGAGTTTATTGGCTATTTTATGGTCGTGTTCACTAATAAAGTTAGCAGCTTCCATAGAATCGGTTCCTACTAAAAACATTCCTAAGGCTTGTTTACCAAGCACTTTTACATCGGTACGTTTTATTGGTTGTGTATAACCGGCATCTGCCATTAATTTAGCATACGCTTTTGCGGTAGCAATCTGGCGGTCTTTATTAACCACAACAACATCTTTTCCTTTTTGAAGCACGCCCATATCGAAAGCCTCATAAGCTGAGGTTGCCACTTTTGCCATACCAATTGTTAAGAAATATTCTTGTAAAGTATTTAATTCTACATCGCCTTTTTTGAAAGTGTCCGACGCTCTTAAAGCCATTTCTTTAGAGCCACCACCTCCGGGAATGACGCCAACGCCAAACTCAACTAATCCTATATATGTTTCGGCAGCTGCTACTACTTTGTCGGCGTGCATAGATAGTTCGCATCCACCACCTAAAGTCATACCGTGAGGCGCAGACACCGTTGGAATGGCCGAATAACGCATGCGCATCATGGTGTCTTGGAAATATTTTATAGCCGCATTAAGCTCGTCGTATTCTTGTTCTACAGCCATCATAAAAATCATACCAATATTGGCTCCGACCGAGAAATTAGCACCTTGGTTTCCTATAACGAGTCCCGCAAAATTTTGTTCAGCTAAGTCAACTGCTTTGTTCAATCCTGCTAAAACATCGCCACCAATAGTATTCATTTTAGACTGAAACTCACAATTTAAAATACCATCACCTAAATCTTCTATTACAACTCCCGAGTTTTTAAAGACTTCATTAGATTTTCGAATATTGTCTAAGATGATGAACGCATCTTGTCCAGGAATTTTTTCTTGATTTTTAGTTGGAATATCGTAGGCATAAGTCGCACCATTTTTTACGGTATAGAATGATTTACTACCCGATGCCAACATGTGATTTACCCAAGCGGCAGGTTCTAACCCTTCGGCTCTCATTATTTCAATACCTTTTTCAACACCTATAGCATCCCAAATTTGAAACGGACCATGTTCCCAACCAAAACCGGCTTTCATGGCGTTGTCTATTTTATATAGTTCGTCTGTAATTTCGGGAACTCTGTTTGATACATAAGCGAACATCGCCGCGAAATTTTTTCGGTAGAAATCACCCGCTTTATCTTTTCCTGTAACCAAAACTTTAAAGCGATCAATAACTTTATCGATTGTTTTTGTGAGTTCTAAAGTTGCAAACGATGCTTTTTTTGTTGGTTTATATTCTAATGTATTTAAATCTAAGGCTAAAATATCTTTACCTTCTTTTTTATAAAAACCTTGACCAGTTTTACTACCAAACCATTTATTTTCCATCATTTTATTAATGAAATCTGGTAGTTTAAACAGGTCGTGTGCTTCGTCGTTAGGGCAATTTTCATAAATACCATTCGCAACATGTACTAAAGTATCTAAGCCTACAACATCAACAGTTCTAAATGTTGCCGATTTGGGACGACCAATCACAGGTCCGGTAAGTTTATCAATCTCTTCTACCGTTAATCCTAATGATTTTACCTGATGAAATAACGATTGAATACCAAAAATACCAATACGATTTCCAATAAATGCCGGCGTGTCTTTAGCTACTACCGATGTTTTTCCTAAGAATTGCTCACCATAGCCGTTTAAAAACTCTAAAACAGAAGCATCCGTTTTTGGGCCTGGTATAATTTCGAATAGTTTTAAATAACGTGCTGGATTAAAAAAATGTGTTCCGCAGAAATGTTTTTGAAAATCTTCACTGCGTCCTTCGCTCATAAAATGGATTGGAATTCCAGAGGTGTTAGACGTGATTAAAGTTCCTGGTGTTCGGTACTTTTCTAATTTTTCAAAAACACTTTTTTTAATGTCGAGGCGTTCTACAACGACTTCCATTATCCAATCTACATTAGCAACTTTGGCAATGTCGTCTTCTAGATTGCCTGTTGTAATCCTATTTGCAAAATCTGAATGATAAATAGGAGAGGGCTTCGATTTTAAAGATGCCGCAAGAGCATCATTTACCAATCGATTTCTAACCACTTTACTTTCAAGGGTTAATCCTTTTGCTTTTTCAGCATCATTTAATTCTCTTGGAATAATATCCAGTAATAACACATCTACGCCAATATTGGCGAAATGACATGCAATACCGCTTCCCATAATTCCAGAACCAATAATGGCTACTTTTTTAATTCGTCGTTTGCTCATTTTATTACTTATCGTTTTGATCGTATATTTTTTTATTGGAAATCAGTTCGTTAATTAAATCGGCAACTTCATAAAAGTGTTTTAATTTTTCTTCAGAAACATTCTTTTTAATAGTTTCATTAAAGGTTAAAACTCGCTCTTTTGAATATTCTCTTTTTTCGCGCCCAAAAGGAGTAAGATGTACGATGACACCTCTTCCATCATCTGGATTTGGCTTTCGTTCTATTAAACCTTTTTGCTCCATGGATTTTAAAATCCTTGATAAACTGGTTGCTTCCATTCCCATCATAGGTCCTAATGCGGTTGATGGTGTTCCTTTTTCGCGGTCAATACTTAATAACGTAAACCCGGTAGCCATGGTAGTTCCAAATTTTGCAGCTTCTTCATTGTACATTTTTTGAACCGCTAGCCATGTCGTTCGTAATATATAATCGATGGTAATTTCTTTCATAGTTTTTTGGTAGGTTGTTCCAAATATATAAAAATTTATTATGCGTGCATAATAAATTTTATAAATTTAATGTACTAAAAAAGAAAAATTAAACTTAAAATTTAATTAGGGTCTGTAAATTTTCTCTATAAGATTAGCATATTTTTCTTTAATAGCCTTTCTTTTTAATTTCATAGTAGGGGTTAAATGGCCGTCATCTATGGTCCAAACATCTGGAGTAATTTCGAATTTTTTTATCTGCTCCCAGTTTCCAAAATTTTTGTTTGCGACATCTATTTCTGCCTGAATTCGTTCATGCAATTGTGGGCTGCTAATAATATCTTCAGCCGATTTTAGATTAATCTTATGACGTTTTCCCCATTCTTTAACAAATGGAAAGTTTATTTGTATTAATGCTGCCGGCATTTTTTCACCTTCACCAATCACCATAATTTGTTCGATGAATCTGGATTGTTTAAATTCATTTTCAAGAAGTGCCGGTGCCACATATTTACCGCCAGAAGTTTTAAACATTTCCTTTTTACGGTCGGTTATTTTAAGGAAGCCATCAGAATCAATTTCACCTATATCGCCCGTATGAAAGTAATCACCTGTCATAACTTCTGCAGTTTTATCAGGATCTTTGTAATAACCAAGCATCACATTAGGGCCTTTAACAAGAATTTCACCGTCTTCGGCAATTTTAACATCCACATTGTCTATTATTTTTCCAACAGTGCCTATTCTAAAACCACCACCGCGCATATCGTTAACAGATATTACGGGAGATGTTTCTGTTAATCCGTAACCTTCCATAATAGGTAATCTAGCCGCTGCAAACACACGTGTTAATCGGGGTTGTAAAGCTGCACTTCCAGAAACCATTATATCTAAATTGCCACCTAAGCCTGCCTGCCATTTACTAAAAACTAATTTTCTGGCTATTCTTAATTGTAGCGCATACCACAATCCATTTTTACCGTAAGGTTCATATCTTAAACCTAAATCTACCGCCCAGTAGAACATCATTCTCTTTATACCTTTTAAATCGGAGCCTTTGGCCATGATACTATCGAATACTTTTTCGTATAATCGCGGAACGGCAGTCATAACGTTGGGCTTAACTTCTTTTAAGTTATCGCTCATTTTCTCGATAGATTCGGCAAAATAAATTTCTACACCACAGTTCATGTATAAATATAAAATCATACGTTCAAAAACATGGCAAATAGGAAGGAAACTTAAGGCTTTAGATTTTCCATAACGGAATGGAACGCGTTTTTCGCTATCTATAACATTAGATACTATATTATTGTGAGATAGCATCACTCCTTTGGGCTTTCCTGTAGTTCCAGAAGTGTAAATTAATGTCGCTAAATCGTTAGGTTTAATCGCTTCTTTTCTTTTTTCAACGTCATCTTGGTTACTGCTGTCTTCCCCTAATTTTAAAACATCGGTCCAATGGTTTTCATTAGTAATCTCATCAAAAGTATACACGTTTTTTAGGGCGGTATTCTTTTTAATGGCATTCAATTTTTTTAATACCTCTTCATCAGATACAAAACAATATAATGATTCAGAATGGTTGATAATATATTCATACTCTTCAAAAGAAATGGTAGGATATATAGGTACGTTTTGGGCACCAATTTGTAGAATACCAATATCTAATACATTCCATTCTGTTCTATTGGTAGACGAAATAACGGCTATTTTATCATTCGGTTGAATTCCCAAACGAAGCAAGCCGCGGCTTATAGCATTTGCCTGATTAATGAATTCTTGAGAAGAAATAGATTTCCAAACACCATTATATTTAGTGCTGAAGGCCTTATCTAAATTATAAGTTGCCAATTGATGATAAGGAAAGTCAAAAATTCTTGTAATAGTTGCCATTAATTTAGGATGAAATGTTTTTTTAATGCAAAGTATGAAAATAAATGAGATTTTCAAATTTAGCTAATAAAAAGAGGTGTTTTAATATTTAAAATATTTCTTTTTTGAGAATATGTTAAAAAATAATATGGATTTTATGACATAAGTCATTGAAAAAAACGTTTTTAGTAGCTAATTTCAATGCTTTAATAGTTATTAAATTTAGTTATTATGGAAGTATTACAAGATGTAAAAACAAGAGTTTATAAGTTTGGTAATAAAGCTGCCGACGGAAACAGCAAAATGAAGAATCTTTTAGGAGGTAAAGGTGCCAATTTAGCCGAAATGTGCAATATTGGAATACCAGTTCCTCCAGGATTTACAATAACAACCGAAGTATGTACCGAGTATAATTTATTAGGTAAAGACAAGGTAGTTAGTATGATAAAGCCTGAAATAGAGGAAGCCATTTTTAATATTGAATCTTTAATGGGTAGTAAGTTTGGCGATAAAGACAACCCATTGTTAATTTCGGTTCGTTCTGGAGCGAGAGTCTCTATGCCAGGAATGATGGATACGGTGTTAAACCTAGGTTTGAATGACGATGCAGTTATTGGTTTAGCAAATAAAACAGGGAATGAACGTTTTGCATGGGATTCGTATCGCCGTTTTATTCAAATGTATGGTGGTGTTGTTTTAGGTATGAAACCTGAAGCTAAAGAGGATATCGATCCTTTTGAAGAAATTATGGAACACCTTAAATATAAGCGACGTATAAAATTAGATACCGAATTTACTATTCAAGATTTAAAAGATTTAGTTTACGATTTTAAAGATGCGGTAAAAAAACGTACCGGGCATGACTTCCCAACAGATCCATGGGATCAACTTTGGGGTGCTGTTATAGCTGTTTTTAATAGTTGGAATGGCGATCGAGCCATGTATTATAGAAGAATGCATGGATATCCTGCCGATTGGGGTACAGCGGTTAATGTGCAAGCAATGGTTTACGGAAATATGGGAGACAACTCTGGAACAGGGGTTTGTTTTACTCGTGATGCTGGTACCGGCGAAGATGTTTTTAACGGTGAATATTTAATTAATGCGCAAGGTGAAGATGTGGTGGCAGGAACAAGAACGCCGCAACAAATTACAAAATTAGGGTCTATACGTTGGGCAGAATTGGCAAAAGTAGATGAGGAAGACAGAGTTAAAAATTACCCTTCTTTAGAAGAACTCATGCCAGAGATTTATAAAGAGTTAGATGGGTATCAGGAAAAATTAGAGAAGCATTATAAGGATATGCAAGATATGGAGTTTACTATTCAAGATGGTAAACTTTGGATTTTACAAACTAGAAATGGTAAACGTACGGGTGCAGCTATGGTTAAAATTGCCATGGACATGTATAAGCAAGGTTTAATTACCGAAAAAGAAGCGGTTTTACGCATAGAACCTAGTAAATTAGACGAATTATTACATCCTGTTTTTGATGCTAAAGCACTTAAAGAAGCTCATGTAATTGCGCAAGGTTTACCCGCATCTCCTGGTGCTGCAACGGGGCAAATAGTGTTCTTTGCAGACGAAGCTACCAAATACAAATACACCATCTTAGCGCGTATTGAAACATCGCCAGAAGATTTAGAAGGAATGAATATTGCTCGAGGAATATTAACAGCTCGTGGTGGAATGACATCGCACGCGGCGGTAGTGGCTCGCGGTATGGGTAAATGCTGTATTTCTGGAGCCGGCGCCTTAAAAATTAACTATAAAACAAGAACTTTAAAAGTTGATGATAAAGTATATCATGAAGGCGACTGGATTTCTTTAAACGGTTCTACAGGTAATATTATTGAAGGAAAAGTAGCGACTAGCGAACCGGAGTTAAGTGGTGAATTTGCCGAAATTATGAAATTAGCCGATAAATATGCTACTATGCAAGTGCGAACTAATGCCGATACGCCCAATGATGCGAAAATAGCTCGTAATTTCGGTGCGCAAGGTATTGGTTTAACACGCACAGAGCATATGTTCTTTGAAGTAGATCGTATAAAAGCGATGCGCGAAATGATTTTATCTGATACTTTAATAGGAAGACAACATGCTTTAGAAAAATTATTACCAATGCAACGTAGCGATTTCGAAGGTATTTTTGAAGCCATGCAAGGACTGCCAGTAACGGTTCGTTTATTAGATCCGCCTTTACATGAATTCGTGCCTCATCAATTAGAAACGCAACGTAGTTTAGCCGAAGAAATGCACATTACTTTAGAAGCGGTAAAAATAAAAGTGGCCGAATTAGAAGAGTTTAACCCTATGTTAGGGCACAGAGGTTGTAGATTAGGAATTACCTATCCGGAAATTACTGAAATGCAAGCAAGAGCAGTAATTGAAGCTGCCTTAAACTTAAAAGAAAGAGGTATTGTTGCAAAACCAGAAATCATGATTCCTTTAATTGGTACGCTTACTGAATTTGAAAGTCAGGAGGCTGTAATTAGAGAAACAGCAAATAAAGTTTTTGAAGAAAGAAACGATACCATAGAGTATTCTGTTGGTACTATGATTGAAATTCCTAGAGCTGCTTTAATTGCTGATAAAATTGCTAAATATGCCGATTTCTTCTCTTTTGGAACTAACGATTTAACACAAATGGCGTTTGGTTATTCCAGAGATGACGCTAGTAAATTCTTGCCAATCTATATTGAAAAAGGCATTTTAAAAGTCGATCCTTTCGAAGTGTTAGATCAAGAAGGTATTGGTCAGTTAGTAGAAATGGCTACCGAACGCGGTAGAAATACTAAACCTAATTTGAAAGTCGGAATTTGTGGCGAGCATGGTGGCGATCCTAGTTCAGTTGAATTCTGCTACAGAACAGGATTGAATTATGTAAGTTGTTCTCCTTATAGAGTTCCTATTGCTCGATTAGCCTCTGCACAAGCAGCTATAAAAGCAACTTTATAAAGTTTTTTGATTAATTTTTATTGTAAAAAGCCTGAAGTAAAATTTGTTTACTTCAGGCTATTTTTGTTTTAATATTTTATTTACTCCTTTACGCCGTTTCTAAATCTTAAAAATGCTGCCTTATCTTAATTTTTTAATTCCATTTTATTTAAAATTAAAAGGTTATTTTCCTACGCATTAATTCATCCAAAATTATTTGCTATAAAAATTACTTTTTGCTTTTTTTTAAAAAAAAAGAGTAATTCAAACGTTTTCGTAAATCTAGTTATACTAAAAAAATGGACTTTTAATGACATTTGTCAGTTTTGCAGTTAAGTTTAGGGTTTATTTTTGCACCCTTAAAATAGAAAAGGATAATTAATTTAAATATATGAAAACTACAACTTTTAAAACTGGTATTTGGAACAAGACTATTAATTTAAGAGACTTTGTTACTCAAAACATTACCCCTTACCACGGAACACATGACTTTTTGGAGGGTGCAAGTGAAAAAACTCTAAAATTATGGGAAATCTGTAAACAAGGTACCAAAGAAGAAAGACAAAGAAATGGTGTTCGTTCTGTAGATACTGATGTTGTTTCTGGAATTAATGCTTTTAAAGCTGGATATATTGATAAAGACAATGAAGTAATTGTTGGTTTACAAACCGATGAATTATTAAAAAGAGCCATGAAACCTTTTGGAGGTTTTAAAGTGGTTGAAAAAGCACTTTCTGAACATGGTTTAAAACCAAACGATCAACTGGCAGATTTATTTAATAAATATGTTAAGTCTCATAACGATGGGGTGTTTGATGCTTATACAGACGAAATTAAAAAATTCCGTTCTTTAGGATTTTTAACAGGATTGCCTGATAATTATGCACGTGGAAGAATTATTGGTGACTACCGTAGAATTGCATTATATGGTGTGAATCGTTTAATTGAAGCTAAAAAAGAAGATTTATCAAACATTACAGGTCCTATGACCGATAAGATAATTCGTTTACGTGAAGAAGTTTCAGAGCAAATTAAAGCATTAAAAGAGATTATTGAAATGGGTAAATCTTATGGTTTAGATTTATCTCGTCCAGCCGAAAATGCTCAGGAAGCTGTACAATGGACCTACATGTCGTATTTAGCCGCTGTTAAAGAACAAGATGGTGCCGCTATGTCTTTAGGAAATGTATCTTCATTTTTAGATATTTTTATTGAAAGAGATTTGCAAGCTGGTTTAATTACCGAAGTGGAAGCTCAAGAATATATCGATCAGTTCGTTATGAAATTGCGTATGGTGCGTCACCTACGTATGGAAGCTTACGATGAAATTTTTGCAGGCGATCCAACTTGGGTAACAGAAGCTATTGGTGGTATGTTAGAAGACGGAAGAACTAAAGTTACTAAAACATCATTCCGTTTCTTAAATACATTATATACTTTAGGTGCTTCACCAGAACCAAATATTACCATATTATGGTCTGAGAAATTACCTCAAAATTTTAAAAATTATTGTGCAAAGGTATCTATTGATACGTCTTCAATTCAATTTGAAAATGACGATTTAATGCGTACCAAAAGAGGATCTGATGATTACGGAATTGCTTGTTGCGTATCGTTCCAAGAATTAGGAAAATCAATTCAGTTCTTTGGTGCACGTACTAATTTAGCTAAAACATTATTATTAGCTTTAAATGGTGGTCGATGTGAATTTACCGGAACACAAATGATTGAAGGAATTCCAGTTTGTACAGATGAGTATTTAGATTTCGATAAAGTAATGGGTAATTTTAGAATTGCCATGAAAGAAGTTGCTAGAGTGTACAACGATTCTATGAATATTATTCACTACATGCACGATAAATATTATTACGAAAAAGCGCAAATGGCTTTAATTGATACCAATCCAAGTATCAATATCGCTTATGGAATCGCAGGGTTATCTATTGTAGCAGATTCATTATCGGCTATTAAATATGCTAGAGTGAAACCAGTTAGAAATGAAGAAGGATTAACCATCGATTTCGACATTGAAGGGGAATTTCCAAAATATGGAAATGATGATGATCGCGTAGACTTTTTAGCAAGTAATGCCGTTGCAGAATTTAACGACGAGCTTAAAAAATTACCAGTTTATAAAGATGCAGAACCAACCATGTCTGTTTTAACCATTACATCGAACGTATCTTACGGTAAAAAAACAGGGGCAACACCAGATGGTAGAGCACAAGGTATCGCTTTCGCTCCTGGCGCAAACCCAATGCACGGACGCGATTGTAATGGTGCTATCGCTTCTTTAAACTCGGTAAGTAAAATTAACTACGACGATTCTAAAGATGGTATTTCTAATACATTCTCTATTGTACCTAAATCTTTAGGTTCAGATGAAGAAGAACAAATTGAAAATTTAGCAACTACATTAGATGGTTATTTCTCAAGAAATGCACAACATTTAAATGTGAATGTATTAAATAAAGAAATGTTGTTAGATGCTATGGAAAATCCAGATGATTATCCTCAATTAACAATTCGTGTATCAGGATACGCCGTAAATTTTGTTAGACTAACAAAAGAGCAGCAATTAGAAGTTATTACACGTTCGTTCCACGAATCATTGTAATTCTAAAAAAAAGAGCATTGAAAGCGTGTTTATAGCGCTTTCAATGCTCATTATAAACAAACTTAATAAGAAAATTATCAAAACAGAAGCAAATACATTGAGAGTACATTCGATAGAATCGTTTGGAACTCATGACGGACCGGGAATTCGGTGGGTAGTTTTTTTACAAGGTTGTAAATTAAAATGTTTGTATTGCCATAATCCTGATACTATTGAAACATCAGGAGGAACAGAGTATGAAATTGAAGAACTGGTTCAAATGGCACTTAAAATGAAACCATACTTCGGAACTAAAGGCGGTGTAACCGTATCTGGAGGCGAACCATTATTACAGGCTAAAGAATTAATTCCTTTTTTTAAGAGATTAAAAGAAGAAGGTATTCATACTAATATCGATACCAATGGCAGAATTTTAAATAGTTTCACAAAAGAACTTTTAGATAATTACACCGATTTGGTCATGCTAGATATTAAGCACATGACCGAAGAAGGCTATGTAGCTTTAACAGGTGTGAGAGGTAAAGAAACGGCATTTAATTTTGCAGAATACCGAGAAGCATCTGGTAAAAATATGTGGTTGCGATATGTGTTGATTCCAGGAATTACAAATAAACCGGAATTATTACACGCTTTAGGAAAACACTTTAGGGATTATGAAACTATTGAAAAAATTGAAATTCAACCGTATCATAAATTAGGTATTCATAAATGGGCAGCTTTAGGTTGGGACTATCAACTAAAGGATGCGAGAGAAAATACACCCGAAGAATTAATTGAAGCATCCAACATTTTGAAAAAATATTTTAAAAAAGTAAAAGTAAATTAATGATGTTTAAAACAACAAAAATATTTTGCAATGAATAGCCCTAAGGAAGTAATTGAAATAGTAGGGGTGTTAGCGCACAATAAAGGGTCGTACAAAGTAAGTAAAACATTAATTCTTTCTTTTTTAGCAGGCGCCTATATCGCTTTTGGAGGTTTATTAGCTCTTATTGTTGGCGGTGGCTCACCTGGTTTGGCCGCCACTAATCCAGGACTAGTTAAATTTCTTTTCGGAGCAACGTTTCCAATCGGGCTTATACTTGTGGTAGTAGTTGGTGCGGAATTATTTACTGGTAATAACGCTTATTTTGTTCCCAACGTTTTAAATAAAAAGCAAAGTATTAACGTCGTTTTAAAAAACTGGGGATTAGTGTATTTTGGGAATTTTATAGGGGCCGTTTTTGTTGCTTACTTTATTACGCATTTAACCCATATTGTAAGCGATGCCCCATTTGTGAATTCGGTACATAACCTTGCAGTTAGTAAAACAAGCCATACGTTTTTAGTAACATTCTTTAAAGGAATTGGAGCGAACTGGTTGGTTTGTTTAGCAGTTTGGCAAGGAATGGCTGCGAAAGATACCACTGGAAAAATATTTGCTATTTGGATGCCTGTAATGGCCTTTGTTGCTATGGGTTTTGAGCACAGTATTGCAAATATGTATTTTATCCCTTTGGCAATATTTGAAGGTGCTAATATTACATGGACAGATTTTATTGTAAATAATCTTGTTCCTGCAACATTAGGTAACATAGTTGGTGGCGTCATTTTTGTTGGAATGCCATACGGTTATTTGTTTGGAAAAAAAGAAAAAGCTTAAAAAAAGGCTTAAAGAAATGGTGACTGTTGAAGTTGTTTTGTCAGCAGTTTCCTGAATTTGATTATATTTAAATCCTTAAAAAATCCCGAAATCATGTATTTGATATCGGGATTTTTGCTTTATAGAATTTACCTGCCTAAATTTTGTTGTCGACAATTACTTCATCTTTTTTGTCTGAAGAAATATTTATTACGTTTTTAACGTTTTCTGAAAACACCCGCAAATAATAAGCCTCCAATAATCCCCATCAATATAAAAGCGACTTGTTGGTATAAATTATCGGCAGTAATTAAGGATGAATTTAAAAATGAATTACTAAGTCCCATAAAAGATTTACTTCCAGGTACAAGCATTATGATGCCTTGTGTTAAGTATACGGTTTTGGGCGATTTCGTAATTCTGCTAAACAAATTACTAATGGCAACAGCGGCAATGGTTCCGATAAACGTGCTGATTAAAACCCCAAATCCAGAAAATAAAACTGTTAAAAAGAACACAGCAGCACCTGTAATTACCCCTAAAACCATGTCCTTTTTTCGAACTTGAAAAATGGCAAGAAGACTAATAGAAAACAAGGGGATTCCACAAAACATGATCCATTGTGGTAAATCGGAAATATGAACTAGTTTTTTATAATCTATGACGGAAGACATGATGCCTATTCCTAATAAAACACCAAAAAACTGCTTGAATAAAGAAATAATGGCGTCGAATAATTTTGCACCACCCGACACTAAATTTTTTGAGGTGATTTCTTCTAAAGCCGTTGTGATTGCTAAACCGGGTATAAAAATTATGATAGACGATAAAATGGTAATCCCCACATTAAAGTCCGGAAAAACCAATAATAATAAACAGGCTAAAACCGTAACCACAAACGAAATTAAAGATTCTAATATGGTTTCAAAATAACTCGATTTAGTTGATAAAAACACAAAAAAGTAAACAAAGGCTCCAAGTAAAACCGCAAATAGTAAAGAAATCCAATTGGTACCAATCATTAAACTGAAGCCACCAGCACCTATGGCATATGATAGTGTTAATGTAAAGTGGTTTACTTTTTTTGCTTCCTTATTAATTAATTCCAATTCGGCTTCTACCTCGTCATTGTTTATCTCTTTTAAAATCACCTTATTCGCGACTTCTTCAATACGCGATAATGCCCCCAAGTTTAATACGCCGGGCGGAATGCATTCAATATAATTATAAGATGTGTCGTCCTCTTCGTAAAAAACATAGTTTATCCACGTAGGTAAATCCATAAAAGTGCCATGAATACCCTGCGTTTTAGATATTTTAGTTAAATATGTCTGAATTTTATAAGAAGGAATTCCGTAAATATGAAGTGCTTTTCCTAATTCGATGATGTATTTATACTTTTTAGGAATTTTCATTTATGAAATTTTAGCAAGAGAATTAGATATTATCAAAAAACAGAACTTACCATTTCTGATAAGTTCTGCTATTGAATAATTTATTTTGTTAACCACTTTCTGGCGTTTACGAACGCTTCTAACCACGGTGATACTTCGTCTTTACGACCTTGCGGATAATTTGCCCAATTCCATTGGAAGGTGGAACGCTCAATATGCGGCATGGTTACTAAATGACGCCCTGTTTTATCGCATAGCATAGCGGTGTTAAAATCGGAGCCATTTGGGTTATGAGGATACTCAGCATACCCATATTTAGCAACAATTTGGTATTTGTCTTCAGCATATGGCAGTTTGAATTTGCCTTCACCATGCGAAATCCAAACGCCTAAAGTAGCACCTTCAAGTGTTGAAAGCATGACTGAGTTGTTCTTTTGAATTTTTACTGAAGTGAATGAGCTTTCATGTTTATGTGAATCGTTATGAAGCATTTTACCATGAGCATCGTGCTCTGGGTTGATAAGCTCTAACTCCATCCACAACTGGCAACCATTACAAATTCCAACAGATAGTGTATCTTCTCTTTTGAAGAAATCCTGAATCACTTTATTGGCTTTTTCGTTGTATTTAATAGCACCTGCCCAACCTTTTGCAGAACCAAGTACATCCGAATTACTAAAACCTCCAACAGCACCTAAAAACTGAATGTCTTCTAAGGTTTCACGACCCGAAATTAAATCGGTCATGTGTACATCTTTTACATCAAAACCTGCTAAATACATAGCGTTTGCCATTTCGCGCTCGGAGTTACTTCCTTTTTCGCGAAGAATAGCTGCTTTAGGTCGCGTTCCGTTTGTGGCAGATGGCTTCCCTTCACTCGCAATGACGTCTTTTAATTTCCCAGTAAAATGATTAGGGAATGTATATTCTAAAGGTTGATTTTTATAGTTGTTGAAACGCGCTTCAGCTAAATTGTTTGCTGTTTGTTTTTGGTCTAAAAGGAAAGAGGTTTTATACCAAACATCGCGTAAGCGAGAAACAGTTAGCGTGAAAACATCTGTGCCGTTAATGATGCTTAACACATCACTATTGGTAACGGTTCCAATATTGAAAAATTCAATGTTTGCAGAGCTTAAAACGGCTTCAATAGAAGTATCTTTAGCTTGAATAACGATTCCTGCATTTTCAGAAAATAAGAGTTTCAATGAATCTTTTTCAGCCAAAGCAGATAGATCTAATTCAGCTCCCAGGCTATTATCAGTGAAACAAAGTTCTAAAAGTGTGGTAATCAATCCACCTGAAGCCACATCATGTCCAGCAACTATTTGTTTCTCTTTTATTAATTTTTGAATGGTGTTGAAAACGGTTTTTACATATGCCGCACTTTTAATGGTAGGAGCATCGTTTCCAATTTTATTTAATATTTGAGCAAAAGAACTGCCTCCTAATTTAAAATTATCTTGTGAAATGTTAATGTAATAGATGTTTCCTTTATTTTTTTGCAAAACAGGTTCTACAACATTGCTAATATCATTACAGTTTCCTGCTGCTGAAATAATAACTGTTCCAGGAGATAATACATCGCCATCAGGATATTTTTGCTTCATTGAAAGCGAATCTTTTCCTGTTGGTACATTGATGCCTAAATCGATGGCAAATTCTGAAACCGCTTCAACCGCTTCATACAAACGGGCATCTTCGCCTTCATTTTTACAAGGCCACATCCAGTTTGCTGATAATGAAACCGATTTTAATTCGTCTTTTAATGGCGCCCAAATAATGTTTGTTAACGCTTCGGTAATCGCATTTCTGCTTCCCGCCACCGGATTGATTAATCCTGAAATAGGTGAATGACCAACAGACGTTGCAATACCTTCTTTTCCTTTATAATCAAGGGCCATTACACCGACATTGTTTAGTGGTAATTGTAATGGGCCAGCGCATTGTTGTTTGGCTACTTTTCCACCAACACAACGGTCTACTTTATTAGTTAACCAGTCTTTACAAGCTACGGCTTCCAATTGTAACACCTGTTCTAAATAATCATGGAACTTATCGGAATTATAGCTTAAATTTTTATAATTTCTTTTGATGGTTTTATCGGTCATGATGGTTTTTGGCGAACTACCAAACATATCTTCCATCGCTAAATCCATTGGTTTATGACCGTTGGTTTTAGACTCGAATGTAAATCTATCATCACCTGTAACATCCCCAACGGTGTACATAGGGGAACGCTCGCGTTCTGCAATACGTTGAAGGATATCGATATGCTCTTTGTCAATCACCAAGCCCATACGTTCTTGTGATTCGTTACCAATAATTTCTTTGTCAGATAGAGTAGGGTCGCCTACAGGAAGTGCATCTAAATCTATTTTTCCACCGGTATCTTCAACTAATTCAGATAAACAATTTAAATGACCACCAGCACCATGATCATGAATAGAAACTATGAAGTTTTCGTCACTTTCAACCATACCACGAATGGCATTGGCTGCACGTTTTTGCATTTCTGGGTTGGAACGTTGTACGGCATTCAGTTCGATACCTGATGCAAACTCACCAGTATCGGCCGAAGAAACTGCAGCGCCTCCCATTCCTATACGGTAGTTTTCACCACCAAGAATAACAATTTTATCCCCAGTTTGTGGTTTATCTTTTAAAGCTTGATCTTTTTTACCATAGCCTATGCCTCCCGCTTGCATGATCACTTTATCGAAACCAAGTTTTCGCCCTTCGACTGCGCTCAGGGTGACATCTGTGTTTTCATCGTGTTCAAAGGTTAAAACTGAACCGCAAATAAGAGGTTGCCCGAATTTGTTTCCAAAGTCCGATGCACCATTTGAAGCTTTAATTAAAATATCCATAGGCGTTTGGTACAACCATTTGCGTTCTGGAAACGCTTTTTCCCAAGGGCGGTTTTCTTCTAAACGCGAATACGAGGTCATATACACCGCGGTTCCTGCTAATGGAAGTGAGCCTTTTCCCCCTGCAAGTCTGTCACGAATTTCACCTCCCGAACCGGTTGCAGCGCCATTAAAAGGTTCTACGGTTGTTGGGAAATTATGGGTTTCGGCTTTTAATGAAATAACCGACTCAAAATCTTTGGTTTCGTAGAAATCGGGTTTGTCGGCGGTTCTTGGAGCAAACTGTTCCACTTTAGGGCCTTCAACAAAAGCCACATTATCCTTATAGGCTGAAACAATCGTGTTTGGATGTGTTTCGGATGTTTTACGTATTAATTTGAAAAGTGAGGTTGGTTTTTCTTCACCATCTATCACAAATGTGCCATTGAAAATTTTATGGCGACAGTGTTCTGAGTTGACTTGCGAAAACCCAAACACTTCAGAATCTGTTAACGGACGGCCAATTTTTTTGGAAACACCTTCTAAATATGCAACTTCTTCATCACTTAAAGATAAACCTTCTTTTTGGTTATAAGCGGCGATATCTTCAATATTAAGTATCGGTTCTGGTTTAATATTTATAGTGAATGATTCTTGGTTTAAACCGTTGAATTTTTCAGAAATCATTGGGTCGAAACCTTTAAAATCTGCAGAAACCGCTTGAAACTCCTCAATACGGATGATATCTGAAATGCCCATGTTTTGGGTAATTTCAACCGCATTGGTACTCCATGGTGTAATCATGGCAGCTCGTGGACCAACAAAAAAAGCATCGAGTGATGCTTGTTCTATTTTAGGCTGGTTGCCAAATAACCACGTTAATTTAGCGATGGTTTCGGTTGATAATTCTTTTGTTGTTTGAACAGCAAATACCTTACTGGTTATGTTTCCAAAGAAATGAATCATTATGTATTGATTTGTATGTGTTTATTAAAAGTGCAAATTTACTTTTTTTCGGCGTATTTTCATTTAATTATTAAAATGAATAATTAGAGTTATTCAAGAGTTTTGAACATAAAAAAAGCGACTTTAATTTGTCGCTTTGTTTTTTATGCTTTTCTTTCAAGAAGTGCCATATAAAATCCGTCGTAGCCAGATTTATGTGCTAAAACTATATTTTCTTTTACAAAAGTAAAGTTTTTTCCAGCTTCTGAGTTCAAGAATTTTTTAACCTGTTCTTGGTTTTCTGATGGTAATACCGAACAGGTGGCATACACTAATTGTCCGCCTACTTTTACCATTCTGGAATATTGCTGCAATATTTCCTGTTGCGTTACTTTAATTTTGTCGATAAAATCTGGTTGTAATTTCCATTTGGCATCTGGGTTTCTTCGTAAAACACCTAAGCCAGAACATGGAGCATCTATCAACACTCGGTCGGCTTTATCGTATAATTTTTTAATGACTTTTGTTGAATCGATAGCACGCGGTTCGATATTATGAGCGCCGTTTCGTTTGGCACGACGTTTTAATTCATGGAGTTTATTGGCATAAATATCCATGGCTATAATTTGCCCTTTATTTTCCATTAAAGAAGCAATGTGTAATGTTTTCCCGCCCGCTCCGGCACAGGTATCTACCACGCGCATACCGGGTTGTACATTTAAAAATTCGGCTACTAATTGCGAAGAGGCATCCTGAACTTCAAAAAAGCCATTTTTAAAGGCTTCGGTTGTGAATACATTGGCACGTTCTTTTAGTTTTAACGCATTTGGGTAGTCTTTTAAAAACTCGGTTTCTATCTCTAAATCGAATAATTCGGATTGTAATTTTTCTTTAGTAGTTTTTAAGGTGTTTACTCTTAAAATAACATCGGCTTGTTCGTTTAGGGCCGCTATTTCTTTGGTCCAAAGCTCGTTGCCTAATTCTTTTTCGCCAATTTCATCCAACCAATCTGGAATGGATTCTTTGAATTTTCTAATTTTAGACAATTCATCAAAACGTCCTTTAATTTTACGAGTTGGTGTACTTTCAAAATAAGACCAATCTGGTAATTTTATGCCTTTTAAGGTTGCCCAAACGGCAAACATGCGCCAAAGATTTTCTCTGTCGAAGGGTTCTTTAACTTCGGCAATTTCGGCGTAAAGGCGTTTCCAGCGTACTATATCATAGGTGGTTTCGGCAACAAAAGCTCTGTCTCTTGCGCCCCAACGTTTGTCTCGTTTTAATAATTGTTGAATGACTTTATCGGCATAGTTTCCTTCGTTAAAGATTAAGGTTAAACCATCAATAACCGAAAAGCATAAATTTCTGTGTAATCGCATGTTGTTTAAATAAGTTTGCAAAGTTACGTTAATTGCCACGAATTCGCGAATGTTTTTGTTTTATTGAATTTTGAAGGATTTTTGATGATTGTAATGTACTTGGTTATTGCTTTTATTTGGCTGGTGGGCTGCATTAGGGGTTGCAGTGGAAAGCCCACAGCGACGTAGGAGCGAGGACTTGCAACGGAAAACCCGACCCGCTTTTTAGCGGGGAATGCCATAAAAATTTGAAAGCTGGTAGATTATTTTTTAAATTTAAGTACGTTTGTAATAAATTATAGTGAATTGACCGAAAACGAGTTTATTAGCGAATTGCGAAAACAAAGCCAAAAGGCTTATGCAAAACTTATTGACGATTTTGAGCAAAAGGTGTTTGCGACGTGCATTTCGTTTGTGCCGAATAGGGAGGATGCTGAAGATATTGCGCAGGAGGTGTTTGTGGAGGTGTTTAATTCGATTGGGAAATTTAAAGGCAATTCTAAACTTTCTACGTGGATTTATAGAATTACTACCAATAAATGTTTAGAGTTTATTAGGAAAAAAAGCACGAAAAAACGTTTTGGCTTTTTGCAGAGTATTACGGGAAATGATGTGCCGTTTGATAAAACCGCCTATTTTACCGAAATGAATCACCCGGGTATTTTATTGGAAAATAAAGAGAAAAGTGAGACCTTGTTTAAGGCCATTAATGCATTGCCGGAAGCTCAAAAAGTGGTGTTTACGCTTTGTAAAGTGGATGGTAAAAGTTATGAGGAAGTGAGCGAGATTACCGAGAAAAGTGTTTCGTCGGTTGAGTCGTTAATGTTTCGGGCAAAGAAAAATTTACAGGATTTATTGGGCGATTTTTATAAAAATGAAGCGTAACGCAAGTTTTTTAGAATTATTGCATCTAAACTAGTATAACAGAGAAAAAATGGAAACAAATAACAACATTCAAAAGAAAATAGATGACACGTTTGCTGCCATCGACGCTATTGAAAACGTGAACGTATCTCCTTTTTTTAAGGATAAAACCATGCAACGTTTGTTTGCAGAAAAAGAAGAGGTTGCGCCGGCATGGAACTGGTTTACACCCAAATGGCAATTGGCTACATTGGCTTGCTTAATTGTATTAAATGTTATGGCTATAAGGCAATACAACTCTAACAAGTATATGACGAATGTTGACGAATTTGCTGAAACTTACGGACTGACTTCAAGTTCGGATGAAACCTTACTGAATTTAAAATAAATGAGCATGAAAAAAAACTTACCACTTTATATTCTATTGGTTTTTTTAATTGTAGTAAATGGCTTTTTTTTATATAATTATTTAAGTCCTACTACTAGCAAAAGCAATGAGTCTGTAAAAGGGAGCGGAAGCGGAGGTCCTATGGAGTTTATTGTAAAAGCTTTGAAATTTGATGATGAACAGATGAAGCAATTTGAGAAAATAAACAATGGGCATCATGAAAGGATGATTAAATCTAGCGAAGAAACTAGATTTTTTAAAGACCAATTAGGCAGATTAATAATTAAAGACAATGTTTCTGAAGCCGAAGTTGATTCTGTTCTAAATTTAATGGGTGAAAAAGAAATGGCTCATGAAAAATTGATGTTTAACCATTTAAGAGCTATTCGTAATATATGCACAGAACCGCAAAAGCAACGTTTCGAACAAATAATACGCGATGCTTTGCGAGGTGGCCCTGGTGGCAAAAGACAAGGCGGTGGCGGACCGCCGCCGGACACTATGGGAGAGGGTGGACCACCTCCAGGTAATATGCGTGATGGCGGACCGCCTCCCGATGATATGCCAGAAGGTATGCCGCCACCGAGACCAGAATAAATAAAACTATAATACTTTTAAATCCTGTTTAGCAATTAGTTAAACAGGATTTTTTAATTTTTATAAGCAGCAGAATGTTAAAATAAAGTTAACAGCACAAGTTTTTTAATTGGTTAGCATCTAAACATTCAAAATAACATCAAATATAATATATGAAACGTAACAGTTTAAAGGCAGGAATGCTTTTTGTACTAATGGCAGGCTTGGTTTCTTTGGGAGCAAGCGCACAAGCAACAGGTGGAAATAAAGACAGACAGCAACCACCGAGCACCGAAGAGCTAATAAAAATGATGGACTCTAATAAAGATGGAAAATTATCAGCGAAAGAAGTAAAAGGTCCTTTAAAAGATGATTTTTCTAAAATAGACACCAATAAAGATGGTTTTTTAAGCAAGGCAGAATTAGAAAAAGCGCCAAAACCTGATGGTAAGGGTGGAAAACAAGAGGCTTCGCAGAAAAAAGAACCGAGTATTGATGAGTTAATTAAAACGATGGATGCTAACAAAGATGGAAAATTAAGTAAAGACGAAGCTAAAGGCCCATTAGAAAAAGATTTTGCCAAAATAGATACCAATAAAGATGGGTTTTTAAGCAAAGCAGAATTAGAAAAAGTCCCAAAACAAGGCAAAGGCGAGAAAAAAGAATAGTAAATTTTAAAAATAATAAACGCGTTTATTTATAAACGATTTGATTGGTTGATTAGTAGTTTATTTTAAGAGGCTTTACAGCGTTTTGTAAAGCCTTTTTTTTTTGAAAAAGATTGTGATAATGCCAATAAAGTAAAAAGTGTAAGCTTCTAAAATTCGGCGTATTTATGAATAATTTTAAAAATTTTAGCTTATAAAAACCTGAAAAATAACACTTTAAAACTTAATGATAATTTAATGTAAAATTAACGCACAAGTTTTTAAAACTATTAGCATCTAATACTAAAACAGAATAACTGCGCAGTTTAAAATGTTTACTAAAGAAATAAGATTTAACTAATTCGGATAAACTATGTCTCAAATATCAAATAGTTTAAAACAGGAAATTCAAAATTTGTCTCCCATTTCATTGGAAGAGATGGATGATGTAAAATTAATGAAGCGCACAGATACCAAATTTGTGATTCATGAAAAAGATTTGGCATCTATTTTAAAACAAGTTCAAGATCAGTATAGAGTTGTTGAAATAAAAGGAAACAGAGTTACAACATATTCCTCTTTATATTTTGATACGCCAGAACAAAAATTTTATAAAGATCATCATAACGGAAAAAATAATAGAACTAAAATTAGAATACGCAAGTATGTAGAATCGGATATCTGTTTTCTTGAAATTAAACAAAAGGATGGTAAAGGAAATACAAACAAAAGCAGAATTTCTATTAAAGATTTTGAACCCGATTTATTAAAAACATCCATAGAATTCATTCAAAAGACAACCAATGAAACGTATGATTTAGAACCCATAATTTGCAATCAATTTAACAGGGTTACATTGGTTAATAAAGCCGCCAAAGAACGATTAACCATCGATTTAAATCTCTCCTTTAAAAAAGATGGCAAGTTTAAAACCTATAACGATTTGGTAATTATTGAATTAAAACAAGAACGCTTTAATAGAAACTCGCCAATAGTAAAAGAATTAAAATCAAAACAAATAAACCCTTATAGCATTAGTAAATATTGCATAGGCATGATTAGTATTTACGACAACCTAAAATACAATCGCTTTAAAGAAAAACTAATAAAAATTAATAAAATAACCGCTTAAAAACTAACCTATGGAATTTTTAGATATCCCAATCTTCAATGATGATTTTTATAAAATGATGTTCAGATTGTTCATCAACTTATCCTTTTTAACCATAATAATCAGATTTATATATTATCCGTATTCAAAACGTAAAGATTTTGTTTTTACCTATTACCTAATAAGTCTTATTGTGTTTTTCCTGTGTTTTGCACTTAAAAAGTTTGAAATGGACTTGGGGATGGCACTCGGTTTATTTGCCATTTTTGGTATTCTTCGCTACAGAACAGATGCCATTTCTCAAAAAGAAGTCACCTATTTATTCGTGGTTATAGGAATTTCTGTAATAAACGCATTGGCGAATAAAAAAATGAGTTATGCCGAAATATTTGGAGTTAATGTTATTATCGTTGTTGTTCTCGTGCTAATCGAAAGATATTGGTCTTTAAAACAAGAAGAATCCAAATCTATTATTTATGAAAACATAGAAAATATTAAGCCAGAAAACTACGAGATATTAAAGAGTGATTTGGAAAACAGAACAGGATTGGTAATAAACCGAATAACCATTGGTGAAGTTAATTTTTTAAGAGATACAGCAAAGGTTACCATATTCTATTTTAATGGTAGTCAGGAAATTACAAATTAATTAATGATTTATGAAAAAGAAAAATAGCTATAAACAAGTTTGTTTATTCATGGTACTGTTTGGCCTTATGTTATCAAACATGGCAAATGCCCAATCAAGCGATTCTAAGAATTTAAATGCTTGGAGCACGGTTTCAATCGAATATAAACCTAATAAAAAATGGAGTTTCGAATTGGCTGAGCAGCTCCGATTAAAAGAAAATTTATCTCTAGTTGATGAATATTTCACCGAACTACAAACCGAGTATTCAGTTAACAAAAATTTTAGTCTTGGTGCAGGAGCCAGATTTATTAGACAAAACGATACCGAAGGCAACATTCAAGGATACGAAAATCATTTTAGATTTCAATTCGATGCAAGTTACAAGCATAAAATCAACGATTTTAAACTGGATTACCGCTTGAGATATCAAAATAAAAATGATTTATCGGTGTCTTCAGACGAAGGCGATTATGCCAATCAGCACCTTCGTTTTAAAACAGGCATTGAATACAACATTAAAAACTGGAAACTCGACCCGCAATTTTCTGCCGAAATTTTTAATCATTTCGAAAAAGGAGAAGATGGTGGATTCGATAAATACCGATTAACATTTGGAACCGATTACGATATGAAAAAATATGGTAAAATAAGTTTATACTATCGCTTCGAAAAAGAGTTAAATGTCGATCTGCCAGAAACCACAAACATTATTGGATTATCGTATAAGTACACAATAAAAAATAAATAAAAATAAGAATGAAAATAGTAAATTTTAAAGGAATACTACGTTTAAGTATTTTCTTGTTATCAATGGGGCTACTGGTTAATTGCTCGGTAGATAAAGTTACAGTTGACGAAGATGATTCTATATCCGAATCGGATGATAATACGTCTACCGATGACGATTCAACAGTCACAGAAATTGGTGAGAACCACGAAGAAGCAGTCGATTATATTTGGGATACTGCCACCGAAGTTGGCATTGTATTAAACGGAACGTCCATAACTGTTAATGGCACTGGTGCGACCGTTAATGGAACTACGGTAACTATAACAGATGCTGGTAATTATACTATTTCAGGAACTTTAAATGACGGACAAATAATTGTTGATACAGACGATGAAGAAACTGTTAGATTAATTTTTAACGGCATTAATGTTACTAACTCCAGCAATGCGCCTATAAATATTGCTGATGCAGAAAAAACTATCATAGTTTTAAAGGAAAACACGACTAGTTATTTAACTGATGGAAGCACGTATGTATTTGCGAATGGACAAGACGAACCTAACGCAACGCTTTATAGTGCCGACGATTTGACAATTTATGGTGAAGGCTCCTTAGTAATCGATTCTAATTATAACGATGCTATTACCAGTAAAGACGGTTTGCTAATTAAGAGTGGAACTATAAATATAACATCTGTAGATGATGGTATACGAGGGAAAGACTATTTGTACATCATGGACGGAACTATTACCGTTAATGCTGAAGGTGATGGTTTTAAGTCTGACAACGATGTTGATGCCAATAACGGCTATATTATAATTGAATCTGGTATTTTTAATATTACCTCGGGCGGCGATGGTATTTCTGCGGCATCAAATGTGCAAATAGCTAACGGAGATTTCACCATTAAATCTGGTGGAGGAAGTACTAGTTATGTAAGTTCAGATAGTTCTGCAAAAGGGATTAAAGCAGATTTAGATATTATAATTGAAGATGGCGTTTTTAATATTAATTCAGCCGATGATGCCATACATTGTAATGAAGATATTACTGTGGAAACCGGCACTATAGCTTTAGCTTCTGGTGACGATGCCATTCATTCTGATGCAACTATTAAAATTAATGGCGGAAGCATCAATATTACAAAAACTGTTGAAGGTATTGAAAGCCCAAGCATTACAATAAACGATGGCGAAATTTATATAGTATCTAGTGATGATGCTGTTAATGCTGCCGGAAACACCACCAATTATTTATACATAAATGGCGGATATATTGTGATAACCTCTTCTGGCGATAGTTTAGACTCTAATGGTAACATGGAAATGACAGCAGGTACCGTTATTTTAAACGGACCAACCGCTACCAATAATAGCACTTTAGATTATGATGGAACTTTCAAATTAAATGGAGGCTTTTTAATTGGAACAGGATACGCTTCAAACATGGAGGAAATTGGAAGCACATCATCAACGCAATATTCAGTACTTGTAAAATTAACTTCAGCACAAACAGCGGGTAATTTATTCCGTATTCAAAATAGTGCAGGTGAAGATGTAGTAACATTTAAACCGCAAAAAAATTATAAATCTATTGTGTTTTCTTCTTCAAGTTTAAGTAACGGATCTACCTATAGCATTTATTTAGGAGGCAGTTCAACTGGAACAGCTACAGATGGGTTATACAGTGGCGGAACATACACAGGAGGAACCTTGTATAAAAGTTTTACCATATCAAGTAAAGCAACAACAGTAAATTAAAATTTAAATTATGAAAAAAACAATTTTAAAATTCTCAATTTTATTAAGCATCGTGTTTTTAAATGCTTACGTAATTATAGGATGCTCAACTAAAGAGTCAGTAACCGAAGATAATGCGGAAGAAGAAGTAGTAATTGAAGATACCGATTTTATTCCAACAGATTGGACTACCGAAACACATAGCAAAGATGCAGAACCAAATTTTGACGAAGTATTTGATAACACTACGGTAAAGCGTTTTGATTTTGTGATCTCTAAAGAAAATTGGGCTGCTATGTTAGCAAATATGACGTCTTTATATGGCACTTTTGGTAGAGGAGGAACTAGTAGTTTTTCTGATATTGATCCAATTTTTGTGCCGGCTGAAGTTTATTATAACGGAAAACAGTGGTATAAAGTTGGCGTTCGTTTTAAAGGAAATTCTAGTTTAGCAAGTACTTGGGGAAGTGGTATTATGAAACTAGCCTTCAAAATGGATTTTGATGAATATGAAGACGATTATCCACAAATTGAAAATCAACGTTTTTATGGTTTTAAGAAATTTAGTCTAAAAAACAACTATCTCGATACGTCTTTTTTAAGAGAAAAAGTGGCTGCCGAAATATTTACAAATGCTGGTTTGGCTATGTCGCATACTGCTTTTTATACCTTATATGTAGATTATGGTAGTGGTCCGGTGTATTTTGGATTATATACCTTAGTTGAAGAAGTTGACGACACAGTAATTGAAACGCAATTTACAAGTGGAGATGGAAATCTTTATAAGCCAGAAGATTATGGTGCTAGTTTTGCTTCAGGAACATTTAATGAAGCAGGATTTGAGAAAAAAACAAATGAAGATGCAGCAGATTGGACAGATATTAAAGCCCTATTTAGCGCGCTGCATGCCTCTACAAGAACTTCAGACCCTACAACTTGGAGAGCCGGTGTAGATGCTGTTTTAGATACCGATGTGTTTCTTAGATATTTAGCAGTTAATACAGTTATCCAAAATTGGGATACTTATGGTAGAATGGAGCATAATTATTATTTATACAATAATCCAGCTACCAATAAATTAACATGGATTCCTTGGGATAATAATGAGTCTCTTCAAACTGGAAAACAGGGAGGGTCATTGCCTCTAAATTTTTCGGGCTTAAGTTCTTCTACCTGGCCATTAATAGGTTATTTATACAGCGATTCAGTTTATAAAGCTAAATACGATGCCTACGTTAAAGAAACAATAGAAGGTCCGTTTGCAACATCATACATTCAGGGGGTTTATGATACTTATGCAGCTTTAGTAGCGCCATATGCAACCACAGAAGTTTCTGGCTATACTTTTTTAAGTAGCAGCAGTTATTTTTATTCAGCAATTTCAACTTTAAAAACACATGCTACCAGCAGAGCAACAGCTGTAAGCAGCTATTTAAAATAAATTGGTTATTTTTTGTTGATAGCTATTAGTGTTTGTCACTGGTAGTTTTGTTAAGACCCTAGTTTTTCTAGGGTCTTTTTTATTTTTATTTAACATATTAAAGCGCAAGATTTTACAAAAATTGTCATCTAAAGATTTATAAAACTGTTATAATAATGAAAAATAAAAGATTCAAAAGTATCTGTCTGTTTTTTGCTGTGCCATTATATATGACTTGTCCAGTTTTCGCTCAAATTCCGAATGAAGATTTTCAAATTCAAAACACAGCAGCCATTGGTAAATATAAAATTGTAGCAACAAATCAGGATAAATGTTTTGATAATTATAAGGAAATTCCTTTCCCAAAAAAAGGCGACTCTTTTTATGGGCAGGATGCTCAAAATAATGGAAATAAACCCTCATATATTGATAATGGCGATGGTAGCATCACCGATAATGTAACAGGATTAATATGGCAAAAATCCTATGAAGTCATGTCGTATGCCGATGCTGTAGAAAAAGTGAAAGCTTTCAATTTAGCAAATAAAACCGATTGGCGAATTCCAAGCATAAAAGAAGCGTATTCACTTATTCAATTTAATGGTGTTGATGTAAGCAGTAAAGAAATGAACGCGCTACCAAAAAAAGCCAAACCATTTATAGATACTACGTATTTCGATTTTAAATATGGTTCGAATGGAAATCGGGTAATAGACGTGCAATTGCTTAGTTCTACCATATATCAAGGAACCACTATGGGCGGAAACAAAACGGTTTTTGGTGTTAATTTAGCTGATGGACGAATTAAAGGTTATCCCATTTCAGGACCGAAAATGAATAGAGATCCTAATAGTAGGGCTCATCAATCTAATGAACAAAGAGCTGGAGGACCAGGAGGTGAAAAATTATTTACTGTTCGATTTGTGCGTGGCAACACAGATTATGGTTTAAATAATTTTAAAGATAACAGCAATAAAACCATTTCTGATTTGGCTACAGGATTAATGTGGGCTAAAGAAGATAGCAATAAAGGAATGAATTGGGAAGAGGCATTGGCGTTTGCACAAGAAAAAAACCAGGAAAACTATTTAGGTTTTAACGACTGGCGTTTGCCAAATACAAAAGAATTGCAAAGTATAGTAGATTATAGTAGGTCGCCACAAAGCACGAATTCGGCAGCTATCAATACGTTGTTTCAAACTAGTGCCATATTGGATGAAGGAGGTAGAACTAATTTTCCGTTTTTTTGGACATCTACTACACACGAATCGCAATACAACGGAAATACAGCAGATTATGTTTGTTTTGGTGAAGGATTAGGTTTTATGAAAGCACCTCGGCAAAATGAAGTGAGTTTAGTGGATGTGCATGGTGCTGGTGCACAACGAAGCGACCCGAAGACAGGTGATGCGAGCGATTATCCACAAGGGCGCGGACCTCAAGGTGATGTTATTAGAATAAACAATTACGTAAGATTAGTGAGGAGTATGAATGAAATAAAGATATGATTTCAAAGTATTAATAATTTTTTTTTTTGATTTGTTGGTTGGTTATAAGAGCCTCATGATAAAAATTATGGGGCTTTTATTTAAAATTATTTGAGGATAGTAAAAGTAGGTGAGTTTTATTTTAAATATTTAAAATAAGCTGCTCGGTGTGTTCTTATAAAAGTAATTATTAGATTGGTTAGTTTATTAGTTAGAAAGCTTCGCGATTGTTCATGAAGCTTTTCTACTTTTGCAAAAAATAAAACATTATGAAACATCTTATTCTATTTGTAGTTGGTATGATTTTATTGGTTTCCTGTGGAAAAAAAGAAACCATAAAACCACGAAACATTTCAAAAGTAGAAATTGAAACAATATATCAAGATTCGTTATTAAGTATTCGTGCTATCGATATTTTAAATGATGGCAGTTTAGCATTTGCTGCTAACCATGGCACATTCGGACTTTACAACCCGGTTAAGGATAGTTGGATTACTTCTATTCAGGAATTAGATAGTTTAAAGCTGCATTTTAGAGCGGTAGCTCATACATCTACAGATTTTTATATGTTGAGTATAGAAAGTCCTGCCGTTTTATTTAAAACAGGAGATAACGGAAGGATGCAATTAGTTTATAGAGAAGACCATCCTAAAGCCTTTTATGATTCCATGATTTTCTGGAACTATATGGAAGGTATTGCTATTGGCGATCCAACCAATGATTGCATGAGTATAATAGTAACGCGCGATGGCGGAAAAAGCTGGTCAAAATTATCTTGCGATGTTTTACCTAAAGTTAATGAAGGTGAAGCTGCATTTGCGGCCAGTAATAGCAATATTGCGATTAAAGGCAATAATACATGGATAGCAACGGGCGGTAAAGTAAGTCGTGTTTTATTCTCGCCCGATAAAGGAAAAACCTGGGAAGTTTTTAAAACACCTATGGTTCAAGGTTTAGAAACAACGGGAATTAATTCCATTGATTTTTATGATGAAAAAAACGGGTTTGCTATTGGTGGCGATTTTACCAAGCCAGAAGCTAATGCAACCAATAAAATAAGAACCACAAACGGTGGTAAAACATGGCAATTAGTGGCCGAAAACAAAAACCCAGGTTATAGAAGTTGTGTGCAGTATGTACCAAATAGAGCGGGGAAGGAGCTGGTTACTGTTGGATTTAAAGGAATAGATTTTAGTAAAGATAATGGATCTACATGGCAACATTTAAGTGATGAAGGTTTTCATACCATTCGATTTTTAAACGATAGCATTGCTTATGCAGCGGGTACTGGTAATATTGCAAGACTTAAATTTAGAGAATAAAAAAAGGAGACATTTTAAATGTCTCCTTTTTTAACTTATTGTCGTCCACGTTTTTTATACTCTTCAAACATTTTTCTTTTAAAATCGTCTTCGAGTTTATGAATTTGAATGATTTTTTTTGCCGAAATCACCCTCGACAATTTATCTATAAATTCATTTTCAAGAGCTTGTCTTTTATTATCATTAATCCGCATTTCTTTTAAAATTTGAGTAGCTTCGTCATCGGAAATGGCATTGATATCTATATTTTTTCTGGTGTTATAAGCTTGTCTTTTTAAAGTAGACATGTCTTCTTGATAACTATTATATATTGGCCAGAACTGTTGCGCTTCCTTTTCGCTTAAGTTTAATTTTTCTGTAATAAAAGCAATTTTTAAAGCTTTTATTTTATCCATATTGCCTTGCGCAACGGTTAATAGCGAAAAACTTAATATAAATAGTATGGAGGTAAGTGTTTTCATTAGTTCTTATTTTATAATAATATCTTCAATTTCTACATTGTCAAAAATGTAATTTTCTATGGATTCAGAACTAAAACCATCATGAATTAGTTGCACATCAGATAAATCTTCTTCATTAAATAAGGATGCAATTTCGGTAGTTTCTAATTCTTCATTTAAAATGTAATTTTCAATACTAGCTGTTTCAATAGTATCGATAGTTACAGGTGATTTTTGGTTAAAATAAATATTAAACATTAATACTAAGCTAGCAGCAATAGCAGTGGCATAAGCTGCTTTTCGCCATGTAACTAGTTTAACGACTTTAATGTCTTTTTCTTGGTTTACGGCACTCGTAATTTTATCTTCTAACGAATCGAAATAATTATCTGGCACTTTAAAACCAGAGTCCGTTGTAATTTCTTTGAGTTTTAATTCGTTTAAAAAATTATCTTCAAACGATTCAAAGTAATCCTTTGGGACTTTAAATCCGGTTTCTTTTATATTATGTAATTTATTTGTACTCATCTTGTTAATAAGACTTAATATTTTGAAAAAGGTTTAATCTTCAGATAAAAACGCTTCAATTTTTTTTACTGCTATGTGATAGGAGGCTTTTAAAGCTCCTTCGCTGGTTTCTAATATTTCAGACATATCTGAATATTTTAGTTCTTGAAAATACTTCATATTAAAGACTAACTGTTGTTTTTCGGGTAAGGTAGCTATCGCTTTTTGTAATTTAAGTTGAATGTCGCTACCCTCAAAATATACATCAGATTCTAAATTATTCAATGCTAACATTTGAACTTCCTCACTGGTAGTTTTCAAGCGTTTTGCATTTTGATTTATGAATGTAATCGCTTCGTTAGTAGCAATACGATACATCCACGAAAAAAGTTTACTTTCTCCTTTAAAAGAATCAATGTTTTTAAAAACTTTAATAAAAGTGTTTTGTAACACATCGTCTGCATCGTCGTGCGACTTTACTATATTTCTTATGTGCCAATAAAGCCGCTCTTTGTATAGCGACAATAAAGTTTTAAAGGCTTCTTGCTTGTGTTTTTCCGACTTTAATTGTTGTAAAAGTTCTTCTTCGTCAATCACAAAATCTGTTTCTTTATTAGACTGTATAAATTACAAAAAGTTTAATGCGTATTATGTGTTTTTCATCAAAAAATTAATGTATTGAGTTACAGCGGTGTATAAATATTAAAATCGATGAAATGCATCATTAATACGATTAAATGCAATTTTTCTTGTTAGACATGTTTTTTTGTTTTAAGTTTGCTTCATAAACCTACTTATGTTGTTAGTCGTCCCCAAGTCTAACAATGGATAAAAAAAAGGATAGAAGCCCAAATCTCTATCCTTTTTTATTTTGTATAGTTAGCAATTACTATTCGAAACTCTGCATATCTACAAGTTTTTTATAAACACCATTTGCTGCGATAAGCTGTGTGTGTTTTCCTTGTTCTACAATTTCGCCTTTGTTTAAAACGATTATTTCGTCGGCATTCTGAATGGTAGAAAGTCTGTGAGCTATAACAATTGATGTTCTGTTTTTCATCATGTTTTCTAAGGCTATTTGCACCAAACGTTCGCTTTCGGTATCTAAAGCCGAAGTAGCCTCGTCTAGCACCATAATAGGTGGATTTTTTAGAACCGCTCGAGCAATACTTAAGCGTTGTTTTTGTCCGCCAGACAATTTGTTTCCAGAGTCGCCAATATTGGTTTCAATGCCATTTGGTAAATCTTTTACAAACTCCCAGGCATTGGCCACTTTTAATGCTTCAATTATTTCTTCGTCGCTGGCATTATCATTCCCCAGTTTCAAATTGTTTTTAATGCTGTCGTTAAAAAGAATAGCATCTTGGGTTACAATGCCTAATTGATTGCGTAATGATTTGGTTGCTAAATCGCGAATGTCTAAATTATCAATTAAAATACGGCCTTCATTTACATCATAAAAACGCGTAATTAAATTGGCTATGGTCGATTTTCCACTGCCAGATTGCCCAACCAAAGCCACTGTTTTTCCTTTAGGAATGGTAAGTGAAAAGTTTTTAAGTACATATTCTTGTTGATATTTAAACGAGATATCTTCAAATACGATTTCAGAATCAAAACCTGTTTTAACAATCGCATTTGGTTTGTCTTTTAATGGGTTAGGACTGTCGATAATCTCTTGTATTCTTTCCGCAGCAGCGTTACCTTGTTTAATATTATAAAGTCCGCGTGCAATGGCTTTTGCGGGCACCATAATATTATAGGCTAGCCCCATGTATGCAATAAACGAACTACCATCAAGCGATTTATCTACAAGCACTAATTGTCCGCCGTACCAGAGTAAAATGGAAATGACCAATATGCCTAAAAATTCGCTGGCTGGTGTTGCTAAATTTTGACGATTGAATAATTTATTTGAAAAATGATACGAACGTTTTGAAGATTCTTTGAATTTATTATCGAATTTCTCTTCTGCATTAAAACCTTTTATAATGCGTAAGCCTGTTAAGGTTTCTTCTAAAATAGATAATATGGCTCCTTGTTCTGTTTGAACACGATCTGATTTTCTTTTAAGACTTTTACCTATTCTTGAAATAATTACACCCGATAACGGAATAAATATAAACACGAATAAGGTTAATTTTACACTAATGATAAGCATCATAATTACTGTAAATATGATGGTTAGCGGTTCTCTTGCAATCAGTTCTAAAACCGGTAGCATGGAGTATTGAAGTGTGGTGACATCGTTTGTTACACGCGACATAATATCTCCTTTTTTCTGTTCAGAAAAGTAAGAGAGAGGTAGTTCTATAGTTTTTTTATAAACCTTGTTACGTAAATCTCGCACCACACCATTTCTTAAAAACACCATCCAGTAATTTGCCATATAGCCAAATATGTTTTTTAGAAGAAATAAAATGATTATTAAGCTAACAACATATAATAGTGCCTTTTGTGGGTCGTTGTCTGCATATAGATTTACCTGATACGATAAATAATCTTTGTAAAAACTGTTTAAGTGTGCAATACCTTGATAAACAGGTTTTGTTATTATTTGTGTTTTGTCTTTTTGCTCGAATAAAATATCTAACATAGGTATTAAGGCCACAAAAGATAAGGCGCCAAAAAGGGCATACAATATGTTAGATATAATGTGTCCTAAAGCATACCGTTTATAAGGCTTTGCATACTTTAAGATATTTACAAATTGATTCATTAAATTAGATTTGTCTGTTTATAAAACATGCTTTTATGGCAACCATAAAAGCATGTAATTTTTTTGCAAAGATAGGTGTTATTATATTAATTTCATGTCTTTTAAAATAGCTTCTGCTTTAGCGTCTAGTAGAGCTTCGGTTTGTTTTAATTCGGCTGCAGAATTTAGTTTGGTATTAACACTCACATAGAATTTTATTTTTGGCTCCGTTCCACTAGGTCTTAAAGCTACTTGACTGCCATCTTCTAAATAGTATATGATAACGTTCGATTTCGGAATATCAATTTTAGTTTCTTTTCCGGTTTGTATGTTTTTTGAAATTGATAAATCGTAATCTTCAATTTTTAAAACTTTTGAACCATTCACTACTTTAAGTGGATTTTCGCGAGCATCAATCATCATTTGCGTAATTTCTTGAGCACCTTCAATACCTTTTTTAGTAAGCGACACTAATTTTTCTTTATAAAAACCATGTTCAACATATAGTTTTACAAGTTCTTCATAAAATGAACTTCCGTTGCCTTTAGCAAGTGCAGCAATTTCGCAAGCTAGTAAGGTTGAGGTGACGGCATCTTTATCGCGAACAAAATCGCCCACCATAAATCCGAAACTTTCTTCGCCACCACCAATAAAATCTAAATCTTTAAAATCTTTAATAAGTTTCGCAATCCATTTAAATCCGGTAAGTACAATTTTGCTTTCAACACCGTAAGAATCTGCCAGTTTATTGAGCATTGGCGTAGATACGATGGTTGATGCTATGAATTCTTTTCCTTTAATTTTTCCAGCCGCTTTCCATTGTTTTAACAAGAAATCGGTCATCATTAACATGGTTTGATTTCCGTTAAGTAGTTGTAATTCGTTGTCTGAATTTCTAACGGCCACACCTAAACGGTCGCAATCTGGATCGGTTCCAATAACAATATCGGCATTAACTTTTTCGGCCAATTCTAAAGCCATTTTTAAGGCCGCTGGTTCTTCTGGGTTTGGAGATGCTACCGTTGGGAAATTACCATCGGGTACTTCTTGTTCTTTTACAATATGAACGTTTTTAAATCCGGCACGTTTTAGCGTTTCAGGAACTGCTGTTATTGAGGTTCCGTGTAACGAGGTAAATACTATAGTTAAATTGTCTTTAGCTTCTTTTGAAGTATTAAAACTGGCATTTTTAACCGATTGGGTTATAAAAGCTTCATCAACTTCTTTCCCAATATATTCAATTAAAGCGTTGTTTGGTTCGAACTTTATATCAGAATATTTTAAATTATCAATAACGTTGATGATTTCGCCGTCTTGTGGTGGTACTAATTGGCCACCATCTTGCCAATACACTTTATAGCCATTATATTCTGGCGGATTGTGAGATGCGGTTAATACAATACCACAATGACAATTTAAATGTTTTACAGCAAAAGATAATTCTGGCGTAGGGCGTAAATCTTCAAATAAATAAACTTGAATGCCATTAGCTGAAAATACATCGGCCACCACTTTTGCAAGGGATTTACTATTATTTCTACAATCGTAAGCTATTACGGCTTTTGGAGTTTCGTTAGGAAATGATTTATGCAAATAATTACTTAATCCTTGAGTACTTTTTCCTAAAGTATATTTATTTATACGGTTAGTACCCACTCCCATAATACCGCGCATACCTCCTGTGCCAAATTCTAAGTCCTTATAAAAACTTTCTTGAATGTCTTTAGGATTGTGCGCAATGCTGTTTTTTATAATTTCTTGCGTTTCTTCGTCAAAAGTTGGGGTTAACCAGGTGTTGATTCGGTCTAAAATTTTTGGCTCGATGTGTATCATAATGTGTAAAAAATATATGGTTCAAAAGTAATTAAAAATGAAAGAAAAATTTTGAAAAAGTTACTAATTTGAATTGAAATATTGTGGTTTAAAATCGATTTTTTTATTGAAAATATACATTTTAATTGAATATGGATTTTGCGTTAGGGGTTGAAGCGGCATCCTTTTGGTTTTTTTAAACCAAAAGATATAGCGGAAAACCCGACCTGTATCCTGAACTTTTTTCAGGATATAGGTAACGCCCTTAAAATTATTCTAAATTTAATTCGTTTTTAACAGAATAACGTTTTTTGTCTTGTTTTGTTCGTAATATAATTTCGCCTAAAAAGCCGGCCACAAAAAATTGTGTGCCAATAATCATGGTTGAAAGTGATAAATAAAACTGTGGACGTTCTGTTATTAGGCGGCCGGTGGGGTTTAAAAATAATTTATCGATACCTAAGTAAACTGCAAAAGCGAACCCGATAGCGAACATAATAAACCCTAATGCACCAAATAAGTGCATGGGGCGTTTGCCAAAATGTGATAGAAACCAAATGGTTATAAGGTCTAAAAACCCATGAACAAACCGGTTCATGCCAAATTTAGTAACGCCATATTTTCTGGCTTGATGTTGCACGACTTTTTCGGTAATTTTCGAAAAACCAGCGTTTTTTGCTAAAACTGGAATATACCGATGCATTTCGCCGTTAACATCAATATTTTTTACAACTTCTAAGCTGTATGCTTTTAGTCCGCAATTAAAATCGTTTAATTTAACGCCCGATGTTTTTCTAGCAGCCCAATTAAATAATTTTGAAGGTAAATTTTTAGAAATAACCGAGTCGTAGCGTTTCTTTTTCCATCCAGATACTAAATCGTATCCTTCTGTGATAATCATATTATATAGCTCGGGAATTTCGTCTGGGCTATCCTGTAAATCGGCATCCATGGTTATTATGACATCGCCAGAAGCTTTTTCAAAACCTGCATGAAGCGCTTGCGATTTTCCAAAATTCTTTAAAAATCGAATGCCTTTTACGCTTTTGTTTTTTGCAGATAATTCTGAAATAATTTTCCAGGAATCATCGGTACTGCCATCATCAATAAAAATGATTTCGTATGAAAATTGATTGGATTGCATAACTTTTGCAATCCAATCATGTAATTCTGTTAAAGAGTCTTGTTCGTTAAGTAGTGGTATGACTACTGATATGTTCATTTAAAAGCTTTCAAAAAGTTATGCTTCAAAAATACAGAATTTATTCGGTGTCGGGCTTACTTTTTTTCATGGCAGCGGCAACTATTAAGCCGATAACACTAAAAAACACGGCATAACCGGCTAAGCCTTTTAGAATATTGCCAATAGACCATTGGTTTTGGGCTTCAATTCCTTCGACAGCTTCTGCAATTGCTTCGCTCGGAGCATTAAAATTCTCCATCATTTGAACCGTTTTTTCAATGGTTTTTTCTTTTAATAAGTCTGCCGCATCCGTATCAATAAAATTAAATAATAGGTAAGAAACAAATGTGCTTATTACTAAGCCAATAATAATAGTAATAAAATAAGCAGAAAAAGCTTCCTTAAAACTGGCAAAACCTTCTTGAGCTTGTTTTAATTTTGCAACCGAAATTATTCCTACCACTATAACGGCAATTAAAATAAAAATGCCATACCACATATTGGTTAATAATTCTAAATTTACAGCGTATGAAATAACTGTAAGAAGTGCCAATAAAAGGCCTAAATAAAGTCCGTAATTAGTTGCGATTGATTTTAAAGATTTTTCCATTTTAATATAATAATTGTGTTAGTTACAAAGTTAGTATTCAAAGATACTAAATCGTTACATTTTACTTATAAATAAAAATTATAAAAAAGTATTGTAAAATTGTAAAAAATGCTTATTTTTGCACTTCGAAAATTGAAAAGAATAAAAAAAGCTTTAGGCAATACATTATATACAATGTTGTAATTGCTTGAAGAAAAAGAATAAAATATTTAAGATGAAAAAAGATATACATCCAGCAAATTACAGAATTGTAGCATTTAAAGATATGTCTAATGAAGATGTGTTTTTAACTAAATCGACTGCAGCTACTAGTGAAACTTTAGAAGTAGATGGTGTTGAATATCCACTTGTAAAAATGGAGATTTCTAGAACATCACATCCATATTATACTGGTAAATCTAAATTAGTTGATACTGCTGGTCGTATTGATAAATTTAAAACCAAATACGCTAAGTTTAGTAAATAAACCTAGTATTACTTTTATAGAAAGCCTTCATATTTATATCGAAGGCTTTTTTATTTTGTGCAATTATCCTACTTTTGGTATGATTAACACTAAAGTTATAATTTGAGTAAACAACTTATAACTTATAACTTACAACTTATAACTTTTGTATGAACTACATTCTATTTGATGGTCCATCACGTAATAATCTTTTGCCATTTACTTTCACAAGACCTGTTGCCGATATAAGAGTTGGTATTTTAACCATTCGCGAAAAATGGGAAATGTATTTAGATTCTACTACAACCACAGTTACTGAAGATTATTTGTCTGATAAGTACCCTATGGTTGAAATGGATGAGAACATTATGATAAATGCCTCCTATTTACCAAATTTAGAATTGGTGGAAATGGTTAAAAATTTACAAGAAAATCAGGCTATTTTTAAGGATGAAGACGTAATCGCATTTTTTATAAAAGATACACAAGAACCTGTAAATTTCGATACTTATGAAGCTATTGAATTTAATGAAGAAGTAATAAAAATTGAACATACTTGGGATATTTTCTCTAAAAATGGGGAAGCCATTCAAGAAGATTTTAATGCTATCACAAATGGAAGAGCTTCTAAACCAATTCCGTCTAGCAATAATGTTATTGCTGCTGAGAATATTTTTATTGAAGAAGGTGCCATTGTAGAATTTGCAACGCTGAATGCCAGTGGTGGACCGATTTATATTGGAAAGAATTCTGAAATTATGGAAGGATCTCTCGTGCGTGGTCCTTTGGCGTTATGCGAATCGGCAGCATTAAAATTAGGAACCAAAATTTACGGACCTACAACAGTTGGGCCATATAGTAAAGTGGGTGGAGAGGTAAATAATTCTGTTATTTTCGGGTTTTCAAATAAAGGGCATGATGGCTTTTTAGGAAATTCTGTTTTAGGTGAATGGTGTAACTTAGGCGCAGATACGAATGTTTCCAATTTAAAAAATAATTATGCTGAAGTTAGACTATGGGATTACGAAACCGAAGGTTTTGCAAAAACAGGTTTGCAGTTTTGCGGACTCATGATGGGCGATCATAGCAAATGCGGTATTAATACTATGTTTAATACAGGAACGGTTGTAGGCGTAAGTGCCAATATTTTTGGGAGTGGTTATCCAAGAAATTTTATACCTAGCTTTAGTTGGGGTGGAAGTAATGGTTTTACAACTTATTTAACAAAAAAAGCGTTTGAAGTTGCCGAAGTGGTAATGTCGAGACGAAACATTGCCTTTTCCGATGAAGATAAAGCCATATTAGAGCATGTTTTCGAAGAAACTAAAAAATACCGCAGGCAGTAATTCGTCGTGTAAATACGCGTAGTATATTCATTATCAATATATTTTAAAAACAAATTGTTATATTTGATTACAACAAATTGTTTTTTTTATGTCTAAGTCTCTCGTGTATTTATCATTTCTGATTTGTTTTTTTGGGTTTTCACAAACCGAAAAATATACGGTAAGGAATCTGGAGATGAATACAGAATATCCGCATTTTGGCTTGATGTTGATTAATAATTCTAAAATTCTTTACACATCGTATTTGTTAGATAAAAGAGATCGGTTAAAACGGTTTCAGGGAAACCCAATATTAACAATTTTTGAAGCTGAAATTATTGATGGTGGTATTATTCAAAATTTGAAACATATTGAAATCGACCCCGACGAAAAAATAACTTATATTACTTCTGCAACCTTATCACCAAGCGGAAACCAACTGTATGTTACCACCATTTTAAATGAAAATGATATTAGTGAAGATAATTTTCAGTTAAAAGTAGGGGAGTTTAAAAGCGATGTGGGTTGGACAAACTTTAAAACCTTATCGTTTTGTAATCCTAAATATTCTTATGCCCATCCTGCTATTAGTAAAGATGGCAAAACCTTGTATTTTATATCGAATATTAGAGGTGGAAAAGAAACAACAAAAGGAGGTTCTGATATATTTAAGGTCGATATTTTGGGTAATAACACATTTAGTGAACCAAAAAATTTAGGAAGCAAAGTGAATTCTTATAGTCGAGAAATGTTTCCGTACATAGCAGACGATAATACCTTGTATTTTGCTTCAAACAGGCCGAATGGATTTGGAGGATTCGACATTTACAGAAGTAAAATTAATAAAGAAGGTACTTTTGAAAAAGCCGAAAAAATGCCCGAACCTATTAATAGCAATAAAGATGATTTTTGTTTGGTAATCGATTCAGTAAATAAAACGGGATTCTTTTCTTCAAAAAGAGATGAGGGTAAGGGCGATGATGATATTTATTATTTTACCAGTAATTAGTGTTTTTTTACTTTTTTTAACTCCAATAAATTAATCGGATTAATACCTAAACCACTCACGTTTTTTCGTGTAAAACGTATAACTTCATCATAAAACATCACTACAACAGGCGCTTTTTGCATTATTAAACTATCCATTTTGGTGTAAAGTTGTTCCCGTTTTTTTGTGTCGGTTATTGTGAAGGCTTCCTCGTAAAGCAGGTCAAATTGTTTATCCTTGAAATGGGCATAATTAGGGCCGTTAGGAGCGAAATTCTTGCTATAAAAAAGCGATAAATAATTTTCGGCATCAGGGTAATCGGCAACCCAACTTGCTCTAAACATGTCCAGTTTACCATTAGCTTTGGCATCTTTTAAAGTTGCAGCCGGAATCACATCAATAGTTACTGATAGTCCGATTTTTTGTAGTTCACGTTGAATATATTCGCAAAAACTCAGGTAATTACCGGTGGTTGTAATAGCAATTTTTGGATTTTTATTTCCTGTTTCTTTTTTGAATTGGGAAATTAATTGTTTCGCTTTTTCTGGTTGATATGTAAAACCTATAGAATCTTTATATCCGGGTAATCCTTTTGGAATAAAGCCTCCGTGTGCTGGAATTCCAACGCCATTTCGCAGATAAATCATCATTTTTTTTCTGTCAAAGCCATAATTTACAGCTTTTCTTATGAGTTCAGATTGAATTTCAGACACATTAGAATCCAGATAAAATGCGAGATATTCGGTGTTTAAATACGCACCACGAATCATATTCACATCGTTCTCATATAAAGTTCTCAGTTTCCCATCGGCGGTTAATATTTCATCTTTATAAGAGGCGTCTAAGCCAGAAACAAAATCAATATTTCCCTGTGCAAATTGTAAAAATTCACTTTGTTTATCGGGTAAAAACGTAACCGAAACGGCTTCTAAATAAGGTAATGCATTGCCTTTGTCGTCTTTTTCAAAATAAGCTTCATTTTTTCTAAATACCAATTTGATGTTTTCTTCCCAGCGTTTAAACTTAAAAGGACCAGTGCCTATGGGGTGCGAACGAAATTCGCTTCCGTAATGTTCAACAATTTCTTTTGGTACAACAGAGCAGTATTTCATAGTTAACAACCCTAAAAAAGCTGGGAACGGTTGTTTTAATGTAATTTGAAATACGGTGTCGTTTATCGCTTTAAATTTTTCAACTTTACCTAAAACCCAACTACCAGGAGATGCAATTTGTTTATCTAACAATCGGTTTAAACTATATTCAAAGTCGTACGCAGTTACCGTTCTAGTAGAATCTTTTCCAAATAAAACGTCTTTATGGAAGTAGACATCGTTTCGTATTACAAATGAGTAATTAAGAGCGTCTTCAGAAATGTCCCAGCGTTTAGCAATACAAGGATAAACGTTTAAATTTTCATCCATTTGTACCAAGCCATTGAACAACTGGTTTGTTGCCCATATATCTGCTATATCTTTAGAGAATGCAGGATCCAGAGATCCAATATTTTTATGCTCGTTGTATCTAAAAACAGCGGCAGAATTAATTTTTTCTTTTTTCTTGTTGCAAGAAAAAGTAAATGTTAGAATGATGAGAAGAATGAAATATTTAAAACTATTTCTATGTGTTATTACGTGCATTTAGATCGCTTAATAAGTTTCAAAAATAAAGTTTTTATTTTCTAATTGGTATAATTTATTTTGCTTAAAGTATAAAAATGTGACTTTTTAAAAAGTACTGTGTCATAAGAGTAATAAGATTTTTTGCAACACAATCAATTTTATTTCCCAAATCTATTAAAATCATAACTGGTTTTGGTTTTTACAGTAAAAGAGTGTTTCTATTAGAAACGCTCTTTTTTTATTATCTTTGCACTCTTTTAAATATAAAAATGAATTCTCGTAAAAAAGTAGCGTTTTATACATTAGGTTGTAAACTGAATTTTTCTGAAACTTCAACAATAGCAAGAAGTTTTACAGATGAAGGGTTTGATCGTGTAGATTTTTCTGAAACGGCCGATATTTATGTTATAAACACCTGTTCGGTAACTGAAAATGCAGACAAGCGTTTCAAAAGCATTGTAAAACAAGCACAAAAATCGAATCCTAAGGCGTTTTTGGCCGCTGTTGGATGTTATGCACAATTAAAACCACAAGAATTAGCTGATGTAGAAGGAGTTGATTTGGTTTTAGGCGCTACCGAAAAATTTAAAATTACCGATTATTTAAACGATCTTTCTAAAAATGATTTTGGTGAAGTGCACTCTTGCGAAATCGAAGAGGCCGATTTTTATGTGGGTAGTTATTCTATTGGCGATAGAACCCGTGCGTTTTTAAAAGTACAGGATGGATGCGATTACAAATGTACTTACTGCACCATTCCGTTAGCACGAGGTATTTCGCGAAGCGACACCATGGAAAATGTCTTAAGCAATGCTAGAGAAATTTCGGCTCAAAATATAAAAGAAATTGTATTAACAGGAGTGAATATTGGGGATTATGGTAAAGGAGAATTCGGGAATAAAAAACATGAACATACCTTTTTAGATTTAGTAACCGAATTAGACAAGGTAGAAGGTATAGAACGTTTACGAATTTCTTCCATTGAGCCCAACTTATTGAAAAACGAAACAATTGATGTGGTTTCAAAATCAAGAGCTTTTGTGCCACATTTTCATATACCATTACAATCTGGAAGTAACGAAATTCTAAAACTTATGAAACGTCGTTACATGCGTGAATTGTATGTAGACCGAGTTTCAAAAATAAAAGAAGTGATGCCTCATGCCTGCATTGGTGTTGATGTTATAGTTGGATTTCCAGATGAAACGGATGAACATTTTCTGGAAACCTATAACTTTTTAAACGAATTAGACATTTCGTATTTACATGTGTTTAGTTATTCTGAGCGTGATAATACAGAAGCGGTCGGTATGGATGGGGTAATACCTATGAATGTGAGAAACAAGCGCAGTAAAATGTTACGTGGTTTATCGGTTAAAAAACGTCGTGCGTTTTACGAAAGTCAATTAGGAACAACACGTACGGTGTTATTTGAAAGTGAAAATAAAGAAGGATATATAAATGGATTTACTGAAAATTATGTAAAGGTTAAAACACCGTGGAATCCAGAATTAGTAAACACGTTACACGAAGTTGAATTAACTAAAATTGATGGTGATGGCTTGGTAAGGATTGAGTTTATAAAGCAACTTGCTGTTTAGGCATAAAAAAATCCGAAGCTAATAACTTCGGATTTTTTTTATAATAATTCTTTGTCACTATCAGATTCTTAATCCAACAGGAAGCATGCGCTTGTATTTTCGGTTACTTCTAACAAATTTTGCAATTTCCGGACTTGTTGGTACAATACTTAAATTACGCTCTTCAATTTGCGCGAAAACAGCCGATAGAAACTCTTTGCTAAATCCTTCAGCATTTATTTCATCAGGAATAACAAGTTTTGTTAAAAAAATCTTTCGTTCTTGTAATGAGTATTCTATTTTAGCTAAGTGGTCGTCAATTTTAAGTTCATACTGACGTAAAAAATCATTGTCTATTAATTCTGCAGCATCAATCATGGTGAGTGTTTTTTTAATTCTTAGGATTCTTTAAAATAGTGAGCACTATCAAATAATTTAGATTCACAAATTTACGTAAAATAATTGTCACTAAAAAGTAAAAAATTGGTTAATCCCTTATAAAATAAACCTTTAGAATATTAAGGTTAAATTACGCTAATGATAAATAATAATTTAGAAACTGTTTAGAAATGAAGGATAACTTAATACATGTTTATTTCATGCCAGGAATGGCTGCCAGTTCTAAAATATTCGAATATATAAGATTACCCGAAAGTCAGTTCCAAATTCATTATTTAGAATGGATTTTACCGCTTAAAGACGAGGCACTCGATGCCTATGCGTTACGAATGACTACGTTTATAAATCATGATAATGTGGTATTGATTGGGGTTTCGTTTGGAGGTGTTTTGGTGCAAGAAATGAGTAAACATATTAAGGTGAGAAAAATTATAATTGTATCGAGTGTAAAATCCATGAACGAATTACCGAAAAAAATGTTATTCGCTAGAACAACATTGGCATATAAATTGGTGCCTATGCAATGGGTAAGTCACATAGAACAATTATCTAAATACGCGTTTGGCAGCACCATAAAAAAGCGCTTAGAGCTTTACAAGAAGTATCTATCTGTAAATGATAGTATTTATTTAAGTTGGGCCCTAAAACAAATGGTATGTTGGAGTCAGGAAGTTTATCCTCAAAATATGGTTCATATACATGGTAATAAAGATGTGGTATTTCCAATAAAAAACATTACTAATTGCAGAATGATTAAAGGAGGAACGCACATTATGATTATTACCAAGTATAAGTGGTTTAACGAAAATTTACCAAGGATTATTTTAGAAAACTAAACAAAATATTTACCTTTAAATAAAACTTATTAAAAATGAAGATTATACAGAAATTATTGGCGTTGGTGGGGTTATTAAGTTTGTGTGCCTTATTTATTTATGCGCTTCAAGATGCGCCTACCGATGAGAATTTTGAAAAGAAGCTTATAAACGATTACAACGTTTACGCACTTCAGGTGCCAAGTTATTTAGATTTTGCGGGCGAACCCATGCCGCTTAAGAGTCCAGATATATTGGAACGGATGGATAAGGAATTATTGGTTAATACGTATTGGCAATCAAATGGTTTGCTAATGTTTAAGCGTGCCAAAAAATATTTCCCGATTATAGAACCCATTTTAGCGAAGCATGGTATTCCTGAAGATTTTAAATATTTAGCTGTAATAGAAAGTGGTTTAACCAATGCAGTCTCTCCAGCGGGAGCGCGTGGCATTTGGCAAATTATGCCGGCTACAGGTAGAGAAAATGGATTAGAAGTAAATGACAATGTAGATGAACGTTATCATTTAGAGAAATCTACAGAGGTGGCGTGCAAATATTTATTAAAATCGAAAGAAGAATTAGGCTCCTGGACCTTGGCAGCAGCAGCTTACAACGCTGGAAATGCTGGAATTTCGAGATATTTAAGAGAACAAAATGTAAAAAATTATTACGATTTGTTATTGGGTGAAGAAACAGGTAGATATATTTTTAGAATAGTGGCGTTAAAAGAAATTTTAACGAATCCTGCTAAGTACGGTTTTAACTTTAGAGAGAAGGACTTGTATAACAATGTTCCAACTTATAAAGTGGAAGTTAAAACTGAAATCCATGATTTTACAAAGTTTGCCGAAGAATATGGTATCAATTATAAAATATTAAAAATCCATAACCCTTGGTTAAGGGAACCAAAACTTAATAATAGATCAGGAAAGAGTTATACCATAGAAATTCCCGAAAAAGGCTATTACGTAACACAATAACATATTTCTTTTTATAAATAAAAAAGCCCTGTTAACAATTTTGTTAAACAGGGCTTTTTTAAATTTTATTAAGTGAGCTTATCCTCTTCTTTTTTGAGCTCTTAAAGAACCTCCAGCACCAAAATGTTGATTAGGCATTTGAGAGCGTTTCATGTTTTCCTTCATCATTTTTATTTGATCGGTAAGCATTCCTTGTTTATCCAATTTTTGTGCTTCTTGAAGAAGTTTTTCAGCCTCAATTTTTCTTCGTTTAGAAAAAGCGATGCCAGATAAATTTAATTTGGCCATAGCTAAATCATGATCCATAGATAATCCTAAGGTTACGGCTTTTTTAAAATATTTTTCAGCTTCATTCATATTCGTTTGCGAAACCATTAAACCGTGCAGATAGTTATAATACCCTTGTTGCTTTCTAACCAAGGCAGATTCTGGGTTTCTAATTTTATCTAACCATTTTTTAGCTCCTTCAAAATCTTGTTTACGTAACCTTAAAAAGGCCAATAAAATAAATTCGTTTTTAAAGTAAAGAAATATAAATATTAAAGATAATAGTATAAACATGATACCATTACCAATATTGCCTTCAGTGAACTGATAAATGGCAAAAGCGATGATGCCCGCAGCTATAATTAGTTTAATGATTTTATTGTACATTTTTAATTATTTGAATGTTGAATAACACCAATATTGATGTTTAGTCCTAAATAGACTGCAAAGAAACTAAATTTTTATTAAATTAAAGGAAAAGATATTTAACAAAAAGGAGGCGAATATTCCAATTTTATGAAGGGTTTACCCTGTAAATTGGTTGAAAAAAAATTATTAAAATATTTTTAAAATAACATTTGTCAAAGTAAAAACTCTTTGTATATTTGCGCTCAGTTTTGGGGAAACCAAAAAATAAATAAAAAAAGTACAATTCAGATTTTAAAGATATAAGATAATGAGTAAAAGAACATTTCAGCCATCAAAAAGAAAGAGAAGAAACAAACACGGTTTTAGAGAAAGAATGGCTTCTGCTAATGGAAGAAAAGTACTTGCTCGTAGAAGAGCTAAAGGAAGAAAAAAATTGTCTGTATCATCTGAAGCAAGACATAAAAAATAATGATTAACAATTGTTGATATAAAAAAGGTGTTACTTAAGTGTAACACCTTTTTTTATATCTACGAATTACTACTTTTGTAACTAATTATAAAACACTATTTAAACAGTAAAAATGCCGAAAAATCCAAAACTTAAATCCATTCTAATTATTGGTTCAGGGCCTATTGTAATAGGGCAAGCGTGCGAATTTGATTACTCAGGAACACAAGCTTTACGATCATTACGAGAAGATGGAATTGAAACAATTTTAATTAATTCGAACCCAGCAACTATCATGACCGACCCTTCTATGGCAGATCATGTTTACTTGTTGCCACTTAACACAAAGTCTATAATTAAAATTCTTAAAGAACATCCGCAAATTGATGCCGTTTTACCAACTATGGGAGGACAAACCGCATTAAATTTATGTATTGAAGCAGACGAAAAAGGAATTTGGAAAGATTTTAATGTAGATATTATTGGTGTAGATATCGCTGCCATAAATATTACTGAAGATAGAGAGCAGTTTAGAGAGCTGATGCTTAAAATAGGAATTCCTATGGCGCCTCAAGCTACAGCAACTTCCTATTTAAAAGGGAAAGAAATCGCCCAAGAGTTTGGTTTTCCGTTAGTTATTAGAGCATCGTTTACCTTAGGGGGTGCGGGTGCTTCATTTGTTCATAGTGAAGAGCAATTTGATGAATTACTAACACGTGGTTTAGAGATTTCTCCTATCCATGAAGTAATGATTGATAAAGCATTATTGGGATGGAAGGAATATGAACTTGAATTACTTCGTGATTCTAATGATAATGTGGTAATTATCTGTTCTATAGAAAATATGGACCCTATGGGAATCCATACTGGAGATTCTATTACGGTTGCACCAGCAATGACTTTAAGTGACAAAACTTACCAAAAAATGCGTGATATGGCAATACATATGATGCGTAGTATTGGTGATTTTGCTGGAGGTTGTAACGTACAATTCGCCGTAAGTCCAGACGAAAACGAAGATATAATTGCGATAGAAATCAATCCGCGTGTATCAAGATCTTCGGCCTTAGCAAGTAAAGCAACGGGTTACCCTATTGCTAAAATTGCTGCAAAACTAGCACTTGGTTATCATTTAGATGAATTACAAAATCAAATTACAAAATCAACGTCGGCTTTATTTGAACCTACTCTTGATTACGTAATTGTTAAAATACCACGTTGGAATTTCGATAAATTTGAAGGCTCCGATAGAACTTTAGGCATTCAAATGAAATCGGTAGGTGAGGTAATGGGAATTGGTCGTTCGTTTCAAGAAGCACTTCATAAAGCTACGCAATCTCTTGAAATTAAGCGAAATGGGCTAGGTGCAGATGGTAAAGAAAATAAAAATTACGATCAAATTATTGAAAAACTTACTTACGCTTCTTGGGATCGTGTGTTTATCATTTATGATGCCATCGCGATGGGAATTCCGTTAAGTAGAATTCATGAAATCACGAAAATTGATATGTGGTTTTTAAAGCAATATGAAGAATTGTTTTTACTACAAAAAGAAATTTCCACTTACACTATTGATACGATCCAAAAGGATTTATTACTAGAAGCGAAACAAAAAGGATATGGCGACAGACAAATAGCGCACATGCTTAAATGTTTGGAAAGTCAGGTGTATAATAAACGAGAAGAATTTGGCGTGAATCGTGTGTACAAGTTAGTTGATACTTGTGCTGCCGAATTTAAAGCAAAAACACCATATTATTATTCAACTTTTGAAAGTGATATGGAAACTGCAGACGGAAAACGTTATGCAGACAATGAAAGTGTTGTATCAGATAAAAGAAAAATTATAGTTCTTGGTTCGGGTCCAAACCGAATTGGACAAGGTATTGAGTTTGATTACTGCTGTGTTCACGGTGTTTTAGCAGCTGCAGAATGTGGTTACGAAACCATCATGATTAACTGTAATCCAGAAACGGTTTCTACCGATTTCGACACTGCGGACAAATTATATTTCGAACCAGTGTTCTGGGAACATATTTACGACATCATTAAGCATGAAAAACCAGAAGGTGTTATTGTTCAATTAGGTGGGCAAACCGCTTTAAAACTAGCCGAAAAATTAACCAAATGGGGCGTTAAAATTATAGGAACTAGTTTTGAATCTTTAGATTTAGCTGAAGATAGAGGGCATTTCTCTAACTTATTGAAAGAGAATAATATTCCTTACCCACAATTTGATATTGCAACAACGGCCGATGAAGCTTCTGCCATTGCTGATGTACTTGATTTCCCAATTCTTGTTAGACCTTCTTATGTATTAGGAGGACAAGGGATGAAGATTGTAATTAACAAACCAGACCTTGAAAAGCATGTGGTAGATTTATTAAGCCAGATGCCAGGGAATCAATTGCTACTAGACCATTATTTAGAAGGAGCCATAGAAGCTGAAGCTGATGCGATTTGCGACGGGGAAGATGTGTATATCATTGGAATTATGGAACATATCGAACCATGTGGAATCCATTCTGGTGATAGTAATGCTATGTTACCACCATTTAATTTAGGTGATTTGGTAATGCAACAAATTAAAGATCATACTAAGAAAATTGCTTTAGCTTTAAAAACAGTAGGCTTGATAAATATCCAGTTTGCTATAAAGGATGATATTGTTTACATAATAGAAGCTAACCCGAGAGCTTCGCGAACCGTACCATTTATCGCAAAAGCCTATGGTGAACCTTATGTAAACTATGCAACTAAAGTTATGTTGGGTGAGAAAAAAGTGAAAGACTTTAAATTCAACCCACAATTAAAAGGATACGCAATTAAACAACCTGTGTTCTCATTTAATAAGTTCCATAACGTGAATAAGAAATTGGGACCAGAAATGAAAAGTACTGGAGAAAGTATCTTATTTATAGATAGTTTAAAGGACGATGAGTTCTACGAGTTATACTCAAGACGAAAAATGTACCTTAATAAGTAAAAAAAATGGCCGCAAATAGCGGCCTTTTTTTATGCTTTGTTTTTAGATAGTATCTGGTAACGCCATTTTAACATTTTGCCCTTTTAAGGAGTCTATATACAATTCCATTTTAAATTCAGATTTACGGAAAGCCGTTGTTCTATTTTTAGCTTGTTCTTGTCTTGCGATACTTCTTGCAAATCTTCGAACTTTGTCTGGAGTGTCTAAAATAATACCTGGTACGCGAACATTTTTTCCGTTTTCATCTTTAGCAACCATGGTAAAATACGATGAATTACAATGTTTTTTCTCTCCTGTTTGAATGTTTTCAGATTCGATTCGCACACCAATTACCATAGAAGTTTTTCCGGTATAATTAATAGATGCCTTAAGTGTTACAAGTTCACCAACCTCAATGGGGTTTAAAAAATCGACCTTGTTTACCGAAGCGGTAACACAGTAATTTCTTGAATGTTTCGAGGCACAGGCGAACGCAATTTGGTCCATCATACTCAATATAAAGCCTCCATGAATTTTTCCGCTAAAATTAGAATTAGACGGCAACATTAATTGTGAAATCGTAATTTGAGATTCTTCGGTAGTTTTAAACATAATGCATAATTAGTGTTGTACTTCAACTTTTGTTATAAAATATTTGGTGTCTCCCAACCAAAATAAATTTTTGTATCGTTCAAAATAATGGAGTTTTACCATTTTACCTTGAAACTCATTTAAGTCTTTAATAACCTGTTTTTCTTGGTCTTCAACTGAAAAAACAAAGGTTTGCGCTTCAGATATTCCCTGACTTATTTCTCCTTCCCAGGTTTTTATCAGTACGCCTTTACGGCTAAATTTTACCAGTTCTCCGGCTCGAACGCCTTCGCTGTAATGTGCAAAATAGAAAAAACAAAAGACTCCTATAAAAATTAGTGCTGTAATTAAACTTATTTTAATTAATAGTTTCATAATTTATTAAATTTCATCTGAATCGTCGTCTGCGCGTTTTAATATAGCTTCCGGAAGGGCTTTTTTTGCTTTAGCTCCCATTTTTTTAAGTCTTTCTACGCTCGAAATTAAATTCCCTTTACCTTCAACTAATTTATTCATGGCTGCCGAATAATCGCTTTTGGCAGCGTCAATTTTTTTGCCAACACCTGTGAGATCAGATACTAAGCCTTCAAATTTGTCATATAGTGCTCCGGCTTGTCGTGCAATTTCAATGGCGTTTTGTTGTTGTTTTTCATTCGTCCACATACTATCAATGGTTCGCAAAGTTGCTAAAAGTGTGGATGGTGTAACAATAACAATATTTTTTTCGAAAGCTTTGTTGTAAATGCTATTATCATCGTTTACTACCACGGCAAAAGCGGGTTCGATAGGGATAAACATGAGTACAAAGTCTGGTGATTCTATATCGTATAAATCTTGATAATTTTTTTCTGAAAGCTGATCAACATGTTTTTTAACCGAGTTAACATGTGCTTTTAAATATTTTGCTTTATCGTCGTCATCGGCATTCACTAAACGTTCATAATCTGTTAACGACACTTTTGAATCTATCACCATTTTTTTACCATCGGGAAGATGCAAGACAACATCGGGCAACACACGCGAACCATTCTCTAAAGTGAAACTTTGTTGTACAAAATATTCTCTGTCTTTTTCTAAACCAGATTTTTCTAATACGCGTTCTAAAACCAATTCACCCCAATTTCCTTGCATTTTGCTATCGCCTTTTAAAGCACGAGTAAGGTTGGTAGCTTCTTTGGTCATTTGTTGGTTAAGATCTTTTAACCCCAATAATTGCTCTTTCAAAGCTGAATGCATGCTAATGCTTTCCTTTTGGGTTAAATCTACTTTTTCTTCGAAGGTTTTTATTTTTTCTTGAAGCGGATTTAAAATATTTTTGATATTTTCTTTATTCTGAAGCGTGAATTTTTCTGATTTCTCATCTAAAATTCTGGTAGCCAATAATTCGAAATCTTTCCGTAGTTGTTCTTGACGTTCTTCCAGTTCTTTGTCACGTTTTAAATTTAGCTGCTGAAGATTTTCGTATTCGGTATTTTTTCTGGTTAATTCGGAATTCAAAAATTCCTTTTCGCGACGAATATCTTCACGTTCTTTTTCAATCTTATCGACATTTTGTTTTAATTCATCAATGGTGAATTGCATTTGATTTTGACGTTCCTCTAGGGTGCTTTGTTGACTTTTGCTTTTTAGTTTGGTAATGGTCATGCCAATGTAGGCGCCAATGCTTCCAGAGACTAAAATGGCGAAAATAAGGATTAGATTGTCGTTCATTAAAAACAGAATTTACCCAAAGATAAATTTTTTAGATGTACGAGCGCAAGCGGAAGCTAGAAGTTTTTTTAATTTTAAAAATTTTATTTGTTATTTATTTTTTCACCCTAAAACTTCCTGTTTTCTCATCAAATGCTATTAAATCTTTTGGAAATAACGATTCAAATGTGCCGTTTTTAATGAGATTACACGGTGTGTCGTAAACAACTTTTTCTTTCGACATGACTATTAAAGAGTCGCAGAGTTGAATGGCTAAATCTATTTCGTGAGAAGAGAACAAAATGGTTTTGTTAGTTTCTATAGCTAATTTTTGAAGCAATTTTAGAATATATGCTTTATGATACATATCGAGATGCGTGGTTGGCTCGTCTAGAATAATAAGATCGGTATCTTGTGCTAAGGCTCTTGCAATCATTACTTTTTGTAATTGACCATCACTTAATTCGTAACACCTTTTGTTTTTTAATGCTTCAATATTGGTTTGCGCTAAAGCCTTATTAATGGTGGTGATGTCATTTTTAGATAAATTTCCAACCCAGTTAGTATAGGGTTGTCTGCCCAAAGCCACCAATTCAAAAACCGATAAGTTTTTAGACATCATCTGCTCGGTTAAAACCAAACTCAAAACTTTGGCTAGGTCTAACGCTGGATATTTTTTTATAGGCTTGTTGTTAATGTAAATAGCTCCTCCTAAAGCGGGTTGCACATTGGTAATGGTTCTTAAAAGTGTCGATTTTCCTATACCATTTCCTCCAACTAAACCAACTAATTCGCCTCTGTGTAGTTCAATATTAATATTGGAAGCTACAATAGTTTGCTCTTTTTTTGATTTATATCCGATTGATAAATCTTCGGTTTTTAATATGATATGTTGGTTTTTTTCGTCCACTAATTTCTTAACTTTTATCTAACAATCTAACAATCTAACAATCTAACAATCTAACAATCTAACAATCTAACAATCTAACAATCTAACAATCTAACATGTCTAATCTAAAACACCATTTTACGTTTTCTTACTAATAACCAAATAACTACTGGTGCACCTACTAACGAGGTTATCGCATTAATTGGTAAGGTATAGTCGCTATTAGGAACTTGTGCTATACTATCGCAAATAAGCATGACTATAGAACCAAAAAGAAATACAGCCGGTAATAATATTTTATGATTGGAAGTATTAAAAACTTGTCGTGTTAAATGCGGTATAGCTAAACCAATAAAGGCAATAGGGCCAGCGAATGCGGTAATGGTGCCAGCTAATAAACTTGTAGCTATAATTATTGCAAGGCGACTTCTGTTAATATTTAAGCCCAAGCTTTTAGCATAATTTTCTCCTAATAGTAATGTGTTTAACGATTTAACCGATGCCAAACTAATTACAATACCAAAGCTGTAAATTATAAAAAATATAAATAATTCTTCCCAAGATAAATTCCCTAAGCTGCCAAAACCCCAAAAAATGTATTCTTGTAATTGTTGTGCAGAGCCAAAATACGACAGTACACTAACAATGGCTGCGGTAATACTGGCAAACATAAGACCGATAATAAGAATAGCCATAGTATCTCTAACTTTTATAGACACCATTAAAACAGCTAGCAGGACCAGAAAACTTCCTGCGCTTGCAGCTATTACGATACTCCATTTTGATATTAAAAAAGTTGCAAACACACCCCCAAAAACTGAAGAACCCAGAATAATAAGCGCCACACCTAAACTAGCCCCCGAACTAATACCTAATACGAAAGGTCCTGCTAATGGGTTTCTAAATAAGGTTTGCATTAAAAGGCCAGAAATACCCAAACCAGAGCCGACTAAAATAGCGGTAAAGGCTTTTGGTAATCTGTAATTTTGAATAATATGTTGCCAGGTTTCATGTTCACCAGCGCTCCCAATTAAAGAATAAAACACGTCTTTTAAAGGAATATAAACCGAACCTAAACTTATGTTCGTAAAAAAACAGAGTATTAATACTGCAGACAGTATTAAAAATGAAAGATTATATGAGGTTGAATTAGGCACTTAATCTAATCGTTTAAAAAAGTAAAGATCATGATTTTTTAATAGTTCTGGATGACAAATTTTAATAAGATCTTTTAAAACTAAATCGGGTCTAGAAGTTCCCATTTCAAAATACAGAATGCCTCCTGTTTTTCCTGTGGTGTTTATTGAAGAATAAATCGTGTTATTTTGATATGCCTTAAACATAGTATGTTGTAAACTACTGTTTTTTAGGGCTTCTTTACTTGGGTAGTTTGACGGACTTAACCAAATATCGGCATCTTTAGCTTTTATATAAACCGATTCGAAATTTAGCGATAAGCTACCGGTACCTTCAGAATCGCTCCATAAATAATTAGTATTGGCATCTTTTAATAATTGAGCCTCTGTACTCGTGCCATTAGGTAAAAACCAGACATCGTTATGCATGGCGCCGCTTAATATTGTTGGACGGTTTTTAATTTTTTTAGCAAGTGTTTTAGCTTCCAGATAGTTTTTTTCAATGCTATTAAAAACAGAATCGGCTTCTTTTTCTTTATTAAATAAAGCACCAAAAAATTTAATCCATTCTGCTTTAGCGAGTGGCGAATGTTCCACCCAGTCTCCGTTATAAATTACAGGAATAGCAGATTTTTTAATAGTTTCAAACGTTTTATTGTTGCCATCAATACCAAAAGCAATTACAACATCGGGCTTAATTTCCAGCAATACTTCGGTATTAATTCCTTCATTTTTTCCTAATTCTCGAACAAAATGTTTATCTATTCTTGCTCTTGTTTTTTCTAAAGAAATGTAATCTGTTCCTGGAAAACCCACTAATGTTTGTTCTTCATTTAACAGCTCTAGAGCGGGTATGTGCGTGGTAGAGGTAACCACAATTTTTTTGATTGGAATTTCGATGATACCATCAAAATTGGTTTGTTCATTACTCCAAAATTCGGCATCATAATTTTTTTTCAAAAGCGCAAAGCGATAAATTTTATCGGCTTTTGGCCAAGGATTTTTTATTTCTAAAAGCTTATAGGTTTTATAGTCTGTGATAGAGAATCCATTAGCATATTTTAATGATAGCTGAGTGCCTTTTTCGCTAGGATTTGTTGGTTTTTTTGATTCGTTTTTACAACTAAAAAGAATTGTTATTGTAAAAAAAAGCAGGAGTTTTATTTTCATTAATATAAGATGACAATTGTCATTTTTAGATGATTTAATGCATGTTACTTTTGCGCAAAATATTAACAATGCGCGACGGGTCAAATTTAACAATATATATAGTAGCCGGCGTAATAATTGCACATTTTTTAATTGGATTTATTTATTTGATTTATAAAATAACTAAGAAAAAGTGAGTTTTTAGTTGCAGTTATCAAGTTAATATTTACATTTACATCGAATTTTGGTTCGGCAATCAATTGCTTAAAAAGTTTAAGAAATTGAGTCGATTAAAAGGGAATCAAGTGAAAAGATTGGCGTTGAAGATTAAAGAATTTTGAGTAAAAATTCTGAAATCTAAAATAGAAACGTTATTCTTCATTCTTGAGCTGTACCCGCAACTGTAAGCTAGAAAGCTTCATGTTAAACTTCAATGTCACTGAAGATTTATTCTTTGGGAAGACCAACATGAGGACGCAAGTCAGGAGACCTACCATTTTCATCATCTAATACGACTTTCGGGAAAAAGGTCTCAAGATTTATGAAGAAACTAATTTTATTTTTACTATTTACAAGTACTTGGTTGCATGGTTTTTCGCAATTTATAACAGATTCTATTCAAGTATTAGATGAGGTTGTTTTAAGCGATAGTAAGTTAATCAAATATGCTTCAGGAGTGAAGCAGACTGTTTTAAATGATTCCGTTTTAAAACAAAATTCAAAATCCTTAACAACGTTGTTAGCTTTTAACAGCAATTTGTATTTTAAAGAAAACGGCTATGGTATGGTGTCTTCGCCATCGTTTCGAGGTACAAATGCTTCACAAACTGCTGTTATTTGGAATGGTATTAATATCAATTCTCAACTTAATGGTCAAACAGATTTTAATACCATAAGCTCCAGTAATTTCAATTCTATTTCCATTCGAAGCGGTGGCGGCAGTGTGCAATATGGTAGTGGCGCCATTGGTGGCAGTATTCATTTAAATAACAAATTGGCTTTTAATACACATTTTGAAAATACTGTTGAGGCATCTTATGGCAGTTTTAATACCAAGCAAACCGGGTTTAACTCATCTTTCGGAACCAATTTGTATTCGGTTAATTTCGGGTTGTTTTACGTAGATTCTGAAAATGATTATAAGTTTTTAGGAACCAATAAAGTGAATGAAAATGGTGCCTTCGAAAACTTAAATATGAATGTAAATCTTGGGTATTTTATTTCTAAGAAGGATGTTTTGAAACTATACAGTCAGAGTTACATTGGCGAAAGAGAATTTTCTGGAACCTTGGTAGCTCCAGCGAGAAGTAAATACGAAGATGAAAACTACCGAAATATGCTAGAGTGGGTTCGCATTTCTGGCAGATTTAATTCTAGTTTAAAAGTGGGACATCTTCAAGAGCAATTTAAATATTTCGAAAATAAAAACACCGATAATTATAGCTTCGGAAAAGTAAATACCTTCTTGTTAAACCATAGTTTGAATGTGGAATTATCTGAAACACTTCAATTTAAAACTATTATAGATTTTAATAATTATGAAGGCTCGGGGAGTAGTTTTGGCGACCCAAAAAGAACCGCCTTTTCAACAACCGCCTTATTAAATCATAAACCAACCGAAAAATTGAATTATGGTATAAACCTTAGAAAAGATTTTACATCGGGGTTCGAAAGTCCGTTTGTGTTTTCTTTAGATGCTGCGTATCAGGTAACCGACGTATATAAAATTCAAATTAATGGTTCGAAAAATTACCGCGTGCCAACCTTTAATGATTTGTATTGGAACCCTGGAGGAAATTTAGATTTGGTACCAGAATCGTCCTATCAAGTAGATTTTGGTCAGCAATTTAATTATAAACACTTCAATTTTAAACTAAATGGTTATTATATACATACCGAAGATTTAATTCAATGGCAACCAAACAGTAGCGGGTTTTGGACACCTGTAAATGTTTCAGAATCCCAAAGTTATGGCGCTGAACTGGAGTTGGAATCCTATTATAAAATAAAAGCGCATCAGCTTCATCTTAATGCGCATTATTCGTACACAGTTTCAGAAAATTTAGAAACCAAAAAGCAACTTATTTATGTGCCATTTCATAAAGGAAATGTGAATTTAGCTTACGGTTATAAAAAATTCAACATGTATTATCAACATTTGTTTAATGGTGAAGTATCCATTATAGGTAGTACACTTACAGGTTATAATGTTGGCAATGTTGGCCTGGGATACAGCTTAAATGAAAAAGGCCAAGTTAATTATGAAATTAATTTTAAAGTAAACAATCTATACAATACCTATTACGAAAACGTGGCATTACGACCCATGCCAAATAGAAATTATCAAATACAAACAATTATTAAATTTTAAATTATGAAAATGAACAAACTTACTTTACTAGCCTTATTTATAGGTCTTATTTTTACATCTTGTACCAGCGATGATCCGCCTATAGATGAAATAAAAGGAGAATATGACAATGGCATAATAATTTTGAATGAAGGAAACTTTTACCAAGGTAATGCTTCGGTTTCTTTTGTGTCTAACGATTATGCAACTGTTGAAAATTCTGTTTTTTATAATGTAAACTCAAGATTATTAGGTGATACAGCTCAAAGTATTGCTTTTACTGATGAATTAGCTTATATAGTGGTTAACGTATCTCAAAAAATTGAAGTGGTAGACCGTTATTCGTTTACATCAACTGCAACTATTGATACTGGTTTAACAAACCCACGATACATGGCCTTTGCTAATGGAAAAGGTTATGTTACCGATTGGGGCGATGGTGGTAGCGCAACCGATGATGTTGTTGCTGTTATTAATTTATCAACTAATACCGTAGAAAGTTCTATTTCTGTTGGCGTTGGGCCAGAGCAGATAGTAGCTAAAGATGGTAAGTTGTACGTGTCTCATAAAGGTGGATGGTCTACAAATAATATTGTTTCGGTTATAGATACAGCAACAAATGCAGTTCAAACCATAACAGTTAATGATGTTCCAGATGAAATGCTTTTCAATCAAGCAGGAGAATTGGTAGTTTTATGTGAAGGTGCTACTCAGTATGATGCTAATTGGAATGCTACCGGACATACAGATGGAAGTATAGTTAGAATTAATGTTGCTAATAATTCAATTGTTTCAACTTTAGTTTTTAATAATGGTATTTACCCAAGTTTAATGGGTTATAGCGATGGGAAATTATATTATCAAGCAGGTGGTAAAATTTATTCTATGACTGATTCTGCAACAAGTATACCAACAGAAAGTATCATTAGCGATTCGTTTTATGGATTGGCCGTTAATGATAATATGTTATACGGTACAAAAACAGATTTCACAGCAGGTACTGGCGACCTCCTTATTTACGATTTATCTTCAAAATCGTTGACTACTACTAAATCATTAAAAGTAGGAGCTGCTAAAATTTACTTCAATTAAGATTTCTTTCTTTAAACTTACTTAAAACCATATGGTGTTTTTTGAAAATGTATTTTTTCAAAGGCATATGGTTTTAAGTTTAAGTTAATTCCTTAATACATAACAAAATAGATAAAGTTGCCATGTGCGACTAAATTTCCACATCCAAATTTTAAGATACATTATGAAACAAAATTACTTTTTTTTAGGCCTATTTGCATTGTTAAATAGTTTAATGCATGGACAATCGTATGCGCCCGCAGTGGGAGTTGAAGGCACCACAGCTATTTTCAGGGATTCCGAAGTTTTTACAGGTTGGGCAACTGGCATCACTGTTGTTAGAGGGCCACAAGATATAGCGGCAACCACAAGTGTATTGGCAAGTGCAGGAAGTCCTGAATATGCTATTAACAAAGCGAACGGACAAATAGTAAGTTTAGGAGACGGAGGAACAGCAACACTTACGTTTAGCACCCCAATCGCTAATGGTTCGGGGTTTGATTTTGCTGTTTTTGAAAATAGTTTCAGTAATACTTTTCTAGAATTGGCCTTTGTTGAAGTGAGCTCTGATGGAATAAACTTTTTTAGATTTCCGGCACATAGCGAAACGCAAACTACCACACAAGTTGGAGGCTTTGGAAATCTTGATCCTACTTACATTAATAATTTAGCAGGAAAGTATAAAGCAAGTTACGGTACACCTTTTAATTTAGATGATATTGAAGATGATCCTTTATTGGATAAAAATAGCATTACACATGTAAAAATTATTGATGTTGTTGGAACCATTAACCCAACTTACGCTACTTATGATAGTTACGGCAATATGGTAAACGATCCCTATCCAACACCATTTGCTTCATCGGGGTTCGATTTAGATGCTGTGGGAGTTATAAACCAAAAAACATTGAGTTTAAAGGATGTATCAAATAAATTTGCCATCGCATTATATCCAAATCCAGCTACAACATCCTTTCAAATTTCAGAAACAGGCAATCTAGAGGTGTATTCGGTTTCAGGAAGTCTGGTTTTAAAGCAAGAATTAAAAGTGAAGCAAACGCCAATTTCAATAGAAAAGATACCTTCAGGAATTTATGTTGTGAAGTTAACAAACTCACAAGGTTCGCGTATTCAAAAATTAGTTAAGCGTTAAACTAGTAATTTTAAATAAGTTTAATTATTGACAGGTTGAACAATAAGTTATAAATAAATTGTTCTGTCACATTGAGCGCAGTCGAAATGCATTGAAGATTAAATTATTAATGTTTTCGACGGCCCTCAAATTGACAGTGTTTAAGATTTTTTCAGGCAGCCGTTTTTATTGTAATAATAAATCGCAATACCAAACACCATATTTATCGCTGTCACTTTGTGAATTATCTGTTTTTGGACTATCGTATTCCCGATATACTTTTTCTCCAATGGTAAATGGAATGGGATTTTTAAAAATGGGTCCATCGAAACAAAAGGTGTGAAATTCGCCGTTTTCTCCACAGGGATCTACACTTTCTGGTAAATTGTCTATAAAGTTTTTATCGATTACGGTTCCAACAAAGTCTTCACCAAAATATTTAGAATTAGCACAAACAACAATGGTTTTAAAACCTAAATCTAAAAACTCATGAATTAATTCAGTGGTATCTCGTTTCCAAATAGGGAAGACGGCTTTTAATCCGACTTTCGCTAGCTGGTTTTCCCGATAGGTTTTTAAATCTTCTAAAAAAATATCACCAAATGCGGTGTGTGTAAAGCCATCATTTTTTAACCTCGTAACCACTTTGGTCATTTTTTGTTCGTACACAGCCATGTCTGGCATTTCAGGCAATTCAATAAAGCTAGATTTAATTTGCATTGCTTCGGTTTGGGCTATTAAAAGTTCTTTTCTAAGTCCGTGCATCGACACACGGTCGTAATGACTGTTTATTGTAGTAATTAATTCTTCAACCGTAAAGCGTTCATCTTTTAATAGGTGGTAGAGTGCGAGGGCAGAATCTTTCCCAGAACTCCAGTTAAAGTAGGTTTTATTCTTTTTCAAAGTAATCTTTTTCAATATACATTTCTGTCTCAAACTTTTGATTTGGAATGGTGAAATCTAGTTTTTTAGCAAATTCAGGTTGTTTTTTAGAAGGAGTCGCTTTGCCGGTGAGTCCTTTTATATTATCGAGCGCAGCTTTTAAAACAACTTCATTTTCATCGCCAAAAGGCAAAATAGAATTCCAATACTCGTATTCTTTAACTTCAATATCTGGTGAAAATCCTTGGGTATAATCACTTTCGCCATTTTTATTAAATATTTGAAACACGATAGGTTGCATGGCGTAATTATGGTTTGGATTTGCAGATGCTTTATTTTGATAATCAGATTTTGGAGAATCGTATAAAGTAATCGACCCCACGTTTTTTCCATAGGTTGTGGTGCCTACGAGTTTAATACTTGTCATATAAGGTTTAAGTCCGTTTATTACCATTTCGCTAGCCGATGCGGTACTGCTGGATGTTAAAACATATAATCTATTGAGTGTGGTTAATCGATTTATTGTTTGTTCGCCAATTTTCTCACTATTGGTATTAAACACATTTAGGGTGTTTTCAAAATTATAAAAACCATCTTCGGCGCTATGTTTATTGTTAAATGTCAAATTTGCAAATCTATCAACACCCGCATCGGCATAAATCATGCTTGCTAAGTAGGCAGAAGTCGCTACCGATCCGCCTCCGTTTAATCTTAAATCAAGGATTAATTCATCTATATTTTCATTTTTAAAAGATAAAAAAGCCTCATTTAACTCGTCGTTATAAGAGGATCGGAAGGCGTTATAAACTAAATAACCTACTTTTTTATTATTAATATTATTGAAAATTTTCTTCAGATAAATAGGGTTTTCAGACAATATCGTGGCGGTGATGGTTTTGCTTTCTGTTGCTGTTAACGTTCCAGCATTTTCAGAAACAAATGAAAGTGTAACCGTATCTTCAAATAGACTGTTTATAACAGTGTTGAAATTAGAAGTGTTTAAAACGGTTCCATTGATGGCGTTAATAATATCGCCTCGTTTAATGGAAGCAGCACTAGCGGGCGAATTATCGGCCACATATCTCACATAAATAATAATATCACCGTTATTGTTTATTTGAACAGGTTGATATTTCATACCATGCGATTTGGTAACGCCTTGAAATTCTAATTCTTGTTGAATATAATCTTCAATAAACCAGGAAAATCTATCGGTTGTGCCGTATTGAAATCTTAAGCTATTAAAAAATTCTTCAGGATTACTATATTGATTTAAAAAAGCTTGGTATTCACTAAAATTATCATCTTTGGAATCGGATAAATTAGAAACTTCTGTTTGCCAAAAGTACCACGAATTCATGCCTTTCCAGACAAAATCATTAATGTCTATCGTTGTAATTGGGCTGTCATCATTATCTTTAAAACAACTTGTAGATACGAGCGCAACGGCACACAATAAGATGATGGCTTTTAATGTTTTCATGCAAATTTGTTAAGCTGTAGTTGTTTTATTTTAAAGGTTTTACAACATACATTCCCTTGCCTAAAGGTGTGAAATCTTTGGTGTCTGATATTTTTTTAGCATCAATTCCTTTTTTAGCTGTTAAGCTGCTTTGTTTGGTTGTAACACCTGTAATAAGGTCTAGAGCTTTTTTCAAAAATGGTTCAGTTGGATCTCCCAGAACACCTAAATTGGTTAAATTTTCACCGTTTTGAACACTTCCAGAAGAGGTTTCGTAGGTAATCAAATAATCGGGTGTTAAACCATTATAATAATCGGATATGCCATTAGAATTGGCCGATTTTAAAACTAAGGGTTGCATGGCATACTTATGGTTAGGATTTGCACCTGTTTTGCCAAAATCTGCAGAATCGTAAAGTGTTACCGATGCGGTATATTTTCCAGTTGTGTTGGTTCCTATTTGTACGACGTCGATATACGGATCCAAACAATTTATTACCAGTTCGCTGGCCGAAGCAGAACCACTGGTGGTTAAAATATAGACCTTACTTAAATTAAGAGATGTAATAGGTGTGGTTCCATCGGTAAGCGTATTAACAAATCTATTTATTAAGTATTCAGGATTGTTAGCTTGAAAATAGGTTTGGTATTTTTTATTCCAAACTTCGGTTGAGAAAACTTTTCCGTTAAATTGCCCAGTTATCATACTCGATAAAATAATGGCAGAACTTACTCTTCCGCCTGGGTTGTATCTTAAATCTAGTACTAAGTCGGTAATGTTTTGGGATTTTAAATTTGCCATAGCATCATTTAAAGCGCTGTCAAAGTCCGCAATAAATTGATTATACATAATGTAACCAACCTTTTTACCTTGAATGTCTATAACTTTATTTATTAAGATTGGATTTTCTGTAAAGTCAGATTTAGTAAGTTGTACCGTTTTTCCGTTAAGTGAAACTGTGCTGTTTGCAAGATTTGCCATACCTAAGGTATAGGTGTCGTTAGACCCAAATAACAAATCAGAATAATTGTTTACTGTTAATTGTGTGCCATTTACGGTAAGGAAAAAATCGCCTCTGGCAATATCTTTAGTGGCAGCGTTAGAATTATTCGCTACATAACGTACATAACCTAAAACATCACTAGATCCGGATAGTAGTACTAAACCAAAATCTAATCCATTAGTTTTAGAGGTACCACTAAACGAGTTTTCTAATTCTATATAATCATCAACCAAATAGCTAAATTTATCAACCACATCTTTTTGGTATAATAATCCATCAAATAAATTGTCGGGAGTGGCATAAGAATTTAAAAAGGTATAATAATCATCTTGAGTAGAAAATTTATTATCTGCTAAATTCGGGATGTTTTCTTGCCATAAATAAATTTCATTCAGACCTTGCCAAATAAAATCGTTTACTTCATTGTTTAATGTAATTGGCTCGATTATTTCAGGGCCATCGTCATCTTTTTTACTACAATTAAATGTTATAACCGAAATAAACAATAATAACATTAGTTTTAAGGGCAATTTTTCTGTTTTCATGTAATTTATTTATATTCAATAACTGTAAATGTACTTACATTATTATTTAATTGAAAAAAAAATGTAACAAATTAGATTAAAGGTCGTCGTTATATTAAATAGCCTAAAATACTATTAGTCACCAAACCCAACCAAAAATGACTCAAACAGAGTTTTTAAATATAGTCATGCCATTTAAAGACAAAGTGTTTCGTTTAGCCAAGCGATTGTTGGTATCGACTGAAGAAGCCGAAGACGCCACACAAGAAGTGTTTTTGAAATTATGGAATAACAAAGAGAAAATGGATGAGCTTAAAAACGTAGAAGCATTTTCAATGACCATGACCAAGAATTTTTGTTTTGATAAATTAAAATCGAAGCAAGCTCAAAATTTAAAAATTGTACATAATAATTATGAAGATGCTAATACATCTTTACAAAAACAAGTTGAAGCGAATGATAGTGTTAATTGGGTTGCACGCATTATAGAAGGATTGCCAGAACAACAAAAACTAGTAATTCAATTACGAGATATAGAAGAATACGAATTAGATGAGATTGCAAAAATGTTGGATATGAACAACACAGCAGTACGCGTAGCCTTATCTAGAGCCAGAAAAACAATAAGAGAAAAATTAACTAATACACATAATTATGGTATTAAATAGTATAGAGAAATTACTTGAAAAATACGAAAACGGAGAAACAACTCTAAAAGAAGAGCAGCAGTTAAAAAACTATTTTTCGCAAGAAACTGTAGCGCCACATTTAGAAATGTATAAACCAATGTTTGCCTATTTTTCGGTAAATCAACAAGAACAATTTACCAAAACACTTCCATTAAAAACTAAAAAGGTAAATCACTATAAATGGATTGCTGTAGCGGCGGTAGCTGTGTTCATGTTGGGGTATTATTTTAAAACGCCGGTTGTTTCTGCTTATGAAGAATACGCGTATGGCACTTATAATAATCCCGAAGAGGCGCTTAACGAAGTCACTAAATCGTTAGCAATGATTTCAGGTCATTTAAATACAGGGGTTGCAACTGTAAATTATCTGGGTGAAGTTAATAAAGGAACCAAGACTATAGGTTATTTAAATGAAATTGAAAACGCCACAAGTATAATATTTAAAAAGTAACAATTAATAGAGCACAACGCAAACGATGAATAAATTAAAAACAAATAAAATGAAAAGGAAAATAATAGTACTCGTAATGGCAATGATGTTATTGCCACTTTCTGGAATAGCACAAGATATTTTTGATAAATATAACGACAATTCCGATGTTACCTATGTATCCATTAAACCAAAAATGTTTCAAATGATAGCCAATATGGGTATTAATGAAGGTGACCCTGAAGCCAAGGCCTACATGGATATGGTAAAAAGTATTACCAGTTTTAGAACCATAGTAACAGATAACAAAACTATTTCTGCCGATATTGGAAAATGGGTAAAATCGCGTTCTGGTTCGTTAGAAGAATTAATGGAAGTAAAAGATGAAGGTTCAATTGTGAAGTTTTATGTTAAAGAAGGCAAAGATTCAAACCACGTTAAAGAACTTTTAATTTATGTGAATGGTATCAATAAGGTTATGAAAGAAAGTGTTGAAATTAATGGCGAACAACGACGTTTTGAAACCGTAGTAGTATCGTTAACTGGTGATATTAATTTGAATGAGATTTCTAAATTAACAGGTAAAATGAATATACCCGGAGGGAATCATTTAGAGAAAAAGAAAAAGTAAACTTGCAATTATGAAGAAGTCTTTCAGCCATGTCATTTTATTAATTTTAACAATAGTTATAGTTGTTAGCTGTAACGATCAAGCCAGTTTACAAGGCTATTTTGTAGATCATCAGGAATCAAAAAATTTTTTAACGCAGGATATTCCTATTAGCATGTTAAAAATTGATGAATCTAAATTGTCTAAAGAACAAAAGGAAGCCTATAATTCGGTCGAAAGGTTAAACTTTTTAGGATTTAAAGCCAACGAATCTAATGCTGATACCTTAGCGACAGAATTGGCAAAAGTTAAAACCATTTTAAACTCAAAAAAGTATAACGAACTTTTAGAGTTTAGCGATAGAGGCAATAAAATTGTTGTAAAATACATTGGAGACGATACCGAAGCAGAAGAGGTAATTGTATTTGGAAGCTCTAAAGAAATGGGCTTTGGTATTGTGCGTGTATTGGGGCATAAAATGAGTCCAGATAAAATGGCAACTTTGGCAAGTGTATTACAGGGTGCCAATGTAAACGAAGGGCAACTTCAAGATGTTATGAATTTTTTTAAATAAAAGACTTTAAAAATTACAAAAAAGGTTTGCTGTGTTGCAGCAAACCTTTTTTTATTTTAAGTCGTTTTCTTCTTTTTTAGATTTAGTATTTGTATAAATTAAATTTAATACAATAGCTAAAAACACAATGGTTAAAATTGTTTTAGCAATATAATTATCTAAAACTTCTAAAATTCCTGCAATAAATATACCTGCGGTCATGATACCACAAAGAATGAGAGACTGATTATTGCTAAGCATATTATTTTTTATATTCCTGTATAGTTACTAGGACTTATACGTTTTAATTCGTCTTTTATTGTATCAGACACTTCTAAAGTATCAATAAAATTTGAAATAGAGTCTTTATTTATTTTCGCGTTGGTTCTTGTTAATCCTTTTAAAGCTTCATATGGGTTTGGATAGCCTTCTCTTCGCAGAATAGTTTGAATAGCCTCGGCAACTACCGCCCAATTGTTTTCTAAATCTTCAGCAAATTTAGATTCGTTCAATAATAATTTATCCAATCCTTTTAAAGTCGATTTAAAACCAATAAGTGTATGTCCAAAAGGCACGCCAACATTACGTAAAACCGTACTATCGGTTAAATCGCGCTGTAATCTAGATAACGGAAGTTTCGCCGATAAATGTTCAAAAACCGCATTCGCAATACCTAAATTACCTTCACTGTTTTCAAAATCAATAGGGTTTACTTTATGTGGCATCGCAGAACTTCCAACTTCACCTTCTTTAATTTTTTGCTTAAAGTAATCCATGGAAACGTAGGTCCAAACATCACGATTTAAATCTATTATAATGGTGTTAATGCGTTTTAAAGTATCGAACAACGCCGCCATGTGGTCGTAATGCTCAATCTGTGTGGTAGGAAACGAATGGTGTAACCCTAATTTCTCCTTAACAAATTTACCACCAAAAGCTTTCCAGTCAATAGTAGGGTAGGCAACATGGTGCGCGTTAAAATTTCCTGTAGCACCACCAAATTTAGCTGCACTTGGTATATCATTTAACAAATTAAATTGTTCTTGTAATCTAACCACAAAAACTTCTATTTCTTTACCAAGTCGGGTAGGAGACGCCGGTTGCCCATGCGTTCTTGCTAGCATCGACACACTCGCCCAATCTTTCGATAAAGCTTTCAATTTATTTAAAACCGCCGTGTATTCTGGCACATAAACATCGTTAATAGCTTCTTTAATGCTTAACGGAATCGCGGTATTATTAATATCTTGAGAGGTTAACCCAAAATGGATAAACTCTTTAAATTCAGATAATCCTAAAACATCAAATTGCTCTTTTATAAAATATTCAACTGCCTTAACATCGTGGTTAGTAACACTTTCAATCTTTTTTATGGCCAGTGCATCCTCAGTACTAAAATTTTTGTAAATCGCTCTTAAATCATCAAAAACCGAAGAATTTACCGCTTTAAGTTGTGGTAACGGAATTTCGCAAAGCGCAATAAAGTACTCTATTTCAACTAGAACACGGTATTTTATTAAGGCTTCTTCCGAGAAAAAAGGCGCTAATTCGTTTACTTTATTTCTATAGCGTCCATCTATTGGCGAGATGGCATTTAAGGGTGATAATTGCATGTGTTGTTTAGTTTTAAGAAGTGGCAAAGATATGAAATTGATTTGCGATTGAGGTCAACACAGCACAATTTTTCAAGTTTTCATATCGCCCGTTAAGCTCCATTGTTTGGGCGTTACCCTTTGGGTCGGGCTTTACGTTACAAGTCCTCGTTCCTTCGTCACTGCGGGCTTTTCACTTCAATCCCTAACGCACCCATCAGCAATGTCAGGTAAATTAACCAAGCTGCTTTTTTATTTTTTTAAGAATGTGCTTAGCACGTGCTTTGTAGGCAGCACTTTGCGTTGCATAATCCTGTTCTAAAATCTGAGCCAATTCTGGGTTAATCCAACTATATTCTTTACCAAATAAATATAAAGTTTCCATAGCATACGCCTTCGGAGCTACTTTTTCGTCTTTAATTAACCAGTCAAAACTGGCTTCAATAATACGTTCTTTGTGGTGAGGTTTTAACATTTTTTTTAGCGTATTTGGTTGTTCAGAGAAATAGGTGTTGGCAATAAATGTACAAACCTTCGACATGGGTCTAACCGAAGAATCGAGATGAACGCTCTTTAAGTTGCTGGTAAAAATGTCTAAATACGGAATTATGGCATAAATATATTCTTCACAAACAAATTCAAAAACCCATGCGGCACGACTAGAAGTTGGGTCATCAACCCGAAACATAATATCAATTAATTTCGGAAATAAACTCATGTCTTTTAAAACCATTTCAGCACATTGCAATCTATTTTTGCGTGTGGCACTAACATGGCTTAATTCCTCATAAAATTCTTCCAAAGTCATATTTTTATTTAGTATTTTTAATGTTCTAAATTATCGATAATGAAAACAATAAAAAAGATATTTTTAATCTTATTAGTTGTATTTGTAGTAGCTCAAATTTTTGGGCCACAAAAAAATGAAGGGAAGTTTGCTTCAATCGACGCGTTTTTGGCTGAAACCAATCCGCCAGAAGATGTGAAACTTATTTTAAAAGAATCTTGCTACGATTGCCATAGCGATGTTACAAGATACCCATGGTACAATAATATTACGCCTGTAAATTATTGGTTGGCGGCACATGTAAATGATGGAAAAAAGCATTTTAATGTATCTAATTGGGTCGGTAATTCTGTAAAGCGCAAAGACCATAAATTTGAAGAACTTATCGAAATGGTGGAAGAGAAGGAAATGCCGTTAAAATCTTACACCTGGACCCACACCGAAGCGAAACTCACCGATGCTCAAATAAAATCTGTGGTAGATTGGGCTAAATTAGTACGTGTAAAATACGCTTTAATGTCAAAAGCTGAGTAAAAGGAAGCCCTATCTTAATCCTTCCCCGTAGGGGAAGAGAAAGCAAGACTTAAAAAGCAATCTGTTTCTCATTATCATTATTTTAATTAAAAAATTTGCGCATTAGTGGTTAAAAAACTCCTCGTTATCGGCTTTGTATGGCCAGAACCCCAAAGTTCTGCAGCTGGTAGCAGAATGATGCAGTTAATTGGGTTTTTTCAGTCGCAAAATTATCAAATAACCTTCGCAAGTCCGTGTGCCAAAAGCGATAATGCGTATAATCTAGAAAGCATTGGTGTTTCTCAAGTTGTTATCGAGTTAAACCATTCTAGTTTCGATGGTTTTGTAAAAGACCTAAACCCCAATATTGTACTGTTCGATAGATTTATGATGGAAGAACAATTTGGGTGGCGTGTTGCCGAACAGTGCCCGAATGCGTTACGAATTCTGGATACCGAAGATTTACATGGCTTAAGAAAAGGCAGGCAGCAAGCCTTTAAAGATGGAAAAGCCTTTGATAAAACCTATTTATTTAACGATGTGGCTAAACGCGAAATAGCGAGTATTTATAGAAGTGATTTGAGTTTAATTATTTCTGAGGTAGAGATGGAGCTACTTAAAAATAACTTTAAAGTCCCCGACGATTTGCTAGTGTATTTGCCATTTATGTTAGATGCTAATTCTCCAGAAAGCATAGAATTACTTCCGAAATTTCACGAAAGGCAACATTTTATTACCATTGGTAATTTTATGCACGAACCTAATTATAATGCGGTCTTGTTTTTAAAAGAAGCCATTTGGCCATTAATTAAGAAACAACTTCCTGAGGCAGAACTGCATATTTATGGCGCTTATGTATCACAAAAAGTTAGTCAACTTCACAACAAAAAGGAAGGCTTTTTAATAAAAGGATTCGCTGATGATGTTAATGAGGTTATGCAAAATGCCAAAGTGTGTTTGGCGCCTATTCGGTTTGGAGCCGGTTTAAAAGGAAAATTGATAGATGCCATGCAAAATGGAACGCCTTGTATAACGACATCAATAGGAGCAGAGGGAATGTTCGGCCCCGAAGTTTCGGGATTGGATGCCAATGGTTTTATTGAAGATACTCCAGAATCGTTTGCAGATAGAGCAGTCCAATTATATCAAAAAGAAATCCTTTGGATTGAAAAACAGCAAAACGGTTTTCAAGTTGTAAATGAGCGTTTCAATAGCAATCATTTTCAACAAAAATTAGCGTCTATTATTGAAGAAACAATTCAACAACTCAACAAAAAACGCCAAAACAATTTCACCGGACAGATGCTCATGCATCACACGCTGCAAAGCACCAAGTTTATGAGTAAGTGGATTGAAGCAAAAAACACGAATAAAATTGAAAATTAATTTAATTATCAGGAAAAAGAATACTTTTACATATCAACTATAATCAAAATTTTATAACAATGAAAAAAGCATTAGTATTATTCACTTTAGTTTGCTTTGGATTTGCATTAAATTTAAATGCTCAAGAATCTGAAGCGGAAACCCAAGAAATGGGAAAAATATGTTTTATTCGCTCAACAGGATTTGCAGGATCTGCGGCTGCATTTAAAACATTTATTGATGATGAATTTGTTTGTAAACTAAACAATAAAAAATATTCTTTTCATGATGTCAAAATCGGGAAACATACATGTTCAGTGCAGTTTGGAGGAAAAAAATCTAAAGAAAAGGCAGAAAAATTCGAAGTTGATGTAAAGCCTGGCGTAATAACCTATGTTCAGTTGGTATTTGAAACTGGAGCTTTTGTTAATAATGTATATTGCGAAGAAATTACCGAAAATACAGCCACAAATAAAATGCAAACATTAGAAGAAGATCTTAAGTGTTTGTGATTATTTAAATTTGAAGAACTAAAAGTTATAAAGGGTGAAGTAGCTGGTTAAACCGCTACTTCACTCTTTTTTATTTTTCTGTAAGTATAACTATTAAAAATGTTTCGTTTAGCAAAACGGGTTAATTTATCAGATTGACAAAGCTTAATATATAAGGCTTTATTCACACCGAAGAATTCATAAGTGTTGCCATCTAAAAATGTCATTTCTAAAACCAAACCTTTATGTTGCCAATCTAAAATCGGGCTATTAATGGTTTCATTATATTCATGTAAATTAGCAGCTTTAGTTTCGGGGGCTATACTCACCAAAAAATGATAGCCATCAATTATTTTTCTACTCATTAATTCCGCCTCTATGGCTTTTTCATCTCCTGTTTGAAACTTATCAGGATGCCACTCTTTTACTAAATTTCTGTAAGTGGTTTTTAATTGTTTTAGGTCAATCTCGTTTTCAACACTAAACAATTTTTTGTATTCGTTAATACGTTTCATCTTATGGATTTTTTTTTGAAATGAGGCGCGAAGATACTCTTTTTTAAGATACTTGATATCAGATAAAAGACAAAAGATAGTAAGTTTAGAAAGAACATTATTTTAGAGAGGTCTAAAATCTTAATTCTAACAGCTAAAATCTAACTTCTTTTTATAGATTTGCTCCCGAAAACTTTCGGGATAAAAATTTACTATGATTTCAATTGATAATTTAGCGGTAGAATTTGGTGGAACTGCCTTATTTAGCGACGTTTCTTTCACTATAAATGAAAACGACAAAATAGCGCTTATGGGCAAAAATGGAGCGGGAAAATCTACTATGATGAAGATTATAGCGGGGGCTCAAAAAGCATCTCGAGGACAAGTGCGCTATCCAAAAGATGCCGTTATTGCTTATTTACCGCAGCATTTATTAACTGAAGATAATTGTACTGTTTTTGAAGAAGCTTCTAAGGCTTTCAATCACGTTTTTGTTATGCGCGATGAAATGGCGCGTTTAAATAAAGAATTGGAAACGAGAACCGATTATGAGTCTGATGAATACATGAGCGTCATTGAAAAGGTATCCGATTTAGGTGAAAAATATTATGCGTTAGAAGATGTAAATTACGATGCCGAGGTAGAAAAAGCCTTAGGTGGTTTAGGTTTTAAACGCGAGGATTTTACACGTTTAACCAGCGAATTTAGTGGTGGCTACCGCATGCGAATTGAGTTGGCAAAAATCTTGTTACAAAAACCCGATTTAATTTTACTCGATGAGCCTACTAACCATATTGATATCGAATCGGTTATTTGGTTAGAAGACTTTTTAATTAATAAAGCGAATGCTGTTATGGTAATTTCGCACGATAAAGCTTTTATTGATAACATTACCAATCGAACCATAGAGGTTACCATGGGACGGATTTACGATTATAAAGCGAATTATTCTCATTATTTGCAATTACGTGAAGATCGACGGTCGCACCAGATAAAAGCATACCAAGAACAGCAAAAATTTATTGCCGATAATATGGCCTTTATTGAGCGTTTTAAAGGCACTTATTCTAAAACCAACCAGGTAAGTTCTAGAGAACGTATGCTTGAGAAATTAGAAATTATTGAGATTGATGAAGTAGATACTTCTGCTTTAAAATTGCGTTTTCCTCCGGCACCACGTTCGGGCGATTATCCGGTGACTGTTAAAGATTTATCTAAATCGTACGACAATCATGTCGTTTTTAAAAATGCCAATATGTCTATTTCAAGAGGCGAAAAAGTGTCGTTTGTGGGTAGAAATGGTGAAGGTAAATCTACCATGATTAAAGCGATTATGGGTGAAATTGATTTTGAAGGAAAATGTGCCTTAGGACATAATGTAAAAGTGGGTTATTTTGCGCAAAACCAAGCTTCTTTGCTAGATGAAAACCTAACCATTTTTCAAACGGTTGATGAGGTGGCGGAAGGTGATATCCGCACCCAAATTAAAACGATCTTAGGTGGTTTTATGTTTAAAGGCGACGATATTGATAAGAAAGTCAGTGTGCTTTCAGGCGGTGAAAAAACGCGTTTGGCAATGGTAAAACTTTTATTAGAACCGGTTAATTTATTAATTCTCGATGAGCCAACCAATCACTTAGATTTAAAATCGAAAGACGTATTAAAAGAAGCTTTAAAGAATTTTGATGGCACTTTAATTTTAGTGTCGCACGACCGCGATTTTCTGCAAGGCTTATCTCAAAAAGTATTCGAATTTAAAGACCAACGCGTGATTGAACATTTCGAATCTATCGACGATTTCTTAGTTAGGAATAGAATAGAAAACTTAAAACAAATTGATCTAAAAAAATAGTTTCTCGACACTTAAATAATCTTAGAATAATTAAAATATTTATATAATTTTAATAAAAATTAAAACAATATAATTTTTATTAATTATATGGAAAAGGAAACGCCCTGGATTCTGTTTTTAGCCTATGTGCTATTGCTATTGTTTTTAGATTTCTTTGTGCTTCATAAAAAGGGTGAACAGCCTACAATAAAGAGGGCAATTTTTGAGACCATCTTTTTTGTAAACAATGCGCTCTTGTTTTCATTTTTTATTTATTGGGTTTATGATGCCGCTATAATAGATAACATTAATAATTTAAAGCCTGGTGACGCGGTAGTAAAATATTTAACGGGTTATTTTATTGAACTCTCTTTAAGTGTTGATAATTTATTTGTTATTGCCATTATTTTTACCTCGTTTAAAATACCGACACGGTATCAGCATAAACTCCTTTTTTTAGGAATATTAGGCGCTATTGTGTTTCGAGCTATTTTAATTACTGTAGGATTAGTACTTATTAAAAAAGTACACGGAATGAATATTATTTTCGGACTGTTTCTTTTATACACGGCCTTTAAAATGTTGAAAAAGGAAGCAGAACATGAAGCCGTTAGTGAGCCTAAAAGCATTATGAAGCTTTTTAGAATTAGCAATACTTTTGACCGCGGTAGATTTATAACCGTAATTAACGGAAAGTGGGTGTTTACTGGGTTATTCGGTGCACTGTTAGCCATCGAATTTACAGATTTGTTATTTGCATTAGATAGCATTCCAGCCATATTTGCCATAACCACAGATCCCTTTCTTGTGTATAGTTCAAATATTTTTGCCATTTTAGGATTACGGTCGCTGTATTTTTTCCTATCAAATATGTTAGAGAAATTTAAATATCTTAAATATAGTGTCTTTGCTATATTGGTATTTGTGAGTATTAAATTAATGTCTGCTAACTTTGTTAAAATACCAGAATGGTTTTCTTTATTATTCATCGGTTTGTCCTTAATTATTGGTATTTATGTATCTGTCATAAACATTAAAAAGACGAATTAAAGGCATTATTAAAATCTTTTAGTATAACTGAACGTCACAGCGTTTTAAATGTTGAAATGGTATCGTATAAAATTTAACTATATTAAATCTATATAATTAGTAGGAATTAATATATTTGCCGAAATTTTTAATAAATTATTTTATTGAAACATAGGTATTTATTGGTTAATGTATTGTTAATCATAATTTTAGGTTTTAGAGGATATGCTCAAAAAAATATCGAGACACAATCGCTTTTATGGATGCGATATAACCTTGGCATTAATTTCAACGAAAATTACAAGTTAAGATACGAAATAGAAGAACGTGTATATCATGCTCCATGGCGCCAACATCAATTTTTAAGTAAAGCACATTTTGAGCGCAGATTGAATAACAATTGGAATTGTGGGGTTGGGTTTACATACCTAGTGCAATCACTACCGCATAGCGCAGAATTAGATGTGACCGAAACTCAAATAGAGTTACGACCACAGCTAGAAATTGAAAACAAGCAGAAACTATTTGATAGATTATCAATAAGTCACAGGTATTGGACAGAGTTTAGGTTTTTTGAACAAGCTGATAATTCCTTTGATTTCAGCAATATCCGCACACGTTATAAGCTAGAGTTGAATTACAAGGTTTCAGATAAAATAACATTTAAAGCATTTGATGAAATTCACTTAAATATTGGTAATAAGATTGTTCAGAATGTTTTTGATCAAAACAGATACGGCGGCAGTATTCAGGTGATGCCATCGAAGTCATTAGGCTTTGAACTCGGCTATTTTAATTGGTTTCAGCAGAAAAAATCTGGAACCGATTTTTATAACCGCAATATTATCAGAGTTACAATTCATCAAAATATTAATATTTAATAATCCACTTTTTAATTATGTCCGAATTATTTAATGTCCTTACCATTCCTTTTTTACTAGCCATGTTTTTAGCAGTTACCATGGGCGGTAGTGGTACGGCGCCGTCGTTTTCTGCAGCCTATGGTGCAAATGTTATAAAACGAACTATGATTCCAGGGTTGTTCGGAATTATGGTTTTAGCTGGAGCATTAATAGCAGGAAGCGAAGTGTCTTTAACTTTGGGTAAAGGTTTATTGGAGCAGTCTTTTTTTACACCATTTAATACGTCTATTATTTTACTTTCCATTGGTCTTTCGTTGTTGTTTGCCAATTTATTGGGAGTGCCACAATCTGCAAGTCAATCTACTGTTTTGTCTATTGCAGGAGCTGCAACGGCCTTAGAAGGATTAAATACGCATAAATTATTTTTTGAGATTATTCCAACTTGGATTATTCTGCCAATTGTATCATTTGTTATCATGTTTGTGCTTTCTAAATGGGTGTTTCCTTTAATAAAAAATAAAATTCTTACGGAAGATTATTCACATCTTAACGAGCATAAAGCACTAAAGGCCTTGTTAATTTTGTCTTCGCTTTATGTAGCATTTTCTATTGGCGCTAATAATGTAGCCAATGCCGCAGCTCCAATAGCGTCTTTAACAGCCAATGAAGTTGGTCAAGATGCCATACAGAATTTTTTACCTATCATTATTCTATCAGTTTTAATTGTAGCCCCATGTTTTGCGATTGGCAGCTCGTTATTGGGGCATCAAGTCACTAAAACTACCGGAAAGGAAATTATAGAAATCACACCGTTTTATGCTACCATCATAGCAGTTATAGTGGCTAGTTTAATTATTTTGGCATCGGTTACTAGAGGAATTCCCACCTCGTTAGTACAATTAAATGGTGCTGCTTTTATAGCTCTAAGTGTGAGTAAACAAGGTTTTAAAACAACGTTTAAAAATAAAACAGTTATTCGGTTTTTTGTAGTTTGGAGTATTGCACCCATTTTCTCCTTTTTTCTAACGCTGCTTTTAATTGGGATTTTAAGCTGATTTTAAAAACAGAAGTTTAAAAACCTGATATTTGTCTTGTTTGAAGAACTAGGAATTAAATCAAAAGGGCAAGAAGTAATATTATAGGTCTTTTTTAATCTGTTTTACTTTAATTTTTTGCACTGTCGGAATTACAGATGGTCCAAATTGATTATAAATAGCTACGTCGGCAGCATCGTGTCCATAGCCTATGGCTACATAGCCGCCTTTGGGTTTAGATTGGGTAGCGTCGAAGGTATACCAGCGCCCGCCTACATAGGCTTCAAACCATGCATGCATATCCATAGGTTCTAGTTCATACAGATAGCCTACTACCATGCGTGCTGGAATACTAAGGCTTCTGCAAAGTGCAATCCCTAAATGGGCTAAATCTCTACAAACTCCAGATTGTTTATAATTTACTTCAATAGCAGAAATAGGGTAGTCGCTACTACCAGGAATATAACTAATAGTGTCTCGCAACCAAGCCTCAATGGCAGCCACTTGATTATAACCTGGCACTTGGTCGGCAGTAATAAATCTTGCTAATTCACTAAACCGATCAGATTCACAATAGCGACTTGGTAATAAATAACTCAGTGTATAATGTGGTAAATGTTGAATTTCTACAAAAGGCGCATAGGGTTCTACGTTAACAAATTCAGCTGTTTTAACGGTTGTAGTTGTTTTTATCTCAAAATTTCCTGGAGGAGCTATTAAACGTTGACATATGTTACCGTAATCATCGGTAAATTCTTCGACAGGGATCGCTGGTTTTACATTAAATTCATCGCGTGCAACCCACTGCTGTGCACCACTTTTTGGGCGTAACATTAAAATAAACGGGGTTGGTATTTCTATTTCAAATTTTAAAAGGCAACTGGCACGTAACCACATAGGCTTATAAATTTAATGTCTAATAATTGAGTCAAAATTAAACGAATATAAATTGATAATTAGCATGTTTTGTTTATTTCGCTGCGTAATATTTCCTTTTAATAGAATTCCAAAAATGAATGCTAGCTTACTGCGTATTCAATAATTCGAGTACTTTTTTTATACCAACGGTTGCATTTTCTCGAATTACAGTAATATTTCTAAAACTTTTAATGGCTGGTTTAGGGTCTATAAAATAAATAGGTGTAAGTTGTGGTACGTAATGCATCAAATTGGCTGCAGGATACACCTGCATAGAGGTTCCTATTATAATGAGCGTATCGGCAGTTTTACAAATTTCCATTGCTTTTTCAATCATAGGTACTGGTTCTCCAAACCAAACAATATGAGGTCGTAATTGATATCCTTTATTACAGGTGTCACCTAAAACTAAATCCGTTTTCCACTCTATTATATGGTTACTATCAAAGGTGCTTCTTACTTTAAGTAATTCGCCGTGTAAATGAACAACATTAGTACTTCCGGCGCGTTCATGCAAGTCGTCAATATTTTGGGTAACAATACTGACCTTAAAATGTGCTTCGAGTTGGGCTAAATCAAAATGGGCTGCGTTGGGTTTAACCTCGAATAGCTGTCGGCGCCTCTGGTTGTAAAAATCTAAAACTAATGCTGGATTATTAGCAAAACCAATAGGTGATGCTACTTCCGTTACATCATAGCCTTCCCAAAGACCATCGGCATCTCTAAAGGTTTTAATACCGCTTTCGGCACTCATGCCGGCTCCTGTTAGCACTACTATATGTTTCATACTATAAATATAACAACTTTGCACCTTGTAAGAAAGTGCAATTAGACAAATAGAAAATTATTAGTTACCTATTATATAAGGTTTGGTGAATTTAACTTTTGAGCATAAAAAAACCTCTCATTACTGAGAGGTTTGTAATTTTTAAATGCTTTAATTTTTTAAAGTGTAGCGATATGCTTAGCTAAACCAGATTTAAGGTTTGCTGCTTTATTAAAATGAATAACATTTTTCTTAGCTAATCTATCTAACATAGAAACAACAGAAGGAAATAAAGCTTCAGCCTCTTTCTTATCAGTTAACTCACGTAATTTTTTAATTGCATTACGAGTTGTTTTATGCTGATATTTATTAACTAAACGTTTCGCTTCGTTACTTCTAATTCTTTTTAATGCTGACTTATGATTTGCCATTTTTTTTCTTTATTATTAAAATATTGTAGCCCGTAGGGGAATCGAACCCCTCTTACCAGGATGAAAACCTGGCGTCCTAGCCGATAGACGAACGGGCCATTTGCTTTTGAGTGCGCAAAGATAAATTTAATTTTTAAAACTGCAACTTAAAAATTAAAAATTTGCTTTCACTATTTTCAAATAACTTACAACGTTTCCATTGCGGATGCAAAAATACAACTATTTTTAAATGTCGCAATAGCTGTATAAACTTTTTTTAAATTTTTTTTTTCAGTAAGCTTTTGCGAACAATACTCTGCCTTTTGAAGGCTTTCCAGAAAACACACATGTCCCTTCTTTTCCCTTCATATCCAAAGGAATACATCTTATAGTAGCCTTGGTTAATTCCTTTATTTTTTCTTCGGTTTCATTTGTTCCATCCCAATGTGCGGAAATAAATCCTGTTTTATTTTCTAAAACATCTTTAAATTCTTCAAAATTTTCCACTTCGGTAATATGTGTATCTCTAAAATGAAGCGCTTTTTTAAATAGCGAATCTTGAATTTCTTTTAGTAAATCTTCAACTTTCTTGTTTAAATCTGTTAAAGAAACTATTTCTTTTGATAAAGTATCGCGTCTAGCCAGTTCAACCGTACCGTTATTTAAATCTTTTGGTCCGATAGCAATACGTAATGGAACGCCTTGTAATTCGTGTTGTGCAAATTTAGCACCTGGGCGTTGTGTATCTCTATCGTCAAACTTTACCGTGATGCCTTTTCCTCTTAAATCGCTTAAAATATCTTTAGCAACTTTAGATACTGCTTCAAATTCTTCATCACTTTTATATATAGGTACAATTACCACTTGATTTGGTGCCAAACTTGGAGGTAAAACCAGTCCGTTATCATCACTATGGGTCATAATTAAGGCTCCCATTAATCGTGTAGATACGCCCCAAGAAGTTGCCCAAACATAATCTTGTTTCCCTTCTTTATTAGCAAATTTAACATCGAAGGCTTTTGCGAAATTCTGACCTAGAAAGTGTGATGTTCCAGCTTGTAAAGCTTTTCCATCTTGCATTAAAGCTTCAATACAATAGGTTTCGTCTGCGCCTGCAAAACGTTCACTCTCCGTTTTCACACCTTGAACCACGGGGATGGCCATGAATTTTTCTGCAAAGGTGGCATACACATTATTCATCAATTTTGCTTCTGCAATTGCTTCGGCTTTTGTTTCGTGTGCGGTATGACCTTCCTGCCATAAAAATTCAGCAGTACGTAAAAATAGACGTGTACGCATTTCCCAACGAACCACATTGGCCCATTGGTTTATTAAAATAGGTAAATCTCTATACGATTGAATCCAGTTTCTGTAGGTATTCCAAATAATGGCCTCACTGGTTGGTCTAACTATAAGTTCTTCCTCTAATTTAGCCTCTGGATCTACCCGTAGTTTACCCGGTTTGTCTGGGTCTGCTTGCAGTCTGTAATGTGTAACTATGGCACATTCTTTAGCAAAGCCTTCGGCATTTTTTTCTTCGGCTTCAAATAAACTTTTAGGCACGAATAATGGAAAATACGCGTTTTGATGTCCGGTTTCTTTAAACATTCGGTCTAATTCGGCCTGCATTTTCTCCCAGATAGCATATCCGTAAGGTTTTATAACCATGCAACCTCTAACCGCTGAATTTTCAGCTAGATCTGCTTTGACTACCAATTCGTTATACCATTTTGAATAATCCTCTGTTCTACTGGTAAGTTTTTTACTCATATATATGTTTTGGCACAAATATTGTGATTATGTTAATTATAAAAATAGTTCAGCAAAACTAACTATTTTTGTTATGTTCAACAATAAAAATCAAGAGATATGCAATTAAAAACCTACTTTATAAAAAAAATGCCATACTTAGCAATTTTTGGCTTAGTACTTGGCTTATCTTCATGTGGTTCATATCAATACGTTGGCGTAGATAACGATGGCATATATGGAGACGTGCCTAGAACAGTTCAATATGAAGAAACTGTAGTTCAAGTTCCTGACAATTCAAACAATAGTTACTATCAAAATTATTTCAAAAATAAATCTTTGGAGACTGAGTACATGATATCTAATAATGAAATATTTACAGATATCGATTCGTATGAAGGTGATGATTATGTTCAAAATGATACCCTGTATAATGATTACCAAGGGTATGCTGGTTGGGGACAACAAAATAGTAATGTTACCATAAATTACATAGACAACGGTTGGAATAATTGGGGCTGGAACGCTGGCTTTAATTGGGGTTGGAACAACTGGGGTTGGAATAGATGGAATAATTGGGGGTATTACGACCCATATTGGAACTCACCGTTTGTTGGTGGTTTTTATAACTGGGGATTTTATAATCCTTGGGGTTATGGTTTTTATGGTAATCCTTACCGTAATTATGGGTACTATGGTTATAATAACTTTGGGTATTATGGTAACAATAGATACTATGCTGGAAGAGGCGTATCGTATAGTGCAAGCAGACGCGGAAGCAATTATGCTGGTACCTCAAGATACTCAACTAATAATAATTTAAGTACTTCAAGGCGCAGTAGTGCTGTGGGTACTACGAATCCGACTTCAAAATATAGTACCTCAAGAAGAACAAGTGCCACAGGTACTACACCGTCATCAACCTATAATACAAGAGGGTATAATTCCAACGGCACACGTGTTTATTCTAATACGGTAAGAAGAAGTAGTGCGACTAGTACACCATCTGTAAATTCAACTTCGAGATCATCTTCGGTTAGAAGAAGTTCGTCAAGTGTGTACAAGCCATCTACAAGTAGTAGTAGCAATTCTGGAACCTATTCTAGATCGTCGTCTTCAAGCAATTCTACATACACACCAAGTAGAAGCTCTAGTTCAAGCTCATCGAGTTCAGGTTCTGTGTCTCGTGGATCGAGTAGTAGTTCAAGCGGTTCAAGTTCGTCAAGCGGCGGAAGAAGACGAGGTTAAAAATTTTATGAAATTTAATATTAAACTATGAAAAAGTTAAACCTACTAGTTTTAGGCATACTCTCTATGTCTACTATAAATGCTCAAGACATTTCGGATGCTTTGCGCTATTCACAAAGTGAAATTCAAGGAACAGCTCGTTTTAGAGCACTTAGTGGTGCTTTTGGGGCCCTGGGTGGCGATATGAGTGCTGTAAGTATTAACCCTGCGAGTTCAGCGGTATTTAGTCAAAGTCATGCGTCGTTTACCTTATCTAATGTAGAAACATCAAACGATACACGCTATTTTAATGGGTTTACATCGAGGAGTGAATCTAATTTTGATATAAATCAGGGTGGTGCAGCTTTTGTGTTTGCCAATAGAAGTAATTCGCCATGGAGAAAATTTACCATTGGAGTTGCCTATGACAGAACTAGTAATTTTGACGAGAATTGGAATGCTCGCGGTACAAATACAAATAATCAGTCAATAGACTTATACTTTTTAAATTATGCCGATGGGAAACGACTGGATGAAATTTCGGCTTTTGATGGTGAATCTTTATCGAATGCGTATGCCGATATAGGAAGCATTTATGGTTTTGGGCATCAACAAGCATTCTTAGGCTTTGAGTCTTACATTGTTGAACCAGATGATGTTGATAACGATGCAAATACTACCTATTATTCAAATTTAGCCAACGGCACTTTTAGTCACAATTATTCCTATGCTTCTACTGGATATAATGGGAAAATCAGTTTTAATATGGCAGCTCAATATGAGGATAATTTATATTTAGGTCTGAATTTAAACTCACATTTTATAGATTATCGTCGTTCTACCTTATTGTTTGAAGACAATTCGAATGCAGGTTCTTTAGTGAATAGTATCGATTTTGAAAACACACTATCAACCAGAGGAAATGGATTTTCATTCCAATTGGGAGGTATCTTAAAATTGAGCAACGAATTTAGAGTGGGTCTTACCTACGATTCTCCTACTTGGTACACAATTGAAGAAGAAACAACACAATATTTATCAACGGTACATACGTATTTTGGTTCAACAGAAACTCAAGTAATCAATCCGCAATATGTAAATGTATATCCTCAATATAGATTGCAAACACCTTCAAAAATAACAGGAAGTTTAGCTTATGTATTTGGAACACAAGGCTTGTTGAGTTTCGATTATTCTAGAAAAGATTACAGTACAACAAAATTTAAACCTGTTTCTGATGCCTTTTTCTCAGACCAGAATAATATTATTAGCAATGTACTTACTGATGCTTCTACCTATAGATTTGGTGGCGAATATAAAGTGCAACAATTTAGCTTTAGAGGCGGTTATCGTTTTGAAGAAAGTCCATATAAAAATGGCGTAACCGTTGGCGATTTAACAGGCTATTCTTTGGGGATTGGGTATAATTTTGGAAACACTAAATTAGATGTAACTTACGACCAAGCAAAGCGCACCAACGAAACACCATTATATAGTGTTGGCTTAACAGATGCCGCAGTAATTGATAATACAAATTCTGCTGTAACGGTATCATTAAGTTTCAATATTTAAGTTATAATTTAATAACAAATTTTAAAAAGGCTTGAATTTAAAAATTTAAGCCTTTTTATTTTTGTAAACTTTATGATTTTTTGGAGACAAACGAGATAAAATTAATTGTTTAAGAATACAAAACATAAGAAAAGTGTTTTGCTTATCTTTGCAGACTAAAAACGAGAATATTTTCGCAGATGAAACTTCCATAACGTATTATAAATACTCATGAAAATGACAATATGGAAGCTACATGTGACCTACAAAAAACAATAAAAAAGACACATGAAAATTGGAAATAACATAGAAGAATTTGAATCTTTGGGAGATGACCACGTTGGTACATCGTCTGATACGCCTTTACGTAATGATGCTTTTAAGCTTTCAAATGAAGAAAAAATTGATATAATTAAAGATGATGTTCGCCATATAATGGAAACACTTGGTCTTGATTTAACAGACGATAGTTTAAACGGAACACCAAACCGAGTGGCTAAAATGTTTGTTAAAGAAATTTTTGGCGGGTTAGATCCTAAAAGAAAACCAAGTGCATCGACGTTCGAAAACAAATATAAATATGGTGAAATGTTGGTTGAAAAAAACATTACTGTTTATTCTACCTGCGAGCATCATTTACTTCCAATAGTTGGTAAAGCTCATGTGGCTTATATTTCTAATGGTTCTGTGGTTGGTTTGTCTAAAATGAATCGTATTGTCGATTATTATGCAAAACGCCCGCAAGTTCAAGAACGCTTAACGATTCAAATTGTAAAAGAACTTCAAGAAGTTTTAAATACTGAAGATGTTGCTTGTGTTATTGACGCAAAACATTTATGTGTAAATTCTAGAGGTATTCGCGATATTGAAAGTAGTACGGTTACTTCAGAATTTGGCGGAAAATTTAAAGAAAAAGCAACGCGTAGAGAATTTTTAGATTATATAAAGTTAGACACTAAGTTTTAGATTAATTTATATTCGTTAAGAATGCAGTTATACCAAAGCAATCCAATAAAAATATATAATTCCCTTACTGGTACCAAAGAGATATTTAAACCTATAACCGAAGGTTATGTGGGGATGTATGTTTGTGGACCAACCGTATATAGTAATGTACATTTAGGAAACGTGAGAACGTTTATGTCTTTTGATGTGATTTTCCGTTACCTAAAGCATTTAGGTTATAAAATACGCTATGTACGTAACATTACCGATGCTGGGCATTTAGAAAATGATGCCGATGAAGGAGAAGATCGTATTGCAAAAAAAGCACGTTTAGAACAAATTGAACCTATGGAAGTCGTACAGCGCTATACCGTAGATTTCCACAATATATTAAATACCTTCAATTTTTTACCACCGAGTATAGAGCCAACAGCAACGGGTCATATCATCGAACAAATTGAACTTATTAAAACGATTATAGATAACGGATTCGCTTACGAAGTAAACGGATCTGTATATTTTGATGTTCATAAATTTAACGAAACTCACGATTACGGAAAATTAAGCAAGCGAAAGCTTGAAGATTTAATTCATAATACACGTGAGTTAGACGGACAATCAGATAAAAAAAATCCACAAGATTTTGCACTTTGGAAAAAAGCCGAACCTCAACACATTATGCGTTGGCCTTCGCCTTGGAGTGATGGTTTTCCGGGTTGGCATTTAGAGTGTACTGCCATGAGCACTAAATATTTGGGTGAACATTTTGATATTCACGGAGGTGGAATGGATTTAAAATTTCCGCATCACGAATGTGAAATTGCTCAAAATGAAGCCGCCAAAGGGCAAACGCCGGTAAACTACTGGATGCATGCCAATATGCTGATTATGAATGGTAAAAAAATGGCAAAATCAACAGGTAACTATATTTTGCCTGGAGAAATTTTTACTGGAGAAAATACAAATATCACCAAGGCTTTTGCACCAACGGTTGCACGCTTTTTTATGTTGCAAGCACATTACAGAAGTATATTAGATTTTACTAATGATGGCTTGTTGGCGAGTGAAAAAGGGTTTTACAGATTGATGGATGCTATAAATTTATTAGATGATTTAAAACCATCTAACGCATCTTCAATAGATATTCAAGCATGGAAACAAAGTTGTTATGATGCCATGAACGACGATTTTAACACGCCAATCTTAATCGCTAATTTATTTGAAGCGGCTAAATATATCAACCAGATTAAAGATGGTTCTGAAACTATTAATGCGGACGATTTAGTATTGTTGAAAACGACTATCAATGCGTTTTTATTCGATGTTTTAGGTTTAGAAAATGTTACAAAGGCAGAATCTGGAACCGATAAATTATCGGGAGCTGTCGATATTTTAATAAAATTAAGACAAGACGCCAGAGCCAATAAAGATTTTGCGTTATCAGATAAAATCCGCGATGAATTAGCCGAAGTGGGTATTCAGTTAAAAGATGGTAAAGAAGGCACATCGTTTTCTGTAAACTAGATTTAATGCTGTTACAGCACCGAAAAGACTGTTTGTGCTATCATGTTTTAGCTTGCGACTTATGTTGCTTTAGAACATAGTCTAAAGGCTCAATCTTACAAAACATAAAGGTTTTGTTTTAAAATGAAAAAAATACTTATTGCACCTTTTTTGTTTTTAATTAAAGTGTATCAAACACTTATTTCGCCATTTCTACCTGCAACCTGTAGATATCAGCCTACTTGTTCTCATTATACTAAAGAAGCATTGCAAAAACACGGATTACTTAAAGGCGGAAAATTAGCTATAAAACGTATTTTTAGCTGTCATCCATGGGGCGGTTCTGGCTACGACCCTGTTCCTTAAATTAAAAGGATGCGCACGAGTTTATTCTATAGAAACTAAAAAGGATATTTAAGTGATAACGATTTTGAGTAACTTCGGTTTTTAACTTAACGTATGATAGATTTAAAACTTTTAGAACATTTAGAAAGTTTCTTAACCGATTCCAGAAAGGAAAAATTCACGAAAGTGTTACAACAACGCACGAAGCATTTTACGGTTGCTACCGAAGATGTCTACCAATTACATAATACAAGTGCTGTTATAAGAAGTTGTGATGTGTTTGGTATACAGGAAGTCAATATAGTTGAAGAACGAAATTCCAAGCGAATTGACAGAGAAATAGCCATGGGCGCTCAAAAATGGGTGGATATTAATAGGTTTCACTCGGTTAAAGATTGTGTCTTAAATTTGAAGGCAAAGGGATATCAAATAGTGGCTACTACACCGCACGCCAATGATTGCGAATTACACGAATTTGATGTCACAAAAAAGTCTTGTTTTTTCTTTGGTCGGGAAACAGAAGGACTTTCGGAAGAAGTTTTAAAAGTAGCAGATTGTTATCTAAAAATTCCGATGGTTGGGTTTACAGAGAGTTTAAATATTTCGGTGTCGGCAGCGATTATTTTGCAGCATGTAACTACCAAGTTAAAACAGTCGACAATTAACTGGCAGTTAACAGAAGAAGAGTTACTAGCAAAGCGGTTAGATTGGATACGAAAAACTATTAAGAGCTATGACGAAATAGTACAGCGCTTTTACCATCAATAGTATTTTTTTGTATATTTAAGTTATACTAAATTACTAGGTTATGATTGTTTTACTGTATGTTTTTATAGGTATAATAGTGTCCATAATAATTATCATGTTTATCGCACCACAGAAGTATGCCGTAAATAGGAGTGTTGTTATAAATAAACCAGTTTCTGAAGTTTTTGATTATTTAAAATATATTAAAAATCAAGATGATTGGTCGCCATGGAAAAAGAAAGATCCTAACATGAAACAATCTTTTGTTGGAGTAGATGGCGAGGTTGGTTTTATTGCTAAATGGGAAGGGAACAAAGATGTTGGAATGGGCGAGCAGGAGATTTTAAGTGTCAAAGAAAATCAACTAATTCAATCTAAATTACGTTTTTTTAAACCCTGGAAATCAGAATCTGATGCCTATCTGCGTGTGGTAGAATTAGAAAAAAATCAAACAAATGTTACTTGGGGTTTTAGTGGCAAAAACCCAATGCCCTTTAATGTGTTTATGGTGTTTTTTAATATGGAAAAAACCGTCGGAAAAGATTTTGAAGAAGGTTTAGTTAGTTTAAAAAACATACTCGAAAAATAATTTAAAATAAAAAAAGGAAGCCTTCGAGCTTCCTTTTTTATATTTTTTATTTCTGTTTAATACTTTTTATTCCTGTTTAACACTTTGTATTCTTCGTAGCACTCACTAATCGCATCTAATATTTGTAAATCGTTAGCGGTTTGTATAAAACCTTTGGAGTAATTACATCTGCTAATAATTTCATCTAAATCCACACGTTCAACTTGTAATAAAACGGTAAGCATTTCACGGTCAAATCGAGTAGCTAATAAATTTCTAATTTCGTCATCTTCTTTCATTTTTTTCAGCTTTCGCATTTCATTTGGTTTTTTGCCAAACATACGATGCAGAAAATCTGCCGGATTAAAAATAGAACCTACAATTTTTGTGATAGCACCTGGAGAATCGGCTTCGTAACCGGTACTTGGTAAGCCCGAAATACTATAACGGTAATTATTATTAATTATAGGAACTTGCTTAATATCTACTACCAAATAACCCGTTAATTTTAACTGATTTACTACAACTTCTTCAAGCGCCAGAGCTAATTCGGTAAGTTCAATTTTAGAACTTCCAAACTTTAACCAGTCGTTAGTAACCCTAACTTTTATAGATTTAAAACCTAAATACGAAAAATGTAGTGTATCATTGGCCTTGGCGGTAATTTGAAATTTTCCTTCGCTATTAGTAGCTGTACCTACAACTTGATTTAAATTAACAATATTTACACTTTCAAGCACTTCTCCATTAGAAGCATTAACAACAACCCCAGTTACTTTATCATTTTGTTGCCCAAAGACAACAGTTGAGGTAATTAATAATAAAATAAGGAGTAGGTTGTTTTTCATAAGATGATTTTGTAATACTTAATAGGTTATAAAAGTACTAAACAAAAAAATAATAATTTGTTTCTATGTTTTTTTTGACTTAAAATTAACAATAATGTTTAATTATCTTCTAGAGCGTCTTGGTCTTGCAATACCAGAATCGCTTGGTTTAAAATCACCTCCAGAGCGTCTTGCTGCGCGATTTGGTGCGCTGTTCGAGTCGCCACCAGAACGTCTTGCTCTCGATTCGCCTCCGCTTCGTCTTTCACTTCTTTCGCCTCGGCTAGAATCGCTCCTAGAACTAGAACGACGTTCGCCACCGCTACGTCTATCGCTACGGTTTCCACCATCGCGTTTTCCTCCACCACGTCGGTCGCTGCGTCTTCCGCCGCCACCGCGATTTTCAGAAACTTCAACATTTACAAAGCGTCCGTTGTGCTTGTAATCGGTAAAAAAGGCTAAGATTTTATCTTTTAATTCGTTATTGGTATTAAAGAATGAAAAACTGTCTTTTACTTCCACTTTAAACACATCATCTCTACCAAGTTCTAAAACTTCTTTAAGGAAGTCTTTTAATTGCATCCAGTCAAAACCATCTTTACTACCTACGTTTATAAAATAACGCGTAGAATCAGCACTTCCACCAAAATCACGACCACCATCTCTATCTCTAATATCGGCATCAGAAACGTTCAGGTTTTTCGATTTTTGGTAATAGTTAAAGAATCTTGTAAACTCAACCGAGAAGAATTTCTTAATTAATTCGTCTTTAGAAGTGTCTTCAAACAATTCATTAATACTGTCTAAATGTTTATCAATTTCGTGATTGATTTCTGTATTGTGAATTTTATTGGCAAGCGACATTAATTGCACTTCGCAAATTTCAGAACCATCAGGAATATCTTTTTTCTCGAACGCTTTATTAATAATGCGCTCAATACTTTTTATTTTTCGCACCTCACTTTTAGAAACAATTACCATAGAAACACCTGTTTTTCCAGCACGCCCGGTTCTACCAGAACGGTGTGTATAGGTTTCAATTTCATCAGGAAGTTGGTAATTAATTACGTGAGTAATATCGTCTACATCAATACCACGTGCCGCCACATCGGTAGCAACAAGCATCTGTATTTGGTTTTTTCTAAACGAATTCATCACCAAATCACGTTGGTTCTGACTTAAATCGCCATGTAAAGCACCCGCACTATAACCGTCTTCAATTAAGCGTTCGGCAACTTTTTGGGTATCGTTTTTTGTTCTACAAAATACAACCGAAAAAATATCTGGGTTGGCATCGGCTAAACGTTTTAAGGCGTCATAACGATCTCTAGAATTTACTAAATAATATTCGTGAGATACTTGACTTGTACTTTCATTTTTATTTCCAACAGTAATTTCCTGTGGGTTTTCCATGAATTTTTTAGCAATCACAGATACCTCTCTTGGCATAGTTGCAGAGAATAACCAGGTACACTTGTCTTCAGGCGTGTTCGATAAAATATCGGTAATATCTTCAAAAAAGCCCATGTTTAGCATCTCATCGGCTTCATCTAAAACAGCATATTCAATTTTAGAAATATCTACCAAACGTCTGCTAATCATATCTTTAATACGCCCAGGAGTTGCCACAATAATTTGCGCTCCTTTTTTAATATCTCTGGCTTGGTCTGTTATACTAGCACCACCGTAAACCGCAACAACGTTAAGTCCTTTGCAGTACTTGCCGTAAAGTTTCATTTCGTTGGTAATTTGCAAACAAAGTTCGCGGGTAGGCGATAAGATTAAACCTTGCGTCGTTCTGCTATCAATATTAATTTTTTGAAGCATCGGAAAACCAAAAGCAGCCGTTTTACCTGTTCCGGTTTGCGCTAAGGCTACCAAATCGGTTTCAGAATTTAATAAAATTGGGATTGCTTTGTTTTGTACTTCACTGGGTTGTGTAAACCCTAAATCGGTAATAGCGTGTAAAAGGTCCTCATTAAGACCTAAATCTTGGAATGTGTTCATTCGTGTATAAGTATTCGATTGTATTATGTGGTGTTACATAAGAAGCGAATCGACATACTTAAACCTAACCTTCTAGCAACACATCCTCACCCTGAGGAATTATTTCAAGCGGCAAAGGTACAAATTTATTTGTCATTCCCTCGAAAGTGGGAATCTTTTTAATTGAAGCACGGTGTTTGCTAATGTTTTGGGCGTTTTAATATGCTTTACTCATACCTTTATAATTTAAATTTTGGAATTCGTGAATATAAATATTACACTACTCGCTCCTTCCTTAGGTCGGGGAGCTCAAACACTTAGCCTGCGGTGAGCGCAGTCGAAGCGTTCAATTGTTAACGCAGCAACCAACCAAGGTTACAGCGAGGAGTTTAAGGTGATTTATTTCTACTGGTTATAGTTATGTATTACAAGCAGATTTTTAATTCTGTTAATTTTGAGTTTCTAAATTCATCTTCTTGAAGTAGTTGCAATTGCATTTTACAATTGTCCATAGAAATAATTTGATAGATATTTTGATTGGATATTTGGTCAATAGTAAAAATCAGAAAAAAGTTTTGTTGAATTTCTTTAATATACCAATAGCCTTCATCATTCCAAGTTTTATTTATAATAGTATTTCTCTTTTTTGGTTTTTCAAACAATTCATCACGAAAAAATACTTTATCGCTAAAAATAAAGTCGATTCCATCATTGGTTTTATCGAAATTATTTTTGGTTAGAAATTTACTAATTTGACTTTTGTTGACTGAAAGCTTGTGATTTAATTTCAAGGGTCTGAACACGTGCATCATATTCTGTTCAAAATCTATTTCAATCGAATCTTTTCCAAAAACATGGAAATCAATACTTAACGAGTCATCGTTAAAAGATAGTTTAGAATTTTTAAAATCAATTTTGGTAGGTATGATACTATCTATAAATATTGCACTAAAGGTTTTATTGTCGAAGTCAATTATAAAACCTTCGTTACCAGAAGTGGTCATTGACTCTTTGTCAATCACATAATTATTGTACGACATCCAAATACCATTGATATCTTGTGCTTTGCAAGATGTTAATCCAATAACTATAAATATTAATTGTAGTGCGTTTTTCAACTTGTTTATAACGGTTATTTTATGAATAGTGTGGTTTTGAGTACGAGATTTTGAAAGTAAGCTAGAAGCAGAAATAAAAATATACTTTGTGGTGACAGTTTTTTTATTTCGTTTTCTTGTAAACTTCTGTTCCGCAATCAAAACATAAAAATTGTCCTTTTGTTAAAGTTAATAATTCTCCTTCCTTAATTGTTATTGTATAAATACCTTTTTTACTAAATCTTATTTGATGTGTTGGAGAAGTTTTTCTTAACAGTTCGTATTTTTCTTCCGAAATTAAATTTCCATTTTTGTAAAAGCGAACTGTTTTATCTTTGTCAAATTCAATTTGCTCGTTCTTTTTACCTTTAAAAGGAAACTCAGCATTTGTTAGTGCTTCCCAATTCCATTTTCCAACAATTTGATTAATTTTCAAAATATTTTGTTTTTCGCCAATACTTCTTATTCTGTCTATTGCATACATGGAGAAATAAGATTCTGGGAATTTTTTAGAGAAGTGCAGATATTCTCGAATAAGTATAGAGTCCGATGTCTTTAATTCTTCTTGTTTTATTGGTAAAATATATTCCGTTGTAGATTTGATTCGCAGCGAATCAAATGAAATATCTTTGGTAATGATACTCTCAAATTGAACGCTTGGTAAATTTTTTAACGAATCTAATTCAGAGTTAAGGGATTTTATCTGCTTTTTTAATTCAAAATTTTCAATTTTTATTTTTTCATGAGCGCTATTAGAACAATTAAAAAATGAAATTATAAGTAAGAGTGAAATTATTCTGTTCATTGGTTTTCTTAAAAATTTGGAAACGATTATGTTTATGTAATGTTGCTTGTTTTTGAGCGAGAATTTTCCAAAGGAAAATTTGAAGCTAAAAACACGCAACTAGCCTTGGTTTAACTAAAATTAGCAATTTTTATTGACTTTTAAACTACTAAAAAGTCAGAACCTTTGCCCATTTTAAAATTAACAATATTAGAATTGTAATTCCGGTAGCGACATATATTAAACCTTCCCAATAAAAAGTTCTTATACCCCATAGTTTTCTCATTTTTTCACTATTTGCTTTTTTGTACGGACCAACAGTAAATTTCCAATAAAAGAAAAGAACTATTAAAAAAATAAATATTGTTATTACTATTAACCAAGTTCTTCCCATGTCTAAAATATTTAGTTGATGCGATTTTTAATTCTACATACTTTCTTTAATTCCGAAGTCAATTATTTTACTGATTTTCTAACTTTCCCAATTATTAGAAATCCAAAACCAAGACCGAGTAAAAGGGCCGAAATAAAATCTGTAACTTCGTTTTCAAAAGAGAACATTATTATAATTCCGACAATAAGTATTACTAATCCTATAATTCTTATTTTATTCATGAAATTTAGTATAAGTTGTTTTGAGCTTCTTTTTTTTCTTTTTCAAATGATTTTGTCAAAGTTTCCAATTGTGATTTTTTTTCGGATTCAGTCAATTTTTTATTTCCTTTAATATCTAGACTTAGAGAGTCATATTTTTTCTTTAAACATTCAAGATGGTCATGTTGTCCAAAGGCGTGTAATTGTAATTCGTCCATTAATTTCTGTTTTTTTGACTTTTTAACGTTAAGAACGACTAAGCCACATGAGATTTTCCGTGATAAAATTAGAAGTTAATAAACCGTCAACATGTTTTGGTTTTACTAAAACTAACAAAAGTTTATCTGTTGATTTAGAAAAAGTTATTTTTTAAATAAGAACTCCAAAGGAATGCTAGCACGTTTATTCCATGCTTGTTCGCTGTGGTTTTCACCAGGAAAATATTTTGTTTCCCAACTCGAGCTGTTATATCCTTTTTCAATCATTATGCTATCTACCTTATTTTGAATATCTGGATATAACGCATCTAACGTTTGATCGCCACAATCAAAATATATTTTATGTTTGTTCGGATTTGGCAGTTTCTTTTTCAAATATTTAAGAAATTCATTTGGCATCGGGTTGTTTTCTAAAATAAACGTGCCTACCCAATGTGTAGATAAACAGGCTGCGCCACCAAATACCTTGGGATATTCGCAAATGGCATACATAGAAATTAAACCTCCCATACTGCTGCCCATTACATAGGTGTTTTCCCTATCACGATAAACCGAATAAGTGTTATCTATATAAGGTTTAAGTTCTTCAACCATAAATTTGAGGTAGTTATCCGACTGAGGATTAAATGTTGTTTTTATTGGAACATGAGAACGCTTTAGTTGGGCGTTTACTGTGTCTTTTTCACTTTTAGATAAAGATTTAAATGGCTTTTGCGGAAAATAATCGGAATGACGTGTTTCGCCGCCATTCCAAATTCCAACAACAATGAATTTTTTTGTACGCTTAGTGTTGAATAGTTTGGATGCTGCATCATCAATATCCCAAGCTTGTTTATTCCACGATTGTTCAGAATCATATAACATTTGGCCATCGTGCATATATAAAACTGCGTATTTTGTTGAATCTGAATATCCGTCTGGTAACCAAATATCAATATGCCTTGGAGTTATATATTTCGATTGAAAATTATCGATTCTAACAAGCTTTCCATTTACAACTTTTGCAAGTGCATCTTGAGCATTTGTCTGTAACGACAAAGTAAAAAGTATAATTAAAGCAATAATTTTAAAATTCATTTTATTTCGATTTTCAATTGTTAAATTCTGGTCGTTATATTATACGCTGGGTTCTTATTCAGCTTTTTTTTTACGATACAACCACCAGTTCATATTTCTTGTTAATTGATACCCTAATTTTTCATAAAGCGGAATTGCTTTGTTTCCTTTATTTGTATGTAAAATAGGTGTTTTGTTTTCTTTTAAAATTTCTTTTGTATTGTAGGCAATTAATTGTTTTGCCAGTCCTTTTCCCGTATAATTAGGATGTGTAACTACAGCGCTAACTTCAATAAATAGATTAGTTTGCATGCGCTGTCCTGCTATTGAAACTAATTTGCCATTTTTAAATATGCCAAAATATTTGCCCATTTCGAAGGTTCTTTTTTTATAGTAACCAGGCATCACCAACCATATTAAATCATATATCTCATCAATATATGTAGCATCTAACAACACAATGTTTTCGTCTATTTCAACATCTGCTAGCTTATTTAAAACCATTTGACAACCATCAGTTTTTTTTGCTAAGTAAACTTTGTTGTCGTCTATTATAGGTGTTTGATTTTCTGAAACGAAGAAGAATTCATCAGAAATTTTTAAATAGTCATTAGAGGCTTTTGCTGTTTTTGTTTCATCGAAAAAGGCAGCAAAATTGCAAATTTCTGGGTCATAAAATTGTACGTCGTTAAATTCTACAACAAATTTTTTATGAGTTTCTTTTAAAGAATACCAAACGGGGTTTTTTAATTGATGTTCTAAGTCTATCATTAAAATGAATGAAATTAATTTGAAATATGAATACTTCTAGACGCCTTCAAGCATGCTTATAACTTATAATTTAATAGGCGTTACAAATATCAGGATAAAGTAAGTTTTTGTTACTGAGATTCTGTAAAATTATTTATTTTTTATTAGTTAATTGATGAATATTTCTTGTGTTTTTAGGCTGTTTCACGTTTGGTAGTCTTTTTGAATAGGAAGAATCGTGCCTAATAACCTTGACATGAGCGATGGTTTTGTTAAAACTTCTGAATTGTTTTGTACTAGTGCTTATATAATGTTACAATTTGATTTATATCAGCGCCTTCGAGATGCTTTAAGGGTTGAGGATTATTGTATAAATTAATCATTGCCTGTCCAATTTTAGAAGTCGTTGTTACCGATTTCATTCTTTTTAATAAAGGAAAAATGGGTTTCGTAATGACATAGAAGAAATTGTATAATTTGGTTTTAGATTTTACGCCACGTTCTGGTAAAATGGCGCCTAGTCTAAAAGCATAAGCATCTTTAAAGCCCTTGTTTAAAATTAAATTTTCGGTTTTGCCTTTAACTCGTGCCCATATGGTATTACCTTGTTCACTGCTATCTGTTCCCGCACCTGATACGTATGTAAATAGCATATCAGGATTTGCTTGATAGGTAGCATTTACAAGTGCCTCTGAAATTGAAAATGTCAGTTTGTAATAGGCTTCTGCATTTATACCTGCCGATGATACACCCATACAATGAAAACACGCATTATACCCTTTAAACTCATCTTGTATGCTACTAAAATCAGTAAAATCCTTATGTATAATTTCTTTTATTTTAGAGTGAGAAATATCAATAGGACTTCTATTTATTAGCAAAATATTTTCAACGCTTGCATCATCTATACATTCTAGTAATACACCTTTACCAACCATACCTGTTGAACCTGTAATTATAACTTTCATTGGTGTTTTAATTTAAATTTCTATATTCTGAAGGACTAAACCCTGTTTTAGATTTGAAGACTTTACTGAAATGTTGCGGGTATTCAAATCCAAAATCGTAGGCAATTTCACTTACTGAAGAATTTGAGTTTAATAATTTGGTTTTTGCTTCTTCAACCATATAAAGCAATATATGCTCTTTTGCCGTTTTTCCTGTTTCAACTTTTAATAAATCGCTTAAATAATAACCCGATAAATGAAGTGCATCACCACATTGCTGAACACTTGGTAAGCCGTTTTCCACTAATTGGTTAGATGTAAAATAGTTTTTTAAGTACTTCTCAAATTTAATTAAATAGTCTTTGTTATAATTACTTCGTGTATAAAACTGCCTATCATAAAATCGCTTACTGTATTTTAAAATACTTTCCAAATTAATGATAATCAATTCTTGGGTGTGTTTATCAATATTTTGGTCAATCTCGTTTGCAATATTGGTTACAAAATCTAACAGAATTTTTTTCTCTTTTTCTGAAACATGTAAGGCTTCGTTATTTTCATATTCAAAAAAAGAATATTCTGAAATTGTTCTTGCTAAAGACGAGTGTCTAATAAAATCGGGATGAAAAAAAATATCCCATCCTTCACCATCCTGTTTTCGTTGGTTTTGGTCCTCTTCAAATTGCATTACCTGACCTGGCGCTGTAAAAATTAGGCTACTGTCTTGATAGTCATACGATTTTCGACCGTATTGAAACGCGCCAGTACCAATTTCTTTTAGGCTGATAATAAATAAGTTAAAACTGAATTTACCAGCAGAAATTTGTAGTTTTTTCTTTAATTCTCTGGTTGAAATAACGGAAATTAAAGGGTGCGCAGGACTTGATAAACCAAGCGCTTTATGAATACTACTGATGCTATCTATATTAATGATGTCTTTCATCTTATAAAATTAGTTCTTTTTTTCTACTAAATGCAGCTGCTCATTATAGGATTTAATTCTGGCGTGGGCAGTACCGTCAATCAACAAAATAACTACTAACATGGCAATCGTTGTAATCAAGCTTGCCCGCCATCCTGGGGTGTTAACAAAGAAAATAACTAGAGCACAGACCACGATAATTAGCGGAATGGCGGTAAAAACAACGTTTTTATATTCCTTTAATGTTGCTTCTGTACGCTCAATTTCTGAGGCTACAAAGGTCGAGGCATCTGCGTTGTAAGCTGTTTCAAATTGTGTTATTCTCGATTTATTTGTAAAAAACAATCCAAGACCAATAATAGTTAATAAGGCTCCTGCCACCAACATGGGAATGATGTAGGCTCTCGCTATATCAGTTTTTCCCAATTGCCAAAACCCTAGACTTGCCACCATAAATAGCACTCCAAATAGAATGAAAAATGGGGTTGAAAAAAGTTCGGCTTTTGCCCATTCTGTTGCTGTTTTTAAAATGTCCATATCTTATTTATTTTGAATCTTCTAATTTAAAAATTCCATTTAAAACCAGTTGCCTCTTCTGATACTTTCCACAACCGCTCCATCACAGGTTTATCTTTTGCATGCGGCTCTAATTTGCATTCGCCAACCGGACCAGTCCAATAATTTCGTCCTGTAGGGCCGTAAAATCCGCTTTGATCCAAGTCAGGTTCTAAGGCACACATCAATTCTGGGTAGGCACCTTTTTCAGCAGATTGTACCATTGGAGACAATTTTATTAATTGCCAAACAAAACGTGTCATTAAACTTCCGCTGGTTCTAATCAACGAGGTTCTGGAAGCGCCTGGGTGACAAGCATATACTTTTACATGGGTCTTGCCCGCTTCTTTTAGTCTGTTCTGTAATTCGTAAAGACACATGATCTGCGCCAATTTGCTTTGGCTATATACACTATTAGGACTGTAGTTTTTATCCCAGTTCATATCGTCAAACTGTATGGACTTAATACCTAAATTATAACCCATACTACCTACAGTTACAATACGACCATTGGATTCTTCAATGCGAGGGTAGAGTAGTCCCTGAAGCAAAAAATTACCGTAGTGGTTTACACCAAGCTGACTTTCAAAACCATCAACCGTAAGAGTTTGTTTTGGCACTTGGGCAATGGCAGCGTTTAAAATAAGTGCGTCAATTTGAGTAACTGTTTTAAGAATCTCATCTGCTGCTCTTTTTACAGAAGCTTGTTCAGCCAAATCCATTTGTATGGCTGATACATCTATGTTATTACCAAGCGTTTGCTTTAAAGTAGAGATGGTGTCCGCTGATTTTTTTTGGTTTCGATTAAGCATCACCACTTTGGCTCCTTTAGAGAGTAATATTTTAGCTGCTTCAAATCCTGTACCACTTGTAGTACCAGTAACAAGGTATGTTTTGCCATTTAAATTCTCTATTCTATTGGGTGTCCACCCTTGTTTTCCAAATTGATTTGAATTCATTTTTTTTGTTTTTGTTTTGTTTATTTATTCTGCTAATAAAATCTGTTAATCTATATTTTTCCACCAATGTTTAAATTGTTGTAAACTATCACGCAAATTTACTTGCTCCCCAATTAAAGGAGTTATGACTTTAATAGCAGATTGGTTATTTTCATTTGTAATTTTATCTAACGGTTCGTTCCAATCGTGATTGGCAAGGGTGAACTTTCCTAAATGCACAGGCAAAATAGCTTTTGCTTTTAAATCATTTGCAGCTTTCAATTGTTCTCCTGGTAACATATGGATATATTTCCATTTTTTATCGTATTGACCATTTTCTAAGATGGCAAGTTCAAAAGGGCCATATTTATCTCCAATAGTCTTAAAATGTGTGTCGTATCCACTATCACCACCAATGTATATATTAGTAGAGGGTGTTTGTAAAGCGAACGAAGCCCAAAGTGTTTGTGCACGCTTAAAACCTCTTCCAGAGAAATGTCGTGCAGGTGTTATATGTACTGTAAATCCTTCTTCGAGTTGAAGCGTATCATACCAATCTCCCTCCATAATGATATGTGATTTAAAGCCCCAATGTTCTAAATGGGCACCGTTACCAAGGCCGGTTATTATATGCTTAATTTTTGGCTTCAATTTTTTAAGTGTTTTAAAATCCATATGATCCCAATGGTCGTGCGACAAAAACAAATAATCTATTTCAGGAAAGTCATCAGTTGAATAAATATCGGTGCCATTATACGCATTTGTTGTAAAAGAAAGTGGTGATGCATTACCGCTTAATACAGGGTCTACCAATATTTTTTTGCCATCTATTTGCATAAAGTAAGTTGAATGTCCCATCCAAATTAGCACGTTTTCTTTGGGGTTTAAGGCCTTCAAATCGGTTTTTGCTGAAGGAATATATTGGGTTGGTTCTTTTGGTTTAGATGAAAAAACAAACTCATATAACACTTTTCCGTAACCAGCGCCTTCAGTCAGCATTGGAGTTTCACTCAAATTCTGAAAACTCCCATTTTTGAAATTAGGCGATTGTTCTATCTTCAATAATCTTTCACCCATTGGATGCTTTCCAAATTGTTCTGTGTTTAAAAAAAAGACAGTTCCAATTGTTATAAATCCTGTCATTAAAAGTATTCCTATCATTACTCTTTTAATTAATATCATTTTATCAATACCCTTCTGGTGATTTGTTCTATATTTTTACACTGCAAAATTCCTTAATAAATATATTTTGGTTGAATACATTTTCGGGAAAGGTGAATACTTTTTCCTTAATATCAGTAATTTTTAAGTCTTAAATTATTTTAGATTTGCCGCAGATTCTAACTGTTCCATTACCAGTGTGTCGTATGCTTTATCGCTCATGGAAGCTCTGGTTTCAATATTTTCCATAGCCATATTACCAACAGGATAGCGAGTTTCAGGATCTGTGGAATGCATTGCTGTTTCTATCACCTTTGCCACAACAATGGGATCACTTGATGCATCAGGGTTGAATGTGTTAACAAGTCCGGCTAAAATTGTTTTTTTAAGTTCAAAATATGCGGTATTTTTATTCTCAGCGGCGTGAAGTAAGGTGTTTTCGGCAAGTTCACTTTTAACCATACCTGGTTCTATTATGACTACTTTAATGCCAAATTGTTTGACTTCAAGTCTTAATACATCGCTCCAGCCTTCTAGAGCCCATTTTGTAGCGCCATACCAGCCCATAAGTGGCATATAAATTTTTCCTCCCATAGAACTCATATTAAAAATGATGCCAGATTTCTGCTTTCTCATGATGGGAAGTACAGCTTTGGTGACTTCGACCAAACCAAAAAGATTTACTTCAAACTGTTGTTTTGCCATTTCATAACTGGTGTCTTCGATTGGGCCGTAAATAGAATAACCTGCATTGTTTACTAAAACATCAATTCTACCTTCTGTTTCAATGATGGATGCGATTACCTCTTTAACTTGTTGGTGGTTGGTTACATCCATTTCTTTAGCAACGCCACCTTTTTTAATGATATCGTCCATTTTGTCAACTCTTCTGGCTAAACCATATACTTTATGGCCTTTTTCTAATAGATAAAGTGCTGTGGCTTTACCAATACCCGAAGATGCGCCTGTAATAACTATAATTTTTGAATTGTTCATTTTGTGGTGTTTATAATTTATGAGGCAAAATTCTAAAAACCAATACTATCAGATGTATATATTTTAAGGGAAAGCGAATACTTTTTAAGGAAAGGTAAGCTGTTTTGGTTAGGAGTTGTTTTGTGGTAGCTTGTGGTTTACATGTAATGAAATTAATATAACTCCTAAAATTCTTAGGTTATATTAATTTTATTGTTGGCCTCTAATGTAAATGCGTTTTTTCGTACTTAAACGATCAATTTTATTATTGGTTTTGCCTTTTAGTGTTAAGATTACCAAAGTAAAACCTCTTAAAATGATAGGAGCTATTGCTTTCTTAAATTCCTAATACGTTCTAAAAGCGTAGGATGCGAATAGTGCATAAACACATACGCTGGGTGCGGTGTTAAATTGCTTAAACTGTTTTTAGATAGTTTTTTTAGCGAGGTAATAAGTGGTTCTGCTTTAAAGGTGTTTTTCGCATAATCATCTGCCTGATATTCAAATTTTCTGGAAAATAGGTTCATGATTAATCCTGTAATTTCAGAAATGGGCGAATATAACATACCAAATGCAATTAAACCAATATGAAAACTTGGTATGTCTACTCCCAACGCATTTGAAAGTATGGGGTTAGAGATAAAGAGCGATAATATGTAAAGCAAAAAGCCTGTGAGTAAAATGGAAGAAAACAGATTGAAAATAATATGCTTTTTCTTGTAATGCCCAACTTCGTGTGCTAATACGGCAACGATTTCATCTTCTTCTAAATCGTTAATTAAGGTGTCGTAAAGGGTTACGCGTTTTTCGCTGCCAAAACCAGAAAAATAGGCATTGGCTTTGGTACTGCGTTTGGAGCCATCAATCACGAAAATTTTATCTAATTTAAAACCAACAGTTTCAGCGTATGCCGCAATTTTATCGCGTAGGCTGCCGGCTTCTAAAGGTGTTTGTTTATTAAAAAGTGGCACTATTAATTTTGAATAAAACATGTTCATAAACACAACAAAAACGGCCACTAATCCCCAGGCGTACAGCCAAAAATAAATGCCAGTAGATTGGTAAAACCAAATGATAACGGATAAAATACCACCGCCAACAATGGCCATCATGAGCCATCCTTTTATTTTATCTAGCACAAATGTTTTTTTTGTAGTTTTATTAAATCCGAATTTTTCTTCAATAACAAAGGTGCTGTAATAAGAAAATGGCGTTGTTAAAATATCACTTCCAATCATAATAATTCCAAAGAAAATTAAAGCAATTACAATGGGGTTTTCGCTGTAACTTCTCGCGATGTTGTCGACAAACTCAAAACCGTCAAAAAACAAAAATCCTAATGTTAAAATTACTGAAAACGACGATGTTAAAATGCCAAATCTGTAGTTTGTTGCTTTATAGTTTTGCGATTTTTTGTATTCAGTTTCGTCATACACATCCTGTAATTCTTCAGGAAGTTTATCGTTATAATGTTTAGCATTTAAAGCGTCAAGAATTTTATCAACTATAAAATTGATGATTATAATTGCAATAATGATGTAAAATAATGTGGTTGATGTCATGTTGTTAGAAAGATAAATTCCGTAAAACAAAAATAGAAACTAAATGTCACACTGAGCGCAGTCGAAGTGCTTATTTGTTTAGATACTTATACTGAGTTGCATTTCTGCATTCTGCTAAAATTTGCAGCATATTAAAATTACCTGTTATTAACGCTTTTTTCTTGGCTCATGTCCAGTTTTTTATTTTCTTTTCAAAATATTTTGCTTGCAATACATCGTTAAAAGTTTCGTAAAATTTAACTTCTATAGGTCTTCGTTTATATGTGTAGCAATTTTTATACCTTCCAAATGCATGTTCTTCTATACGTTAATCTAAATTACTTGTAATTCCAGTATAATAAGACTCATCAGAACATTTTAAGATGTAAACATAATAGAAATGCATGTTTTTAAAATTTGTTAAGATTTGAAATGCACTTCGACTGCGCTCAGTGTGACATATTGGTTATTATTTAAATCCCCGTTGTCTTTTCGCCTCAAAAATAAGAATTCCTGCCGCAACAGATACATTCATAGAATCTATTTCGCCCTGCATGGGTATAATAATATTTTGAGTGGCATTTTCTAACCATTCATTACTTAGCCCAGTGGCTTCGGTGCCTACCACTATGGCGGTAGGTTTCGTGAAATCTTGTGTATTATAATTTACAGAAGCTTGTAATGCGGCGCAGTAAATGTTTATGTTTTGTGCTTTCAAAAATCTAATAATTTCTGAAGTGGAGCCAAGAGCAATGTTTTTGGTAAACACGCAACCTACGCTTGATCGAATTATATTGGGGTTGTACAAATCAGATTTTGGATTTGCAATAATTACCGCATCAACATTTGCAGCATCGGCAGTACGCAATAAAGCACCAATATTTCCTGGTTTTTCGGGTGCTTCTGCAACTAAAATTAGTGGGTTTTCTGTATTGAATTTTAAAGCATCCATGCTATGCGTTTTGCTTTTAGCTACAGCCATAACACCTTCGGTAGTTCCCCGATACGCTAGTTTTTCATAAACGTCTTTAGAAATCTCGATAAGGGTGAGTTGTTGTTGTGTTAATGCTTTCACCTGCACTTCATTAAAAAGCTCTGGATAAAACAATATAGTTTCCAATTCGTAACCGCCTTTTAAAGCCAATGTAATTTCACGAACGCCTTCAATTAAAAATAAGCCAGACTTTTTACGTTCGCGCGACTTGTCTTTTAATTGTAAAAGTTGTTTAATAACTGGATTTTGTAGGCTTGAAATCGCTTTTGTAAGCATTTATGTATTAATTTTGTTATGCAAATTTACGCTATATGAAATTAAAAATTACTTTTTTATTTGTTGGTTTTTTGTCTTTGATAAGTTTTGCACAGGTTCAAGGTCCGCCAGCTCCTTGTGGATATACAGTAGTTTATGCTTGTGATGATGATAACGACGGCTTTGCAAGTTTTAATTTAACTGAAGCTTTCCCGTTCGAAACATTTTGTAGAATAGATAAAGGTAGTCCAGAAGATTATTACCCAATTGTTTATTATGAAACTCTAGCAGATAGAGATAATGAAACGAATCCTATATTAAATCCTGAAGCTTACATAAATATTTTTAGTTCACAAACTATTTATTATAGAGCAAATAAAAAAGTTCCAAATCAATATATTGTTTATTTAAGTGCTTATAATTTTATTGAAGTTTCTGATTTATTTGCTACAATCCCGGAGATAGAAGTTTATGATAATAATTCAGATGGTTTGTCTGTATTTGATTTAACGTCTGTCGATTTGCTTTGTGGGTCAAAAGATATCAATGATTATAACATAACCTATCATTTAAGTCAAACGGATGCTGAATTTGGGATAAATCCCATATCAAATTCTTCAAGTTTTCAAAATACAATTAACCCGCAAGGTGTTTATGTAAGGGCAGAACATAAGGTTAGTGGTGAAGCAAAAACTAAAAATATTACTTTGCGAGTATTGTTTGCAAACGCTCAAAACCTTGGGGGAGTTTATATGTGTGATTTTGACGAGGAAGGGCAAGATGGTATTTCTGAAATAGATTTAACGAAATATAACGCTGAAATTTTGGGAAATCAAGACCCGAATAGTTTTTCAGTTACTTACTACAAAACACAAGTCGACGCTGAGACTAAAGTGAATGTTTTGCCTTCAATTTATACTGTTTCAGATCAGGAAACGATTTATGCTAGAGTGGAAGAATATACTAAGGGAAGTTATGCTATAACATCTTTTAGTTTTACCATTTACAAGCCACCATTAATTGAGCTGAATCCTTATGAAATCTGTGATGAGGATGGTGATGGAAAAGCTATATTCGATTTAGCTGCCGTAAGAAACAAAATTATTAGTGACGCAAACAACTACCAATATTACGATATTGCGTTTTATTTAGATGCAAACCAACAGCAGTCAGTTTCAGACCAAGATAATTATACAAATATTAGTAACCCTCAAACTATTTATGTGGATGTTGAGGATTGGGGTAATAACTATTGCTATACAGTGGCTCCATTGACATTGGTTGTAAAGGATTGTTCACAAGCAGGTGTTATTGAAGCCAATGCTTTTTATGATGCTAATACCAATACAACTTTTGATACTGATGAAATTAATTTTTTAAATGGAACATTGACTTATGAAAAAAACAATGATGGTATCCAACATGATTTATATTCATCAACGGGAGTTTTTAATATTATAAGTGATGACGAAACTAATACTTATGATATAACCTATACAATTGATGATGAATTTCAACAGTGTTATAATATAGCTACTGCCACTTATGAAAACATAAATGTAGCTAAAGGAAGTAAAGTAAATTATAACTTACCAATTACTAAAATACAAGATTGCAGCGATATAGCTGTTTATTTAGTGTCCTTTGCATCGCCGAGACCTGGTTTTAATTATAAAAACTATTTAGTTGTTCAAAATAAAGGGGTAGAAACGGTTGTATCTGGTAATGTAGAATTTGTACAAGATGCTTCTCTTGTTTTTGATGACGTATCATATGTGGATTCAGGAAATTCTGTTACAAACACTTCAACTGGGTTTATATTAAACTTTAATGATTTGGAGTCAAATTATTCGGAAATTGTTCGGGTAAATATGGTTGTTCCTGTGAATGTCAATTTAGGAGATATGTTAACAAATACGGCAATTTATTCGACTGATGATTTAGATATATCAAACAATATATCTACATTAACCGAAACAGTAATAGGTTCTTACGACCCAAATGATATTTTAGAATCCCACGGCTCAGAAATTCTTCATAATAGTTTCACTTCAGATGATTATTTATATTATACTGTTAGATTCCAAAACGTAGGAACTGCTGATGCTATAAATGTATCAATTGATAATGCGTTAAATCCAAAATTAGATAAATCAACCATTCAAATGCTTAATGCAAGTCATGATTATGTGTTTACAAGAACCGATAATCAATTAAATTGGAAATTCAATAACATTCATTTACCAAGTGAATCGATGGACGAACCAAATAGCCACGGTTATGTTTATTATAAAATAAAACCTTTAGCAGGTTATAGTGTAGGCGACATTATTCCTAACTTTGCTGAAATTTACTTCGATTTTAACCCAGCGATAGTAACAAATACATTTGAAACAGAATTTGTTGCTACCCTTTCAAACTCACAGTTTGATAATGGTGCTTTTTCAACATTCCCGAATCCAACCAATAGTTTTGTGGAATTGAAATTTAACAATAAAGTAAATAATAAAATACAAGTAAAAGTTTACGATATTCAAGGAAAATTAATTTTTAGTTCTAACCACGAGTTGAAAAACAAGGCAATACAGCTGGATGTGTCTCAGTTAAAAAGCGGACTCTATTTTATAAAAGTTTCGGATGCAAATAATCAAATTACAAAAAAACTATTGATAAATTAAAGAACTTCTTTTTCAAAATAATTCACAAACAACGCTACTACATAGCTGTAACTCTCCATACCTTTTGCTTGTTTGTTAGCTTTTAAGTACGAACTATAGGTGGTTTTAAAAATGGGTTCTAAAGGATTTTCGTAGCTGTCCCAGAAATCGCGGGCTTCTTTATAATTGTATAAAATTCCTTTATTAACGGTTTTATAAAGCTCCTCGAATAAGGCTTCATCGCGTCGTGCAATTTCATTAAGGCAAAAACGTAAGGCGAAGGTGTATCCTGTATATTGAAAATAGATATCGTCGTGGTTAATGGAGGCAAGGCATCCTATAAAATTTGCTTCATTCTCGGCGGCATAGCCTACTTGATGTGCCATTTCGTGCGAAGTTGTGGTTGGGAATAGGTATTTCGGAATTAACGCATCAACATGTGCTTCGTTTGTTATTGGGTTTAAATAACCGCTAAATCCCATATAGGTTAGGGGGTAACTAAACAACGATTTTTTAATGCTTTTGGGGTGATATTCCAAACTCGGGAATGTGTTTTTTAAATTATCATAGCCTCTCGGCGCTAATTTAAAAATTTTACCTTTTGTATAAGGGATATCAATTTTAATGGAGTCGTTTCCAGCTATTTCGTAATGAATTGTGTTCGACTTGTCAATTAATTTTTTTGTAACATCCACAAGTTGTGCGGTTGTATAATCTGCTTTTAAATTCAAACTTTTGTATAGCGGCAATCTGTAATAATTTAGCCCCCAAAGCACATGAAATGCAAAATAAATTATGGCGGTTGCACTTGCAACGTCTATAATATATTGTCTAGTGTTTTTTCTTAAACTTTTTCTGTTTAAATAAAACCACCTAATGATATAAATAATAGAAAACGCGTAAACCAAATCGCCAAAAGAAAATGGTATCCATCCTAAAGAATATCTAAAAAGTTTAGAGATGTATGCATAAATGCCATTACTATAAAAGGTTTCTACAAACTCGGGGTAATGCGATACCCATTTAATAAAAATATATTGCGGTATTAACGAGAGCGTAATAAGCGTTTTGGTGTTTTTTAGCATATTCAAAAATAAGGAAATGTTTATTAATCCTAATTAGATATGTTATCTTTGTTCGACTTAAATAGAACAACATGAATTCAGAAATAAGACAATTAAAACCACAACAACTTTGGAATAAATTCGCCGACTTAAATGCCATACCTCGTGCTTCAAAAAAAGAAGAACAGGTTATCCAATTTATGAAAGCTTTTGGTGAAAATCTAGGACTAGAAACTATTGTAGATGAAGTTGGTAACGTTATTATAAAAAAACCGGCCACCGCGGGATTTGAAAATAGAACTACCGTAGTTATGCAATCGCATTTAGACATGGTACATCAAAAAAATAACGATACAGAGTTCGATTTTAGCACTCAGGGTATAGACATGTATGTTCAAGGCGATTGGGTTCGTGCTAAAGGAACCACTTTAGGTGCCGATAACGGATTAGGCGTTGCTACCATTATGGCCATTTTAGAAAGTAAAGATATCCCGCATCCCGCAATTGAAGCGTTATTTACCATTGATGAAGAAACTGGCATGACAGGTGCTCAAGGTTTAAAAGGCGGCTTACTATCTGGTGGGATTCTTTTAAATTTAGATACCGAAGAAGATGACGAAATAGGTGTAGGTTGTGCTGGAGGTATCGATGTTACAGCTACTAGATCGTATCATGAAGAAGAAACACCAGAATTTAAAATAGGATTTGGGATAAAGGTAAAAGGCTTACAAGGCGGTCATTCCGGAATGCAAATACACGAAGGCTTAGGAAATGCCAATAAGATAATGAACCGCTTATTGTTTGACGGATTTGAAAACTTCGGATTGCGTATTTCTGAAATTGATGGTGGGAGTTTGCGTAATGCCATTCCTAGAGAAAGTAGTGCTATAGTTGCTATTGATGCTATGCATGAAGAAACCTTTGTTACCGAAACTTTAGAATTAGCCGAAGCTATTAAAGCAGAGCTAAAAACTATGGAGCCTGATTTAGAAATTGAAGTTTTTAAAGTAGAAACGCCTAAAATGATTATGGATTTAGGTGTACAGGAAGGTTTAACGCGTGCCATTTATGCAGCGCAAAATGGGGTGTATAGAATGAGTGCCGATATTCCGGAATTGGTAGAAACATCGAATAACCTGGCAAGAGTTGAGGTTAAAAATGGTGAAATTAAAATAGCTTGCTTAACACGATCGTCTGTAGAAAGTTCTAAAATGGATTTAGCCAATACCTTAAGAGCCACTTTTGAATTAACAGGATGCGAGGTTGAACTAACGGGAGATTATCCTGGATGGACCCCGAATATGGAGTCGCCCATTTTAAAAATAATGACACAATTATATGAAGATTTAAATGGCGAGCAACCACATGTTGCGGCTTGTCATGCAGGTTTAGAATGCGGTATTTTAGGGCAAAATTACCCAAAGATGGATATGATTAGTTTTGGTCCGAATATTAAAGGAGCACATTCTCCAGATGAACGCGCACAAATTTCTTCGGTTGAAAAATATTGGAAATTTGTTTTAGCGATTTTGAAGAATATTCCAGTAAAATAATTTAATAATTAAGAGAGGATCTGATTCCTAAGGAGTTGGAAAACTATATCCTCTTTTAGTTTTTATTTTTATGGAAGTGTGGATTTTGAATCTGGCATGTTTACGTATATAGCATTGAGTTAAATGTGTGATTTTAAACAGCATATACAAACTTCTGGCAATTGGGAAGATTTTATTGTATTGAAATAATAAAAAATGAGGTTATTTAAAAGGTTTAAAGTAAATTTGCCATCCATAAAAAACAGACCTATTTGATTTTAAAAGAAGTCGTTTTTATAAAGTATAACAAATCGAGTATTCACATAATCTTAAACTTTTGGAAAATAAAGCAGCAATTAAATTAATCGATAAAATTCTAGTAAATCTAGATAAAACAGGTATTAATACTGATACCTTAATTGACGATATTAAACAATTGAGATCTTATGCCTTAGAGGAGCAAATTCCTTTGGTAGTAAAAGTTCTTAGACTAACTTACGAGCATATTGAAGAGAATAACTCGTTTCTTATTCCGATACTTGCTGATGCCGAAGATGTTGAAGAAGAGATAGATAATGAGCCAGTAGAAAGTTTAAAATATTTATTGTCTTTATTAAAAAATTTAAAGAATAAAATAAACATTGCCGACTTAAAGGAATATAGAGACCTATTAACTAATTTTTAGTAGTTATTAGGTACATTTTGTAAGAATTAAATTTTAAAAGATCGCTTTAACAGCGGTCTTTTTTGTTTGTGGTTGGCACAACTTATAATGTTGAGAATAGCCTTGGGGTGCTGCGTTAGCGATTGCAGTGGTTAGCTTTTGGCGAGCGTAAGCATCGAGCCAAAACTAGTAACGGAAAGCGCGACCCCTCCCGATAGTTATCGGGATCGGGGTAACGCCATTATTGTTTAAAAAAACTTGCATAAAAAAAGCCTTAACAGAAATGAGTTAAGGCTTTTAAGTTTAGTTTAATGTTTAGTTACTGTTACCCATTCATGGATATTAAAAATTCTTCGTTATTTCTGGTTTGCTTGAAACGATCGTTAATAAATTCCATGGCTTCAACCGGGTTCATATCTGCTAAATATTTGCGCATTACCCACATACGTTGAATGGTGTTTTCATCTAATAATAAATCGTCTCTACGTGTGCTTGATGACGTTAAATCGATAGCAGGGAAAATTCTACGATTCGATATTTTTCTATCTAATTGTAGTTCCATATTACCGGTTCCTTTAAATTCTTCAAAAATTACTTCGTCCATTTTAGAACCTGTTTCGGTAAGTGCTGTAGCAATAATGGTTAAAGAACCACCATTTTCTATGTTACGAGCGGCTCCAAAGAAACGTTTTGGTTTGTGTAATGCATTCGCATCTACACCACCACTTAATATTTTCCCAGATGCTGGTTGTACGGTATTGTAAGCACGCGCTAAACGTGTAATAGAGTCTAAAAGTATCACTACATCATGCCCGCATTCTACCAGACGTTTTGCTTTTTCTAAAACGATGTCTGCAATTTTAACGTGTTCGTGAGCTTCTTTATCGAAGGTTGACGAAATCACTTCGCCACGTACATTACGTTGCATGTCTGTAACCTCTTCCGGACGTTCATCAATTAATAAAATCATTAAATAAACCTCTGGATGGTTGGCAGCAATAGCGTTGGCAACATCTTTTAATAACATGGTTTTACCCGTTTTTGGTTGCGATACAATCATACCACGTTGTCCTTTACCAATAGGTGAGAACAAATCCATTATACGAGTAGAAATAGTGCTTTGTTTTTCGGCAATATTAAATTTTTCTTTAGGGAATAAGGGTGTTAGATGCTCGAAAGACACGCGGTCTCTAACAACTTCTGGTTTTTGACCATTAATTTTTACAACTTTAATTAACGGAAAATATTTTTCACCTTCTTTTGGCGGTCTAACATGTCCTAAAACGGTATCGCCTTTTTTCAATCCGAATAATCGTATTTGCGATTGCGATACATAAATATCGTCTGGCGATGACAAATAATTGTAATCAGACGAACGTAAAAAACCGTAGCCGTCCTGCATTACATCAAGAACGCCTTCGCTTTCTATAATAGCATCAAATTCGAAATCTGGTTCTCGGTAGCGGTTTCTGCTATCTTTATTTCCAGCATCAACATTACCGTTTTTTTGATTTTTATGTTGATTTGGGTTTTTTGGTTGTTGGTTATGATCTCTTTTTTGATGCGGTTGTTTCTGTTTATTATCTTGTTGGCGCTCGTTTTGGCTTTTTTGTTTCGGCGGATTTTTAGTTTTTTGCTCTTCGTTAGTTTCTGTTGGAGCAGTAGTAGCCACTTCTTGAGCTTCTACCTTTTTTTCATCAGGCGCTTTTGTTTCTTGCTTTGTAGGTACGTTTTTAACGGGTTTTGCAACGCGTTGTCTTGGTTTTTTTACTTCCTTTTTTTCGGGTGTACTAGCAGTAGGTTGTGGTGTTGGTTCTATAACAGCTTCTACCGCTTTTGGGTTGGCAGCTTGATGATCTAGGATTTGGTAAACTAAATCGGCTTTTTTTAAAGAACGGTACTTTGGGACGTTCAGTTTTTGAGCAATCTCCTGTAAGTCAGAGAGTTTCTTTTCGTTTAATTGTGAAATTTCAAACATTGATGTTTAATTGAATATGTTTTTTGAATATAAATTTGAGTTATTCTGAAAAAAATGATTTTATTCTGAAGAATTAACAACCTCTATGTGTGGTTATTGAGAATTATTAATGCAATTATACGACTTTATTTTAATTTTTTACACTTATTTTATAAAAGAAACTATTATTTTTGCTGTCTAGTTTTTTAAATTATATGATACAACGCATCCAAACCATATACTTGTTAATTGCCGCAATTGTTTCTGCGGGATTAATATTTGTATTGCATTTATGGGTTACAAACAACGATGTTGTAGTATATGCTAAAGATAATTTGCTGTATTTAAGTTTGTTTCTTGGGTCTGCATTATTATCTATAATAACCATTTTTAAGTATAAAAACAGGAAGTCTCAATTTATGTTGGGACGACTTAACATCATATTAAACTTTATTTTACTAGGATTTTTTGTGTATCAATCTCTAAATGTATCTGGAGAAACGGCGGTTTCTGAGAAAGGTATTGGGATGCTTCTTCCTATTGTTTCTATCGTATTTTTGGCTTTAGCCAATAAGGCCATCAAGAAGGACGAAGATCTCGTAAAATCTGTAGATCGATTGCGATAAAACCTTATATCTTAGTAGTATTAGTGCGTTAAAACCCAGAGCGAAAGCTTTGGGTTTTTTTTGCCTCTTAATCCCTCCAAAGGAGGGAAACATTCAGCCCTTAAAAAAAATGCTCATTAATATAGATAATAATATGTCGTAGCAGTGAGCAAGTCCTTCCCGCATGGGAAGGATTTAGGAAGGGCTTTTTTTTACTTTATTTCAACAAGTTCTAAATCGAACGTTAAATCTTGTCCTGCTAATGGATGGTTAGCATCTATAATAATATGTTCTGCATGAACTTCGGCAATGCGAAACTGCACTTCAGAACCATCAGGGTTTCTTGAAGCTAATCCCATACCAACTTCTGGAGTCATATCCTGTGGTAGTTGCTCTCTTTTTACTTCGTGAAACAATTCTTTTTGTACTTCGCCGTAAGCTTCAGCAACAGGAATAGTAATTGTTTTTTTCTCATTAACCTTCATGTTTACCACGCCTTTTTCAAAACCAGGAATCAACATGCCTTGGCCTAAAGTAATTTCTAACGGTTCTCTGTCTAACGAACTGTCAAAAATCTGACCATTACTTAATTTTCCTGTGTAATGAACGCGTACGGTATCATTCTCTTTTACTTGACTCATAAATAATTATGTTTTCTGTTTTTAAATAGCGGCAAAGCTACAATTTATCAATAGAATGCCATAATCTAAGCCAATGAATACGTCGGTTTAGGATAATATTAACATAAAAGTGAGGTAAATTGAATAGAAATCTGACTTAGAAACGGCGAAAAGCTGCTATTTGTTAAATTCGATAACTTCTAAGTTGTCAATTTTACTACCATCAATCGAAAAGCGTAACATGGTTCGTGTTTTATGAAAACCATGTTTTCCAGCAGCACCAGGATTCATATGTAATAAATTTAATTTTTTATCGGGCATTACTTTTAAAATATGCGAATGCCCACAGATAAAAAGTTTTGGTGGATTTTTTCTAATATCTTCACGAATCCTAACATCATACCGGTTTGGGTAACCACCAATATGGGTTATCCAAACATCGACACCTTCACACATAAACCGGTTGTTTTCGGGGAATTCTATTCTTGTTTTAGCATCGTCAATATTTCCAAAAACAGCTCGTAATGGTTTTAATTGTTTGATAGCATCGGTTACTTTTAAATCGCCAATATCGCCCGCGTGCCAAACTTCATCGGCTTGTTTTACGTATTTTAAAATCGTGTCGTCTATATAACTATGGGTATCAGAAAGTAAAAGTATTTTGGTCATGAATTTATATTGAAAATCTTTTAATATATAATTAAGATTACTGTCTTCGCAGGAAAGACAAAACTGTCTATCTTTGCCTTTCAACAAAAGTATAAAAACAAATTGCGATATTTTATAGAACTTTCTTATAACGGCACCGCTTATCATGGTTGGCAAATACAGCCAAATGCTGTATCGGTACAAGAAGTTGTAGAAAATGCGTTGTCTCTACTTTTTAAGGAAACCGTTTCTATAATGGGAGCGGGCAGAACCGATACCGGGGTGCATGCCAAACAAATGTTTGCACATTTTGATACCGATGTTAAATTTAATGAGGCTAAATTGGTTTTTAAACTGAATTCCTTTTTGCCCAAAGATATCGCCATTCACAGTGTTTTTAAAGTAAAGGAAGAAGCGCATGCACGTTTTAACGCTGTAAGCAGAACCTATTTATATAGAATCGCATTACATAAAAATGTATTTAATTTTGATACGGCTTATTTTGTGAAGCAAGCCTTAGATGTTGATAAAATGAAGGAAGCGTCGAAGATTTTATTTGAGTATAAAGATTTTCAATGTTTTTCAAAAGTTAATACAGATGTAAAAACGTATTATTGTGAGATTATGAAGGCGGACTGGTTTTTTGAAGATGAAGAGCTTCACTTTATAATTAAAGCAGATAGATTTCTTAGAAATATGGTGCGTGCTATTGTTGGTACCATGGTACAAATTGGATTAGGCAAGCTGCAAGTTGAAGATTTACACACCATTATAAAGTCTAAAAATAGGAGTGAAGCTGGTTTTTCGGTTCCGGCGCACGCCTTGTATTTAACAAAAATTGAATATCCAAACGATATAAAATTATAATGACTAAAAAGAAAGAGAATTTATTTGACGTGGTCTTGTTTAAACGTCTGTTTCAATATATAAAACCTTATAAAGGCATTTTTTTTGGGCTACTTGTTTTGGTTATTTTGCTGGCAATTTTAACTACAGCTACACCTTATATTACTAAATATGCGATAGACCATAGTATAGCTGTTAAAGAGCCAAAAAGCTTTTTGTTTTATGTAGTTATTATGTTTGCGGTTTTAATATTGCAGACTATTTTTCAGCTTGTGTTTATCTATTATGCGGCATGGTTGGGGCAAAATTTAGTGATGGATGTACGTGTAAAACTATTCAACCATTTGCTAAGTTTTAAAATGAAATATTACGACAATTCTTCGGTGGGTGTGTTAATAACCAGAGCTGTAACAGATATGGAGCGTATTGCTGATATTTTTGGACAAGGCTTATTTACCATTTTTAGAGATTTGTTGGCAATGATTGTGGTTTTTGGTGTGATGGTTTATATAAACTGGCGATTGAGTTTAATTGTTTTCATCATGTTGCCACTTTTAATTTATGCCACCAGAATTTTTCAAAAGTATATGAAAGTTGCTTTTGAAGAAGTAAGGAATGAAGTGTCTAACCTAAATTCGTTTGTTCAAGAGCGTATTACTGGAATGAAAATTCTGCAACTGTTTACACGCGAAAAAATTGATTACACAAAATTTGTAGATATTAACGAACGCCATAAAAAAGGATGGTTAAAAACGGTTTGGTATAATTCCATTTTCTTTCCGTTAGCAGATTTAGTATCTTCTATAAGTATTGGGTTAATTGCCTGGTACGGCGGATTAAATGTTGTTTTTAAAGGCACCGAAGTATCACAAGGAGATTTAATCGCATTCGTAATGTTTATCCCGATGTTATTTAGACCATTACGACAAATGGCCGATAATTTCAACACCTTACAAATGGGAATGGTGGCCGCTACAAGGGTGTTTAAAGTATTAGATACTACCTCGCAAATAGATGATACCGGTACATTGGTAGCAGAACATTTTGAAGGAAATATTGCTTTTAATAACGTGTATTTTAATTATGTTGAAGATGAGGCGGTGTTAAAAGGAGTTTCTTTTAATGTGAAAGCAGGCGAAACCGTTGCGATAGTTGGGGCTACAGGTGCTGGAAAATCGACCATCATTAATTTGTTAAATCGCTTTTATGAAATTAAGGACGGTGTAATTTCTATAGATGAAAAAGATATCAAGCAGTTTACCTTAGCTTCGCTTAGAACCCAAATTGCCGTGGTTTTACAGTCTGTATTTTTATTTGCTGATACAATTTTGAATAACATCACTCTTAATAATCCAGACATTACTGAAGCGCAAGTGGAAGCCGCAGCAAAAGAAATTGGTGTGCATGAATTTATTACAAGTTTACCAGGTGGTTATCATTATAACGTGAAGGAACGTGGCGTGATGTTATCCTCAGGTCAACGACAACTCATCTCATTTTTACGCGCCTACGTAACTAAGCCAAGTATTTTGGTTTTGGATGAAGCAACATCGTCGGTCGATTCGCATTCTGAACAGCTCATTCAAAATGCAACCGATAAAATGACACATGGCAGAACCTCTATAGTGATTGCTCACAGACTTGCCACAGTAAAAAAAGCAGATAAGATTATCGTGATGGATGCTGGTAAAATTGTGGAAGAAGGCACCCACGAGCAGTTACTTAAAAAAGACAAAGGGTATTATAAAAACTTATACGAAGTTCAGTTTTTAAAGGAAGAAGTTGTTTAAGCTAAATCTTTTTTAATCATCAAATTGAGTTGCGTGGTATCATCAAAAACAACAAATTCGCCGTCTTTAAAGTAAGAGATATGCCCAGTTTCTTCGCTAACTACAAGTGCTAAAGCATCCGTTTTTTCGGTTACACCAATAGCGGCTCTATGGCGTAAACCAAATCGTTTTGGGATGGGTTTTTCATTATTTAATGGTAGAATTACACGTGTTGCTTTTACTATATTATTGCTCACAATAATGGCGCCATCGTGCAACGGGCTATTCTTAAAAAAGATGCTTTCTATAATGGGTTGGGTTACCTTTATATTCATTTCATCTCCGCTCGAACTTAAAAAATCTAAATTATTATTGCGTTCAAAAACTATTAAAGCGCCCGTTTTTGAGCCAGCCATTTTAATACATGCAGACATAATAGCATCGACATTTGTTTCGTCGGTAGTCTCGGTTTTTAAAAATTTAAACTGTTTAAAAAGTTTGCCTCTTTTGCTAAAATTGGTAGAACCAACCATGAGTAAAAACTTTCTTATTTCTGGTTGAAACACCACAATTAAAGCAATAATTCCCACTTTCATAAAGCCTCCAAAAATACCAGAAAGCAATTCCATATTTAAGAAATTGGTAAGGCGCCAAACCAAATAAATAATTATAATTCCTATAAAAATATTGATTGCAACCGTGCCTTTTACAAGTTTATAGACGTAATAGAGGAGTAATGCGACAAGAATAACATCTATGACATCAACAACAGAGAATTTTAAAAGGTCATTAAAGATTTCCAAGGCTTTTGGTTTTTGGTAAATTTAGTAAAATGCGCTTAATTAAAAATGAATTCGTGATTTGAAATAGAAACATTTTTTAATCCCAGAGTCCCTAGCATGGATTTGAAAGTAATATACTCTTGAAATGTTAAATTTTCGTTGAAACTTAAGATTATACCGAAACCTTCCGTTTGATTATCTGATGTGCTCTTGATATATTTTATAAAATTAGATTCGTTTAAAACCGTGGCGCTTATATCAAAAAGTGGAAACTCAGCATAAATTTCTTCGGCAGCATTAAAATCAATTTTCATTTTGTTTGAAAAATCCAAATTAGAATTTGCCGAAACAAAATCTAGAAATGGTTCGGGATGATAAACCACATTAGTAAATTCAATAAATCCTAAATTCTTTTTACTGATATCATTACAAGTAAAGTAATTTTTAGCGCTGTTATTCTTATGGCTAGAACTTCCCTTTTTTTCTTGTAAAAATATAATCTGCGGAATAACTTGTTTAAGCGTTAATCGCTTGTCAATATTCACTAACCAATTAGTAGTGCTAATCAGGTTTTTTCTATTCAATTCTAAACTGTCGGGAAGTGTTTGGTCGTAAAATAAATAGGCTGCAGATACATCGGTTATTTCTGAGATATCAGCATGACTAATTTCTGGCAACTGAACAACTTTGTCTTTTCCGCAGGAGAATAAAACCAGTGTCAGAAATAAAAGTAGATAATACCGCATGTTAGGTTTTTAAAGATTCAACTAATTTGATGGTTTCCATGGCTTCTTTTACGTCGTGAACTCTCAAAATGGAAGCGCCTTTTTGCAATGCAATAGTATTTAAAACGGTGGTGCCATTAAGAGCTTCTTTGGCCGAAGTTTCCAGTGTTTTGTAAATCATAGATTTTCTGGAAATACCAATTAACATTGGTTTTTCAATCATTTTAAATAATTCTAATTGGTTTAGTAGCTCGAAATTCTGCTCCAATGTTTTTGCAAAGCCAAATCCGGGGTCGATAATTATGTCGACAATACCTAGTGCTCTGGCAGCTGCAATTCGTTCGGAAAAATAAAACAATATGTCTTTGGTTAAATTAGAATAATCTGTGTGTTGTTGCATGGTTTGTGGCGTGCCTTTCATGTGCATCATAATATACGGAACCTGTAAATTAGCTACAGTTTGCAGCATGTTTTCGTCTAATTTTCCAGCAGAAATATCATTAACCATTGCAGCACCAGCATCTATACATTGTTTTGCAACCTCACTTCTAAAGGTGTCTATAGAAATTAGAGCATCAGGGAAATTTTTTAGTACGGTTTCAAGTAATGGTAAAATACGCTTCAGTTCTAGATCTTCTGGAACAAAATCGGCATTTGGTCTTGAGCTGTAAGCGCCCATATCGATAAACGTGGCACCTTCTTTCAGCATTAATTCCACATGATTTAATACCGATGCGTCATCTTTATGTACACCACCATCATAAAACGAATCGGGTGTTACATTTAAAATTCCCATCACTTTGGGTGATGTTACATCAATAAGAGTTCCTTTGCAGTTTATGGTCATAAGTTCATTTCGCCACTAATGCACGAATATTTTAATTAGTTTAAAAGCGTTTCAAATTTAAGGATTCATAGTTAGTTTCAAGATAAAAAACATTTATTTGTGTATTCGCAGCAATTTTGAAAAACATTTGAACTTTCAACTTTGAACTTTAAACTATTTAAGCGAAATTTACGCAAAATTCTTTTTAATACATGCAAGATACTTCAAAGCAATACGATGCTGTTATAGATACCTGTAAAAGTTTGTTTATTAAAAAAATGTCTGATTACGGAAGTGCGTGGCGTATTTTGCGTTTACCATCACTTACCGATCAAATTTTTATTAAAGCACAACGTATTAGAGGGCTGCAACAAAACGCGGTTAGAAAAGTTGATGAAGATGAAATAAGTGAATTTATCGGCATTATAAATTACAGTATTATGGCTTTAATTCAGTTAGAAAAAGGGGTAGTGGAACAGCCAGATTTATCTACTGAAGAAGCCATCGAATTATACGAAAAACATGTTGCCATAACTAAAAAGTTAATGGAAGATAAAAATCACGACTATGGCGAAGCATGGCGTGATATGCGTGTTAGCAGTTTAACCGATTTAATTTTGCAAAAATTATTACGCGTTAAACAAATTGAAGATAATGCGGGTAAAACTATTGTGAGCGAAGGCATTGATGCTAATTATCAGGATATGGTAAATTATGCTGTTTTTGCTATGATACATTTAAATGAAAAATAATTAATAAACAATTGTCACCTTGAGCGCAGTCGAAAGGTGTTAAATAAAAATTATGAAATATTTAGTAAGCATATCAAGAATATTTGTTGGTGTTTTGTTCATCATTTCGGGATTAATAAAACTAAACGATCCATTAGGGTTTTCATATAAATTACAAGAATACTTTAGTGTAGAGGTATTAAATATGCCATTTTTAGAACCGTATGCGCTCATGATTTCGGTATTAGTAGTGGTATTCGAAGTGGTTTTAGGGGTGTTTTTACTTATTGGCTATAAACCCAAATTTACAGTTTGGAGTTTGCTGATAATGATTGTTTTCTTTACATTTTTAACCTTCTATTCGGCTTATTTTGATAAAGTAAAAGACTGTGGTTGTTTTGGTGATGCCTTAAAATTAACGCCATGGGAAAGTTTTACTAAAGATTTGGTTTTACTTGTATTTATATTGGTGCTATTCTTTGGTGTGAAACATATAAAACCAGTGTTTAGTACTTTGATAACCACGGTTTTCGCACTATTAAGTTTCGTATTCAGTTTTTGGTTAGCATATCATGTACTGATGCATTTGCCGGTAGTGGATTTTAGAGCCTATAAAATAGGAAAGAATATTGCTGAAGGTATGCGTATTCCAGAAGATGCTGCCAAACCAGTTGTAGAATATTACTGGAAATTCAACATAAATGGCGAAGAAACTGTGATTACTACTGATGGTTCATACCCAACGGTTGAAGGTGATTTTCTAAGTGTTGATACTAAAATGATTAAGGAAGGATACCAACCTCCAGTAGTTGACTTTTCAATAGAATTTGTCGATGAAGATTTAACACAGCAATTTCTTTCAGAAGAAAACCTTATAGTGATTGTGTCTTATAGCTTAAAGTCTATGGAAAAAGCTGGTGCTCAAAAATTAAAAGCATTTTCTGATGAGGCTATTAAAAAAGGGTATAAAGTTATAGGACTAACGTCTTCTGGTGAAGATGAAAAACAACGAATTAAAAAACTTTATAAATTGAATTTCGAATTTTATTTATGTGATGAAAAGGCACTAAAAACCGTAGTAAGAGCTAATCCTGGAATTTTAGAATTAGATAAGGGAACAGTAAAACAAAAAGTGCACTGGAATGATATTGATAAATTAAAATTATAGTTTTCAGTCACAGTCACAGTCACAGTCACAGTCGAAGTTTTAAACAAATAAACACATCAACAAATAAACATTTTATAAACTGATAAGTTACCTACTAAATAAAATCACTTACGCACTACTTACATTATTTGGAGTAGTTACAGTTATATTCTTATTATTTAACGTGCTTCCTGGAGATCCGGCGCAAATGATGTTAGGGCAGAACGAAGATAGTGAACAGTTGGCAACAGTCAAACAAAAATATGGTTTCGATAAACCTGTAAGTACGCAGTATTTTTATTATTTAAACGATTTATTGCCTATATCATTTCATTCAAAAACAGCAACAGATTACACCTATTTAAAACCAGGTAAATATGCTGCCACAACTTTGTTCTCAATTGGTAATACTACTACGGTTTTAAAATTCCCGTATTTAAGAGAATCTTTTACAAAACAAGGCAAAAAAGTAAGCGAAGTTTTAGGCGAAACACTTCCTAATACCTTTGTACTTGCCGTTTCTGCTATTATTATTGCAATTTTTGTGGGTATTATTTTAGGCATTATTTCTGCCCTTTTTAAAGACAGATGGCTCGATAAGTTCATACAGATATTCAGTACATTGGGCATGAGTGTTCCATCGTTTTTTAGCGCGATTTTATTTGCTTGGTTGTTCGGATTTGTTTTGCATAAGTATACCAATTTAGAAATGACGGGAAGTCTTTACGAATTAGACGATTTTGGTGAGTCCAATCATCTTCAATTAAAAAATCTTATTTTACCTGCTATTGTGCTCGGTATAAGACCGCTCGCTGTTGTAATTCAGCTCATGCGGAATTCATTGTTAGAAGTGTTTAATCAAGATTTTATTCGTACGGCAAGAGCAAAAGGCTTAAGTGAGTATCAAATCATTAAAAGACACGCTGTAAAAAATGCCTTAAACCCTGTTGTTACAGCTATATCTGGTTGGTTTGCATCTATGTTGGCTGGTGCCGTTTTTGTAGAGTATATTTTCGGTTGGAACGGTCTTGGTAAAGAAATTGTAAATGCCCTAAATTCTTTAGATTTACCCGTAATTATGGGTTCTGTGTTAATAATAGCCTTACTCTTTATTATAATTAATATTTTTGTCGATATAATTTACGTTTGGTTAGACCCTAAAGTAAAACTTCAGTAATTTTGCATTTCCGTGAAAAAGAAAAAATTTTAAACATGAAAAAACTAAAATTCCTTTTTATATTCTTAATAAGCGTAACAAGCTGTAAAGCTCAAGAAAAACCTACCGAGTTTTCGGCAGCTGCGTTAAACGATGCATTTATAAATTTAGATGGAAGTAACACAACCTTCAAAGCTATTTTAGAGGCTAATAAAGGCAATACCATTGTGATCGATATTTGGGCGTCATGGTGTAGCGATTGTATTAAAGGCATGCCTAAAGTTAAAGCGCTTCAAAAGGAATTCGGCAAGGTTACCTATATTTTTCTATCGTTAGACAAAACTCAGGATGCATGGAAAAAGGGCATCGAGAAGTATAATATAAAAGGGCAGCATTACTATATGCAATCTGGTTGGAAAGGAGCTTTTGGCGAATTTGTACAATTAGACTGGATTCCAAGATATATGGTAGTAGATAATCACGGAAAAATTAAGTTATTTAAAGCCATTGAGGCCGACGACAAACAAATAAGACAGATTTTATAAACAATTAATAAAAATCCCTAATCTTTAAAAAGGGTAATTTAAAAATGAGACAACAAATTGTAGCAGGAAATTGGAAAATGAATAATGATTTAGCTCAAACCGAATCTTTATTAGCAGACTTAAAAAGCAAAACACAAACGTCTAATGCAGAGGTAATGGTAGCGCCAACGTTTACCAACTTATACCACGCAAACCAAGCTTTAAAAAATTCTAAAATCGAAGTTATCGCACAGAACATGCATTTTGCAGCTAATGGTGCCTATACTGGCGAAATAAGTGCAAGCATGCTTAAAAGTGTAGGTGTTAAAACCGTTATTTTAGGACATAGCGAGCGTCGTGAGTATTTTAACGAAACAGACGAAATTTTAGCTAAAAAAGTAGACGCGGCTTTAGCTAACGATTTACGTATTATCTTCTGTTTTGGCGAAGTTCTAGCCGATAGAAAATCTGGTAACCACGAAAATGTAGTAGGAACCCAAATTAAAAATGCTCTGTTTCATTTAGAGGCTGCGGCATTTAAAAATATCGTATTGGCTTACGAGCCTGTGTGGGCAATTGGTACTGGCGAAACTGCAAGTCCAGAGCAAGCACAAGATATGCACGCCTTCATCCGTAAAACTTTAAGCAACAAGTACGGTGCCGATGTAGCGAATAGTGTATCAATTTTATACGGCGGTAGTGTGAAACCAAACAATGCACAAGAAATTTTCGGTAAACCAGATGTAGATGGTGGATTAATTGGTGGTGCTGCGCTTAATGCAGACGACTTTTTTGCCATTGTAAACGCATTTTAGTATAAAATTATAATTTGGGCGTTACCCAAGGGTCGCGCTATACACTGTATCTTTTTGGCGCTTTAAGGCGCCAAAAAGGATGCCGTTTCTATCGCTAACGCACTTCCCAATGGCGATTGCATCCATAAACTTCAATCAATATGTCAAACATTATTTATATAGGTTACGATTTTAAAGTAACACCATTACACTCCCGAAGCGTCGGGATAGAAATACTAATTGCCGAACTCGGTTATGCAGGTTTCGAAAGCTTCGTAGAAACAGAAGACGGTGTAACGGCGTACATTCAAAAGGAAGAGTGGAACGAATCTATTTTAAACGATGTGCAAATTCTAAATTCCGAAGAATTCAAAATTGAATATGAATTTAACGAAATAGAACAAACCAATTGGAACGAAGAATGGGAGAAAAATTTCAGCCCTATTGTAGTCGATAATTTGTGCACCGTTCGTGCGCCATTTCACGAAAAACCAACAACCAAATACGATATAATCATCGAGCCAAAAATGAGTTTTGGTACAGGGCACCACGAAACCACCCACATGATGATTCAGTATATTTTAAGCAACGATTTCACTAACAAATCGGTTTTAGATATGGGTTGTGGCACAGGTGTTCTGGCAATTTTAGCAGAAAAAAAAGGTGCTAAAATTCTCGATGCGGTCGATTACGATAATTGGTGCTATTTAAATAGCCTTGAAAATGTTGAGCGTAACAATTGCGAGAATATTACAGTAATAGAAGGCGATGCCAGTGTTTTAGCAGGAAAAAAATACGATATCATTATCGCCAATATAAACCGTAATATTTTACTAAATGATATGGCAACTTATGTATCGTGTTTAAACAAAAATGGGGTGCTTTTTTTAAGCGGATTTTATAATGATGACATTCCAGTTATTCAAGAAGCATGCGAAAATCAAATGTTAAAATTTGCTGAAAAATTGGAAAGAAACCATTGGGTTGCTCTAAAATTTTTAAATTAGTAAAAAAAATTTGTTTCCTCAAGCACTGTCGAGAGGTAAAACTTATAAAATTTGATTATGAGTACTAGAGAAAAAACATCAATTGAAACACTTTTAGAAGAGGAAGTCCTTACTCAAAATGAGATTGTTTTGTTTAATGACGATGTTAATACCTTCGATCATGTCATAGATACACTTATTTATGCCTGCGAGCATACCGCAGAACAAGCAGAACAATGCGCACTTCTTGTTCATTACAAAGGTAAATGTACGGTTAAAACTGGCGAGTACGACGATTTAAAACCGCGTTGTACAATGTTATTAAACGCAGGTTTGAGCGCCGAAATAGTTTAACATTAACTATTCATTCTGCCAATAGCACAACTAACAAAAGATTTTGCTTTGGTTGTTAGCGCATTTTTATCACCAACGATTGGGTAGCCTAAACTATTAAGTAATGCTATTGCTTCCTGTAGGGTTGCGTCATTGTTATACTCGAAGGATACGCTGTTCGTGTCATTATTCACTAAAACATTTTCAATACCATCTAAACCAGATAATTTAGTGGTAACGGTATTGGCACAACCATGGCATTTTAAATTCTGAATTTCTAAAGTTACTTTCATTTCTTTGTTTTGCAAGTGTTTATTCCAAAAGGTGCATAAAGCGGACAAAAATTAATAAAACTGGTTATTAAGAAGATAATAGCAAGCGCCATTAGTATATACGCTACCGTACCTTCAACAACATTAAAATAATATAAAAGGGCTATAACAATAGCAATTGCTACGCGTATACCTTTATCGGCTGACCCCATATTTTTTTTCATAATACCTGTTTGTTTGGTTAATTGATAACTATTTAAAGTTCTCGAAATTACAAAATCACTTTTGTTTCTTTTGTGACATTTATCACAAAAACTTCAGGAGACCAGAAAAAAAATTAATGAGGTAATTTGTGTTTTATTAAGCCATAAATAAATGTACCTAACATAGCAGCAGCAATTACAATAAGCATACTATAAACCCCAGTACCTAAAAGGATATATAATGGTCCAGGACAAGCACCTATAAGTGCCCAACCAAGTCCGAAAATCGTACCGCCTACAATATATCTTACAAAGCCATTTTCTTTTAACGGAACAATGATTTCGGAACCAATAATACTTTTCACATATCCTTTTTTTGAAATTTGAAGGAATAGAATGCCTGTTATTATGGCGGTTCCTATAATGCCATACATATGAAACGACTGAAAACGGAACATTTCGTAAATGCGATACCACGAAACAGCTTCAGATTTAACCAAAACAATTCCGAAAAACATACCAATCAATAAAAATTTAAAATACTTCATTTGTCTAAATATATTGTTTTTTAAATGTCAAATGCGACTCGCTTTTAATAATTATAGTATAAATACTAGTATAAGTTGCTCGTTTCATCACTTAAAAAATTAAAGGTAAAATTAGATTTGCCATTATTAATCCGCCTATAAAAAAACCGATTACAGCAATAAGCGAGGGTTTTTGCAAGCTGCTTAGTCCGCTAATAGCATGACCCGAGGTACATCCATCGGCATAACGGGTTCCAAAACCAACAAGTAAGCCTCCAATAATTAAGAGCGCTAATCCTTTTGTAGACATTACAGCATCCCAATCGTAAAGTTCTGCAGGCACCAATTGTGCGCCAATATTATTAAAACCTAAATCTTTAAGTTCGGTTATGGTTGTTGGGTTCAGGTTGGTGATGCTATCATTTGATAGGTAATGACTTCCTATAAAGCCACCAATAATGGCTCCCGCAACAACAAATAAATTCCAGGTGTAATCTTTCCAGTCTAATTTAAAAAAGTCTGAAACTTTGTCGGCGCCAACCATAGTACACATGGTTTTTAGGTTCGACGACATCCCGAAGGTTTTACCATGATATAGTAACAATGCCATAACAACTGTTATAAGCGGACCAGAAACATACCATGGCCAAGGGTCTAAAATATAGTTCATATTAGTTTTTTAAAAATTTATAAATCGAATTAATTTTGCCATCAAGAAATAAATTTTGCTTTAAATTTAGGTTTCTTGTTTCGCTAATTAATTTTTTTAATTGGGTTCAAAAGTAAGGAATTACAATTTTGTAAAAAAATTGGTGGAGTTTTAATAAAAATAGTATATTTGCACCCACAAAAAAGGCCTCGTGGCGCAACTGAATAGCGCACTTGATTACGGCTCAAGAGGTTACTGGTTTGAATCCAGTCGAGGTCACAAAAATAAAATCCAATTATCTGATTATAAGATGATTGGATTTTTGTTTTTTTTAAATGTGTCACTTTGTGTGTCACTTAAATCAGATTTGCTAAAATTCACTTTAGCTACTAGCCATGTGCCTTGCCCAGCTTTTTACGTCATATTGAGCTTCGATTATTTTTGTAGCTGCTGAAGGTGAAGTTGCATCACATCTTACTTTTACGTAATGTCCTCCAGTTTTTAAAAGAATGGCGCCAGAATAGGATTGTGTAGTCATTTAAAATATCATTATTTATGTTGTTCAAATATAAGTATTAGATTAATCATAAATAACTTATATTGCAACAAACCAGGAGTTTATATTAAAATAATATCTTGTTTATTACTCAAACGTGAGCAAATTATTGTAGATACTGAGTTAAGAAATTATTTAATGGCTCTAGTGCTTTAGAATTTAAATCCCAGTACGATTTATTATCAAAGAAGTTCGACCCAGCTTTTAATTCCTTACTTTTTAACTTATCAATTTCAGGGAACGTTTCCATATATGCGTAAATCCGTGATTTTCTGATGGGAGTAATGAAATTTAAACTAGGTTTATTTAATGATTTTACGCAAGCCTCATACGCATCAAAGCATTTAAATATGTCTTTTCTATCTGATGAGGCAATACTTTCTAATAATGATTCAAAATCGCCATCATTAGTATTATTTGGAAATAAAAAGAAATTAATTTGAAAATTCAATTTCTTTAAAATATAATTTAATTCCTCAGACCTTTTTATAAACCCACCTTTTTTTTCTACGGTGTCTGCATCAAAAACTAAAACAACAGTATGTCCTTCATCAATATGTTTCTCGATAATGGATTTAGATAGTTCTAATTTTGTCCATCCTCCAATGCTGTTAGTTGCAAAATGGACACCCATGGTATAACCTTGGTTTTCGAGATATTTTTTTATAAAAACCTCATCTTTTCCTTCAGTAATAATTACTAGCATACTACCTTAATTCTAAGTCTTCATTAATAGCATTTTCAAGTTCAGAATAATTAAAAGGATAAGACTTATGATTGCCGTCATTTAATTTTCTAATTGTAAAGACTTTAATGTTTTCTTTAAATAGATTTGTATCATCAAAAGAGCTATCTAAATTGGATAAACATTCTTTTAATGATTTGATGGTCTCGTAATTATGAGTGGTTATAAAAACTTGAGTATTACATTTGTTAGCAGTTACTAAAATACTTCTCCAAAGTTTATTTAAAGTTGAAAAATAAATACCATTTTCTATTTCGTCAATTACTACAATCCCACCTTTGGCATTATAAATAGATAAGATTACAACAAGCATTCTCCTAACACCATCTCCCATTAAATTAATAGGAATCATCCTAGTCATACCAACATCAATATAAATCAATCTATTTCTTCCAAAAGTGATATCCTTAATATTTTCATCAACAATATTAAGGGCTTCAATCACTAAATCAATTTGCTTTGATACAATTAAGTCTTCTAATTCTTTTTCAAGATTAACAGACATATCCAGAGATTGTGTGAGAAATACTGCTCTTTCAGAAAGAGCTGTTCGGATATTTCCAATTTCTGAATTAAATTGTCCGTTTCTAAACAATAGCTTACTTTCTACAGTTTTCTCTTTGGAATGTTTTTCTTTATATTTTGATAAAAAAGTTAATTGATTAATCGATAAGTCATCTGGATGTGAATCAAAATCTAATTCTTTTAGGTCTTCAGCATTAATAGTTTTTTTATTTTGAGTAAAGTTTTTATTTTGACTTGTGGGACGAATTTCAAGTATTTTATGAGTGTCTGCATCTTGATTTCCTTCAATTATAATGTTTTCATCAAATTTTAAATTATTAAAGACTAATCTAAAATCATCTTGTTCATTAAATGATAATTTTCTGAACTGATTTATTCTTAACAAGATTTCAGGATTTAAACTTCCAACTAAAAGAAAAATTGCTTCTAAAATACTAGTTTTAGAAGAATTATTTTTTCCTAAAATTATATTAACATTTTTAAGTCCATCAATTTCGAGTTTTTTGACACCTCTAAAATTGTTTATACTAAGTTTTTTAAATTTCATTGTGTTAGTATTATTTTTTGTAAAATTAACTTAAAATTTAGAAAAAAATTTATTTTGCAATATATCCATTATTATTTTTAAAATGGAAATAATTATTTCTCTACAATCTCAATATTTGTAGCATCATATCTATAATTTACTATTTCACCAGTTATTAATAATTCAATCGATTTATTAATTATATCTAATGGAACAACAAACCATTCTCTAGGCGTTATTCTTCTTCCTTTATCATCATGAATATCGACATTTAAACATACCTCAGCGAAAAATCGTTGAATCAATTGTTCAAACTTTTGGGTGTTGAGGTTATATGTTTTATAGGCTTCAATTATTTGGACATCTGCCATTAAGTAAGTAGGCTCTTTAGCCGCATTTTTTACACGTTCTGGAACTGGAACAGTTGAGTAACCAATTTTGTATAAGTTCTTAATCGATGCAATCTCTTGATTAGTTGATTTAGATTTTAATATGTAAATCCATCCAGTTTCTAAATCATCTTCGTTTACAGCGTTTACATTATTAAATAATTCTTTTGAAGTTTCTATTTCTGTTTTTGTAACTAAATGACCATTTTCAAGTAGCTGTTTTCCAATAGACCTATAAAGCATATTACTCATTGTGCCATTTTCAAAAATTATTCTGGTTCTACCATCTTTTCTATTCTTGTCACTTACTGGCTCATCTTCAAGGGTTCTGCTTAAATCAATTTCTTCTAAGTAAAGAAGAATTCCATCTAAAACATAATAATTACCTTTTATTAGATTCTTTTCAGGATTTCTAAACTTTTTTAATGAAATTTTTCTTTCTCGTAACTGTTTATGCACTTCTTTAAACATGGATTCATATGGTAAAAAATCCTTGTCACTCATTTTTTTTCGTTGTGCTATATAATCAGAGTCAGCTCTGTCTTTTGAACTTGAAACATGCTTTAATTTAAAAATTGATAATGTTTCGTCTGTGTCTAATATTCCTAAATCATCACTGTTTAAAATATCGGCCACCGATTTAATTTCCTCTTTTGTGTTTAAGAGGTTGTTAATGTCAAAAGGTTTTAGTATTTCTATTTTTTTTCCATCTTGCCTTAATGCTTTTAATCTTGATAACAGTTTAAATTCTGTTACATTAGTTGTTTCTGGCTCTCTATTGTTTTTTTCAAAAAAGGAATTAATTTCTTGGAACGATTCAATTAATCGTTCATCTTCAGTTTTAATATTGGAGTTTTTTGGTTTTGAATCTAAAATTCCAAATTCATCGTCATTAAAAATATCTTCTAATGTCTTTTTTTTACTCATTGACTTGTGCTTTTCGCTTTTGTTCTTTTAAAAATATAATAGCTTCTGCCAAACGTTTTTCTTGTGGGTCAAACGATTGAAGACTTGGGTGTTCTCCAGTTTTAGCAATCCAATTTTTTATTTTAGGCCATAAAATAATAGCTTCTTCTTCTGTCATTTGTATTCGTGTGGCGTCAATGGTTTCTTGAATGGCCTTGAACACCGATGCGGTAACAGATTTAGATAAAATTTCAAATGCTTTTTGAAATGGATTAATGGTATCAATCAAATCAATATTTATATCATCAATATTTACAAAACTATCAGCCATGCGTATGAAGCGTTTATCACCAACCTCTTCAATAGTGCTGTTTTTTATAACAGAATCTACTACTATATGCTGGCGAACGGCCTCTACATCTTCATCAGATAATTCAGGATACGTTTCTCTAATTATTTTAGGAATTAATACGTTGTTTATTACTTCTGGGTCTACATTACCAGGCATAGCTTTAAGCATTTGGTTGTCTTGCATGATTCTAGCCTTTAAATCATTTATGTCACTTTCAATAATGTCTTTTGCTCTTTGTGAACTTGGTAATTTGAACCCTCTGATTTTTATAGTATTTCCATCATCATCTGTATCATTATCATCCTCATCTGTTTCTGGGAATTTAGGTTTAAACTTAAAATTAGGAGCTAACACTTGTTCCATAAGTAATGAAGCTGTTATAGCTTTTAACATGTTATTTACGGATAATTTTACTACATCGTCTTCTGCGTCAGGTTGCGCAATAAGATTGGTGAACTGTGCATGTGATTTGTTTTCGCTGTCTCTGGTAGCTCTGCCAATAATTTGAATTATCTCTGTTAACGAGCCTCTATAACCTACAGTTAATACATGTTCACAAAAAGGCCAGTCAAAACCTTCTTTTGCCATTCCTAAAGCTATGATGATATCTATATCTGAAGCCTTTTTAACTTTATATAAGTAGTTTTGAATTTTATCTCTTTCTTTTTGGCTATCGTTTACCAAATCTGCGATTTTTAATACTTTTCCAGTGGTCTTACTTTTAACATACAAAACTCCTGTATCGGGGTCTTGATAATCCAGTTCACCTAAACTGTCAATAATTCTATTAACCTCTTCATATTTATCTTTTGTAGATTCTCCTGAATTAACACTCGGTATATGTATTATTGTTTTTTTATTTTCATCTAATATTTCATTTATGGCTGAGGTGTAACGGCCTTGATAAAAATGATACCCAATACCCAGTGATTTTAAATAATTATAGCCGTTTAATTGTTCGTAATAATTATAAGTAACTTTAATAAATTGAGCTTCCACTTCAGGTAATAGTATTGGAACGCTATCACCCCTAAAAAATGAACCTGTCATAGCTACAATATGAGCGGTAGATTTTTGCATAATATTACTTAAAACCTCACCTAATCGGTTTGCACCATCTACCGATACATGATGAAACTCATCTATGGCTAATAAACAATCGTTTAATTGCTTTTCGTCTATGGCATCAAATGCAAAACGCAAAGTAGCATGTGTACAAATTAAGATTTGCTCATTACTTTCTAAAAATTTTAAAAAAGCTTTTACTTTACTTGTTTCACCACCAGGCGTGCAAAGATTAAATCTGTTTTTTGGTGACCAATTTGCAAAGAAACCAAAGCTCTTTAAATCTGTTAATCCAAATGAACTACCAATTGACCTTTCAGGTACTGCTACTATCACTTTTTTTAGGCCTTGATTTATCAATTTGTCCAAGCCAATAAACATTAAAGCTCTTGATTTTCCTGAAGCTGGTGGAGCTTTAATTAATAAGTATTGTGCAGTACGAGCTTCAAAAGCACGTGCTTGCATTTCTCTCATTCCTAGCTCGTTGATGCTTTTGCTTTTTCCTGTTTGTTGGTATTTTACGTTTACTATATCTGGCATAATTTTAAGCTTTCTTTTTATGTCTTAGTTGTGGTTTCTCTAACAAGGTATTTTTAGTTATCATCTTTTCGTATTCCTTAAAGAGATATTCTAACCGTTCTGTATCGCTCTCAAAAGGTTTTAAACGATAACAACGCTCTATAGCTAAATCTAATTGATGGTGGGCTTCTTTTAAGCCTTTAGGCATATTATCTGGGTCGTAAAGTTGTGCTAATGTTTTGCTTGAATGTTTTTCTCTTTCTTCTAAAATTTCAAATACATGTAGTTCGATTTGTTCTTTTTGTTTTTGAGAAATTTCTGGAAAAGGAAATGTATTGTAGCAAAGATTAGCAGAATATCTAATACGAGTTTCTAATTGGCCTCCAATAGCCCTAACCCATGTCATATGCATTTCGGAAGTTAATAAGCCAAAGAGCCAAATGTTATTTGTTGCTATAATTAAACAACTATCATGTGATATTTTATTTGAATCAAAAAATCCTATCGGTATATACTTTCTATTCTCAGATGAATGACGAGGGATTAAAATGAAATCCCTATTTGGCGGTTGAGTTATTTGTGCAAAGAGATGCGGTATTTCGGCTAAATGAGGTCTTGAAGAATTTAATCTAACTTCCTTGAGTTTTTTTATACGCTCCCTTACTAATGGCATACTCATCAATTCGTTATCCTTTATTCCTTCTAACCATAGACACCATCTTTTTTTGCCGTTCAAAAATTCATCTGCTGAAATTAATTCGAACATCCATTTTTTTGCGCTTACTTCCCGCTTTAAAAAATCATCTTTTTCTTGAGAATTAAATAATAATAATCCACTATCCGCTGGCATATTGCCAAAATTCATTTTAGGAAACTTAGAAATAGAATTCGAATTGCTTTTGATGTATACATCTTTACTATCAAGCAAATAGGCGTTTATGTTGTTGGCCTTTTTCTCTAAGCCATTAATATAGATTAACTTTTGATTACTAGATACATTTCTTAAGTTTAATATTATTACTGTAACTCCAGCATTCCCTTTGGCATTATTTGTCCATTTAAATGATGAATGAGCAAAACCTATTTCTATAGTTTTATCGAGAATACGTGGCCAAGTCAAGGCTACCTGTTCTCCTTGACAAATTGAATTAGTAGATACAAAAGCCAATTGAGCGTTAAAACCTTGAATATATTTTGCACCTATATAAAACCAACAACTCACATAATCTAAACTTTTGTAGTCCTTCAAAAAGACAAATTTCATATCATCTTTTTGTTCTTTGTCTTGATTGCGTGACCCTAAATAAGGTGGATTTCCTAAAATATAAACCTCATCAGCTAAATCTATGGTGCAAACTGTTTTCCAATCAATACGTGTCGCATTACCTTGTTTAATATGTCCTGCTTCTTTTAAAGGTAAAATAGGTTTGGCTCTCCCAAAATCATGCAATTCATCGACAAATACTTTATTCATTTGGTGTTCTGCCAACCAAAGAGATAAAATGGCCATTTCGTGAGCAAAATCATCTAATTCAATACCGTAAAATTGTGAAAGCTTAATTTCTGTAAACCAAATTTCAGATTGTTTTCCATTGAAATTGATTTTCGATTGAGGTGCATTGGAAACTATCTGATGTCCATCTTTTGTAAAATGTATTTTTGCTTGACTTCCATCAAAAATATCTGTTTGACCTACTCCATTAATTTCTTTAATAATTTCAATTTCTAACTTTCGCAATTCTTTATAGGCTATAATCAAAAAGTTCCCACTTCCACATGCTGGGTCAAAAATTTTAATTTTTGAAATTCTGTATATTAATTCACGTAACTTTCTGTCGTTGCCTTTGTATTTCTCAAATTGATTATATAACTCATTTAAGAACAAAGGTTCAATCACCTTCATAATATTAGGTACTGAGGTATAATGCATGCCTAAACCACTACGATAGGCTGGGTTTACTACAGCCTGTATCATAGAACCGAAAATATCTGGATTGATTTCACTCCAGTCTAAATCACCACATTCAATAATTATTTTACGAGCTTCTTTATTAAATTTCGGTGATACAATGGTACTTCCAAATAAACCACCATTTACATAAGGAAAATCTTTAAAGTGAGAAGCTTCATTGGTATTGTCCTTTGTGTTTAGCACTTTAAATAGCCTATCTAAAAACGTATGGGTGTCACTTCCATCTTTTTGAGTATGTTGCTCTAAGGTATCTGTAAACATCCCTTCAATAGGAAATATGTCGGTATCTTCTGCAAAAAAGCAAAAGAGTAATCGAGATAGAAATATGTTTAGGTTATGACCACCATCATCATAGATGTTTGGGTTTTCAGTAACTAAAATATCATAGAGCTTCGCCATTTGATATGACGCTTTTCTATCTGCAAAATTCTCATTTGTTTGTGCATATTTTTCTTGTCCAGCCCACGGTAAAAAGAAACCAAAATGTTTGTTGATTTCAAGAATAGGTGTGTCTAATGTTAAACCTGTTCTGGTGTCTTTAGCTAATAAAGTTTTATAATCGGTTACAATTACAAAGCGAGGATTGTGTTTTAATGAATCTACATCTTTTGTTAATTCGTCAATAGTATTTAATAACGTACCAGTTGTAACTTCTTTAAAAAGCATTTTACTTTTATAAAGTACCTCACCTTCAACTTTAGATAAATTAAAATCGCCTTTCTTTAAACGAGTAATAGAAGTTTTTGAAATACCGTATGCCTGAAGTAAATCGAATATAAACTCTTCTTTGGTGAAGTTTTTAACTAATTCAGTAACATTTTTTTCAATTTGGGATGCATTCATATATGTAATAGAATCCTTATAGTTTAACTAAACCCAAATTTAACTAAATAATATTAATGAGACTTCCTAATATCTTGAATTTTACTATTTGTTTCTTCCATGTCCTTTCTCATGTTTAACACTTTTAAATCTTGTAAAAGCTCATTCTTTTTTTCTTGGTCTTTTTCGTTGTTTAACTCAATTTGCTTCATAGCAATTTTTGTTCTTATTTCTTCTATATCCATAATTTTAAAAAATTTAATTTATTGGTCTGTGTGTTGTTAATGATTTCTTGCTTTTTGAAGGTTAATCGATAATTTAAAATAAAACCTCATCAGTAATAGCGTGTCGTTATTGGTTAAAAAAGTACCAAAAAATTATGAAAAAATTTTTTTCACATGTCTGATTGGTACTTTTTTATTCACTTTTATCACTTATTAATAAGGCAGGATACGATGACCCCTACACTCCTCACTCATTTAAATGAATTGGTTTAAAAAGTTCATTAAGCATATTATTTTCTTTTAAATAATTAAACTCCTTTAAAAGATACTTGTCGTCAAATATTGCGTTTTCTTCATATGTCATAGAAATGTAAATTTCAAGTCTTCTTTTAAGTTCTGGATGGTTATCGATATTGTCAATAACCAAATTTTTAATGTCATGTAATTCCATAATTTTTATATTAAATTAATTTTTTGTGGATTTTTAATAAGGTAATCCACGCTAGACCCTGTATTGTAAACTGGTTCGCAATAATATTTGTAATAGTTTTTTTTGCCGATATAGAACTGCATTAGCTCATATATTAATGACCTCAACTCGTTAGGTTCTGCGTCAGCTAGTATATGAACATGATTGCGATTATGTTTATCCAGTTCAATTGTGAAGAAGTAATTAACTCCTTTAGTTTTATTTTTTAAGACTGAAATTAAATACTCATGATACTCTTTGTCATAGTATTCTCTCGTTGTCCATGATATATTAGATTTCCATTCGTGACTATATATCGTAGTTGCTCTAGGTTGTTTAAGTTTAAATGCATCAAGAATGGAGTAATGAATCGAATAACTCCTACCAGTCTTTTTTATCGTGCCTTGTGGCTCATATTTTGCATAAATCTCACCTACCATGTTTTTTAAAGATTTATAGCTTATTGCTTTTAATTCAACTAAATCTTTTAGTTTATACCATCTATTATATTTTTTTTGATTTAGTTGTTTAATCAGTTTATTGAATTCTAGTTTTATATTTTCTTTATTCATATTTATTGTTATTTAAAAGACACACTTAGGACTTGTCATTTTATAATAAATAGTTTCGTTTAGGGGAAAAGTTTAAATAATTACCTCTTTGAAGTGTAAATAATTTGTAACTACTTGATATCTAATTGTATATTTTTTACAAATAATTTTGATGACCTATCAGTTTGGTTATAAAATCACCTCAACTTTGCCCCTTTAAAAGAATTTAAGCAGTTTGTTTTTAATTGCTTTAGTTGACAAAGAAATCTAGGTTGGATTCAATAACTTCAATCCATTCTCCATCTGTGTATTCAATTTCAGTTAGACTTATATTGTCATATTGTTCACATATGAAGCCTTCAATTTTTAAGGCTTCATATGTTTGCTGTTTGTCTTCGCCGTACAAACAATATGTGAAATTTTCATCTGGGACAAACAACAGATTGATTGCGTAAGCATTAAAATTCTTGAAATCTTTAAGCTGAGCCACTAGAAATGAATCATACTTAATTTCCCCATACAAGAATTCTTCTTCTAATTCTTTAACCTTGGTAATAGCTTTGTTTCTGGCTTGGATTATATCTTTTTCTTGAAAAGTATAATCAGAGCTTTTTGAACTAATAAGTCCTTTTTCATTTGCCGACATAATGTTTACTGTTACTACATATTTTTCCATAATAAAATTGTTTTATTAAGTAATAGTGTTTTCTATTACTTGGTTTAATTGATTTGAATTTGATTTAGCAAGCGATTGGAGTAAGTGCGTTGTTTACGTCATCGAGTTTGTAGTAAACACGATTACCAATGCTGTAAGCGATAAGCACTTTCTTTCGATGCCAACTATAAAGGGTAGGGAAGGAAACACCAAGCATTTTAGCCGTGTCATTACGACTAATCCATGTTGGTGGTTGTTGAGGTTGGAAATCTTTTTTGAGCTGTTCTAGCTCTTTTTTAATCGCTATAAGGATAGTGTCCGTTAGCTTTTCTTCTGTAATTTGAATAAGTTGTACCATAATATATTTTTTAAATTGTTATTATGGTGCAAATAGGAGGCGGGTCTGTTTGGGTCTAAATATTTTTAGACCCATTTATTTAAAATTATGGAATTTTTATGCTGTTGATAGGGTTGTTTAAAAATTCATTTACGTTGTGATTTGCTTCGAAAACTAGTTTGGCGATTTCTTCGTCTGATTTTAATTTTGGATATGTATTATTAAAAAGTTTTCTTGCGTTATCTGGATGAATATTCATAATTAATGCTAAAACTTTGCTTTTGCTCCTTTGTGAAGTGTCTAAATTGTGAATAATATCGTCAATACCTAATTTTTTTACTAATTGATATCTATCTAATGTATCAAATGGTGGTAAACCCTTTTTGTTTATTGGTTCTTCTTCTGGAGTATCTTCTTTATTAGAGTTGATTGCTTTCTTTATTTTTTTAAAAAATAATTCACCATTCTTTTCTTTAATTTCAAATCCTAACTCATTAATATTTTCTTTCAAATAATTAAGTTTTTTCTCGTTTTCGAGTTTGATTTTCAATCTATTTGTTTCGAATAAGAATGGATAAAAGTCTATAAATGAAAAATGGTCGTTAAATAATGTTCTATGAAAGAAGATGCTTTTATTCTCGGTGTTAATTGAAAATTTATTTTTTTGATAGCTAAAATGATAGTTATATTCATTCTTTAAGTATTGTAATTTGTCAGATTCCCCTGTAATTGTTTTAAAATTCCAAAAAAAGGATTCAAAGTAAAACTTATATGTTCTTAGAGTTGAATAACAAAAAAAATAATTATTTTCATCAGAAAACTTTAATAAACCTTCAAAAGCCAAATTAACTTTCAATTTTAAATCTCTTATTTCACCTTTATAAATATAAATTTGATTAGCTAAATTATCTCCCTTATCTTTTTCAATATCTTTTATTTGTTTTTGATATGATATCAGCAAGTTAGTTAGCTCAAAAATGGTTTTGTAATATTTTAAAATTGTATCCTCAATAATTTTAATTAGGTTTTCATCTATAATTAGATTCTCGATATTTTCTTTGTTTTCCATTTTATTTGTGAAATAATTCCTAGCTAATTTAATAACAATTATTCAGTTATTCTTATTTAAAAAAATGATGTTTAGAAATTTTTTGAGCACGCTCTAAATCATCAACTTTTATATAGCTATAAAAAACTTTCTCAGTAGAATGTCCAGAAATGGCCATAATATCTATGGTTGGCATTCCGCTCTTATATGCGTTGGTGCAAAAGCTTCTTCTTCCTGTGTGGTTTGTTATTAGTTCGTACTTATGATAATCAGTTTTTTGTTTTATGCCACCTTTAGTGATTTCTTTTTGAATAATTTCATCTATTTCTGCAAGTTCACCAAGCTCTTTTAAACAATAGTTTATGTGTTGTTCCGTCATTTTTTTAGGTGGTTTACCTTGATGTTTCTTTAATATACTTTGTACCACAGAATTAATTGGTATAGTTAATCTTTTTGAGTTTTTTTTAGTAACTAATGAAATGTAACAAGACCCTTTTTCTGTAATAATATTTTTTGAGGTTAGCGAGTTGAAATCCGACACTCGAAGTCCAGTGTTAGCACTTATTAGAAATAAATCTCTAGCGTTCTCTAATCTGCTTCTGGTAATAACAAAGTCTTTATTTATTCTTTTTTTCTGAAAATTAGATAAATCTAATTCTTGTATTCTTTTAAGCTCATCTTGGTTTAAGTAAATATTAAAAACTTCTTCAGTCGGTTTTTTAAAATATCGTTTATTAAAATCTAGATTATTGTGAAACCCTTTTTCGTAACTAGCATTCATTATGGTTTTTAGAATTTTAATTTGTGTGCCAATGTAGTTCAATGAATATTCGCTGTCGTACATAAAACTTAAAAATGCATCGTAAAATTCATTGTTTATTTTGGAATATGTTAGGTTATAATGTGTGTCATTAAATTTTTCTAAAATGCTAAAAGCGTTTCTGTAAGTCTTTGCCGTTCCAGAGCCCATAGGCTTTCCTGTGGTTACTAACGGGTTAATTTGGTAATGGTCAATAAACCAACTGTAAAACGGCAATAATTCTAAATGTTGAGGTTTGTCATCATCAATTTTTATTCTGTTTAAAAAAATATTCAATTCATTTTTAAGAATTTCATTGTCTACCTCAACGCCTTCTGTAATAGCTAAACGAGTATAAGTTTTTTCGAGAAACGATTGTATGTCGGTTAGTTTGTTATTTACATCATTCTTATGAATCTCTGAAACTACATTTTTAATCCGCATTTTTTCATCATCCCAATTTTTTGCATCTAAAATTTCTAGGCCAGTTGAGTATCTTAATCTTCTATCTGTACCATAATTAAAAAATAATTGAATTTTAGCGGATTTGTCAACGCCTTTTCTGATTTTGAAAGTCAGTTTTGCCATGGTTCATAAAGTTTATCAAATATAACATAAAAGTGACACAATTAATGTTTTTTATGTCATTAATTGTGTCACTTTTATGTTTACCCAGCATTATTTGATTTTGCCTAACTTTTTAGTTTAATTTTTATAATCCCTCTAAAATCAAGCAACTTCAAAGGTTTTTTAAAGGCTATTGTTAAAACATGAAATATGTAAAATAAACACATTTGGAATCCAGTCGAGGTCACAAGAATAATAAAAAGCTTTCATATTATTGAAAGCTTTTTTTTGTTTACATCTTTTTTTATTTCTTCTCGAGGTAGCATTATATTTTAAGATTTATAACTTAGATTTATCTTCATAATCATTCGCTTTTTTGTAAATTGTTTGGCTGATTTTTGGCAATATAATTTAAACAAAAAACAATGATAAAACATTCTATTCCAAAACCATTTATGGTTTTATTTTTTATTACAATTATGGTCTTTCAAAGTAAAGCACAGAGTGACAAAAATGCCTCAGTTACTAATTTGTTATTAGCAGAATGGACAGGTCCATATGGTGGAGTGCCTGCTTTTGATAAAGTTAAAATTGAAGATGTAAAATCTGCAATGTTGTTGGGGATGGATTTAAACTTAAAAGAAATAGAGGCTATTGCTAATAATAGCAAGTCTCCAAATTTTAAAAATACCATTGAAGCCTTAGAAAAAGCAGGGGAAGAGTTAGACAGAGCTTTTACCTATTATGGAATATTAAGTAGTAATATGTCTACTCCAGAATTTAGAGTTATTCAAACTGAATTAGCACCATTGTTCTCAGATTTTCGTTCTAAAATAACGCAAAATGAGAAACTATTTAATCGTATTAAACAGGTTTATCAGGCTTCATTGAAAAAACCTTTAGAAGCAGATCAACAACGTGTTGTAGAACTTACATACAAGGAGTTCGAAATGAATGGTGCCGAATTAGACAAAATAAAGAAAGAGCGATACGCAGCGATAAATAAAGATTTAGCATCGTTATATACCAAGTTTTCAAACAATGTTTTGCATGACGAAGAAAATTACGTAACGTATCTAACCCAAGATCAACTTGGAGGATTATCCGATGGTTTTATAAAGTCTGCTGCAAAAATTGCAACAGATAAAGGGCGTGATGGTGCATACGCTATTACGAATACTAGGTCTTCTATAGATGCATTTTTAACCTATTCTACCGAGCGCGAAATACGTAAGCAAGTTTGGACTAACTATTATTCTAGAGGTGATAATAATGATGACTATGATAATAAAAATATTATTGCTGAAATACTAAGGTTACGAAGAGAGCGTGTACAGTTGTTGGGCTATAAAAATTATGCCGAATGGCGATTACAAGACAGAATGGCGAAAACACCAGAAAAGGCAATGGCTTTAATGGAAGCCGTTTGGCCAGCAGCAATAGCCCGAGTTGCCGAAGAGGTTAAGGATATGCAAGCGGTTGCCGATAGCGATGGAGATAACATTACTATAGAGCCATGGGATTATCGTTTTTATGCCGAAAAAGTTAGAAAATTAAAGTATAATTTAGATTCTGATGAGGTTAAGCAATATTTGCAACTCGACAAATTAACAGAAGCCATGCATTATGTGGCAGGCAGATTATTTAACTATAAATTTACACGAGTTCCAGAAAATTCGGTACCTGTATTTAACGAAGATGTAAAAGTTTGGGAGGTTACTAATATTGAAACCGGAGAAAATGTTGGGCTTTGGTATCTAGACCCGTATGCCAGAAAAGGCAAACGCTCTGGAGCTTGGGCAACAACCTACAGAAGTCACACAACATTTAACGGCAAAAAAAATGTATTAGCGTCTAATAACTCAAATTTTGTAAAGCCAGCACCTGGAGATCCACTTTTGGTTTCTTGGGACGATGCAACAACCTTCTTTCATGAATTTGGGCATGCGCTTCATTTCTTTTCTTCAAACGTAAAATATCCGAAATTGAATGGTGGTGTAAGAGATTATACAGAATTCCAGTCGCAATTATTAGAGCGCTGGCTATCTACTAACGAAGTAATTCAAAATTATTTAGTACATAATAAAACAGGTAAGCCTATGCCAGCAGAATTAGTTGCAAAAATCAAGAATGCGGCTACGTTTAATCAAGGATTTTCTACAACCGAATATTTAGGATCGGCAATTATGGACATGAAATTTCATCTCGCAGATCCAACAAATATTGATGTGGATAAATTTGAAAAAGAAACACTTGCAAGTTTAAAAATGCCTAAAGAATTGCCAATGCGTCACCGTTCGCCTCATTTTGGTCATGTGTTTTCAGGTGAAGGATATGCCACAGCATATTATGGTTATATGTGGGCAGATGTGCTTACCTCAGATGCTTCTGAAGCGTTTGCAAATGCTCCAGGAGGATTCTATGATAAAGAATTAGCTGAAAAATTAGTAAAGTATTTATTTGCACCAAGAAACTCAATCGACCCTGTTGAGGCATATCGTTTGTTTATGGGACGCGATGCGAAAATTGAAGCGCTAATGCGCGATAGAGGATTTCCAATCCCCACAAAATAAAACAAAAAAGTCAGAAACAATCAAGGTGATTGTTTCTGACTTTTATATCATTTATCAAAGAATCTAATTCCAGAAAATAGCGTACAATGCAGTTAAAATAAGTATTACTGCAAAGGCTCCGATGTTAAATACCGGACTGGTTTTAAACAGTTCTTTTGTGATTTCAATACCTTTTTTGTCGTCTGCACCTTTATGCTGCATATAACTAACTACGGCAATTACACCCATGGTTAGCAATAATGTATAACCCATTTGGTCCATAAAAGGAACATCAATAAACATAGGGCTTGTAGACCATCCTTTTGGAGCCACTTTAAAGTACATAGCAATTGGAATCGATACAATCGCTCCGATAATAGCGCCTTTGTTGGTGGTTTTTTTCCAGAATAATCCTAATAAGAATACCGCTAAAATACCTGGGCTCACAATTCCGGTATATTCTTGAATGAATTGAAATGCCTGATCTAAGTTTCCTAATAGAGGAGCCATTGTACAAGCAATTACCAATGCTACAGCAGCCGAAATTCTACCCATATTCACGGTACTTTTATCTGAAGCTGTTTTATTAATATATTGTTTGTAAATATCCATGGTGAAAATGGTTGAGGTAGAGTTTAGCATAGAAGCTAGCGATGATACAATTGCCGCTGCTAACGCTGCAAAAGCAACACCTTTTAAACCTGTTGGTAAAAACTGTAATAACCAAGGATATGCTCTGTCTGCTTGTTCTATAGATGGTAAGTTTTTAAGGCCTGCTTCACCTAATCTAGCCATAATTGCCGGATCATTTATCATAACGTAAGCAGCAATACCAGGAATTACAACAATTAAAGGAATTACTAATTTTAGGAATGCCGCCATTAAAATACCTTTTTGAGCTTCTTTTAACGATTTGGCAGCCAAAGTTCGTTGAATGATATATTGGTTGAAACCCCAGTAGTATAAATTGGCAACCCACATACCACCAACAAGTACAGCAATACCAGGTAAATTTTTGTATTCTGGGTTAGATTCGTCTAAAATCATGGCGAAACGATCTGGAACAGCATCGTACACCGTTTGTAACCCTGCAAAAACACCTTCGCCATTAGAAACGGTATTTAGTGCTAAATAAGTTGTTGCTAATCCACCTAATATTAAGAACACCACTTGAATAACATCTGTCCAAGCAACCGCCGATAATCCACCATAAAGCGAATAAGCTGCGGCAAACATGGCTAAGCCAATAATGCCATAAATTAGTGGAATGCCAATAATGGTTTCTAAGGCTAAAGCTCCTAAGTAAAGTACTGTAGTTAAGTTAACGAATACATATAAAGCAATCCAAAATACAGCTAAAATGGTTTTTAAATTTGTAGAGTAACGTTTTTCAACAAATTCTGGAATGGTATATAATCCTTTTTCAATAAAAATTGGTAGAAAGTATTTACCAACGATTATAAGCGTAATAGCCGCCATCCATTCATACGATGCAATTGCTAAACCTGAAGCAAAACCAGATCCAGACATGCCTATAAATTGTTCAGCAGATATATTTGCAGCAATAAGTGAAGCTCCAATAGCCCACCATGGTAGCGATTTACTAGCTAGAAAATAATCTTCAGCATTTTTCTCATGGCCTTTTTTGTCTCGAGATACCCAGAGGCCTACTCCTAAAATAAGAATTGCATAAGCAATGAAAATAAAATAATCCCAGAATTCGAAATTAGTTGTCATAATTATATTATTGGTTTAAAGTTGGTTAAAAGTATAATTACTTTTTGTTGTGTTACAATTGTTGAAATACTACATTTTATCATACAATAGTATTAAAATTACTTTAACTGACAATTAATTTTTGTTGCAAAAATTAGTATAAATGGTGTTTTCTGTATATCGTTTGGTTTATTTTAAGAGCAGAAGACATTTTAAGATAAAGGCTTTACATAATTTGTACTTTATGAAGACAAAAAGCAGGCGCAGCAATAAAGAGGAAATTACTTAAAATACCTTATCGATTTTAAACATATTAGTAAACAAGTATTGAAAAATTAACCTAACAAATCTAATTGACTAAATGATTTGTTTAAAATTGTTTTATCATCAACCGCCAACCATTTATCTAAAACCGTAGCATAGATTGATCTAAAATCTACGGTATATTTTATATCGCCATTACCATCTAATTCAAAAAGGTTTGGAGCTTCGTTATAAATCCCCGCAGTTTTTAAATGCTTTCCAACAATAAACACATTATTTGCAGCGCCATGGTCTGTTCCATTAGCCGCATTTTGTTTTACACGTCTTCCAAATTCAGAAAAGGTTAAAATTAAGGTGTCTTTAAACGTGTCGCTTTTTTCTAAATCACTCACAAATATTTCAATAGATTCAGCGTAAGTTTGAAGTAATTTGCTTTGTCTGTTTATTTGACCTGCATGGGTATCGAATCCACCCATTGAAACATAATATACTTTACTCTCAAGGTTAGAATTAATAAATTCTGCCGTAGTTTTTAATTGCTTGCCAAAAGGGTTGTTTGGATATTCAATGTTGCTGCTATATGTTTTGGTAGTTTCATAAATATATTTTGCAGAAGAATTTGCTTCAATCATTGTTTTGTATAAATAGCCAAGGTTGTGATCACTTAAATGCGCATCACTTTGATAGTTTAATACTTTTTTAAAGTAGGGCGTTTGATTATTTCTAAATAATATAGCAGGGTCTTTTGTAGCTATGCCATTTAGATGTTCTCCTTTCATGATAAGCGATAAGCTATCGTCTAATTCTATGCCGGCATGCGGAATTTTTCCATAAGTATCAATATATCTGCCTACCCATCCCGATGTTAGATACTCGTTGGATTCGCTCGCTGTTTGCCATATATCGGTCGATCTAAAATGCGACCGATTAGGGTTTGGGTAACCAACATTGTTAATGATAGATACATAACCTTTGTCGTATAAATTTTTTAATGGGGCTAAGTTTTCATTCAATCCCAACTCATCATTTAAAAGCAAAGTATTGCTTTTTTGAATGCCTAACTGTGGCCTGTTTTTATAGTAAATATCGTTTGTAAATGGAATAATAGTGTTTAAACCATCGTTTCCACCCGCCAATTGTATAATGACTAATTTCTTAAAACCGAGAGAGTTTAAAGCGACATTTTCAAAAGCTTTAACAAAACTAGGAACAAAAAATAAACTACTTGCCAGTGTGCTTTGTTTTAAAAATTTTCTTCTTTCCATAATTTAAATTTTAACAAAGTTGATATTCTGGAATTGACATGAGTTGAATGCAAAACTCTTGATTATTAGTGATTTTAAGGTTCGATAAAAACATATTGGTGTCTGCATCGATCGAAGAAACTAGCAACAATTCTTTTAATGCGTTAGTAGATAATTTACCATACTCTCTATTAAAATCTGCCCACGATTTGGTTATTTTAATATAAGATTGTCTGTTTTTTTGTGCATTGTAATACGTTTCAAAAGAATCTTCGAATTCGCCTTTTTCCTGCAAATTTATTACAGCATTGTTCAATAGTATAGAAGGTAATTTTAAACGCAGCATTAGCGTGTTGGAGTCTATCCAATTTTTATCGCCTTTCCATCCGGCAACATTTGCTGGGTTTAATAATATTTGACCCATTAATTTTTGTAAATACAATAATTGCCTTGGTTTTTGAAATTCAAAAGGAATTATTTGATGCATCCCCGCAAGAAGTTCTATGGGCGATTTTATTTTTACACCTATATTTTCTTCCTGGTAAAACCAATCCGAATTAAAAATATAGCGCATCAATTCTTCAATGTTATAATTTTTATAGAAAATACTTGTTAATTCTTCTAGTCTATTGGTATTAATTTCTGGGTTAATAAAGTAGCGGTAAATTTTGGCACAAATAAATCTGGCACATTGTTTTTGTTCTAAAATAATATCAATAACAGCATCGCCATCAAAATTACCGGTTTTACCCATAAATGTTTTTTCACCAAAATCATGTTGTCTTACACGCACATAAAAGTCGCCGTTTAGCTTGTTTGTCCAACCTGTAAAAGCTCGTGCCGCTTCTTTAATATCGTGCTCACTGTAATGGCCAATTCCTAACGTAAACAGCTCCATTAATTCTCGAGCAAAATTTTCGTTCGGACTTTGTTTTATATTTTGTTTATTGTTTAAATATTTACTCATGGAAGCCTCTTTGGCAATGGCTTTAACAAATTGCCTGAAGTCGCCTAAGGCATGTTGGCGTAAAGTGTTATTGTAGTGTTGAATGTGAAAAATATTAGTATCTCGGCAAACAAACACATTTGCCCAAAATAAGGTCATTTTTTCTGTTAAAACGGATTGCGGATTGTTTAATCGGTTAATCCATGCGATATTGAGTTCTTGAATCTTCTCACGACTCATTTTTTGTAAGGCCATCAAAGATTTCTTATCCAATAATAGCTTGCCGTTTTTAAAGTGTTCTAAGTATTGTTTTTTTAATTCAGAAAGTTTAATTTCGAGAGGCAGCACAGAATCTTTCTCCGAAAATAAATGGGAAACAACAGCGGTTTTAGATAATGATTTAAGTTTACTTAACTTATTATAACCTATTCCAAAACCAGCTCTTAAATATAAATGTTGAAGATGTTGTGTATTCATGGAAGCGAATTAAAGAACCTTATCTTTAAGACTTGAATAACACTAAAAGGTTTAATACCAGTTAATCTAAAGCATTTTTTGTAACATACCATCGCCAACCAATAATAGCCATTTGTAGTTTGCTGGCTTTTATTATATCTAAATTTTGTTTTGAATAACTAGGCAAAATGATTTTGTTAACTTTTGCTAAAATTTTGAAGATTTGCTTTTTCATCCGATGATTTTTAATTTTTGATGGTAAGTTGTAATTGTAATGTGCCAACCATTATCTTGGAGAGCGTAGTGGCTCGCTATAGCTCTTTCCGCTTTACAAAAATACTAAAGATAGTTTGATTTTTATTTTTAGAAAATGAATCTTAAATTTCTTGGTAATTTACACGGTGAATTACAGTAAGATATTAGGGCTGTTTTTGGTCTAAAGCATCAGGATTTACTTAAGAATTCAATATTTCTATTATTAAAATAAATATATGAACATAGTAATTAATTTGTGGAACAAAAAAAAAAGACTTCACAGGTTTCAAAAACCGATGAAGTCTTAAACTCTAAAGAGAAATCACTTCTTTTTAGTAGTTATTTCTACAACACCATGTTTAGCTTTGTCGCCGTATTTTTTTATCGCAGATTCGTCTTTTAAAACGTTTATAGATTCAATATTGTCTGAATTTAATTTGTCAACGTCCGCTTTTTTAACTTCTTTACCATCAATTTTATAGAGCGCTTCACCCGTTAGTTTAACAGTATATTTTGAAGAATCATTTTTAGAAGTAATTAAAATAACACCGTCTTTTCCTTTGATGCCGTGTAATTTTGTGGCTTTTTCGTCTTTTATTACTTCTACTTTTTCAATAGAATTGGGGTCAATAGCATCCATGTCTTCTTGATTTATTTCTTTTCCATCAAGAATAATTAAGGGTAAGTCCTTTTTCGTAGAAATGATTTTAATTTTGGTTTCTTTTGCTCCTTTCACATTAACACTTTCATCTTCATCATCTGTCAGGGTGATGTTTTCTTCTTTTCCGTTGGTTTTGATTCTGATTACTTTATGAATTTTTTTATCAGCTTCACCTTTTTTTATAATAATTTCTTCTGTTTCTAAATCCTCTTCAGCCTTATCAGATTTTAGTATAAATACTTTTTTTTCAGCATCGTTGTTAATTGTTTCGTGAGTTTCTCCGTCTTCCAATTCAAAAACCATACGCTTTTCTTTAGTAATAGCGCCACTGCCTATTGAAATGATGCCATCATGAATACTAATTTTAATGGGTTTAATAGTTTCGTCTCCCGCGATACTATAATTTGCGTTCGATTTTTTCGAGTTAACTTCAATGGTAATTGCAGAAATTTTATTATCAGCATTTCGTTGAATGCCTTTAAATTTCACTGTGTAACCATCAGCTTTTAATTTTAGTTTTAGATTTTCAAGGTCCTTATTGGTAAAATCTTTTGAAATTATGACTTCAATATGTTCGTTTGCATTTAAAGCATTTACAAGGTTGTTGGAAGTTGGCGAAATAATAATTTCTTTCGTATTGAAGCTCATTAAAAATAAGGCTAGCGCTGGAATTACCAGTGCAAACTTAATTTGATTGATTTGTTTTGATTTTGATTTGTGTAACATAATGATTCGTTTTTTGATTAATGAATTATAAAAATTATTACTTAACGCCAATTGATGAGTTGGCACGCTTGTTTTAAGTAAGGTATATTGATAGCTTTTTTTGCAGACGGTTTTGGTAGCAGCAATGTTGTCCGCAATAAATTCGAGGTTTTGCTTTAGGTCTTTATTGTAAAGCCATATAAACGGATTAAACCAAAGTGCAATACAGCTAAGGTGTGTTAATAAGATATCGAAAGAATGAATTTGATTAGCATGTACTTTTTCGTGGGTGATAATTTGGTCCAGTTCGGTGTCTGTAAATTGATCAGGGTTGTAAACAATCCACTTAAAAAATGAAAACGGGGATACCTTTTTGTTTGTTGTAATATAGGTAAAACAACCAATTTTCTCAGCTTTGTTTTTAAAAATCACCAGTGCTAAAGAGGTAAATTGAACTAGCAACCGTCCAGAAAAAAACACAACACCCAATCCGTAAACCAACGACAAATAATCTAAAATGTTAAATGGTTTTTCAATATTTTCAGTTATCGGGCTAGTCTCAAATACATAATTGGAAAAATCTAAAGGTGATGCTTCAACATAAATAGGAATCACTAAAAACGGTAACAAGAACGCAGTAACTAAACCCAGTAACAAAAACCATCGGTTTTGTTCAAAAAAAGTTTCCCGCTGCAAGAATATCTTATAGCTTAAATAAAAAATAGCTACAATAGCGCTTACTTTTAATAGATATTCCATGATTATTTATCTTTTTCAATTAAAGCAATTATTTCTTTCAATTCTTCAACACTAATTTTTTCTTCCTTAGCAAAAAAAGACACCACGTTTTTATACGAATTATTAAAATAATTGTCAATTGCCATAGTCATAAACCGTTTTTTATAGTCTTCCTTACTCACAATAGGGTAGTACTGGTGGGTTTTTCCATACGCCTTGTAACTAACATAACCTTTATCTTCCAAATTACGAATAATGGTAGATAAGGTATTATAATGCGGTTTATCATCTTTAATTTCTGCTAAAACATCTTTCACAAAAGCCTTTTCAAGCTTCCATAATATGTGCATAATTTCCTCTTCTTTGTTTGTTAACTTTTCCATATAAAAATTTTTTGGGCGTTACCACAAGGGTCGGGCTATTCGTTACAATCTTTTTGTTCGTGCCTCACAAAAAAGATTTTCACTACTATCCCTAACGCAAACAAACATATAACTATTTTTATAGTTATACAACTACATATATAGTTATTTAACTAAACTTTAAGTTTTCAATAAGGTTTTACGCAAAAAAAATAAAGACGCTTCAAGGCGTCTTTAAAATGGAAGTTTATATGTTAAGATTTATTATTTCGTAATTGCAATAATGGCGCCGTCTTTGGCTTTGTCACCATAAATACTCATGGCTGTTTTAGGTTTTAAATCATCAACTTCGGCGAGTTTATGTTCTTTAGATAATTTATCGAGCGTATTAAAATCCGACTCTTTACCATCAATTATTATAAGTTTGTTGGTCTCCGGATCGTCGTAAAATTTAAAGCCACCGTTGTTCAATTGTTGCTGTTGCATAAACTGCTGCATTTGCGCTCTCATTTTATCAAAATTCATGGAGGTTCCTCCAAAAAAAGAAGAATCGCCTTCTTCATTAAAAAAATCATTCAGGTTAAAGCCTCCAAACGAATTAAAATTTTGACCAATTATCGAATCGGTGTCAAAACTAAACGATGGCATCCTGCTACGGTTTAAAAAGGCAATGGATTCGTTTCCATTTTTGCCAGGTGTTATAAAAAGAATGCCGTCTTTTCTTCCAAAAGTAATTTCTGAAATGGGAACGTTGCTTGATATTTTACTGGTTGCCGAACCCGATTTTCCATCTTTAAGTTCAATTTTAAGACCAGTAAGTTCTGCTAAATCGTTGCGAGTAATATCGCTAAATTGTGCAGTAATGCCGTGGTCTTTTAGCATGCTTTTAATATCTTCAAAACCTTCTTTCGTAGTTTTTTTGTCAATGGTAACTACAACATTGTCATTAGTAATAGAAACTTCCGATAGGTTAGATTTATGAGCAAAACTTTTTAAAGTTACAAAGCATAAAGCCACAATCATAAATGCGCCTATGCCTATCTTTAGTACACTTTTTGGTTTCATAATTTTTAATGTATTTTTAATCGTCATATAAAATTATTACTTAAAAAGATTCATTAAAAAAGTTTAACGAAATTTTAAAATCAAGCGTGAAAGAAGTGTTAAAACGTATAATATGTTATGCCTGATACTATTAAGATTTTAAGATCTGGGTTTATGATTTAATAAAACTTTTAACTTTTAACTTCAAACCTTAAACTTTAATTTATCTTCGCAAAAAATTTTTTCATGAGTATTATTTTAGTTGTTTTAGGTTTTACTTTATTGGTAGTAGGAGGAGAGTTTCTTGTAAGATCGTCGGTTGCATTATCATTTAAATTCAAAATTTCTAAAATGGTTATTGGTATGACGGTAGTCTCATTTGCTACCTCGGTTCCAGAACTTCTTGTAAGTCTTCAAGCCGCATTGTCTGGTTCGCCAGCCATTGCAATTAATAATGTGGTGGGTTCTAACATCGCTAATATTGGTTTGGTATTGGGTGTTACCGCCATGGTAGGGAGTATTCGCGTAGAGCCATCATTTTATAAATTGAATTGGCCCGTAATGATGGTTTTTTCTATTGTGGCTTACTATTTTATGAAAAATGACAATAAACTGAATGCCATTGAAGGTACTATTTTAGTTTTGGGACTTGTTGCGTTTTTAATGGTATTAATAAAAGGAAGCAAAAAAGACGCGGTTGTCGAAGAAGTTGATGATGCGTTAAGTACGGTGTCTAATTTTAAAATATTTATTTGGTTAGCTATTGGTGCAACATCCTTATATTTTGGAAGTGAATGGTTAGTAAAAGGCGCTAAAGAAATAGCCTTGGCAATTGGTGTAAGCGAAGCGGTGATTGGTGTTTCTCTAATTGCGATAGGAACCAGTGTTCCAGAATTGGCAGCATCGGTTATTGCTGCAGCAAAACAAGAAAAAGCCATTTCTTTAGGGAATTTAATTGGTTCAAATATTTTCAATATTGCTTCGGTATTAGGTTTAACTGCCGTTATAAAACCCATACCAGTTACAGAACCCTTAATTCTGACGCGTGATATTTTCTGGATGTTAGGATTTGCCTTTGTTTTAATTCCGTTAATATTTATTGGGAAAAAATATGAAATTAACAGAATGAAAGGCTTCGCTCTCGTGTTTGCCTATGGCATTTTTATGGTGATATTATTTACCCAAGGAACTTAAGCATAGGTGAATTTTTGAAATAAAAAAGGGTTTGCAATTTTGCAAACCCTTTTTTATTATGAACATTTTATTATAATTAAACCTTTGCAGATTTAACAGTTTTAATAATTCTTGCAGCAATTTTGTATGGATCTCCATTAGAAGCAGGACGTCTGTCTTCTAACCAACCTTTCCATCCTTTATTTACAGTAATTAAAGGAATACGAATTGAAGCTCCTCTATCAGATACACCATAAGAGAAATCGTGAATAGATGCTGTTTCATGTAATCCTGTTAAACGTTGATCGTTAAATTCACCGTAAACTTCAATGTGTTCTTTTACAACTGGACGGAATGCTTCACATATTTTTTCGTATGTTGCTTTGTCTCCACAAGTTCTTAAAGTTGAGTTTGAGAAGTTAGCATGCATACCAGATCCGTTCCAATCCATGTCTTTTCCAAGTGGTTTTGGATGGTATTCAATAAAGTAACCGTATTTTTCAGTTAATCTGTCTAGTAAATATCTAGCAATCCATAATTCATCACCAGCTAATTTTGCTCCTTTAGCAAACAATTGGAATTCCCATTGTCCACAAGCAACCTCTTGGTTTATACCTTCAAAATTTAATCCAGCTTTAATACATAAATCTGCATGCTCTTCAACTAAGTCTCTACCATGCGTATTTAATCCACCAACAGAACAGTAGTACATACCTTGTGGTTTTGGATATCCACCAACAGGGAATCCTAAAGGTAACTGAGTTGCAGTGTCCATGATAAAATATTCTTGTTCAAAACCAAACCAGAAATCATCATTATCATCATCAATAGTTGCTCTACCATTAGAAACATGAGGCGTTCCATCTGCATTGTAAACTTCAGTCATAACTAAGTAACCATTGATACGCTCTGGATCTGGATAAATAGCTACAGGAACTAATAAACAGTCAGACGATCCACCTTCAGCTTGTTTTGTTGAAGATCCATCAAAAGACCAGTTTCCTATCTCTTCTAGTGTTCCTTTAAAGTTTTCGTGCTCTTCTACTTTGGTTTTGCTTCTCATGTTCTGAGTCGGGAAATAACCGTCTAACCAAATGTATTCTAATTTAATTTTTGCCATAATAAAAAATATTTTATGAAATGAGAATTTATAAATGTTTCAACAAATATATATTTTTATTAATACACTTCGTATCTATAGGGGGTATTTTAATAAAAGTGTGAGTTATTTTTATTTATCCCCCATTTTTTCAGGACATCTATTAAAAAAAGTATAGTTTTTTATATAAATACTGAAAAAATGTTAATTGAAAAATAAATCATTATCGACGCGATATCATTACTTTTGTAATAAATTTATCTATTATGATTATTTTTGTAACTGAATTTATTTAAAATAATTACTGCAAATGTCTACACTTCGATTTTACGCCATTAAAGAATCTTCAGCAAATAAGCCAATAGTTGTTGAAGAAAAAGAACGACGCTCCGATTTGTTTGGGAAAAACGTTTTTAACGAAAATACCATGCGCCAATATTTAACAAAAGATGCTTTTGTTGGAGTTATGAATGCCATACAATATGGAAAGAAAATAGATAGGAGTATAGCAGACCAAGTTGCTTCGTCTATGAAAGATTGGGCTTTATCTAAAGGTGTTACACACTATACGCATTGGTTTCAACCGTTAACCGGAACGACTGCCGAAAAACATGATGCTTTTTTTGAAACAGTAGGTAATGGTATGGCGATTGAAAAATTTGGAGGTAGCCAATTAGTGCAACAAGAGCCTGATGCCTCTAGTTTTCCAAGTGGTGGTATTAGAAATACATTTGAAGCCAGAGGATATACGGCCTGGGATCCGACATCACCAGCCTTTATTTATGGCACAACACTTTGTATTCCCACTATTTTTGTGGCTTATACGGGTGAAGCATTAGACTATAAAACGCCTTTGTTAAGAGCGCTAAATGCTGTTGATAATGCGGCAACCGATGTATGTAAATATTTCGATAAGAATGTAAAAAAAGTAACCTCGTCTTTAGGCTGGGAACAGGAATATTTTTTAATAGACAGATTGTTGGCAGCCAGTAGACCAGATATTACCTTAACAGGAAGAACCTTATTAGGGCATTCGTCTGCCAAAGGTCAGCAGTTAGACGATCATTATTTTGGTTCGATTCCTAGTCGTGCATTAAATTTTATGCGCGAATTAGAAAATGAATGTATGCTTTTAGGCATACCCGTTAAAACACGACATAACGAGGTGGCGCCTAATCAATTTGAATTGGCGCCTATTTATGAAGAAGCAAATTTGGCTGTAGACCACAATTCCTTATTAATGGATGTTATGGGGCGTGTGGCTTCTCGTCATAATTTTAAAGTATTGTTACACGAAAAACCGTTTGCAGGCATCAACGGTTCTGGTAAACATAATAATTGGTCGCTTTCCACAGATACTGGGGTTAATCTGTTATCACCTGGTAAAACACCTATGAGTAATCTTCAGTTTTTAACCTTCTTTATTAATACGATAAAAGCGGTTCATGAAAATGAAGAATTACTAAGAGCCTCTATTGCATCGGCAAGTAACGACCATCGTTTAGGAGCCAATGAAGCACCTCCAGCTATCATGTCGGTATTTATTGGCGAACAGCTCACAAAAGTTTTAGAGGAATTAGAGGGTGTTACCAAAGGGAAGTTATCGCCAGAAGAAAAAACAGAGCTTAAATTAAATGTGGTGGGTAAAATTCCTGATGTATTGTTAGATAATACCGACAGAAACAGAACTTCACCATTTGCATTTACTGGAAATAAGTTCGAGTTTAGAGCGGTGGGTTCTATGGCTAATTGTGGTAATCCAATGACGGTTCTAAATACTATTGTTGCTAAACAATTAATAGATTTTAAAAAGGAAGTAGATCTTTTAATTGATAAAAAAGATTTAAAAAAGGACGAGGCTGTTTTTAATGTGCTTCGCGAATATATAAAAGCAACCAAGGCTATTCGTTTTGAAGGCAATGGCTATGGAAAAGAATGGGAAGCGGAAGCTAAAAAGCGAGGTTTAAGTAATAATAAAACCACGCCAGAAGCTTTAAAAGCAAAAATTTCAAAAAAATCAATTGCGTTGTTTGAGGAAATGAATGTAATGAGTAAAATTGAATCTGTATCGCGGTATGAAATTGAAATGGAAGCTTATATTATGCATATTCAAATAGAAGGAAGAGTTTTAGGCGATATCGCGCGTAATCATATTGTACCGACAGCAGTAAAATATCAGAATATGCTAATAGAAAATGTAAAAGGTTTAAAAGAAATTTTCGAAGAAAAATTCAGAACTGTTGCACAGGAGCAAATAAGTTTAATCGAAGAAATATCTAGTCATATTGAAAACATTAATGCGAATGTAACAAAAATGACTAACGAACGAAGAAAGGCAAATGTTATTGAAGATGTAGAAAAGAAAGCTATGGCCTATTGTAATAATGTGAAACCTTTTTTCGATGAAATTAGAAAACACTGTGATAAATTAGAATTGCTTGTAGATGACGAAATTTGGCCATTAACCAAATATAGAGAGTTGCTTTTTACACGTTAATATGTATAAATTCAAAATCCCGTCCTAAAAAGCGGGATTTTTTAATTCAAAAAATTAAATTTGCACCTCAATACACTATTATGAGTCAAGAAGTTTCCAAACGTTACGCGCAGCGAGGTGTTTCGGCATCAAAAGAAGATGTTCACAATGCCATTAAAAACATCGATAAGGGATTATTTCCTAAAGCATTCTGCAAAATAGTACCAGATTATTTAACGAACGACGATGATTATTGTTTAATCATGCATGCAGATGGGGCGGGAACAAAATCGTCGCTTGCCTATATGTATTGGAAAGAAACGGGCGATATTTCTGTTTGGAAAGGCATTGCACAAGATGCCTTAATTATGAATATTGACGATTTATTATGTGTTGGTGCTACCAATAATATCATGTTGTCTTCAACCATTGGTAGAAATAAAAACCTTATTCCTGGTGAAATACTTTCGGCCATCATTAATGGAACTGAAGAATTAATTTCTGAATTAAATAATTTCGGAGTTACAATTCATTCAACTGGAGGAGAAACGGCTGATGTTGGCGATTTAGTTCGTACTATCATTGTTGATTCTACAGTAGTTGCGAGAATGAAACGCAGCGATGTAATTGATAATGCCAATATAAAAGCAGGTGATGTTATTGTTGGTTTAGAAAGTTTTGGGCAAGCTACTTACGAAAAAGAATATAACGGCGGAATGGGGAGTAATGGTTTGACTTCTGCGAGGCATGATGTGTTTAATATCTACTTAGCCGAAAAATTCCCAGAAAGTTTTGATCCTGCTGTGCCTGAAGATTTAGTGTATTCCGGTGCAATTAAATTAACCGATGCTGTAAAAGATTCCCCGATAAATGCAGGTAAACTGGTATTATCTCCTACGCGTACTTATGCGCCAATAATTAAAGAGATTTTGTCAAAATACAATAGCAATTCCATTCATGGAATGGTGCATTGCTCTGGTGGTGCGCAAACAAAAATTCTTCATTTTATTGAAGAGTTTCACATTATAAAAGATAATATGTTCGATGTTCCGCCACTGTTTAAGTTAATTCAGGAACAATCTAAAACAGATTGGAAAGAGATGTATCAGGTTTTTAACTGCGGACACAGAATGGAGTTATACGTAACGCCAGAAGTAGCAGAAGACCTGATTAAAATATCAAAATCTTTTAACGTCGATGCTAAAATTATAGGTCGCGTTGAGGCATCAAAAACCAAAAAGCTTACAATAAAAAGCGAATTCGGGGAGTTTACCTATTAAATGGCCTTTTTTTTCATTAAAACGGAATGGTTATTGATGAAATTGATGATTTGTTAAAACCAAGTTTACACTATTATGAAGCATTTTTTGATACTATTTTTTTGTTTATTCATTCAATCCATATATGCTCAACCAGATTCGTTGTTCTTAAAAACTAAAGTAAAATATGATGGTCCGGAATGGGTGCGAAAAAATAAAGCATCAGTAAACCTAAGTGAAGTGGCCTTTGTTAATTGGAATGCCGGTGGTACAAATTCTATTTCAGGATTAATAGGAATGGAATCTTCAGCAAACTATACCGATAAGTTTTTTTCTTGGAGGAATAATGCTAAAATGAAGTATGGGGTTAATAAGCAGGAAGATAGGGAGTTGCGAAAAACAGATGACTTGTTCGAACTTAATTCAGATATTGGTTTTAAGCCAGACAGCGTAACAAACTGGTATTATTCGGCAAAGCTAAATTTTAAAACACAATTGGGTAATGGTTATTCGTACCCCAATACTGATAATCCCATTTCTAGATTTATGGCGCCTGGATATTTATTCTTTGGTGGCGGTATGGAATATGGAAAAAACATTGAAAAGCTGTCTTTTTACTTCTCGCCCTTAACCCTAAAAGCAACATTTGTCTTTGACGACGATTTGGCAAATGCCGGAAAATTTGGTGTTACCCCTGCGGTTTACGATACCAATGGTAATATATTGGTTCCCGGAGAGAATGTACGAAGAGAGTTAGGGTTTCTTATAAATAATACTTACGAAATGGAGTTGGCTACCAATATAAAGGTAAAACAACAAGTAAGTTTATACTCCGATTACATTAATAATTTTGGTAATGTAGATGTGAATTGGAGACTCGATTTCGATTTTAAAGTGAATAGTTTTGTAAAAGCAACACTAGGCTCTCATTTAATTTATGATGATGATGTAAAAACTACCAAACCTTCAGCTGTTGAAGGAGAACTTGATGAAGCAGGTGCTAAAGTGCAGTGGAAGCAGTTTTTAGGTATAGGTTTTGCGGTCGATTTTTGATAAATCACTTTTAACACTTCAATAAAAAATTTGTTAACTTTTTATTGTTAATAAATAATTAAAATACTGATAATCAACACATAAGGTTTATTTCTCTGTAAACTTTATGATTTTTATCATGTTCCATGTTGCATTTTTTTTGTTATTTTACACTTCTTTCTAAATAACCTAAATTAAAAACAACAATGGATCTAAATGTCACCAAAACACCTCTCAAAACCTATTCTCAAGAAGAAGCTTTTAACGCTTCATTAGAATATTTTAACCAAGATGATCTTGCTGCGCGTGTATGGCTTAATAAATACGCATTAAAAGATTCTCAAGGCAATATTTACGAGTTAACCCCCAACGATATGCATCGTCGTATTGCAAAAGAGTTGGCAAGAGTTGAGAAAAAATATGCAAATCCTTTATCAGAAGATGACATTTTTAATTTAATCAAAGATTTTAAATACATTGTACCACAAGGAAGCCCAATGGCAGGTATTGGAAATCCATATCAAATAGCGTCACTTTCAAATTGTTTTGTTATCGGTAATTCAGGAAATTCCGATTCTTACGGAGGTGTCATGAAAATAGATCAGGAACAAGTGCAACTCATGAAGCGTCGTGGAGGTGTGGGTCACGATTTATCGCACATTCGCCCTAAAGGATCGGCGGTAAATAATTCTGCGTTGACTTCTACCGGTATTGTACCGTTTATGGAACGTTATTCAAATTCTACAAGAGAGGTTGCTCAAGATGGTAGAAGAGGTGCTCTTATGTTATCGGTGTCAATAAATCACCCAGATTCAGAAGATTTTATTAACGCTAAGTTAGAACAAGGAAAAGTTACGGGTGCCAATGTATCGGTTAGAATTGATGATATGTTTATGGAAGCCGTTAAAAATGGGACAGAATACACTCAGAAATATCCGATTTTCAGTAATGAGCCTAAGGTGTCAAGAACAATTGATGCGATCTCATTATGGAAAAAAATTGTACACAACGCTTGGAAATCTGCCGAACCAGGTATTTTATTTTGGGACACCATTATAAGAGAATCGGTTCCAGATTGTTATGCCGATTTAGGGTATAAAACGGTTTCAACAAATCCATGTGGTGAAATCCCGCTTTGTCCTTACGATTCTTGTCGTTTGTTGGCAATTAATTTGTTTTCGTATGTAGAAAATCCGTTTACAAAAGAAGCTAGTTTTAATTTCGAATTGTTTAAGAAACATGTTGCTGCAGCACAACGCATCATGGACGATATTATAGATTTGGAACTTGAAAAAATCGATAATATTTTACGAAAAATAGATGAAGATCCAGAGTTAGATGAAGTAAAAGCTACCGAACGTAATTTATGGGTTAACATTCAAAGAAAAGCACAAGAGGGCAGAAGAACAGGTATTGGCATTACTGCCGAAGGCGATATGTTAGCGGCATTAGGTATTAAATATGGCAGTGAAGATGGTAACGCATTTTCATTAGAAGTACATAAAACAATCGCTATTGAAGCGTACAGAGGTTCTGTTCATTTGGCTAAAGAACGTGGTCCATTTTCAGTTTTTGATGCTGAAAGAGAAAAGAATAATCCGTTTATTAACCGTTTAAAAGATGCCGATAGTAAACTTTATTACGAAATGTTGGAGTATGGAAGACGTAACATCGCCTTACTTACAATTGCTCCAACAGGTACCACTAGTTTAATGACGCAAACTACCTCTGGGATAGAGCCAGTATTTTTGCCAGTTTACAAGCGTAGAAGAAAAGTAAATCCAAACGACAAAGAAGCCCGTGTAGATTTTGTTGATGAGGTTGGTGATTCTTGGGAAGAATACGTGGTTTTCCATCATCGATTTAAACAATGGATGGAAGTAAATGGTTTTGATACAACTAAAAATTACTCTCAAAAAGAAATTGATAAATTAATTAAAAAATCACCGTATCACAAAGCAACCTCTAATGATGTTGATTGGATGAGTAAAGTGAGTATGCAAGGCGCTATACAGAAATGGGTAGACCATTCTATAAGCGTAACTATTAATTTACCAAGTGATGCTACCGAAGAATTAGTTGGCTCATTATATCTAAAAGCATGGGAAGTTGGTTGTAAAGGTGTGACAGTGTATAGAGATGGGTCGCGTTCTGGAGTGTTACTGGCTAACGATGATAAAGAGGATAAAAACCAAGACATATTAACGTCGTTTCCTAAAAAACGTCCTGAAACTTTAGAAGCCGATGTGGTGCGATTCCAAAATAACAAAGAAAAATGGATTGCTTTTATAGGCTTAATTGACGGTAAACCGTACGAGATTTTTACGGGATTAGCCGATGATGAAGATGGTATTTTAATTCCGCGTTGGGTAAACGAAGGTGTGATTATTAAAAATAGAAATGAAGATGGTAGCTCGCGCTACGATTTTCAATATAAAAACACCCGAGGCTATAAAACTACTATTGAAGGTTTGTCTCATAAGTTTAATCCAGAATTCTGGAATTACGCCAAGCTTATATCTAGTACACTGCGTCATGGTATGCCTATCGATAAAATTGTCGATTTAATTAACAGTTTGCAGCTTGATAGCGCTTCTATTAATTCTTGGAAAAATGGCGTTGGTCGCGCATTAAAGCGTTATGTAGAAGATGGCACCCAAGCCAAGGGGCAAAAGTGTGATAACTGTAAATCTGAAAATTTAATTTATCAAGAAGGCTGCTTAACTTGTAAAGACTGCGGTTCTTCTAAATGTGGATAAAAAGTTCTTGAAATACATTAAAAAGGAAGCTGATTTTGAATTGGCTTCCTTTTTTTTATTTACTTAAGTTTTTTATTTAACTGTGAATTATTCTTTACTTAGTAGGAATTACTTGTTGAATAGTGCCGTCTTCATTGTAATATAGTTTATCGAAACATATGGATCTGCGAAATGGGTGCGGACTACCTTCATGACCCCATCCAAATTTTTCCTCTAGTTCAGGGTGGTTTCTATAATATAAGTCCGAATTGTGGTAAAACATATACCATTGCCCTTTGTATTCAGTTATAGAATGATGATTGGTGCCGCTATTCATCTTTTCTAAAATTACACCTTTATATTCAAAAGGTCCTAAAGGATTATCAGACATGCAATATTTTATCTCACCACTTGTTCCAACATATGAGAAATAATAGTTCCCTTTGTGTTTATGCATCCACGAAGCTTCAAAAAAATCATCGGTTCCTTCCAAAAGGTGAACTATACCGTCGTATGAAATCATATCTTTATTCAGCTTAATGGTATTTACAACCAACTGACCCATATATAAATAAGCTTGTCCGTCATCGTCGATAAATACGCCAGGGTCAATAAAATCTCTATTACAAACAACGCCATTGGTATCCATAGAAATAAGTGGTTTCCCAAGCGGGTCTACAAAAGGACCAGTTGATGTATCGCTTACGGCAACGCCTATATGAAATTGATCGGTTGGAAAATAGAAATAATACTTTCCGTTTGCTTGTATGCAGTCTGGTGCCCAGGCATATTTTTTGGCCCACTTCACATCTTTAATATCTAAGGCAACACCATGGTCGATCCAGTTTATCAGATCTGTGGTAGAATAAACGTGCCAATCTACCATATCAAACCAGTCGGCATCATCAGGGTCGTGCGAAGGGTAAACGTATAGTGTATCATTAAACACACGAGCCGAAGGGTCGGCAGTATACATGTGTGTAATAAACGGATTTTGAGGAAGGCGGTTATTTTTATTCATAATTTAGAAAAAAGCATTAAAATATTTCATTCATCTTTGTAAAATGGAGCTCAACTTCAATGATATATTATTGTTGTATTTTTTTGATTCAGAAATTGAACGAATTTAGCTGTTTTTTCATGCAAATTAAAAGCTTTGTTGTACAAATTTTTAATAGTGTATGGTTATGTAGTTTGTATTCAATGCCTGATAAGCTAATTAAAAATCAGATTTTATTACCTATACTTCCAGTATTAATAATTCATAAATTATCGTATTTTTGCACCACAATTTATAAAAGTACATGTTAGATAAATTACAAATAGTAAAACAACGTTTTGATGAGGTAAGTGATTTAATCATCCAACCGGATATTATGACCGACCAAAAGCGATACATTGCTTTAAACAAAGAATATAAAGATCTTAAGGTTCTTATTGATAAACGAGATGAATATATTGAAGTAACCAATAATTTAGCTGAAGCTGAACAGATTATTGCAGAAGGTGGAGATGCCGAAATGGTTGAAATGGCTAAAATGCAGTACGAAGAAGCTAAAGAACGGATACCGAAATTAGATGACGAAATTAAGTTTCTTTTAATTCCTAAAGACCCTGAAGATTCTAAGAACGCGGTAGTTGAGTTACGTGCAGGTACTGGAGGCGATGAAGCAAGTATTTTTGCTGGCGATTTATTTAGAATGTATTCCAAATACTGCGAAAGCAAAGGTTGGAAGGTAGATACTATCGATTTTAGTGAAGGTACTAATGGTGGTTTTAAAGAAATTCAGTTTGAAGTTACTGGTGAAGATGTGTATGGTACTTTAAAATTTGAAGCTGGTGTTCACAGGGTACAACGTGTGCCACAAACAGAAACACAAGGACGAGTGCATACGAGTGCTGCAACTGTGATGGTATTTCCAGAAGCTGAAGAGTTTGATGTTGAGGTGAATCCTAAAGATGTACGAATCGATTTTTTCTGTTCTTCGGGTCCAGGGGGGCAATCGGTAAATACAACCTATTCGGCAGTGCGTTTAACGCATATACCTACGGGCTTAGTAGCGCAATGTCAAGATCAAAAATCGCAACATAAAAATAAAGAGAAAGCCTTTAGAGTATTACGTTCGCGTTTATACGAAATGGAGTTAGCTAAAAAGAATGCAGAAGATGCTGCCAAACGTGGTACAATGGTTACTTCGGGCGATAGAAGTGCTAAAATTAGAACATATAATTATCCGCAAGGACGCGTAACCGACCATAGAATTGGTTTAACATTGTACGATTTATCAAATATCGTAAATGGCGATATTCAAAAAATTATAGACGAATTACAATTGGCTGAAAACACAGAAAAGTTAAAAGCGAATAGTGATGTGATTTAATTCTCATTCCTGCGAAGGCAGGAATCTTTTAAAATGAAAAACATAATTTTATACATTTCTATAATTTTTATTTTTTCATGTAAGCAGGTAAATTCTGAATCAAAGGAAGTTTCTGTTCATATAAATGAGGATGGTATTTCCGTTGAGAAGGATTCTGATAATTCTATAAGGTATAAAGTCACCAAAGAAGATTGTGTATTTGACCAAGAAACTCAAACGGATCAGTTTTTAAAAGGGATTAAAGAACTCGAAAATTATGTTTGGGATTCTGATACTAAAACGGCAGAAATTGTTTTAAACGATCATTGGGGGTTGACTATCAAAAGAGGTGGATGTAATCATTTTGAAATGTCTGCTTCATTTATTTATGATAGAATTTTAGATTTAGAAAAAGAAGAAGATAAACAAATTATTTTTAATCAAATACTCTGGATATCATCTCTGTTAGAAGATTTTGATGGAAATGCTTTAAAAGATGTTATCAATAAAGGAAAAGTATCTATAACTAAAGAGGATAACTTTAATTTTTACGTTAATTTTATGGATGAAAGATTGTATGAGCTTTACTTCATGAATTTTAATAATGAAAAAGTTACAACTTTTGCGATAGGGTATTATTATGATTAAAAAAACATTCATTATTCGTGGCAAAATAAAATATGACTACAACCCAACTAATCTCTGAGATCCAAAAAAAACAATCCTTTTTATGCATAGGGTTAGATGTAGATTTAAATAAAATTCCGCAGCATCTTTTAAAAGAAGAAGACCCAATTTTTGCTTTCAATAAAGCCGTTATTGATGCGACACATCATTTATGTGTTGCCTACAAACCTAATACGGCTTTTTATGAAGCTTATGGTATAAAAGGTTGGAAAGCCTTAGAAAAAACCATAAAGTATTTAAACGATAAGCATCCAGAAATTTTTACGATTGCCGACGCGAAACGAGGCGATATTGGTAACACAAGTACTATGTATGCCAAAGCATTTTTTGAAGATTTAGCCTTCGATTCGGTTACAGTGGCGCCTTATATGGGAAAAGATTCTGTAGAACCTTTTTTGGCTTTTGAAAATAAACACACCATTTTATTGGCATTAACCTCAAATCAAGGGGCGTTCGATTTTCAAACGAAGACTGTTGATGGCAAAGAATTGTACAAACAGGTGTTGGAGACTTCAAAAACGTGGAAAAACGCTCATAATTTGATGTATGTGGTTGGAGCCACCAAAGCAGAATATTTGGCAGATATTAGAAAAATAATTCCGGATAGTTTTTTATTAGTTCCGGGTGTTGGTGCGCAAGGAGGCAATTTACAGGAGGTTTGTAAGTATGGCATGAATACCAATGTTAGTTTACTTATAAATTCTTCAAGAGGTATAATTTACGCTTCTAATGGCGAAGATTTTGCCCAAGTAGCAGCGAGTAAAGCAAAGGAGCTTCAAGAAGAAATGCAGGTTATTCTAACTCAATAATAATAAATTTTGGCTCTTTTTAAAAGAGAACTCCATTAGCTGCTATATGAAAATTCACGACCAACTTAACAGAATTATTCATGTTGACGATACGCCTAAAAGAATTATTTCATTAGTGCCAAGTCAAACCGAATTATTGTGTGATTTAGGATTAGAAGAAGGTATTGTCGGCATTACAAAGTTTTGTATTCACCCAAAGCATTTAAAGAATAAAATTACCGTTGTAGGCGGTACGAAGCAAATTGATTTAAGTGAGATTATAAAGTTGCAGCCCGATATTATTCTGTGCAACAAAGAAGAAAACACAAAAGAAATTGTTGAAGCTTGCGAAGGCATTTGTACTGTACATGTTTCCGATATTTTTAATATTTCTGATAGTTTAGAAATGATTAAGCAATATGGCGCAATTTTTAATAAAGAAAAAGAAGCACTAATTATTACTCAGAATATAGAACAGGAGGCAAGTGCTTTTAATGATTTTATGCAAAACATGGAATCTAAAAAAGTAGCATATTTTCTTTGGAAAACGCCATGGATGGTAGCCGCAAATAATACGTTTATAAATTACCTTTTAAAGTTAAATAAATTTATAAACGCATATGAGGACAAGTCCCGTTATCCAGAAGTTGAATTAAATGCTTTAAAGCCCGATACATCTGTAGAGTTGGTTCTTTTGTCCAGCGAACCATATCCTTTTAAAACGAAGCATCAAAAGGAAATTCAGGTGTATTACCCGAATGCTAAAGTGTTGTTAGTCGATGGCGAATTTTTCTCCTGGTATGGCTCAAGACTCCTAAATGCTTTTAAATATTTTAAAAGCTTGCATTTAAATCTTCAGAATAATCAACCTGACTGATATCTTCAACAAAATTTGAAATTCTTTTTTCGAATTCTTTTAAACTGATTAACTTATTTAAATTGGGTTTAATTTTTCCAACTTTACAATGATGTGATGTCATACTTCTTTTTTATGTAAAGTACGTAAGTATGAAGGTTTTGGATGTGAATTAAAAGTTAAAGAATTAATAAATAATGGTAAACTAACTTTTAGGTTGATTTCTTGAAAAATACTTAAGTGTATTTAATTTATTAAGAAGTCGCATGGCTTTAAATTCAGATAAGTCGCTAATCTCTGAATCGGTTTGACGGAAATTATACGCTTGCTCCATGAGTTCTTTGTAGCGCTCATCGAGTTTTTTCTGACGGTTTTTTATGATATCATTGATGCTCATATAGTAGACTGAATAACAGATAGTTAAATATACATTTTTTTTCATAAATGAAAAACAATATTTAATTTATTTTTCAACTACTATAAAAAAGTTAATGATTAAGCTTGTTTTTAGTCCTGTAATGCAAACACTTTTTTAAGTAAATCGGTAGATCTAGAAGCTAAATTGGTACGTATTTCTTTTTCTTCTACGGCTATCATGGTATAAACACCTTTTAATGCTTCATTAGTTACATAATCCGTTAAATCTGGATTAACATCGGCAGTAAATGGAATGCTATTGTATTTGTTAATCAAATTTGCCCAAATCTCATCGGCTCCTACTTTACTAAAAGAATTCTTTATTACCGGATTAAATTTAGCGTATAATGCGGTTTGTGTTTTCGAGGTTAAATATTGGGTTGCAGCATCATCAGCACCAATTAAAATGGTTTTGGCATCGGCAAACGTTATACCTTTTACAGCATCAACAAAAATGGGGGTTGCTTCTTTAACTGCATCTTCAGCAGCTCTATTTAAAACTTTCAACCCTTCATCTGCCAGTTTACTTAATCCAATATCTCTAAGGCCTTTGTCAACTTTTTGTAATTCCTCTGGTAACATAATTTTAACCAGATCGTTTTTATAAAAACCGTCTGTTGCGGTAAGTTTGCTTACCTGTTTTTCAATGCCAAAATCCAAGGCTTGTCTTAAACCAGAAGCAATTTCATCGTTTCCAATGCCAATGGTTCCTTGAGGTAATTGGTTAACAACTTGTTGTAATTCTGCGCACGCAGTAAGATTTAATACTAAAACGAAAACTAAAATTTTACGAATCATGATTTTTTTGTTTGGGGTTAAAATAATGGTAAATATAGGTAATTAAGAAAAAATGACAGTTTTGTTATTATAAACCATCACTTTTCTATTAGCGTGTAATTTTATGGCATTCGCCAAAACTATTTTTTCTAAATCACGCCCTTTAGAAATTAAGTCCTCGATAGAATGTGAATGCGAAACGCGTGTTACACCTTGGTCTATAATGGGGCCTGCGTCAAGTTCTTCAGTTACATAATGACTGGTGGCACCAATAATTTTTACACCACGTTTAAAAGCGGAATGATAGGGTTTAGCTCCCACAAATGCTGGTAAAAATGAATGGTGAATGTTGATTATTTTATTTGGAAACTCGGCAATTAGTTTTTCAGAAATTATCTGCATATATCTAGCCAGTACAATAAAATTAATCTGATATTTTTCTAATAAATCCAATTGCTTTTGTTCAGCTTCTGCTTTGGTTTCTTTAGTAACCGGAATAAAGTAATAAGGTATTTTAAAATTATCTGCAATGGGTTTTAAATCTAAATGATTACTAATTATAAAAGGAATTTCTAGATTAAGTTCTCCCGAATTATAGCGTCCTAATAAATCGTATAAACAATGATCGTATTTAGAAACAAACAAGGCCATTTTAGGTTTTCTAGCCGAAGAATAAATGCGCCATTTCATATCAAAAATATCGGCCAAATTTATTCTAAAAGCATCTCTAAAGGCATCTGCAGAAAACGACTCTTTAGAAAATTCACTTTCCAAACGCATAAAAAATATGTTTTGTTCTCTGTCAACATGTTGGTCTATGTATACAATGTTGCCATCCTTTTTGGCGATAAAATTGGTAACAGAAGCAATAATGTTTGGTCGGTCTTTACAATGTATTAAAATAGTAATCTTTTGCATTAGCTGTAAAATGAATTGGTTTCAAAATTAATCTAAAAATGAGATAAGAGCATGCTGTGATTATAAATTTAGATAATCATTTATAATCGTATAGTTTTTTTGAATATTTCGTAAATTAGGAGCGTATAATTTAATTTATTTTAATAGGATGCAGAAAGCGCCATATAAACCAAAACATAAAGTTAGAATTGTAACTGCCACATCATTGTTTGATGGACATGATGCTTCCATAAATATTATGCGACGTATTATTCAGGCTACCGGTGTTGAGGTAATTCATTTAGGTCATGATAGAAGTGTAGAAGAAGTGGTTAACACTGCCATTCAAGAAGATGTGCATGCCATTTGCTTAACCTCGTATCAAGGTGGTCATAATGAATATTTTAAATATATGTTTGATTTGCTTAAAGAAAGAGGCGCAAGTCATATTAAGATTTTTGGCGGCGGTGGCGGTGTAATTTTACCGTCTGAAATTAAAGCGTTGATGGATTATGGTATTACCCGTATTTATTCGCCTGATGATGGTAGAGAAATGGGTTTGCAAGGCATGATTAACGATTTGGTCAAGCAATCTGATTTCGCCATTGGTGATACATTAGATATAGACCTTAATTCACTAAAAAATAAAAAAGCTACTGATATTGCCCGTTTTATTTCTTCAGCTGAAAATTTTCCTGAAGTTTCAAAAAGGGCATTAGAAGACATTCATACTAAAAACAAACATTCGAAAACTCCTGTTTTAGGCATTACTGGTACAGGTGGCGCTGGGAAATCATCGTTGGTAGATGAACTGGTGCGTCGGTTTTTAAAAGACTTTCCAGAAAAAACAGTCGGCATCGTTTCTGTCGACCCATCAAAACGAAAAACAGGTGGCGCTTTGTTAGGAGATAGGATCCGAATGAATGCGATAAACAATCCACGTGTGTACATGCGTAGTTTGGCAACGCGTCAATCTAATTTGGCGCTGTCTAAACATGTGCGTGAAGCCATTGCGATTTTAAAAGCTGCCGAATACGATTTAATTATTTTGGAAACCTCGGGAATCGGGCAATCCGATACAGAAATTGTTGAACATAGCGATGTTTCCATGTACGTTATGACGCCCGAGTTTGGTGCGGCATCACAATTGGAAAAAATTGATATGTTAGATTTTGCCGATTTGGTGGCCATCAACAAATTTGATAAACGGGGTTCTTTAGATGCCTTGCGCGATGTAAAAAAACAGTATATGCGTAACCACAATCTTTGGGATACACCCCAAGACAAGTTACCTGTTTTTGGAACCATTGCTTCACAGTTTAACGACCCAGGCATGAATACGCTTTATAAGGCAGTTATGGATACGTTGGTTGAAAAGACGTCGGCAGATTTACAATCATCTTTAACTATTTCAGAAGAAATGAGTGAGAAGATTTTTGTTATTCCGCCTTCACGAACCCGTTACCTTTCTGAAATTGCAGAAAATAATCGCAATTATGATCAGACTGTAAAAAGTCAGGTGGAACTCGCGCAAAAACTATATGGTATTTATAAAACAATTTGTTCTGTAGCGGTCATTTCTAACGAAAGTGAAAAATCAAATGTAAGTAAGTTAGGATTAAATCAGGAAGCCATTTTAAAACAGGTTGAAAGTAATGATGATAAAATCTTTTTAAATCTTTTATTTAAGGAGTTCGACCGTGTAAAGCTTAACTTCCATCCACATCATTGGGAAGTAATTGCAGGTTGGGAAGAAAAAGTCAATAAATACAAAAATCCAATTTATACCTTCAAAGTCCGAGGCAAAGACATAAAAATAGAAACGCAAACAGAGTCGCTTTCTCATGTGCAAATCCCAAAAGTAGCATTGCCAAAGTACCAAGCTTGGGGCGATATTTTGTCATGGGTTTTACAAGAAAATGTACCAGGAGAATTCCCATACACTTCCGGCTTATATCCTTTTAAGCGCACTGGCGAAGATCCCGCAAGAATGTTTGCTGGCGAAGGAGCACCAGAGCGCACCAATCGCCGATTTCATTATGTAAGTGCTGGTCTTCCCGCAAAACGATTGTCAACAGCGTTTGATAGTGTAACGCTGTATGGTAACGACCCTGATTTACGTCCAGATGTATATGGGAAAATTGGAAATGCAGGGGTAAGTATTTGTTGTTTAGATGATGCAAAAAAGTTGTATTCCGGTTTTAATTTGGCAGATGAAATGACCTCTGTGAGTATGACCATAAACGGTCCTGCGCCCATGTTATTAGGTTTTTTTATGAATGCCGCTATAGACCAGCAATGCGAACTTTATATAAAGGCACATGGTTTAGAAAAGGAAGTGGAGGCTAAAATTGAAACGCTTTATAAAAATAAAACACGTCCAAAATATAACGGTGAATTGCCAGAAGGTAACAACGGTTTAGGATTAATGTTATTAGGCGTTACCGGAGATCAGGTTTTACCAAATGCAGTTTATAAAGACATTAAAACCAAAACCATAGCACAGGTAAGAGGAACCGTGCAAGCAGATATTCTAAAAGAAGACCAAGCACAAAATACCTGTATTTTTTCAACAGAATTTGCACTTCGTTTAATGGGTGATGTACAGGAATATTTTATTAAAAATAAGATCCGTAATTTTTATTCGGTTTCAATTTCTGGTTATCATATAGCAGAAGCAGGCGCAAATCCTATAACGCAATTGGCCTTAACTTTATCTAACGGGTTTACTTATGTAGAGTATTACTTAAGTAGAGGGATGAAAATAAATGAATTTGGACCCAATTTATCGTTCTTTTTTTCAAATGGAATCGACCCAGAATATGCGGTTATTGGGCGTGTGGCGAGAAGAATTTGGGCAAAAGCCATGAAGCACAAATACCATGCAAACGAGCGAGCACAAATGCTAAAATACCACATTCAAACATCGGGCAGAAGTTTGCATGCGCAGGAAATAGATTTTAACGACATTCGAACCACCTTGCAAGCCTTGTACGCCATTTACGATAATTGTAATTCGTTACATACCAATGCGTATGATGAAGCTATTACCACCCCAACAGAAGAATCTGTACGTCGCGCCATGGCCATTCAACTTATAATTAATAAAGAATTAGGTTTGTCAAAAAATGAAAACCCTATTCAAGGGGCTTTTATAATTGAAGAATTAACCAATTTAGTTGAAGAGGCGGTCTTAATTGAATTTGACAGAATAAATGAACGCGGAGGTGTTTTAGGTGCCATGGAAACCATGTATCAGCGCAGTAAAATTCAAGAGGAAAGTTTGTATTACGAAACATTAAAGCACAATGGGGAATTTCCAATAATTGGTGTAAACACGTTTTTAAGCAGTAAAGGATCACCAACAGTTTTACCTGCAGAAGTAATTCGTGCTACCGAAGAAGAAAAACAGTTTCAAATTCAAACTTTGAAAAATTTGCATAATGCGAACAATACCGTTGATTTATTGAAAGACTTACAAACCAAAGCAATTCATAATGAAAACATTTTTGAAGCCTTGATGGATGTTTGTAAAGTATGTTCGTTAGGTCAAATAACAATTGCCTTATTTGAAGTTGGAGGTCAATACCGAAGAAATATGTAAACAGGACGTTTATTAGTAAAAGCGATGAATTAGTTCTATTTACAGGGTTATTTCATCGCTTTTTTTTGCATAAAAAACCACCTTGTAGTTGTATGTAAACCTTTTAACTAATTTTTTATGTGAAATTTTAGCCATTGCGGATTCATATTTAAATTTATCATGTAAAAATTGATTTTTCAATTAAACAGTCCCTCCCTAAATCTATAAGCTATGCAAACTACACTTAACTACAATTTTAAGAGAAAATCAGCAAATCATCTAGACTGGTTATTAAACATTATTAAATCCGAAAGATATTTTGAAATGGAATGCTCTGTTAAAAGCATGAGAAGCAACTTCCAAAGCAACAATACAGACTAATAATGCCCTTAATTAAATTTATTCATTAAGCAGAAATTACATGCCGACTACTAAAAACAATAATCTTTATAGTATTGTATTATTAAATTCTATTTATCCGTTATCGAAGTCATTAAATAAGTTTTTCGCAAAAGCGCTCGTTTGTTCAACTTATAAAAAAGGCGAACATATAGTAAGAAATGGTGAAGTTTGTGATAGAATTCATATTATAAGAAAAGGGTTAGTTCGGGGTTATTTTAACTATAATGGTAAAGAAATAACTACCTGGATAAGCGTTGATGGTGAATTAGTTACATCGATATCTGGATATTTTAAAAACAAACCAGCTATAGAAAATATTCAGTGTTTAGAAGATACATATACCGAAAGTTTAAGTTATCAAGATATGCATTATGCCATAGATAACTATAAGGAAATGAATCATTTAAATCGGATTTTATTAGAACAATATTATCTTCAATCTGAATATAGATCGTTTATGGCTAGAATTCCTGCGGCAAAAGATAGGTACGAATATTTTGTTAATCTTGTAAATCCGGAAATTGTAAAACGAGTTCCTAAAAAATATTTGGCATCACTACTAAATATGCGTCCAGAAACCTTATCGCGATTAGAGTAAAAAAGTAGGAAAAAAAATAATAAAAATTGACATATGTCAATTTTGGCTTCATTTTTTTCAGGATTATGTTTTTCTAAAATATTACTTTCGTTTCACTATCATAGATTTTAAGGTTTAAATAATTTATGATGAGTTAAATTGCTATTTTAACAAAAAATACTGAGTGTTTGAAGTTGTCTCTGCTATCAAACAAAAAACACACATCGACCGATGTGTGTTTTTTTTATGTGAAAATTGTCCCGTCCTAGAATAGTGTTACACTTAACACTTAATCATTCATGGAACCACAAGAAT
>NZ_JBHTIB010000016.1:0-92627 GCF_042676825.1 Mariniflexile aquimaris
CCGATAATTATTAATATCCATTTTTTCATTCAGTTCACGGTTTCTCAAATGTTGCCCAACGGGTTTGAGCATGAAAAGTTGCGGGTTTTGAAAACGCAATTTTCCGATGTTTAACTTTATATATTTTTATTTTAGAAACATTCTAATTTACTTGATTTAGCAATTTTTTATGCGCGGTGTTGTGTGACGTTTTTTTATTTTCCGCTTTTTCTTCTATTATCTTCTCTACATAACATTTGGCAATTTTCCGCTGTCGTTTTCCCTCCTTCGTGCCAAGGTGTAATATGGTCAGCTTCCATTTCCTCAATTTCAAAATGTTCTTTACATTCTACGCAAATTCCTTTTTGTCTTTCGTAGGATTCTCGTTTTTGATTTGGACTAAATGCACGAATATTTAAATGTTTTTCTTTCCGAGTTAGAACGTAAGTATAAATTCCTTTTTTACTTCCAACATCTTCGTCCTCCATTAATTCGGAAATTTCTATTTCGAGTTTCTTTGAGTCAGATTTCTCGTTTTTATATTCGTTGTATAGAAAACCCCAATCTATTCCTTTCATTTCTCTTCGATACTTTGGAAAAACAATCTTTACCCAACTAATAACAGCTTGAAAATAAAGCCAAATCTCATTTGCATTAGGTTCGTGTTGGTTTTTTGCCATATAAGTATTAATGTTATTATCACTAATCCATTTTATGGTTGTCTCTAAATATTCTTGTCTTATTGCTGAACCATTTAAATAATCGCTACCTAAACCATAAGCAGGACAATTACTTTTGCTAAAATGCCTTTTTGCATCTGAAACCCACGAACCTGAATAAACAGCGTTTCTCAATTCTTGGTCTGTTAGTTTTTCACCTGCAATATTAATTGTCTCGAACCATTCCAACTTTTCACTATCCAAACCTGTACAGAGATAAACCATTAATTTATAGTTTAAAATCTGTTCTTTTTCGTCTTTTTGTAGGTTGTGAAAATATCTATTTTTAAAAGCAAAATCGCCTTCTACATATTGACAAATTGAAATAGTTCTTTGTTGTCCATCTATAACTTCAAAGTTTCCATCTTCTTGAACTGCCCAATACATTACATTTAAAGGGAAATCTTTTGAAATTGTATCTATTACTGCATCTCTTTGTTTTTCCTTATAGATAAATTCTCTTTGGTAAGGTGGACGAATATCTAATTTTCCGTCAAATCCAATTACTCCATCTTCTTCTTTATCTTCATAACCGTTCGTCAATTCTCGGACTGTAATTTCTTTGAGTTTTATCTTCATATTTTTTTGTTCTTAATTATTATTCTTGCATAAGTTTCTCTACCATTTACAGAAAACCTTTTGCCATAATTAGAGTTATCTTCAACATATCTATCAAGTCCGACTATTTCAAATTGAGAAGGATTGTATTTTCCTAAAAACGTAATTGGAACACCCATTTTTCCTTTGTAATCCATTGGGATTTCTGCAACTTTACTCACATTTATTGCATCATAATCATCATATGTTGGATATTCTTCTTCGTTATAAGTTTTGTAAAGAATTAAATCTTCATCACGTTTGGAAATGTCAAGATTAGTAAACCAACAAATATTTCCTAAACTTCTCCATTTTTGTCCTTCATCATCTTCCCAATATCTTGTTTCTCTTGGTTCGTAATGTTCAGGAACTTGGAAAGCCATATCACCGTTTTTATAACCTAACCAAACTTTATCTTCTTTAAAATGCTGAAAAACGTCTTTGTAAGTAATTGCGTTTTGACTTCCAATAATTAAGAATTTTTTGTCAAATTCAATTAATTGAGCAATATATTCACGAAATAATGAAAAGGGTGGATTTGTAACTACAATATCAGCTTGCTTTAAAAGTTCAATACTTTCTTCACTTCTAAAATCACCATTACCTTTTAAATTTTTAATTCCAATTTCTTCTGGGTCTGGTTCAAAATTTCCGTTTTTGTCGCCATCATATTCTAAATAAATGGCTTGTTCTTTGTCGTTTTGACTGAACAAGTCCATACTTTGGTTTTTGTAACAAGTTGCAATTAGTTTTTTTAATCCTAATTTCTCAAAGTTATAAGAAAAGTAATGAAAGAAATTACTAACTCTTGGGTCATCACAATTGCAATAAACAACCTTGTTTTTAAAATGCTTTTTGTAATATTTTAATTCTCTTTCTATGTCAGAAAGTTGAGTGTAAAATTCGTCCTCTTTTGCTCTTGAAGCGTTATGAAAATTATTATTTAATGCTTTTTTAGTCATTCAGGTTTGTTCCTTTTTAAGCGTAAATTTACAAAATTCATCTCTGTTTTTCATTATAGTTCAAATTTTCTCAAAAAATGACACACAACGGTCAAGTATAAGCGTAGTGCGGGATTTCGGAGCAATTCACTGTCCGCCCACCACAAAGTTTCTTAGGAGCAAAAATGCTCAAATTTAGCAGTTCAGCCCGCATTACGCTTATACAATGTTGGCGGTAGTTTTTTTTATTCAATTCTCCTTAATACCCCCTTTAATTTTGCTTCAACTCCAAGATTATCAAAAAGTTTTTCAGTCAATGTTAATGTCTTCTTGAAAGCTGTTTTAATATCTGTCGGATCTAATTCTGATGTTGTCTCCTGAAATAACGAATACCAATCTGGGTCTATGTCTTTTTCCAAGCTTTTTGTTGGACTTTCCCAATGTTTGGTTTGGTATGTTTCAATTCTTATTAACCAAAGTAAATATTTTTGAACATTTGATAAGCTTTGGTAAGCGTGAGCAAATTCCTGTCGTTTAATTAAGTTGCTTGTTGTAAGTAAAACATTCAACAATGATTGGCTCAACCACAGGATATTTTCATTTGTTGTTCGATCAGGTACTTTAGTTTTTATTTCTTTGAGCGTGTTAGTCAATAAATCTTCTTTATCTACTAAAATCATCTTGTCAAAGTCGCTAAACTCTACCAAACCGTCCCACGATTTGATAACTTCCATTTGGTCGTTTGTCAAAAAATGAAACTCCCCCCTTATCATATTTTCAAAAATGGCAACTTCACTTCCATACTCGTTGGTAAAATATAATGCCAAAGGATGAATTTGGCTTACCCAATTTTCAGCGGAAAAATTTTCTTTATCCTTCAAGAAGATGTAGAATTCAATATCTGAATATTTGTCCCCTTCATTTTTGGTAAATGACCCGTACATAAATACGGCAGAAATATTTTTATCATTTTGAGCTATTGACTTTGTTTTGTCAATCATTTGTAACTGTGTCATTTTCTAATTTTTTAATATTAACAATCGCCCTTTCTACTTTGCGTATTAAAGGATATTTCAATTCTTATTCTATCTTACAGTTACTTATAGCTTCATTTTCTTGAATGTTTTTCGTTGTTAATTGTTTCTTCAAATTACCGCCAACGTGTTTGTATATGGTTTGTTGCGTGGTTAAGCACCTAATTTAGTAAATAAAAACCGAATAGAAAATCCGCGAGGATTTTCGTAAGTAGGCTAGAACTAGCAATAAATTATATACGGTGTTCTACGCAGTTTTTATAACTGATAAAATTGTTTAATAAATCCATTCTTGTCAATTCGTATTACAAAACTATCTCCATTAAAAACTATTGGATTTTCATAATTCCGAAGATAATCTGTCATTAAATCTTTCCTTTCCAATTGGTGATGGACACTATTTTCTAGAAAATGATTTTCAATGTTTTCTTTGTCATATTTTATTAGTGTTTTTAAAAGAGTCCAAATTTCGTTCGGTTCATAATCGAAAAATGTCTGTCGTTTCTTTTTTCCGTCTGCAAATTTGGTTTCTTCTACGTGTCTAATAAAGATATGTATAAGTCTTTCATAAGTCAAAACAATTGGAATAAACCAATCCATAAGTGTTATGTCGGTAAATTCCCTTGTCAGAATTAATAGAGTTCGATAAAATTCAGAGTTTTTAGGACTTATTGATTCTATTTCACTTCTGTCAATTTTAGTTTGACGAATTTCTTTTTTTATAAACTTTTTTCGTTCAACTAACATTTTTTTCATTTCTACAAGATGAAATTCCTTGTCAGTTTTTGAAACTTCTTCATCGTTGTTAATTTGAAAGTTTATTAGTTGAAATTTTATTTCCGGTTTAAGTTCAGTTCCGTTTAGCATTATTTCAGGATACCGTTCCAATTTAGCGTGTCTTATCAAAAGAGCACAGTAGCAATAAAAGTCAAATATTGGAAAAGAATATCCTTCATCGATTATACGATTATATCTCCAAAGTAATAATCTTTCGGATGCTATTGGTTCATAGCTCGATTCAATTCGTATTAAGTTTGGTACTGTTTTTTTCAAATTGCGTAGAACTGGTTATATGTTTACTTTTGTTCCTATTTCCATTTAAATATTGCGGGATAATAGGAAGTTTTGTTCGTCTTTTTGCATCTCTTGCAATTGCTTCACAGCATGATCTAAAGGACTTTTTATGTCCAGTAAATCTTTTCGCGCCACATGTGTGTAAATCATCGTGGTTTCCGGTTTACTATGGCCTAATAATTCTTGTATATGCCTTAAGCCTACGCCACTTTCTAATAAATGGGTGGCATAACTATGTCTTAAGGTATGTGGCGTAATGCTTCTATGAATTTTAGCCGCTTTGCAAGATTTCGATAAAAATTTCCGAACACTGCAAGCAGAATATTGTAATCCCGATTGACCTTCAACAAAATATAGCTGCGGATTATAAGTGGTTAAATAATTTTGTAATAAAGGCATAAAACTTTCGGCCAGAGTTACATATCTGTCTTTTCTGCCTTTAGCACTTTTTATATGCAATTGTTTTCTGTGAATTTGAAAATGCTCAAGCTTTAAATTTAAAAGCTCGCTTATTCGTAGTCCTGCCGAATAAATAAGCGCCAAAATAGCACGATGTTTCAGGTTTTTGGTATGCTGAATGATGCTTATCATTTCTTCTTGCGACAATACCGTAGGAAGAATTTTAGATTTTTTAGGACGTGTTAACGTTAAATTATTTATGCCTGTACTGGGGTAATAATTAATAAATTGTTTTACCGCACTTATAAATTGACGTTGCGAACTTATAGAATACTGTCGTTTTACGAATACACTTTCAATAAATAACTCAACATCTTTAGTCGTAAAACTTTCAGGAGCTCTGGTGCTATGAAATTCAATAAAATCGGCAATAAAAAAACTGTAAGTCTCAATGGTACTTGCACTGTAGCGCTTGCCTTTTAAATATTTATAAAAACCATTTAAAAGCGTTCTGTTTTCTGCGCTCAATTTCCGCTCACGTTTTACTGGAAAAAATTCAGCTTTTTCGGCAGCTTTGTCAAATAATTGACTACTATCTACATAAGCATGCGTTTTAAAAACGGCATGTATTGATTTTAAATTCTCAGGATTATTTTTTATATACCAGCTTTTTAATGTGGCGCTCCAAGTAGCGTTGGGAAGTAGTCTTACAACTTCTATTAGTGCGCTATCGTACTTAAAACCAATAAAGATTTGGTTGTCGTTTCTATGACGCTTTTTAGAAAGAGTTACAATTGGTAAATTACTCATGATAGATTTATAGCAAAGCTAAAAATACAAAAAAATATGACAAATCACGAAATTACGCACATTTTTTTGTCGTATAAAACAACAGGGTTGTAATCCCCTCAAACGGAATATTGTTTCTGTTTGAAATTTAATTTTAAGCAGTAATAAATCGCAATACTATTATTTTTATTGTGATAATTCGTGTCAGTTCAGATTACTTAAAACAATTTTAAAACAATGAAATTCGATATAAAAACTTCAAAGTTCCAACCTATAAAGCCTCTCCAATAGGATTGTCCCCTTGAGGGGACTTTAGGGTTGTTTTTCTGTCGAAAATAGCGAGCGAAGCTCTATGGGTGTACTTCCATCGATATTGTAAAAATTCGTCCCAGTTCAGATTGCTTAAAACAATTGTAAAACAATGAGATTCCATATAAAAACTACAATGCTCTAAACTATAAAGCCTCTAAATAAGGAATGTCCCCTCGAGGGGACTTTAGGGGTGTTTTTCCATCGAAAATAGCGAGCGAAGCTCTAAGGGGTGTTTTTCTGTCAAAGTAGCAAAACATAACGCTATTTTTGGCGGTATTTATCCTTGTAATTTATTTACGGTTTCTTCAATAATTAATAAAACGCTGAACATATTTTTCTTAACATCTTCATTAGAAAATCTTAAAAATGTCACGTCATAACCTTCTAAAGCTTGCTGTCTTTTAACATCGTAAGAATAAGATTGTTCATGACTGCTGCCGTCAATTTCAATCGCTAAACCAATTTCATGACAATAAAAATCAACAATATAATCAAGCATGGGTACTTGCCTATGAAATTGAACGCCATAACCGCGTTGCTTAATGTTTTGCCATAATAAAACCTCTGGAAGCGTGCTGTTTTTCCGCAACTCCCGTGCCAGTAGTTTTAATTTTGGGTTGTATGGTATTATTTTGTTTCTCATGTCTATGCTTACACCCCTATAATCCCCTCAAGGGGATATTTGTTAACGTTCCTAATTTAATTAGTATTTATAAGTAATAAATCGCGATTCAATCATTTTTATATGTACTAAAACATCACACTCAGATAACTTTCAACAAACAATACCAGAAGAAAACGACTTCAAAGTTCCAACCAATAAAGCCTCTCAATTAGGTTTGTCCCCTCGAGGGGATTATTGTTTACATACCTAATTTATTTAGTATTTATAAGTAATAAATCGCGATTCAATCATTTTTATATGTACTATAACATCACACTTAGAAAACTTTCAAAAAACAAATTAAGTCGAAAATCCATAAAACAACTTCAAAGTTCCAACCAAAAAACTTCTCAATAAGGAATGTCCCCTTGAGGGGACTTTAGGGGTGTACTTCCATCGATATTGTAAAAAATCGTCCCAGTTCAGATTATTTAAAAAAAATTGTAAAACAATGAAATTCGATATAAAAACTTCAAAGATCCAACCTATAGAGTTTGTCAATTAGGATTGTCCCCTTGAGGGGACTTTAGGGGTGTTTTTCCATCGAACCAAAGTATGCACCTCATAATATTCAAATAAAGAGAGCAACACGAATACCTCTATTTAATGCGCCTCCAGCCAATCGTTACCAACACCCAAATCAACCACCAATGGCACGTCTAATTTATAAGCGTTTTCCATTTCGGTTTTAACCAAGGTTTTAATAGCTTCCAATTCTGGTTTATGCACATCAAAAACCAACTCATCATGCACTTGCAATAACATTTTGGTTTTAAAATTACCCGCAATAAGCTTATCGTAAATTCTAATCATCGCAATTTTAATAATGTCGGCAGCACTACCTTGTATAGGCGCATTTACCGCATTACGTTCGGCAGCACCTCTAACTACAGCGTTTCTGGAATTAATATCGTTTAAATAGCGACGTCTGCCCAATACGGTTTGTACATAGCCATTTTCGCGGGCAAAATCGATTTGTTCACTAATGTAGCGACGCAGTTTTGGGTAGGTGGCGTAGTAAGTGTCTATAAGGTCTTTACTTTCGCTTCTGCTTAAATCGGTTTGATTGCTTAATCCAAATGCCGAAACACCATAAATAATTCCGAAATTAACGGTTTTGGCATTACTTCTCTGTTCGCGAGTAACTTCTGCAAGGGGAATATTAAATACTTTTGAAGCAGTAGACGCATGAATATCTTCACCATTTTTAAAAGCCTCTATCATGGTTTCTTCCTTACTTAAAGCCGCAATAATGCGTAATTCTATTTGCGAATAATCGGCTGCCAGTAACACATAATCATCGTTTCGCGGAATAAAAGCTTTTCGCACCTGCCTACCGCGTTCGGTACGAATAGGAATGTTTTGTAGGTTGGGGTTGTTACTACTTAAACGCCCTGTAGCCGCAACAGTTTGCATATAATCGGTGTGTACACGACCAGTTGAAGGTTCAACCTGGGTAGGTAACGCATCGACATAGGTGCTTTTTAATTTTGCCAACCCACGGTAATCTAATACATGCCGAACAATGGCGTGGTCTTTTGCCAAATAACTTAAAATTTCTTCACCCGTAGCATACTGTCCGGTTTTCGTCTTTTTAGGTTTATCAACCAGTTTTAGTTTATCAAATAAAATATCGCCCAGTTGTTTTGGGGAAGCAATATTAAATGCTTCGCCAGCTTCGGCATATATTTTTGTTTCTAAGGTTTTAATATCGTTATCAAGTTCTTCCGATAGTGAGTTTAAAAAGGCTTCATCCAGATTAATACCTTCTAATTCCATCGCAGCAAGCACACGAAGTAACGGAATTTCAATATCGTCAAACAATTTTTGGGTATTGGCTTCTCCTAATTCCTTTTCAAAATGTTCTTTAAGTTGCAGGGTAATGTCGGCATCTTCAACAGCGTATTCGGTTTGTTTTTCTAGCGCTACCTCACGCATCGAAAGCTGATTTTTTCCTTTCTTCCCAATTAATTCTTCAATAGAAATCGGGGAGTAATTTAAATACGTTTCCGCCAAAACATCCATATTATGGCGCATGTCGGGGTTAATTAAATAATGCGCTAACATGGTGTCGAACAACTTGCCTTTTACCGTAATCTTATATTTAGCTAAAACTTTAATGTCGTATTTTAAATTCTGACCGATTTTCTGAATCGCCTCGCTTTCAAAAAACGGACGTAATTGTTCAATAAGTTCTTGCGCTTCGTCTCTGTTTTCCGGAAATGGCACATAAAACCCTTTGCCAATTTCCCACGAAAAAGAAATGCCCACCAGTTCGGCGGTTATGGGGTTTAAGCCAGTGGTTTCGGTATCAAAACACACACTGCTTTGGCTCATTAAATTTTTAATAAACAGTTTGGTAGCCATACCCGAGGCAACGCTCTGGTAAAAATGCGGCGTAGTTTCGGCAGTTTTGCGCTCAAATGTGGTTTCTGTTTTCGCTTCCGCGGAAGAGATATCGGCTCCAAATAAAGAAAATTGGCCAGCACCGGCTGCTTTAACTTCCTTGGGAGTTGTTTTTGTTTCCGTTACTGCCGATGCTTTGCCGTTAGAAACCGAAGCCGTTTCATCGTTTGATGCAAAAGTTTTTTCGAAATTAGAAAGCAATTGTCTGAATTCTAACTCCTGAAAAATTTCCGTCACTTTAGGAATATCTGGGTGGTTCAATTCAAAATCTTTGGCATCAAAAACCACCGGAACATCAAGCATAATGGTGGCCAGTTTTTTAGAAAGTAAACCCAATTCTTTAGCGCCTTCAATCTTTTCCTTCATCTTGCCTTTAAGCTCATGGGTATTGGCTAAAAGGTTTTCCATACTGCCATATTGGGCAAGGAGTTTTTTGGCTGTTTTTTCGCCTACACCTGGCAAACCAGGAATATTATCGCTACTATCGCCCATCATACCCAGAAAATCTATTACCTGTAAAGGGTCTTCAACTTCAAATTTTGCTTTTACTTCGTCAATGCCCCAGGTTTCGTAACCACCACCAAAAACAGGGCGGTACATAAAAATATTTTCAGAAACCAATTGCGCAAAATCTTTATCTGGCGTAACCATAAAAGTTTTATAGCCTTCTTTTTCAGCTTGTTTAGAAAGTGTTCCAATAACATCGTCGGCTTCAAAACCATCTTTCACCATAATAGGAATGTGCATGGCTTTTAAAATGTCTTGTATGTACGGCACAGCAATTTTTATGGCTTCGGGCGTTTCATCTCTATTGGCTTTATAAGCTTCAAACATCTCCACACGGTCGGCACTTCCGCCTTTATCAAAACAAACCGCTAAATGGTCTGGGCGTTCGCGTTTAATAACGTCTAAAAGCGAGTTCATAAAACCCATAATGGCCGAGGTGTCAACACCTTTCGAATTAATTCTAGGGTTTTTAATAAAGGCATAATACCCACGAAAAATTAGGGCGTAAGCATCAACTAAGAAAAGACGTTTTTGATCGGACATAGTATTTGTTTTGATAGAAACCAAAACTACAAAAAGTTAAGCGTTAATTAGAGAATAATGCACATTTCGGCAGCAACTTTTTAAAAATTCTAATGGATTTAATTCTTAAGTATAAGTTAAATACCTCTATAGTAATTCGTAATCTTTTATAATACCGTTATCTTTGATAAAAAAAATACTATGCTTCGTTGGATTGTCTTTCTAATCGTTTTTATAATTATGGATTTGTATGCATTTCAGGCATTTAAAACCATCACAAAAAATAATTGGATGTACTTATTATACTGGTTACTATCGGTTTTAGTAGTTGGTAATTTTATTTATAGTTACGCGGGTTTTAACCGTAGTAATGGCTTTTCGCATGCCAATGCCTATGCTTTTGGCTTTCTTTTGGCCATCATCATACCAAAAATGGTGCTTTTAATAGGCATGTTTGCAGAAGATATTTTTAGAGTGCCAATGGCAGCGTACCGTTATTTTACCGAAGGCGAAGCTGCTAAAGGAAATTATTTGGCGTCTCGAAGAAAATTTATAAGTCAAATTGCGCTGGGCATTGCTGCCATACCGTTAACATCTATTATTTATGGTATTTACAAAGGAAAATACAACTACAAGGTTTTAAAATACACCCTTAATTTTGAAGACTTACCCGATGCCTTCGATGGGTATAAAATCACCCAAATCAGCGATATTCATTCCGGAAGTTTCGATAATTTAGACAAGCTAAACTATGCTGTTAATTTAATAAACGAACAACAAAGCGATGTCATTTTATTTACCGGCGATATGGTAAATAATAAAGCAGACGAGTTGTTGCCTTACATGAACGTTTTTAATAAATTACAGGCAAAAGATGGCATGTATTCCGTTTTAGGAAATCACGATTATGGCGATTATGCGCGCTGGGAATCGGAGGAAGCCAAACATCAAAATTTAGAAACCTTAAAAGCCTTACAAAAAGAATTAGGCTTCGATTTGTTATTAAACGAAAGCCGATTCTTAGAAAAAAATGGCGAGCGTATTGCGCTTGTTGGAGTAGAAAATTGGGGTGTTGGCGGCTTTAAACAAGCGGGCGATTTAAACAAAGCGTCTAAGCAAATAAAAGAAAACGATTTTAAAATTTTAATGAGTCACGACCCAACACACTGGGAAAAGCAAGTTATTAAACACCCGTATCATTATCATTTAACTTTAAGCGGACACACCCACGGTATGCAATTTGGTATAGAAATTCCGGGTTGGATAAAATGGAGTCCTATAAAATGGCGCTATAAATATTGGGCCGGTATTTATAAAGAAATGGGTCAATATTTAAATGTAAATCGCGGTTTTGGGTATTTAGCATTTCCGGGACGCGTAGGCATTTGGCCAGAAATTACAGTAATTGAACTTAAAAAGGGAGCGGCAATCTCTTAAATAAAGCACTTTTATAAGCCAAAAAATTGTTTATCTTTATTACAATACATTATAAATAGGGCATTTATTGGTATTTTCGAAAAATTACGTAGGTTTGTATAAGTATATTTGACTAATAAACAAAAATGTATGTCAAAATTTGGGGAACTTATTGATGTAGAAATTCCTGTTTTGTTAGATTTTTTCACAGAATGGAATGAGCAATCTACTGCGATGCACGCAGTACTTAGAGATGTTGCCGCTGCACTTGGTGATAAGGCCAAAGTAATAAAAATTGATGTTGAAAAAAACGAAGAGCTCGCAGAAGCCCTACGCGTAAAAGCATTACCAACATTAATTATTTATAAAGATGGCGAAATGAAATGGCGTCAAAGCGGCGAGCAAGACGCGAATACCCTTATTAGTATAATTCAGCAATACGTCTAAATTTCTTGGCGGGCACCTGTTTTTATTGGGCGTTCCCTTTATCCTGAAATAAGTTCAGGAACAGGTCGGGCTTTACGCTATATCTTTTTGTGAAGCACCGACAAATATTTTTCGAGATCATATTATCAAAAATAGTTAGGTGCTATAAAATGGTATCGTTTCAAAGCATCACAAAAAGGATGCCGCTGCAATCCCTAACGCAAACTCAGCAGTAATTTTAAAAATTATATTTTCATTAATTTAAATACGAGGCAACCATATTTTAATAAGCATCTAGTCTATGTTAAAATGCTAAAGCTTCAAACTTAAAGTCTTTTTTGCTAAAATAATCTAATACTTTCGGTAAGGCATATTGCATGTTTTTGGAAGCTTTCACGCTATCATGAAACACCACAATACTGCCGCTGGTTGCTTTAGATATCACGTTATTAAAACAGGTTTCTTCAGATATGTTCTTTTCCCAGTCAAAAGACAATACATCCCACATAATTATTTTGTACCCCAGAGCCAGCAGTTTTTTGCCCTGTTTTGGGGTTATTTGTCCGTAAGGCGGACGAAACAAATTCTGATTTCTAATTTCTGAATTCTGAATTCTAAAAGCATCTTCACACAATTCAATATTAGCCAAATAGTTATTGGTTTTTGTTTTCCAGCCTTTAATGTGGTTGTTCGTATGATTTCCAATAGCATGCCCATCATTCATAATATTTTGAAAAATACTAGGGTGGGCGGTTATGTTTTTACCAATGCAAAAAAAAGTTGCTTTGGCATTGTAGTTTTTTAAGGTGTTTAATGTCCAGTTTGTAATGTCTGGCGTTGGGCCATCATCAAACGTAAGATATATAGTTTTTTCAGTAGTTGCGATGTCCCAAATATAATTTGGGAACATCTTTTTTGCAACTATTGGTGTTTTTACAGGTGTTAAGGTCATGCCTTACTCGGTTACATCTAAGGTGTTATCTTGTACCGGAATATCTAATTCTTCATTGGGTTTGCTTTCGGCGTCTTCTCCATAAAAATGTTTAAACAGCATCAAATTAGTATTAAATATGTCGCCTTCTTTTTTGGCGAATTCCAAATCGTATTTTGTAATAACATCTACCAAACCTTTGTAGCGTTGAATATCGGTGTAAATATCTTCAAACAGCCTATCCTGGTTAGCAAGTGTTAAACTGCTGTAATAGGCTAGGTTTTCCTGATATTTTTTAGCTACTTGTTTGTATAATTTTTGCGCTTTTTGTTTATTACCAATTTCGTAATACGCCGTAATGTAAGGTTCTAATAAGGTGTAATACCCAAAATAATCTACAGGCATATTCGTCATGGCAATATCGGCAATTTCTTCTGCTTTATCGAGTTTGTTCTCAGTAAGTAATTGCTCAATTAAGCGCGCCAAATTACCGCGGTAGGTAATGGAGTTTTTGCGTGTTTCTGGGTCGTGGTAAATGTCTTTGCCGCTATTTCCCCAATCCCATTTTTTAACTTTTTCATACATTAATTCGCTGTCAACACGTCCCATATCAAACGGATTTGCTCTGTCTACTGGTGTTTTTATTGGTACCAGTTTGTAACACATGCCATCAAGCTGTAAATAATCTTTCATCCAGATATAATCGTCGTCTCCAAAACTACCTCCTGTAAAATAGATAGGGCGTTTCCAATGATTATTAGCCACAATATCAAGCATTAATAATCGGTTCTTGTACAAGGCATTTCCTGTAATATGAATATCAATGTGAGGCACAATTTTATCGGCATCCTGGGCTTTTACAAGGCCATATTTTAAAGCATTTTCTTTATTTACCGGAATTCTTAAAAATTCGGTTGGTAAATAGCTCGCCGTTAAATCTTGATTTCTAACCTGCGACAAGTCTATTCCTTTTTGTTCTAAAATGTATTTATACTTTGTTTTCGGATTATTGCTCGCAATAAAATCTAAAAATTGCTTCACATATAAAGTATCTTTTACAACAGGCTCGATAATTATATAATCGTTGGTGCCATATTTGTATAAATCGTGGGTTAATTGCGACGGAATCGGGTCGCTTTCATACGCTTTGCGCTTCATTTGGTCTATATACCAATCGGTTTGAAATAAACTGGTGTTTACCACGCGCACATCAGTTCTATAGCCTTCAATTTCTTGCGCGTACCATAATGCAAACGTATCGTTATCGCCAATAGTGAATAATATAGCGTCTTTGGCACAAGAATCTAAATACATTTTCGCCATGGCTCTTGCGGTGTATTTATCAGATCGGTCGTGGTCGTCCCAATTGTTAGCTGCTAAAATACCTGGTACCAAAACCAGGCAGATTACAGAAACTGCAGGAGCTAACAGTTTTGGTGTTACCAATTTTTTAAAGGCGTCGAATAAGGCATAAACACCAAACCCTATCCAAAGTGCAAATACATAAAAAGAACCAACCACCGAGTAGTCGCGTTCGCGCGGCTCAAAGGGACGCACGTTGGTATAAACCTGAATAGCGATTCCTGTAAAAAGGAAAAATACAAGCATGGTCCAAAACAGTTTTCTGTCTTTATTGAACAAAAATATAAATCCTAAAAGTCCTAAAAGGAACGGTAATAAATAGTACGTATTACGGCCTTTATTGTTTTTAACATCGCTTGGTAAATTATCTTGCGAAAGCCCTAAAAGCTTCTCGTCTAAAGGTTTTATACCGGTAATCCAATTGCCATGGTTATCATATTTACCCTGAATATCGTCTTGTCTTCCAGAGAAATTCCACATAAAATAACGCCAGTACATATATCCTAACTGATATTGAAACATGTAGGTTACATTTTGCCATAGCGATGGTTTTTCTACATCGATATAACCTTTATAGCGCGTTAAAAAGCTGTTGTAATCTTCGTAATCAACATTGCCGCTGGCGACATCTTTTTTAAAGTTATTAACCACAGTTCTAAGCTGATTTTCCATTTGATACTCAGGTTTCAGCTTAAACTCTAAATAGCCTGAAAACATCATATAATTTTCAGCATGTTCACCGCTCCACATACGAGGTAGTATAGAGGCATGTTTACTGTTGTAGTTTTGTTTTGCTTTTTTGTAATTGTTTACAATAACATATTCGCCTTTTACTTCGTCTTTTTCGTATTTAGGTTTGTCGTCTACATACGGATTGTTATCATCTAAATACGCATATTGATCGGTAAACTGCGGTCCGTAAAACAAGTGGGTTTCCGGATACTGTTCTAAATTATAATAGGCAAGTAATTCTCTGGCACTCGACGGATTGTTTTCATTAATTACCACGTTGGCATTGGCTCTTATTGGAAGCATTAACCAAGTTGAAAAACCAATAATTATAAACGTAACACATAAGATGCCTGTGTTTAAATTTACGTATTCTTTTTTAGTAGTGTACCTTAAAGCATAGGCAATGACCGCTACTAGCACGATTCCTGCAATGATAGAACCAGAATTAAATGGGAGCCCAACAGAGTTCACAAAAAAGATTTCGAAAACACTAAAAATCTTAAGAATATTAGGCGCTAATAGTTTAAAAATGAATAGTAAGATTACTACCGAAACCACATTGGCAATTATAAAATTTTTAATTGTGACTGTTTTGTAGTTTTTAAAGAAGTAAATAAGACCAATGGCAGGAATGGTTAATAATCCCATAAAATGCACCCCAAACGAAAGCCCGATAATAAACGAAATTAAAATAAGCCAGCGATTGCCTCGGGGTTTATGCATATCCTGTTCCCAGCGTAAACCGAGCCAAAATAGCACAGACATAATCAAGGTTGCCATGGCATAAACTTCGGTTTCTACTGCATTAAACCAGAAAGAATCTGTAAAGGTAAACGCCAAACTACCTACTAAACCACTGCCTAAAATGGCAATAGCTTTGGCATTATTGATCTCGTTTTTATGTGCAACAAGTTTTTTTAAGAGCAAAGTAATGGTCCAGAACATAAAGAGAATAGTAAAGGCGCTGGAAATGGCGCTCATCATATTCATCATAAAACCAACTTGCTCTGGTTTAAAAGCAAACATGGCAAAAAAGGCGCCCAACATCTGAAAAAACGGAGCTCCAGGAGGGTGTCCTACTTGTAATTTTGCCGACGTTAATATGTATTCGCCTGCGTCCCAAAAACTTACTGTTGGTTCTGCCGTAAGGGTATAGGTGGTAAGTGCTATTAAAAAAGTAATCCATCCTAAAATGGTATTCCATTTTTTAAAATTGAAATTGGTCATAAAAAAACATGTTTGTTTGCATCGGCGAATTTAATAATAATTATGGTATTCAGTATGTTTTTAAGTAAACCTTAAGTAATCGCAATTATTTTTTTAAAAAATACTTGCTAAAATAAAACTTTGTACTAAATTTGCAGCCTCAATTGCACATTGGCTTATGGTGTAACTGGCAACACGTCTGGTTTTGGTCCAGAAGAGTCTAGGTTCGAGCCCTAGTAAGCCAACTTGATTGTAAATCCTGATTCTTAATTTGAGTCAGGATTTTTTTTTGAACATGAATGAATAAGGGGCGAGAAGTTTATGCTGAGCGCTGTCGAAGTAAGCCCTAGTAAGCCAACATGGTTGTAAATCCTGATTCTTAATTTGAGTCAGGATTTTTTTTGAACATGATTGAATAAATTGCGAGAAGTTTATGCTGAGCATTACTGAGAAACAAAATGTATTTTGTTTTGAAAGTAGCGAACGAAGTTTGCCGAAGCAAGCCCTAATAAGTCAGCAGGGTGGTAAATCCCGATTGTTACAATAGTTTCAGTTTAGATTTTAAAAGTAATTACAGGGCGTTTGGCATGATTTGCTAAATCTTCGCTAATACTGCCATTAAAGAAATGAGAAATCCCTTGTCTGCCGTGGGTGCTCATGCCAATTAAGTCGGCATCAATAGACTTGCAAAAATTCATAATACCTCTTTCAACAGTCATGTCGCTGTAAATATGAATGCTGACATTCGACAATTTAAACGGCTTAATAAAATTCTGTATTCTATCTTCGGCTTCTGCAGTGGTCATAAAATCTATGGGTGTATTCACCATTAACAAATGTATTTTAGAGCCAAAAATTTCAGCAAAGGTCATGGCTTTTTTAAAGGCGCCTAAACTTTCTTCTTTAAAATCAGAAGCAAACACAAAATTTTTAGTTTTAAAAGTTTTGTGTTCGTTTTTAATAACCATTACGGGTGTTTCGGAGGTTCTAACAACTTTTTCGGTATTGCTTCCTACAAGCATTTCTCTTAAACCATCGGCACCATTAGAGCCCATAATAACTAAATCAATGTCGTGTTTTTTGCACACATGAAACACGCCCTTAAATATTTCTTGAAACTCAACATGTTCGTGTATTTTAATGTTTTTTAGATAACTGTTGGCTCGTAATTCCTCAAACTGTTTGTGGGCTAGTTTCATAAAATAAACAGCTTCTGGCAAACTGGTGTAGCTGCTCATAGGATCTACTTGACGCATGGGAATTTCCAAAATATGCAATAAGTAAATCTCACATTTATGCTTTTTTGCTAATTGGGCTGCCACTTTTAAAGCGTTTTCGGCTTGGACAGAAAAGTCGGTAGGAACGAGTATTTTTTTCATGTTTTTATTGCTGAGTTTATTCGAAATTTATGAAATATTACCGTAGTAATCAATAAAATATTATATATTTGCAGCGTTGAAAGGCAAAATTAAGTTAGAGGGGACGGGAAGTCCCCTCTTTTTATAATAAAAAATGTTTAAAAATACCGTTACAGAGTTATTAGAAGCTGCGTTACAAGAACGACCAGATTTGTTTTTAATTGATTTCTCTATTCAAGGAGATAATCACATAAATATAGTAATTGATGGCGATAAAGGTGTTTTGGTTGAAGACTGCATGTTTATAAGCAGAGCCATCGAACATAACATCGATAGAGAAGAACATGATTTTTCTTTAGAAGTCATGTCGGCAGGAGCGACATCGCCTTTAGTAAACCAACGACAGTATAAAAAAAATATAAAACGAGAGCTAACGGTAAGAACAAATTCTGAAAAATTCGAAGGAACTTTAGCAAAAGCAACCGAAACAGAAATTACGTTAGAGTGGAAAGTTAGAGAGCCAAAACCAGTAGGTAAAGGTAAAATAACTGTAAAAAAGCAAGCAAATATTGCTTACGATGACATTGTAGAAGCAAAAGTGATGATTAAATTTTAATTCAATAAGAGTTATGGAGAATATCGCGTTAATTGAATCTTTTTCAGAATTCAAAGACGATAAGCTAATTGACAGAGTAACGTTAATGGCTATTTTAGAGGATGTATTTAGAAGTGCCTTAAAAAAGAAATATGGCGACGACGATAATTTTGACATTATTGTAAATCCAGATAAAGGGGATTTAGAAATTTGGAGAAATAGAGTAGTAGTTGCCGATGGCGAAGTTGAGGAACCTAATCATGAAATATCATTATCTGAAGCTCGTAAAATTGAACCAGATTTTGAAGTTGGTGAAGATGTATCAGAAGAAGTAAAAATAATTGATTTAGGAAGAAGAGCAATTTTAGCATTACGTCAAAATTTAATTTCTAAAATTCATGAGCATGACAACACCATAATTTTTAAGCAATTTAAAGATTTAGTTGGCGAAATTTATACAGCCGAAGTGCATCATATACGTCACAGAGCCGTTATTTTATTAGATGACGAAGGAAACGAAATTGTGCTTCCAAAAGAAAAACAGATTCCATCAGATTTCTTTAGAAAAGGCGATAACGTACGTGGGGTAATTGATAGTGTTGAATTAAAAGGCGCTAAACCTACCATCATCATGTCTAGAAGCTCCCCAGTATTCTTAGAAAAACTTTTTGAGCAAGAAATACCTGAGGTGTTTGATGGTTTAATTACCATTAAAAATGTGGTGAGAATACCTGGTGAAAAGGCAAAAGTGGCGGTAGATTCTTATGATGATAGAATCGATCCTGTTGGTGCTTGTGTTGGTATGAAAGGATCTAGAATTCATGGTATTGTACGTGAGTTAGGGAACGAAAATATCGATGTAATTAATTACACCAATAATTTACAATTATACATTACCAGAGCTTTAAGTCCTGCAAGAGTAACTTCAATTAAAATAAACGAAGAAACAAAACGCGCAGAAGTTATATTAAAGCCAGAAGAAGTAAGCAAAGCCATTGGTAGAGGCGGACATAACATTCGTTTAGCTGGTCAATTAACTGGTTACGAGATAGATGTGTTTAGAGAAGGTGCGGAAGAGGATGTTGAATTAAGAGAATTCTCTGACGAAATAGAAGGATGGATTATTGAAGAGTTTAGTAAAGCTGGATTAGATACTGCTAAAAGTATTTTAGAGCAAGATGTAGACGATTTAGTAAAAAGAACAGATTTAGAAGAAGAAACAATTAAAGACGTTATTAGAATTCTTAGAGAAGAATTTGAAGAATAACATATATTTGAGTATTTTAAAGGCAATTTATGGCTGACACAATTAGATTAAATAAAGTATTACGGGAACTCAATATTTCTATTGACCGGGCTGTCGATTTTCTAGAATCGAAAGGCGTGGAGATAGAAAAAAGTCCGAATACGAAAATTTCAGAAGCGGTACACGTAATTCTTTCAAACGAATTTCAAACAGATGCAAACAAAAAAGTGGCATCTAAAGAAGTTGGTGAAGCAAAATTGAAGGAAAAAGAAGTACTTCGTGAGCAACGAGAACGTGAAATTGAAGAAAAACAGAAAGAGGCAGCCATAAAAGAAGAAGTTATAAGAGCCTCTAAAACACTTTCTGGACCAAAGCAAGTAGGTAAAATCGATTTAGATCCTAAAAAACCTACTCCAGTGGCCGAAACTCCAAAACAGGAAGAGCCTATACAGGCTGCACCTGTGGCAGAAGAAGCAGCAAAGGTAGTTCAAGAAACACCAGCTCCAGAAGAAATTAAAAAGTCTGAAATTGTTCAGGATGTTGTAAAACCTGAGATAGCAAAAGCGCCTGTGAGCAAGGAGCCTTTTAAAGCTAAACAGGAAAAAGCTGCAGAGCCTAAAAAGCCAGAAGAAAGTAAAACGCTTCGAACAAATGCAGCGGGCGAATTAGTTCCAGAAGAAAGAGTAAAAACCAAATATCAAGTTCTTACAGGTCCAAAAATTGCTGGAGATAAAATTGATTTATCACAGTTTAATAAGCCTAAGAAAAAGAAGGAAGATAAAAAAACAGACGCTAAAGGTGCCGACGGAGCTTCCGCAAATAAGAAAAAACGAAGACGAATTAGTAAAGTTGGCGGCGGACCAAATCAGTCTACCGACAATAGAGGTGATAACAGAGGCGGTAACGATCGTTTTAAAGGGAAGCCTGGTCAATCCAGACGTCCAATCGTTAAAGAAGATCCAAGTGATGAAGATGTTAAAAAACAAGTTCGCGAAACATTAGAGAAACTTCAAGGTAAATCGTCTAAAGGAAAAGGCGCAAAATATAGAAGAGATAAGAGAGATCAGCACAGAGATCAAACCGAAAGAAATTTAGAATTAGAAGCAGCAGAAAGCAAAATCCTTAAAGTAACAGAGTTTGTTACGGCGAGCGAAGTAGCTACCATGATGGATGTTCCGGTAACTCAAATTATTTCTGCATGTATGTCTTTAGGAATGATGGTAACTATGAATCAGCGTTTAGATGCTGAAACTTTATCTATTGTTGCTGAAGAATTTGGTTATGAAGTAGAGTTCGTAACTGCCGATATCGAGGAGTCTATCGAAATTTATGAAGATAAAGAAGAAGATTTAATACCAAGAGCACCGATTGTTACTGTAATGGGTCACGTCGATCATGGTAAAACATCTCTTTTAGATTATATACGTAAAGAAAATGTAATTGCTGGAGAATCTGGTGGAATTACACAACATATTGGAGCCTACGGGGTTGAATTGGATAACGGGCAAAAAATTGCGTTTTTAGATACACCTGGTCACGAAGCGTTTACCGCGATGCGTGCACGTGGAGCTCAAGTAACAGATATCGCTATTATCGTGGCTGCGGCCGATGATGATATCATGCCACAAACAAAAGAGGCGATTGCCCATGCACAAGCTGCGGGAGTGCCTATTGTTTTTGCAATTAACAAAATCGATAAACCTGCGGCAAATCCTGAAAAAATAAAAGAAGGATTAGCACAAATGAATTTATTGGTTGAAGATTGGGGCGGTAAAATTCAATCGCATGATATTTCTGCGAAAGTAGGAACTGGGGTTAAAGAATTACTTGAAAAAGTATTACTCGAGGCCGAATTATTAGAATTACGAGCAAATCCAAATAAACCAGCATTAGGTACTGTTGTAGAAGCGTATTTAGATAAAGGACGTGGTTATGTTGCGACTATTTTAGTACAAGCAGGAACGCTAAGAGTTGGCGATTATGTATTGGCTGGAAAAAACAGTGGTAAGGTAAAAGCGATGCAGGATGAACGTGGCAATAATGTTGTGGCTGCAGGACCTTCAACGCCAGTATCTATATTAGGTTTGGATGGCGCACCACAAGCGGGAGATAAATTTAATGTCTTTGAAGACGAGCGTGAAGCCAAACAAATTGCAGCAAAACGTGCACAATTACAACGTGAGCAATCGGTTAGAACACAACGTCATATTACTCTAGATGAAATTGGAAGACGTATTGCTTTAGGTGACTTCCAAGAATTAAACATTATCCTTAAAGGTGACGTGGATGGTTCTGTTGAAGCATTAACCGATTCGTTCCAGAAATTATCTACCGAAGAAATTCAAGTTAATATTTTACATAAAGGTGTTGGTGCCATTACCGAAAGTGATGTGTTGTTAGCTTCGGCTTCCGATGCAATCATTATCGGATTTAATGTGCGACCAGTTGGTAACGCTCGAATGATAGCAGATAAAGAAGAAATTGATATTAGAACCTATTCTATAATCTATGATGCTATCAACGATCTTAAAGATGCGATGGAAGGTATGTTATCTCCAGAGTTTAAAGAAGAAGTTACAGGTACTGCTGAGATTAGAGAAATATTTAAAGTGACTAAAATTGGAAGTATTGCCGGATGTATGGTAACCAATGGTAAGATTCTTAGAAACTCAGGAATTCGTTTAATTAGAGATGGTGTGGTTGTCTTTACAGGCGAATTAGCATCCTTAAAACGATTTAAAGATGACGCTAAAGAAGTAACCAAAGGGTTTGATTGTGGTATGCAAATTAAGAATTACAACGACATTCAGGAAGGCGATATCATTGAAGCATTCCATGAGGTTGAAGTTAAAAAGAAACTTAAATAAGTAAATTGTATAAGCTAAAAAAAGCGACCCACGGGTCGCTTTTTTTTATGCTTATTAGTAACGGCATTATTTTTTCGGTCTGAAAATAAATGCACTTGGGAATTTATTTTTAATTTTCTTCAACGCGCGGTCTGCTTCTAAACGCGTCGTGAAATTTCCAGCCCAAATTTTAAAATTGGGTGTTTCGTATTGAATGGTTGCTTTCCAGTCTGTAAAAGTTGTATTGAAGTCTCTTTGCGCCGACTCTGCACTGCCACGATTGCCTGAATAAATCTGTATTTTATAGCGGTCAGAATCAGCTTCATTTTTATTCATTTCTTTTTTAATCTCCAGTAAATTGGTGATTTTGCTGTCTTGCTGAATCGATACAGTGCCTTGTTGTCCAAAACAATAGCTAGATGTTAACAAAAAAGTAAAAATACCTAAAAGACTAATTCTTAATTTTAATAGTTTCATAATCAAATAAATTTATGCAAAAATATACGTTATAAACTTAAATTAGGCCTATTTTATTATTTATAATAATTCTAAATTAGCATTATCGCATCACTAAGATTTCTCAAATCGAGTTTAAATATTACTTTTGCCTGTGATTTTATAACTGTGATTTTTTTATTTAAAAAATGACAAAAGTCATACCAAAGTTAAGAAGTTAATATAACCAACAATATGAGAAAGGTGATTCACCGTATATTAAGTCAGAATATTCTTAGTTTAGGCTTAATCATTTTATTAGCGTTTTCAACAACTCTTTCTGCTCAGGGAGGAGATGCGGCAAAAGGAAAAACTTTATTTAATGCCAATTGTGCTGCATGTCATCAGTTAGATAAAAAAATGACTGGACCTGCATTGCGTAATGTAGAAGCGCGTTTAGCAGACGAACAAGGTTTAGACAAAGCATGGATTTATGCTTGGATTAGAAACAGTGCGGGAGTCATTAAATCGGGTGACGCTTACGCCAACAAAGTTTACAATGAATATGGTGGTGCTGCTATGACGGCATTTCCGCAGTTAAGTGATGAAGATCTCGATAACATTTTAGCGTATACTGCGGAGGTGAAGGCCGAAGCGCCAGCTGCTGCTGCAACGGGTGCTGCTGCAACTACTACGTCGACTGAAGGTGGTATTTCTAACGAACTTATCTTAGGAGCCTTAGCAATTTTGTTTTTATTATTGGCTATAGGCTTGTATGTTGTAAACAAAACACTTCGTCGTTTTGCTGCGGCTCAAAATATTGAATTACCTGAAGAATCAAAAAGAACGCCACTTTGGCAAGCCTTTGTTAAGAATCAATTCTTAATGTTGGTTGTTTCAATTTTCTTTTTATTAGCGAGTGCTTATTTTGTTTATGGTTACTTTATGCAAATTGGTGTCGATCAAGGATACGAACCAGTACAGCCAATACATTATTCACACAGAATTCATGCCGGAGATAATGGTATCGATTGTAAATATTGTCACTCTTCTGCTAGAGAAAGTAAACATTCAGGTATTCCGTCGTTAAATGTGTGTATGAACTGCCATAAATCTATTTATGAAGTAGCTCCAGAAACATTAGCCGAAGGTGCTGCTATAGGTGTTGATTACAATGCTGAAATTAAAAAATTATACAAAGCCGTTGGATGGGATGATGCTGAACAAAAATATACTGGTAAATCGCAGCCTGTAAAATGGGTTCGAATTCATAATCTACCAGATTTTGTTTATTTTAACCATTCACAACACGTGTCTGTTGCTGGGGTTGAATGTCAAACATGTCACGGGCCAATACAAGAAATGGAAGTTGTTAGTCAGTTTGCGCCTTTAACAATGGGTTGGTGTATTGATTGTCACAGAACAACCGATGTAAATGTTAAAGACAACGCTTACTATACAAAAATTCATGAGGCTTTAGCTAAGAAGTACGGTAAAGATACTTTTACTGTGGCCGATATGGGTGGTTTAGAATGTGGAAAATGCCACTATTAATAAATTTAATAAGAAGTAATTCAATTATATAATATGTCATCAAACAAGAAATACTGGAAAAGTGTTGAAGAGCTAAATGAGAATAGTTCTATTGTTGAGACGCTAAAACAAAACGAGTTTGTTGAGCAAATTCCTGTCGATGAGTTTTTAGGTAATAAAGAAGCATTAGGAGCGAGTTCTACAACACGTCGCGATTTCTTAAAATATGTAGGGTTTAGTACTGCTGCAGCATCATTAGCTGCTTGCGAAGGACCTGTAGTAAAATCGATTCCTTATGTTGTGCAACCAACAGAGATTATTCCTGGAGTGGCTAACTATTATGCGACTACAATTGCCGATGGTTTCGATTTTGCAAGTGTTTTGGTAAAAACGCGTGAAGGACGTCCAATTAAAATAGAAAATAATGCTTTAGCTGCTACGAATGGTCATGCAAATGCCAGAGTAAACGCTTCGGTTTTAGGGCTATATGATAGTTTAAGAATTCAAAGTCCGAAAAAAGAAGGACAGTCTATTTCTTGGAGCGATTTTAATGCTCAAATAAGTGATAAATTAACAAGTTTAAGTGGTGCTGGTAAAGAAATTGTGTTGTTTACTCAAACCTTTGCGAGTCCTTCTACGAGCAAGTTAATTTCAGAATTTAAAGAAAAGTACGGTAATGTTCGTCACGTCGTGTACGATGCGGTTTCAGAATCTGCAGCACTAGACGCTTACCAAGCAAAATATGGAGAACGCGGATTAGCTAATTACGATTTCTCGAAAGCTTCAACAATTGTTTCTATCGGTGCAGATTTCTTAGGAGATTGGCAAGGTGGAGGCTTTGATGCTGGATATGCAAAAGGACGTCTTCCGCAAGATGGAAAAATGTCGCGTCATATTCAATTTGAATCTAATATGTCGTTAACGGGTGCTAACGCCGATAAGCGTGTGCCTTTAACACCAAGTGAGCAGAAATTAGCCTTAGCTAAATTATACAGTTATGTGGTTGGTGGTTCTGTATCGGGTACCTTGCCAGAAGCAGTTGAAAAGGCTGTTAAAAATGCAGCGAATCAATTAAAGAAAGCTGGTAGTGATGCTGTGGTAGTAACCGGAATTCAAGATGTAAACGCACAAACCGTAGTATTAGATATTAATGCGTATTTAGGAAGTAAAGCTTTTGATAAAGCAACGCCAATAAAAACGCGTCAAGGTAATGATGCCTCTGTAGCAGCACTTGTTTCAGATATGAAAGCTGGTAAAGTGGGTGCTATTATTATGAGTGGGGTAAATCCGTTATATACCTTACCAAATGCTTCAGATTTTGCTGAAGGATTGAAAAAAACAGAATTATCTGTAGCGTTTTCTATGAAAGTAGACGAAACGTCTTCAGTCGTTCAATATATAGGTGCAGCACCTCATTATTTAGAAGCTTGGGGTGATGTAGAAATTAAAAAAGGACATTACAGTTTAACGCAACCTGCAATTCGTCCGTTATTTGATACGAAACAATTTCAAGAGGCGCTATTGGCGTGGACAGGAAATACCGTTTCTTATCATGATTATATAAAAGAAGCTTGGGGAACAAGCATTTTAGGAGGTAGTTCTTTTAATCAGGCATTGCATGATGGTGTTTTTGTTGGAACTATTGCGACCGAAACAGTTGCGACTTCTAATGTTGAAGCATCGGTAGAAGCACCTTCTGGAAATGCAGCATCAGCTTTAGCGTCTTCAGTAAAAAAACAAGGATTAGAATTAACCTTATATACCAAAGTAGGTATGGGCGATGGCCAACAAGCCAACAATCCATGGTTACAAGAGTTTCCAGATCCAATTACAAGAACATCTTGGGATAACTATTTAACAGTATCGAAAGCAGATGCCGATGCTTTAGGTTTAGCAAACAAGCATGTTGCTAACGGTGCATTAAACGGAAGTTATGCGAAAGTGACTGTAAATGGAAAAAGTATTGTTGCTCCGGTAATTATTCAACCAGGTCAGGCAAAAGGATCTGTTGGTTTAGCATTTGGTTACGGAAGAACTATTGGCTTAAAAGAAGAAATGCAAACAGGTGTTAATGCCTATGCATTGTACCAAAATTTCAATACTGTTCAGAACGTAACGATTGAAGCTGCTTCTGGAGAGCATGAGTTTGCATCGGTACAATTACATAATACTTTAATGGGTCGTGGCGATATTATCAAAGAAACGACTTTAGAAATATTCAATACAAAAGATAAATCACATTGGAATGCTGTACCTGTAGTATCTTTAAACCATGTTGAAACACCGGTAACATCACCAGAAGTTGATTTATGGGATTCATTCGATCGTACTGTTGGTCATCATTTCAATTTATCAATCGATTTAAATGCTTGTACGGGTTGTGGTGCTTGTGTAATAGCTTGTCACGCTGAAAATAACGTGCCAGTAGTTGGTAAAACAGAAGTACGTCGTAGCCGAGATATGCACTGGTTACGTATTGATAGATATTATTCATCTGAAGAAAGTTTTATTGAAGATAACGACAAGAAAGATGATATTTCTGGTTTAGGAAGTTCATTAAGTGAATTTGGTGAAATGGAAAACCCTTCAGATAATCCTCAAGTGGCATTCCAACCAATCATGTGTCAGCATTGTAACCATGCACCATGTGAAACAGTTTGTCCGGTTGCAGCAACCTCTCATGGTCGTCAAGGTCAAAACCAAATGGCTTACAACCGTTGCGTAGGTACCAGATATTGTGCAAACAACTGTCCTTATAAAGTACGTCGTTTCAACTGGTTCTTATATGCAGGGAATGATGAATTTGACTATCATATGAATGATGATTTAGGACGTATGGTATTAAATCCAGATGTGGTTGTTCGTTCTAGAGGTGTTATGGAAAAATGTTCTATGTGTATTCAAAAAACACAAAAAACGATTCTTGATGCAAAACGTGATGGACGCGAAATTAAAGACGGCGAATTCCAAACAGCATGTTCTGCAGCTTGTGGCAATGGCGCCATGATTTTTGGAGACATCAACGATAAAGAAAGTAAAGTTGCAAAACTTAAAGAAGATAATCGTATGTATCACTTGTTAGAAAGCGTAGGGACAAAACCAAACGTGATGTATCAAACAAAAGTGAGAAATACAACCGAAGCATAGATAAAGTAAAAAGTTTAAAAGTAAACAGTTTAAAAAGACATATCTTTTAAGCAAGTAAGCCTTTAAGCAAGTAAACAAATAAACAAATAAACAAGTAAGAAATGGCGTCTCATTACGAAGCACCTATTAGAAGACCTTTAGTTACAGGCGAAAAATCATATCACGACGTTACCGTTGATGTGGCGTTTCCTGTAGAAGGAAAAGCAAATAAACAGTGGTGGATAGTTTTTTCTATTTCCCTAGCAGCTTTTTTGTGGGGTATAGGGTGTATTATTTATACCATATCTACGGGTATTGGAACTTGGGGTTTGAATAAAACTGTAGGTTGGGCTTGGGATATTACTAACTTCGTTTGGTGGGTTGGTATTGGTCACGCAGGAACACTTATTTCGGCGGTACTTTTATTATTCCGTCAAAAATGGAGAATGGCAATTAACCGTTCTGCAGAGGCGATGACCATCTTCTCGGTAGTTCAGGCAGGTTTGTTCCCAATTATCCACATGGGTCGTCCATGGTTAGGGTACTGGGTGTTACCAATTCCGAATCAATTTGGTTCGCTTTGGGTTAACTTTAACTCGCCGTTACTTTGGGACGTATTTGCGATTTCAACGTATTTATCGGTTTCATTAGTATTCTGGTGGACAGGGTTATTGCCAGATTTCGCTATGCTACGAGATAGAGCTATCAAACCATTTCAAAAGAAAATTTACTCATTATTGAGTTTTGGATGGTCTGGTCGTGCTAAAGATTGGCAACGTTTTGAAGAAGTATCACTGGTACTTGCTGGTTTAGCAACACCTTTAGTACTTTCTGTACATACTATTGTATCTTTTGACTTCGCAACTTCTGTGATACCAGGGTGGCATACCACCATTTTCCCACCGTACTTCGTTGCAGGAGCGGTATTCTCAGGATTCGCCATGGTAAACACGCTACTTATTATTATGAGAAAAGTGTGTAACCTAGAAGATTATATTACTGTACAACACATCGAATTAATGAACATTGTAATCATGATTACGGGTTCTATTGTAGGTGTGGCTTATATTACAGAGTTATTTATTGCGTGGTATTCTGGTGTTGAGTACGAACAATACGCGTTCTTAAACAGAGCTACCGGACCTTACTGGTGGGCTTATTGGGCGATGATGACTTGTAACGTGTTCTCGCCACAGTTTATGTGGTTTAAGAAATTGCGTACTAGTATCATGTTCTCATTCTTTATTTCTATTGTTGTAAATATAGGAATGTGGTTCGAGCGTTTTGTAATTATCGTAACCTCATTACATAGAGATTATTTACCATCATCATGGACCATGTTCTCTCCAACATTTGTAGATATTGGAATTTTCATTGGTACTATTGGATTCTTCTTTGTGTTATTCTTGTTATACTCAAGAACCTTTCCTGTAATTGCACAGGCAGAGGTGAAAACAATTTTAAAATCTTCTGGCGAGCGTTACAAAAAAATTAGAGAAGCTGGAGGAAGTTTAGTTGGTACTGGTGTAGATGCAAGAACCTCTTTGGGAGTAACAGCAGCTAAACCAGAAGCTAAAGCAGATAATGCATCAAAAGTTAGCGATTTATTAGGAAGTATTGGTGCGTTTGATGCGACTACGCAAAAGGCTGATGATTTAAAGAAAATTAGTGGAATTGGACCTAAAATGGAAGAAGTACTTCATAGTATTGGTATTTTTACCTTTCTTCAAGTTAGCAAAATGACCAAAAGAGAATATGACTTGTTAGATTCTATTACCGAATCCTTCCCTGGAAGAGCAGAACGTGATGATTGGTCTGGACAAGCTAAAAAATTAATAAACTAGAATAGAGTCAATGGAAGCTTCAAAAGTTATTCACGCTATTTATACAGATGATGATGTTTTAATGTCGGCCGTTAAAAAAGTTAAGGCAGAAAGATATCACATTGAAGAAATATACACGCCATTTCCGGTACACGGATTAGACAAAGCTATGGGCTTAGCGCCAACAAGAATTGCTATTACAGCGTTTTTGTATGGTTTGGTTGGGTTATCGGTTGCGATTACCATGATGAATTTTATCATGATAGAAGACTGGCCTCAAGATATTGGAGGTAAACCTAGTTTTAGTTATATTGAAAACATGCCGGCTTTCGTGCCAATTATGTTCGAATTAACCGTGTTTTTTGCGGCGCATTTAATGGTAATTACCTTCTATTTACGTAGCAGAATGTGGCCATTTAAACAAGCCGAAAATCCGGATCCTAGAACTACAGACGACCATTTTTTAATGGAAATAGCTATAGATGGAAATGAAAAAGAACTTGAAAGTTTACTAAAAGAGACTGGAGCAGTTGAAATTAATATAATTGATAAAGCGCATTAATGATGATGAAAGGCTCGATTAAAATATTAGTATTAGCCCTTGTAATAGTGGTGGTTTCATGTAAAAAAGATACAGCACCAAACTATCAATTTATGCCTAATATGTATGAATCTGTAGGTTATGAAACGTATGGAGAAGCTGCATTTCCTAATGGTGTAGAAGCACAGTTACCTGCTGATGGTAGTATTGCTAGAGGACATTTACCTTTTGAAATAGATAACACGACCGAAGGGTATTTGTTAGCTAAAGAGACATTAAAAAGTCCGTTAGACTCTACCCAAGTAAATTTAGAAAGAGGTAAAGTATTGTACGATATCTATTGTGGTATTTGCCATGGTGCAAAAGGAGACGGACAAGGTAATTTAGTAAAACGCGAAAAAATTCTGGGGATACCTAGTTACGATGACGCCGGAAGAGCCATCAATGAAGGAAGTATTTATCATACTATTTATTATGGTAAAAACGCGATGGGTTCGTATGCAAACCAATTAAAAGAGGAAGAGCGTTGGCAAGTTGTTTCGTATGTGTTAGATTTAAAAGCGCAACTAGAAAAATAAGAACGACAAGATTATTATAAAGATATGTATACATTTTCAAATAAATTAAAGACATTTTCTTTCATACTAATGATTTTAGGAGCATTAGGTGTGGGATATGGTTTTATGACATCTCATAAATCTTTAGATGAAGTAAAAACATTACTTGCTGAAGAAGCTTCTGCACATGGTGATGGACATTCGGATGAAGCGACTCATGCAGTTGCAGATTCTCATAATGCTCAAGCTGACGAAGCACATCATGGCGACGATCATGCGAAACATGTTCAGCATCAAATCGCAAACAGACCTTGGTCTGCGTTGTACGTTGCAGCCTTTTTCTTTATGATGATTGGCTTAGGTGTTTTGGCTTTTTATGCTATACAAATTGCATCACAGGCAGGTTGGTCTCCAGTGCTTTTCAGAGTTATGGAAGCTATTACTGCCTATGTTTTACCTGGTGCATTAATTGTTTTAGCAATTGCCGTGGCTTCAGGAACAATTGGTCATTATAATTTATTTGTTTGGATGGACCCTGAAGTGGTTGCTCATGATAAATTAATACAAGGAAAATCCTCATTTTTAAATTTACCTTGGTTTATAATTCGCGGATTAATATTCATCGCAGGATGGAGTTTATACCGCCATTTTGCACGTAAATTTTCTATTGCACAAGATACTGCAGAAGACACCAGTAACTTTAAAAAATCGTTTCGTATTGCGGCAGGATTTTTAGTGTTCTTTATCTATACCGAATCCATGATGTCTTGGGACTGGATTATGAGTGTAGATCCACACTGGTTTTCTACCTTATTTGGATGGTACGTATTTGCTAGCATGTTTGTTAGTGGTATTACTGTAATTGCATTAGTAACCATTTACTTAAAGTCTAGAAACTATTTAGAGTTTGTAAACGAAAACCATTTACATGATGTTGCTAAATTTATGTTTGCGTTTAGTATTTTCTGGACCTATTTATGGTTTTCACAATTCATGCTTATTTGGTATTCAAATATCCCGGAAGAGGTAACTTATTTCGTAACGCGTTTTGCTGATTATAAATTACCATTTTTAGGAATGGTGGTTATGAATTTCGTATTCCCAATTTTACTGTTAATGAATGCAGACTATAAACGTGTGCCTTATTTTGTGGTAATGACTGGAATAGTGATTTTATTCGGACATTATATAGATATTTTCAATATGATTATGCCTGCAACGGTTGGAGATAGATGGTTTATAGGCATTCCGGAAATTAGTGCTGTATTGCTTTTCGCAGGATTATTCATTTTTGTGGTGTTTACAGCCTTAACAAAAGCACCGTTACTTGTAAAAGGATATCCTTTTAGAAAAGAAAGTGAACAATTCCATTATTAATTAGAAATAAATAAAGACGAACGATAACAATGACTGCTTTATTAACAATTATAGTTTTAGTATTTATTTTAATAGCCATTTGGCAAATGGTGAAGATTTTCGATTTAGCACAGGCTAAAAACGAGAATACTCAAGTTGCCAACGATAAGGATAATAAAATAAACGGGTATTTAATGATGGGCTTTTTAGCCTTCATCTATATCATTACCATAGTAAGTTTTGCAAAATGGGGCGATTTGCCTTTAATGTCTAATTCGGCATCAGAACATGGTCCAACCATCGACAATTTAATGATTATCTCTATGGTAATTATTTTCTTTGTACAAACTATTACCCAATTCTTATTACACTATTTTGCTTTTAAATATAAAGGTGAAAAAGGTAAAAAAGCATTGTTTTTTGCCGATAACAATAAGCTTGAAGCTATTTGGACTATTATCCCTGTAATTGTTTTAGCTGGTTTGATTATCTACGGATTAAATACATGGATAAATATTATGGGTGTTGACGAAAGTGAAGATCCGTTAATCGTGGAGTTATATGCACAACAGTTTAACTGGAAAGCGAGATATGCTGGAGCAGATAACACTTTAGGGAAGGCAAATGTGCGTTTAATTGATATTGATAGAGCAAACATCCTTGGTCTTGATGAAGCTGATCCGAATGCACAGGATGATGTGATTACTACAGAATTGCACTTACCAGTAGGAAGACCGGTTTTATTTAAAATGCGTTCGCAAGATGTGTTGCATTCAGCGTATATGCCGCATTTTAGAGCACAAATGAACTGTGTGCCAGGTATGATAACCCAATTCGGGTTTACACCTACAATTACGACTGCCGATATGAGACAAACACCTCAGATAATTGATAAAGTCAAAAACATTAATAATATTAGAGTAGAAAAAAGTAACAAATTAATTGCTGAAGGTGGAGAAGCCTTAGAGCCTTACGAATTTGACTATTTGCTGTTATGTAATAAGATTTGCGGAAAATCGCATTATAACATGCAAATGAAAATAGTAGTTGAAACGCAAGAAGAATATGATGCTTGGATGAAAGAGCAAAAGGAATTCAAAAACTCATTAATTAATTAAAAAAAGTAAAACGATATAAGATTATGTCATCACACGAAGATACTCACGCTCACGACGCACACGACGACCACGGACATCATCACAAAGAGACGTTTGTAACTAAATATATATTTAGTCAAGACCATAAAATGATTGCGAAACAGTACCTAGTTACTGGAACCATTATGGGGGTTATTGGTGTGATTATGTCTATGATGTTTCGTATGCAAATTGCATGGCCAGAAGAGCCTAATGTATTGTTTGAAGCCTTATTAGGTAAATGGGCACCAGATGGCGTTATGGACGCTGATATTTATTTAGCATTGGTTACCATTCATGGTACTATAATGGTATTCTTTGTACTTACAGCTGGTTTAAGTGGTACGTTTAGTAATCTCTTAATTCCGTTGCAAATTGGAGCCCGCGATATGGCATCTGGATTTTTAAATATGGTATCGTATTGGTTATTCTTCTTATCAAGTATAATCATGGTATTATCTTTATTTGTTGAAGCTGGACCTGCTGCTGCCGGATGGACAATATATCCGCCATTAAGTGCATTACCAATGGCGCAAGGTGGTTCTGGAATGGGTATGACCTTATGGTTAGTATCTATGGCAATTTTTATTGCATCATCGTTATTAGGATCTTTAAACTATATAGTTACTGTAATTAACCTTCGTACTAAAGGAATGTCTATGACAAGACTTCCATTAACTATTTGGGCATTTTTTATTACTGCTGTAATTGGTGTTATTTCATTCCCAGTATTATTATCAGCTGCCTTATTATTGATAATGGATAGAAGTTTTGGGACTTCATTTTTCCTTTCAGATATTTTTATTCAAGGTGAAGTTTTACATTATCAGGGAGGTTCGCCTGTATTATTCGAACACTTATTTTGGTTCTTAGGTCACCCTGAGGTATATATCGTTATTTTACCTGCGATGGGTCTCGTGTCTGAAATCATGGCATCGAATTCGCGTAAACCAATTTTTGGTTACAGAGCGATGATTGCGTCTATTTTAGCTATTGCATTTTTATCGACGATAGTTTGGGGGCATCACATGTTTATTTCAGGAATGAATCCGTTCTTAGGATCTGTATTTACATTCACCACCTTATTAATTGCGATTCCATCCGCTGTAAAAGCATTTAACTGGATAACAACCTTATGGAAAGGGAATCTACAAATGAATCCTGCCATGTTATTTTCAATAGGGTTTGTATCTACCTTTATTACTGGAGGTTTAACAGGAATCATTCTTGGAGATAGTGCTTTAGATATCAACGTTCACGATACGTATTTTGTAGTAGCGCATTTTCACTTGGTAATGGGTATTTCGGCACTTTACGGGATGTTTGCTGGTATTTACCACTGGTATCCTAAAATGTTTGGTAGAATGTTGAATAAAAACTTGGGCTATATCCACTTCTGGATAACTGCGGTATGTGCTTATGGTGTATTCTTTCCAATGCATTTTATAGGTATGGCAGGTTTACCACGTCGTTATTATACAAATTCTAATTTTCCGTTGTTTGACGATTTAGCCAATGTTAACGTCATCATTACCATTTTTGCTTTAGTTGGTGGTGTTGTACAGTTAGTATATTTGTACAATTTCTTTACCAGTATGTTTTATGGTAAAAAAGCCGTACAGAATCCATGGGAATCTACAACGCTAGAATGGACAACCCCAGTAGAACATATTCATGGTAACTGGCCAGGAGAAATTCCTCATGTACACCGTTGGGCATATGATTACAGCAAACCAGGACACGATGTCGATTTTGTGCCACAAAATATTCCGCTAAAAGAAGGCGAAGAAGAGCTTCAACATTAAAATATAACATATTTTGTAGTAAAAAAACCACCTAACTAAGGTGGTTTTTTCGTTTAAAGGCATTTTTTTTCGATTAAATGTAAAATTTTTTGAAAAATATCGTTGAAATACAAAAAAATCAGTTAAATTGCGCCATGTATGAATTGTAAGATTAATTCTGTTAAGGATTTTAATAGGATGAAAACAATTTGAACTGGCTATAATTAACCTGAATATAAAATATTTCAATTATGATAACAAAACCCTTAATTAGGAATGCCTTTAAAATAGCATCCTTTGTTTTTGTTTTTTTTTGGACAACACTCGCAGTGAATGCGCAGTGTCCTGCTCTCAATCCAACGCCGCCTACATCACCGATATGTAACGCAACAGGATTTAAAGTTTCAGACTTAAATGCTTATGCTACGGATAATGGTGGTGGTATCGCTTGGTATACAACAAGTACCGGCGGAACAGCACTTAGTTCTGGACAATTAGTCACCGAACGAACGTATTATCTCGATACCAATCCAGCTAGCTGTGGATCTAGACAATCTGTTGATATTGATTTCACCATTAATCCTACCGGACAAATCTTAGATAAGGTATATTGTAGCAATGAAAATGCTACCATACAAACTTACATCGATGATGTACTTACAACCTATATACCTTCAGGAGGCTCTGTTAGAATCTTTAATGATTTAGCGTTAACCAATCAAGCCAATACTTCGGATGTTATTCCAAATGGATTTAAAACCTATTATGTTGTTTTTTATGCTGGGCCAAACGGCACAGGTTGCTCAAGTCAAATTGAAGTAGCAAAAACAGCGGTGTTTGTATCACCTCCAGATCCAACACCATCAAACCCACAAATGTTTTGTGCTAGTGATAATCCAACTATTGGCGACTTAAATACGGGAACTGCCTTTGCAAATTACTATTGGTATTCAAGTATTGACACGAATGGCGTCCCAACTTCAGGTGATTTAGCATTAACTACACCATTAGTTAATGGTAGCACCTATTATATTCAAGTAGATAATGGATGTGTGAGTAACGCAATTCCGGTAACCGTAAATATTGATACGCCTGTTGATGCTGGAACTTCAGCTTCTTTAGAATATTGTAATGATAGTTTACCAACAAGCGATTTTAATTTGTATGAATTATTAGGAAATCCAAAAGTAAACACAGGATCTTGGTCAGGACCACTAGTAACTTCTGGAGGACACCTTGGAACCGTAAATATTTCTACATTAACTGCCGAGAACAACTATGTGTTTACATATACTGTGCCTAGTGCCGGTGTGTGTCCCGATGGTGTGGCAACGGTTTCCATAAATGTTTATCAAGTTTATAGCTCAGGAACAGTGTCTGCTGCAAATCCTGCCTCTTTTTGTGTTGCTAATTTACCATCGGCATTCGATTTATCTACCTTAATAGATAATGAAGACGCTGGCGGACAATGGACACAAGGCACAACCAGTTCTGGAACCGTAATTACAAATCCTATAGACTTATCAGGATATACTCCTGCTACCTATAATTTTACATATACTCAAAACGTATCAAATCCTTGTCCAGAGCAATCTACAACAGTACAAGTAATTGTATTGCCTAATCCGAATGCAGGCGTAGCGGTGAATCAAACATTTTGTGAAAATGATTTAGCAGGGAATTCGCCCTTCGATTTATTTATGGCTTTAGATGGTTCTCAAGATAATAATTCAGGAATATGGAGAGACGCTAGTGATGTTACTATTTCTAGTTCTTTAGATTTAACCAGTTTAACCGTCGCCGGAAGCCCTTATTCTTTTAACTATACCATAGACAACGGAACGTGTTCCGATACAGAAATAATAACCATTACGATAGAACCTGCTCCAGAATCTGGAACAGCAGATGCTCCCGCAGAATTTTGTGAAGGAACAGCGCCAGCAAGTTATAATTTATTCGACTTATTAACTGATGAAGACCAAACAGGAACTTGGTATTCAGGTTTAGATAATACAGGAGCCGTAGTTTCTAACCCAGTAGATTTATCAGCTTTAACACCGGGAGATTACAATTTCACTTTCGATGTGGATGCTATTGGAAGTTGCGACGATGAGTTAGTAACGGTAATGATCACGATCAATCCATTACCAAACACAGGAACAGCAACACCAGCAGTATTTTGTGAAAATGATTTAGCAGCGAATTCACCATTAGATTTATTTGCGCAATTGTCAGGTGAAGATGCCGGAGGCACATGGACAGATGATAATACAACAGGTGCTTTATCAGGAAGCAGCGTTAATTTAAACAGTTTAACTATTGGTTCGTTTAACTTTACCTATACAATCACAGACGTAAACGGTTGTACTAACAGTTCTACGGTTGTTATAACTGTTGAAGATGCACCAGAATCAGGTACAGTAAACGCTCCGATAGCATTTTGTGAAGGAACAGCACCAGCGAGTTACAATTTATTCGATTTATTAACTGGTGAAGACCAAACAGGAACATGGTATTCAGGTTTAGATAATACCGGAGCCGTAGTTTCTAACCCAGTAGACTTATCCGCTTTAACACCGGGAGATTACAATTTCACTTTCGATGTGGATGCTATTGGAAGTTGCGACGATGAGTTAGTAACGGTAATGATCACGATCAATCCGTTACCAAACACAGGAACACCAACACCAGCAGTATTTTGTGAAAATGATTTAGCAGCAAATTCTCCATTAGATTTATTTGCGCAATTATCAGGCGAAGATGCCGGAGGTACATGGACAGATGATAATACTACAGGAGCTTTAACCGGTAGCAATGTAAATTTAAACAGTTTAGCCATTGGTTCGTTTAACTTCACATATACAATCACAGACGTAAACGGATGTACTAACAGTTCTACGGTTGTTATAACTGTTGAAGATGCGCCAGAATCTGGAACTCCAAACGCTCCGATAGCATTTTGTGAAGGCACAGCGCCAGCGAGTTATAATTTATTCGATTTATTAACTGGTGAAGACCAAACAGGAAGCTGGTATTCAGGTTTAGATAATACCGGAGCCGTAGTTTCTAACCCAGTAGATTTATCAGCTTTAACACCGGGTGATTACAATTTCACTTTCGATGTGGATGCTATAGGAAGTTGCGACGATGAGTTAGTAACGGTAATGATAACAATCAATCCGTTACCAAACACAGGAACAGCAACACCAGCAGTTTTCTGTGAAAATGATTTAGCAGCGAATTCACCATTAGATTTATTTGCGCAATTATCAGGCGAAGATGCCGGAGGCACATGGACCGATGATAATACAACAGGTGCTTTATCAGGAAGTAGTGTTAATTTAAACAGTTTAACCATTGGTTCTTATAATTTCAGTTATACGATTACAGACGTAAACGGTTGTACTAACAGTTCTACGGTTGTAGTAACTGTTGAAGATGCACCAGAATCAGGCACACCTAATGCGCCGATAGAATTTTGTATCGCGTCAATTACAACAGGACAAACCTATAATTTATTCGATTTATTAACAGGCGAAGACCAAGCAGGTGTTTGGAGCGATGATGATGCTTCAGGTGCTTTATCGGGAAATTCAGTAAACCTTGATGGGCTTGCTTCAGGAACTTATAATTTTACTTATGACGTTGACGCCATAGGAAGTTGTGATGACGTTTTAGTAACAGTAACAATCGTGATAAACGATACCGCAGCACCAACGGCTCCCGCAACACAAGAATTTTGTGATTCGGCAACCATAGCCAATTTATCTGCTACAGGAACTACAATTCAGTGGTACGACAATGCAACAGGAGGAACGGCTTTACTTGGAACTACTGCTTTAATTGATGGTGAAGATTATTTCGCATCGCAAACCGATGCGGCCACAGGTTGTGAATCTTCAGTTAGAACATCAGTGACAGCAACAATATACCAATCGCCAAAATCTGGAGTTGCAATTGCTATGGCAGATTGTAATACTAATAATGCGATAGATTTATTTGCAGGATTAGACGGAACTCAAGATGCAGGAGGTGTTTGGACTAACGACGACGGTGTTGGAACTTTAACCGGAAGCACTTTTGATGCTACGGGAGTTACCCCAGGAAATTATCAATTTACCTATTTAGTAACAGCATCTGCACCATGTGTTGATGCCAGCACCACAATAACTGTAACGGTCGATGGACCTTTAAATGCAGGAACTAATAACGCTTTAGATGTGTGTAGCAATAATGGAACAACCGATTTATTTGGTTTAATTGGAAGCGCCGATACAGGAGGAACATGGTCGCCAGCTATGGCTAGCGGAACAGGAGTTTTTAATCCTTTAGTGGACGCATCAGGAACATATACCTATATGCTTTCAAATGCTTGCGGAACAGTAAGTAGCGAAGTAGTTGTTACAGTAACATTAGCTCCAAATGCGGGAACAGACAATACAGCAGCCATTTGTGTTATCGATGGTCCAACAGATTTATTTACATTCTTAGGAACTTCTGCACAAAGCGGAGGAACATGGTCGCCAGCATTACCAAGTGGTACAGGAGTTTTTGATCCGAGTGCTGATGCGCCAGGTATTTATACTTATACGGTTGCAGCGGTTTCACCATGTTATCCAGATGCTAGTGCTCAAATAACAGTAACTGCTAACGATTCACCTCAAATAGTTGTATTGGACGCAAATCCATCCTTCTGTTTAGTTGATCGACCAACCGTTGCAAATTTGGCAGCAAGTATTCAACCAACGGGAACCGTTAATTGGTATACCGATGCTACCTTATCAACGCCATTGTTAACATCAGCGGCCTTGGTAGATGGCGAAGATTATTTTGCCACACAAACTACAGCGTCAGGATGCGAATCGTCGTTAAGCGTTCAAATTAATGTAACCATTAACGATACACCAACGCCAACCTTAATGGATGCAAGTAAAGAGTATTGTATTAATGATGGTCCAACAATAAACGATTTAACGCTTAATATTTTGGAATATAACTCGTCATCAAGCAATGTTGTATGGTATGATGCCAGTGTAGATGGAAACGTAGTTAGTGATTCTGAAACACTTGTAAATTTAGCAACCTATTATGCAGCATTAATAGATGCAACAACAGGATGTGAAAGCAGCGTACGATTAGAAGTAACACCAGACTTAACCTCTTGCGGAGAATTATTTTTACCAGATGGATTCTCACCTAATGGCGATGGTGTTAATGATACCTACGAGGTTAATAATTTAGATATTCTTTATCCGAAATTCGAAATGCAGATTTATAATCGCTACGGTAATCTGGTCTATAAAGGAAATGCGTCAACCCCTCGTTTTAATGGAAGATCTAATCAGTCAAGAACTACAGTAAAAGGCGACTTGCCAGTAGGAATGTACTATTACATTTTCATATTTAACGATGGCGAGAACAAGCCAAAACAAGGACATTTATACTTAAGCAGATAATTTTAGATAAACAAAATTTAGAAAACATGAAAAATTTAAATATATATCATAAAATAGCTGCCTTAGTAGGATTGACATTAATGTCTTTTCAAAGTTTCGCGCAGCAAGACCCTCAGTTTACGCAGTATATGTATAACATGAGCGTTATAAATCCAGCTTATGCCACTACAGAGGCAGCCATTTTAAATATGGGTGGATTATATAGAACACAATGGGTGGGAATGAAAGGAGCCCCAAAAACCGGAACCTTTTTTGCCCATACACCAATTAACGATAAAATTGAAGCGGGTATTTCGTTTACCAACGATAATATTGGCGATGTGGTTCAGGAAAATAACATCTATGCAGATTTTGCATATGTGTTACCAATGGGCTTAGATCGTGGTAATTTATCCTTCGGTATTAAAGCCGGATTCACATTCTTTAATGTAAATTTCGATGGCTTTAATCTGCAATCGGGTAGTGCATCAACCGATGTGGCTTTTAACGAAAACATTAATCAAACATTCCCGAATATAGGAATAGGAGCATTTTATTTCACAGATAAATATTATGTTGGGTTATCTGCTCCTAATATGTTGAATTCTAAGCATATTGAAACCGAAAATGGTGTGAAAGCAACAGGTGTTGAAAGCGTTCATTATTATTTAACGGGTGGTTATGTTTTCGATATCAATAGAGATCTAAAATTTAAACCGGCATTTATGGCGAAATCGGTTAAAGGAGCACCTTTAGCTTTAGATATTACGGCCAATGTTTTAATAAATGAAAAACTAGAAGCTGGTTTAGGCTACCGTTTAGACGATGCTATTAGCGGACTGGTAAGTTTTAGAGTGATGCCAGATTTAAAAATAGGCTATGCTTACGATTTTACTACCTCCAACCTCGGCGATTACAATTCAGGTTCTCACGAAATATTTATTTTGTTTGATATTGATTTATTCGGATTTAGAGGTGGCTACGATCGTTCACCAAGATTCTTCTAACCATAAAGACTAAAAAGAGATGAAAAAACATGTATACATACTTGCGAGCCTTTTATTAGTTAGTGGAATAGCACTAGCGCAAAAAGGAAACATAAAAAGAGCCAATAAGCTTTTCGAAATGAGGGCTTATATTGAAGCGGCCGAATTGTACGAAACAAAAGACCGTACCCAGGAAGTGCTTCAAAACTTGGCAGATAGTTATTACTACAATACCAATCTGCAAAAGGCCATTAAAACCTATAGAGAGTTGTTTGTTAATTATGGCGATTCTATAGATATAGAATTTCATTTTAGATTCGCACAAGCCTTAAAAGGTGTTAAAGATTATAAAGAAGCCGATGTTCATTTAAGCAGGTATTACAATAAGAGAATTAATACGCTTGATTTTATTGAGAACACCGATAAAACGACGCCACACACTTTTAAGTTAGAGCAGATAGCTAATGAAGCTTCTACAAATAGTGATTTTGGTTTGTCTTTTTATGGTGATGATAAAGTAGCATTCGCTTCAACTAGAAATACCGAAAGTCCATCATACGCATGGAATAAATTGCCCTATCTAGATTTATATTCAGGGATACTTACACCCGATGGAAAACTAGAAAATGTAATGCCTTTTTCAGAAGAAATTAATACCGATTCTCACGAAAGTAATGCTGCATTTAGCAGAGATGGGAAAACCATGTATTTTAACAGAACCATTAATACACGTGCCAAAACCGAAGAAGAACGAATTGCACATGTTCAGATTTTTAAAGCAGAATTGGTAGATGGGAAATGGACTAATGTTAAAGAATTGCCATTTAATTCCTATCAATACAGTTGCGAACATCCGTCGATTAGTAAAGATGGAAAAACGTTATATTTTGCCAGCGATATGCCAGGAACTATTGGAGGTTTCGATATTTATAAAGTAGCCATTAACGACGACGGTACGTACGGAACGCCAGAAAATTTAGGGCCAAATGTGAACACCAAACACCGCGAGCAGTTTCCGTATATAAGCGATCTGGATGTGTTGTATTTTGCTTCCGATGGTCATTTAGGCTATGGTGGTTTAGATGTTTTTAGAAGCAATTTAGTAAACGGCACTTTTGATAAACCTGTAAATTTAGGAAGCACAATAAATAGTTGTATAGACGATTTTGCGTATACCATCAGAGAAAAAGACAACCAAGGATTTGTGTCTTCAAACCGAAGTGGATTCGATAGAATTTATGGTTTTGCCAGAGAAGAGAATATTTTAACCAAATATTTAGTAGCTGGTGTAGTGCAAGATAAGCATAGTAAAGCATTACTTCCTGGGTCGTTAGTAACCTTATTTGACGATGCTGGAAATGTAATTCAAGATTCTATTGTTGGAACAAAAGCCGATTATTTATTTAAAATTGAGCCAAACAAAAAGTATAAAATCAGAGGGACTCGTAAAGCTTACATTCCTCATGATGTAGAATTTTCAACCGATAGCAAAGGAAAAGTTCAGCATAATATTTACCTGATTCTAGAAGCGTTTGCCGATGCTGAAGAACGCGTTAAACAAAACGAAAAAGGCGACGTACAAGTAGAATTAGATAAAATCTATTTTGATTTCGATAAATCTAAAATTCGTCCGGATGCAGCAACTACCTTAAATGTGTTAGTCGATTTAATGAAAAAATATCCATCGATGGAGGTAGAAGTGTCTGCACATACAGATGCCAGAGGTAATGACCAGTATAATTTAGACCTGTCTAAACGTCGTGCAGCTTCAACGTTAGAGTATTTAGTAAGTAAAGGCATAGAAAGAAACCGATTGAAAAGTATTGGTTATGGAGAAATGCAACCACTTAACAAATGTGTAAAAGAAGGTATTTGTAGCGAAGAAGAATACGATATTAACCGTCGTTGCGAATTCACAATTTTAAATTAAGCCTCAAATTTAACCAACCAAATATTTTGATAAAGCCTTTCTTTAAATTAGAAAGGCTTTTTCTTTATATTTGCTTGAATAGATTTTTTTGTCATTCCCGCGTAGGCGGGAATCCAAAATTTAAAAAACAAATAAGATTCCTGCCTTCGGAGGAAGTTGCTATGAACGAAAACTTAGATCCAACAAACGAAAACTTTTCACCTGAAGAATTAGATGTCGAAAAAAAGTTAAGACCTTTATCTTTCGATGATTTTACTGGTCAGGAGCAGGTATTGGAGAATCTTCAAATTTTTGTTCAGGCAGCTAATTTACGAAGCGAAGCCTTAGATCATACTTTGTTTCATGGCCCTCCAGGATTAGGAAAAACAACCTTGGCGCATATTTTGGCTAACGAATTAAATGTTGGAATTAAAATAACATCAGGTCCTGTGTTAGACAAACCGGGCGATTTAGCAGGATTGCTAACCAATCTGGAAGAACGCGATGTGTTGTTTATTGATGAAATACACAGACTCAGTCCTATTGTAGAAGAATATTTGTATTCGGCTATGGAGGATTACAGGATAGATATCATGATTGAGTCCGGACCAAATGCGCGTTCCGTTCAAATCAACTTAAATCCATTTACGCTTGTTGGTGCAACCACGCGTTCCGGATTATTAACCGCACCTATGCGAGCACGTTTTGGTATTCAGAGTAGGTTGCAATATTATAACACCGAATTATTAACTACCATATTACAACGAAGCGCGTCTATTTTAGATGTACCAATATCTATGGAAGCGGCTATAGAAGTGGCGGGAAGAAGCCGAGGCACACCGCGTATCGCCAATGCCTTATTGCGTCGCGTGCGCGATTTTGCTCAAATAAAGGGTAACGGAAGCATCGATATAAAAATAGCGAAATACGCACTAGAAGCCTTAAATGTAGATGCCCATGGATTGGATGAAATGGATAACAAAATTCTATCCACCATTATCGAAAAATTTAAAGGTGGTCCTGTTGGTATTTCTACAATCGCTACTGCAGTAAGCGAAAGCACCGAAACTATTGAAGAAGTGTACGAACCTTTTTTAATTCAGCAAGGATTTATTATGCGTACACCACGCGGGCGTGAAGTAACCGAATTAGCTTATAAACATTTAGGTAAAATAAAAGGGCCTATTCAAGGCGGGTTGTTTTAAATTTAATGTCAGGCTGAGCGCAGTCGAAGCCTCAAAAAAGTTTTTATTGTTGTCAGGCTGAGCGCAGTCGAAGCCCTTAAATAGTATTGAATGTATTTTTACTTCGTATATATTCTAAAATGTTCTGATGGTTCCTACTATACTGGAATAACAAATGATATACAAAAACGATTTGTTGAACATCAAACAGGATACAGTAAAGATTCATATACCTATAAGCGAAGACCATTATCTTTAGAATTTTATCAAGAATTTAATGATGTGCTTCAAGCTATATTTTTCGAAAAGAAAATAAAAGGTTGGACCAGAGCCAAAAAGCTTACTTTAATTAATGGCGATTTTGATATGCTGCAAATTCTTTCAGAATGTAGAAATGCAACCCATTATAAATATAAAGATTAAGATAAATTAGCACTTCGACTGCGCTCAGTGTGACATTAAGGTTAGTTATAAATCGAAACAAGATGTCAGGCTGAGCGCAGTCGAAGCCTCAAAAAAGTTTTTATTGTTGTCAGGCTGAGCGCAGTCGAAGCCCTTAAATAGTATTGAATGTTTTTTTACTTTGTATATATTCTAAAATGTTTCGATGGTTCCTACTATACTGGAATAACAAATGATATACAAAAACGATTTGTTGAACATCAAACAGGATACAGTAAAGATTCATATACCTATAAGCGAAGACCATTATCTTTAGAATTTTATCAAGAATTTAATGATGTGCTTCAAGCTATATTTTTCGAAAAGAAAATAAAAGGTTGGAATAGAGCCAAAAAGCTTACTTTAATTAATGGCGATTTTGATATGCTGCAAATTCTTTCAGAATGTAGAAATGCAACCCATTATAAGTATAAAGATTAAGTTAAATTAGCACTTCGACTGCGCTCAGTGTGACAACATGTAAAGTTAAAAATTGAAACAAGATGTCAGGCTGAGCGCAGTCGAAGCCCGTATTATGAATAAAACACCTAATTATACCAAGTTAATTAAAGATGAAGCCAAACGCCTCGGTTTTTTGTCTTGTGGTATAAGCAAAGCTCAATTTTTAGACGAAGAAGCACCAAGATTAGAAAAATGGTTGAACAACAACATGCACGGGCAAATGCAGTACATGGAAAACCATTTTGATAAACGTTTAGACCCTACAAAATTGGTTGACGGTTCAAAATCTGTTATTTCATTATTATTAAATTATTTTCCGGAAGAAACTCAAAACCAAAACAGCTTTAAAATCTCAAAATACGCTTACGGAACCGATTATCATTTTGTTATAAAAGATAAATTAAAATCACTTTTACATTTTATTCAAGAGGAAATAGGCGAAGTTCATGGTCGTGCGTTTGTAGATTCTGCACCCGTATTAGATAAAGCCTGGGCAGCAAAATCGGGGTTGGGGTGGATAGGAAAACACAGCAATTTGTTAACCCAGCAAGTCGGGTCGTTTTATTTTATTGCGGAATTAATTGTCGATTTAGAATTGGAATACGACTCCAGAACCACCGACCATTGTGGTTCGTGTACCGCGTGTATAGATGCCTGTCCAACCCAAGCAATCACCGAACCGTATGTGGTAGACGGTAGCAAGTGTATTTCCTATTTCACCATCGAATTAAAAGACAACATCCCCACAGAATTTAAAGGCAAGTTTGATGATTGGATGTTTGGTTGCGATGTCTGTCAAGATGTTTGTCCCTGGAATCGATTTTCGAAACCACATAATGAGCCTATATTCAATCCGCATCCCGAATTATTGTCCATGACCAAAAAAGATTGGGAAGAGATTACCGAAGATACCTTCAAAAAAGTGTTTCAAAAATCGGCAGTAAAACGCACTAAATTCGCAGGTTTAAAACGCAATATTGATTTTTTAAAGAAGCAATCATCTATCTAAAAAAGTAAAAGACTTTCCTTAAAAACTTTAGTGTTTTCTTTATCAGGATTACTATCTTTGTTCGTTAGTTAATAAAATATTTCCATGAGCGAAGAAAGTAAACGTAGAGAAGCCCTTATTTATCATGCTAAACCTACGCCAGGTAAAATAAAAGTAGTACCAACAAAAAAATACGCAACCCAAAGAGATTTATCTTTAGCCTATTCACCAGGTGTTGCAGAACCTTGTTTAGAGATTGAAAAAGACAAGAATAACGTCTATAAATATACAGCTAAAGGTAATTTGGTAGCCGTAATTTCTAATGGTACCGCGGTTTTAGGATTAGGAAATATTGGTCCTGAAGCGTCTAAACCCGTTATGGAAGGTAAAGGCTTGCTTTTTAAAATTTTTGCGGATATCGATGTGTTTGATATTGAAGTGGATACCGAAAATGTTGAAGAGTTTATTGCTACAGTAAAAAATATCGCCCCGACCTTCGGTGGAATTAATTTAGAAGACATCAAAGCTCCTGAAGCGTTCGAAATTGAAAGACGCTTAAAGGCAGAGCTCGATATACCAGTGATGCACGACGACCAGCATGGTACAGCCATCATTTCGGCAGCTGCTTTAATTAATGCGGTTGAAATTGCTAAAAAGAAAATTGAAGAAGTTAAAATTGTTATTAGTGGTGCCGGAGCTGCTGCTATTTCATGTTCGCGTTTATACCAGTCTTTCGGTGCAAAACGCGAGAACATGGTTATGCTGGATAGTAAAGGTGTAATACGAGACGACAGAGAAAATTTAACTCCCGAAAAGGCAGAATTCGCCACTCATAGAAAAATAGATACCTTAGTAGAAGCCATGAAAGATGCCGATGTATTTATCGGGCTATCTATGGCAAATATTGTTACCCCAGAAATGTTGTTGTCTATGGCAAAAACACCAATTGTGTTTGCTATGGCAAATCCAGACCCGGAGATTGAATACGATATTGCTGTGGCAACCCGTAAAGATATCATTATGGCAACGGGTAGAAGCGATCATCCTAACCAAGTAAACAATGTACTTGGGTTTCCATTTATTTTTAGAGGCGCTTTAGATGTTAGAGCTACAAAAATTAATGAGGAAATGAAAATGGCGGCGGTAAAAGCCTTAGCTAGATTAGCGAAAGAGTCTGTGCCAGAGCAGGTAAATATTGCTTACGGAGAAACGCGCTTAACATTTGGTAAAGATTATATTATTCCAAAACCTTTCGATCCAAGACTAATTGTTGAGGTTCCTCCAGCGGTTGCAAAAGCGGCTATGGATAGTGGTGTGGCAAAAGAACACATTACAGATTGGGAAAAATACAAAGATGAACTCAGAGAGCGATTAGGGTCTGACAATAAATTGATACGTTTATTATTCAACCGAGCTAAAACGAATCCTAAACGTGTTGTTTTTGCTGAAGCAGATCAATTGTCAGTAATAAAAGCAGCGCAAATAGTGTATGAGGAAGGTATTGCGATTCCTATTTTATTAGGACGATTAGAAACAATAAAACACCTAATGGCTGAAATTGAATTTGATGCCGATGTTCTTATAATCGATCCGAAAGAAGAATTAGAAAATAATCGCAAAAATAAATATGCCAAAGTATTCTGGGAACAACGTAAAAGACGCGGTGTAACCTTATATTCTGCGCAGCGATTAATGCGCGAACGAAATTATTTTGCTGCTATGATGGTAAGCGAAGGCGATGCAGATGCGGTAATTTCTGGGTATTCTAGAAGCTACCCTTCAGTGGTGAAGCCTATGCTCGAAGTTATAGGTATGGCTAAGGGCACACAAAGAGTGGCAACAACCAACGTCATGATGACCAAACGAGGTCCTTTATTTTTAAGCGACACCTCCATTAATATTAATCCAACATCAAAAGAGCTTACCAAGATTGCACAAATGACTTCTCAAATTGTGAAGATGTTTGGTTTAGATCCTGTAATGGCTATGATATCCTATTCTAATTTTGGGTCTTCTACTAACGAACATGCTACAAAGGTTCGTGAAGCAGTGGGCTATTTGCATCGTCATTTTCCAAACATGGTTGTAGATGGTGAATTACAAACAGATTTCGCTTTAAACGCAGCGTTATTGGAAGAAAAATTCCCGTTTTCAAAATTAGTAGGTAAAAAGGTGAATACTTTAATATTCCCAACCTTAGATGCTGCAAACATTACCTATAAATTACTAAAGGAATTAAACGAAGCAGTATCTATCGGACCAATCATGATGGGAATGCGTAAACCAGTGCATATTTTACAATTTGGAGCTAACGTAGATGAAATTGTTAATATGGCCGCCATTGCGGTTATTGATGCCCAACAAAAAGAAAAAGAGGAATTAGAAAAGGTAAAACCTAATTAAAAGGGTTGTAAATAATTTTATTACATTTGGTTAGTTAACGAATTGCTATAAATGATAACACATATTCAAGGGAAACTTGTAGAAAAAAATCCAACAGATGTTGTTATTGACTGTAACGGTGTGGGGTATTTACTTAACATTTCATTACATACCTATTCGCAAATACCAGAAGGAGAACATTTAAAATTATTCACGCATTTACAGGTTAAAGAAGATTCTCATACACTTTACGGGTTTTCGTCGTTAGCAGAACGCGAAATATTCAGATTATTAATTTCAGTGAGTGGTATTGGCGCCAGTATTGCGCGTACGATGCTTTCCTCTTTAACTCCAAAACAAGTTATAGAAGGAATTGCCGCTAGCGATGTGGCTTTAATTCAAGGCATAAAAGGCATTGGTGCCAAAACCGCCCAACGCGTTATCATCGATTTAAAAGATAAAGTCTTAAAGATTTATGATATTGATGAAGTTTCTGTTTCTAAAGGCAATACCAATAAAAATGAAGCGTTATCTGCTTTAGAAGTACTTGGATATTTAAGAAAACAGGCAGAACGGGTGGTAGATAAAATTATTGCGTCACAACCCGATGCCACTGTTGAAACTATAATTAAACAGGCTCTAAAAAATTTATAATAGATTTTGAATATAACTAACCGCCACTTTTCTAAATCAATTAAAAAATATTACGCGTTAATTGTTGTAGTTCTGTTTTCTGTTACCGCTTGGTCGCAGCAACCTACAGAGCAAGATTCTGTAAAAACAGGCTATGATTTAGGAAATATTAAAACGCCTAATCCCAATAATATTGAATCTAAATATACGTATGATGCAATAACAGATCGGTATATTTACACCGAGAAAATTGGAAGTTTTAATATAAATTATCCTGTAATTTTAACGCCAAAAGAGTATTATGCTCTAGTGGCAAAAGAAAGCGTAAAAGCCTATTATAAAGAAAAGATTGATGCTTTTGATGGAAAAAAAGGAAATGTAGACGATGCTCAAAAAAACTTACTACCCGAGTTTTATGTAAAGTCAGATTTTTTTGAGTCCATTTTTGGAAGTAATACTATTGAAGTCGTTCCGCAAGGTTCGGTTGAAATGGATTTAGGAGTACTGTTTTCTAAACAAGACAATCCGTCGTTTTCACCAAGAAACCGAAGTAATTTCACCTTCGATTTCGATCAACGAATCAGTTTAAGTTTACTAGGTAAAGTCGGAACACGTTTGCAGGTAACAGCTAATTACGACACCCAATCCACCTTCGATTTTCAGAACCTTATTAAATTAGAATACACACCCACCGAAGACGATATCATTCAAAAAATAGAGGTTGGTAATGTAAGTATGCCATTAAATAGTTCGTTAATTACCGGCGCACAAAGTTTATTTGGTGTAAAAGCCCAATTAAAATTTGGTAAAACAACGGTAACAGGTGTGTTTTCTGAGCAAAAATCGCAATCAAATTCAGTGGTTGCCCAGGGTGGCGGAACTTTAGAAGAATATGAATTATTTATTAGAGAATACGATGAAAATCGACATTTCTTCTTAGCGCAATATTTTAGAGATAAATATGATACAGCCTTAGCTACCTATCCTTATATTAATAATGGCGGTCTTCAAATAACACGACTCGAGGTTTGGATTACTAACCGAAGTAACAAAACCGATAATGTTAGAAACGTAGTGGCTCTACAAGATTTAGGAGAATCTAACCCCAACAAAGTGGGTTCTGCGGTAACCATTACAGCCTCTCCAACAGCATACCCAAGTAATAAAAATAATGCCTACGATCCTACTAATATTGGCGGTTCTGGTTCCCAAATTAACAGTGCCATTCGCGATATTGCAACGGTGCAATCTGGTATTGCGGTGTCTGGCGTTAAAGAAGGTTACGATTATGCGAAACTAGAAAATGCTCGCAAGTTAACGAGTGGCCAGGAGTATGTTTTAAATACGCAATTAGGATACATTTCATTAAATCAACGATTAAATAACGATGAGGTATTGGCCGTAGCGTTCCAGTATACCTTAGGCGGAAAAGTATATCAGGTAGGTGAATTTGCGAACGATGGCGTAGATGCAACAAGTGTAACTACCAACAGTTCTGGCGATGTCACATCTGTTGTAAATAGTAGTTTAATTGTAAAAATGTTAAAAAGTAGCATCACCAACGTAAATCAGCCTGTTTGGGATTTGATGATGAAAAACATTTACGACACGGGTGCTTATAATTTAAGTTCAGACGATTTTAAACTGAATATTTTTTACAACGAAGCATCGCCGTTAAACTATATAACTCCTGTTGGAACCACAGCATTTCCAACGCCTGGAACCAACGAAGACCCTTTAAATGAAACGCCTTTGTTACGTGTATTTAATTTAGATAAATTAAATATTAACAACGACCCGCAAACTAAAGGAGATGGTTTTTTTGATTTTGTTGACGGGATAACCGTTTTATCGCAAACCGGAAAAATTATTTTCCCAAGTGCTGAACCTTTTGGGGAATACCTTTTTAACAAATTAGCTCTTGGAGGAAGTGAAGATTACGATAATACGGCCACTTACAACGAAAACCAAGCAAAGTATGTTTACGATGTGCTTTATAAGCAAACTAAAACAAAAGCCTTGGAAGCCGTCGAAAAAAATAAATTCAAATTAAAAGGAAGTTATAAATCTAGTGGAAGCGATGGTATTTCTATTGGGTCTTTTAATGTGCCTCGAGGCTCTGTTCGTGTAACTGCAGGTGGTCGTGTGTTGGTTGAGGGGATTGATTATACCGTAGATTACCAGTTAGGAAAAGTTCAGATTTTAGACGAAGCTTTAAAAGCATCCGATACACCAATCGAAGTGTCCACCGAGAACAATTCCGTTTTTGGTCAGCAAACAAGACGTTTCACAGGAATAAACGTCGAGCATAAATTTAACGATAACTTTGTTATAGGCGGTACGCTTTTAAATTTAAACGAACGTCCAATAACCCAAAAAGCTAATTACGGCACAGAGCCCATCAATAATACTATTTTCGGATTTAATGGAAATTACGCCACCAAAGTGCCATTTTTAACACGATTGGCAAACGCCTTACCAAATATTGATACCGATGTAGAATCCAACTTATCGCTACGTGGTGAGTTTGCTTATTTAGCACCAGGGTCGCCATCGGGTACGAACCTTAATGGTGAATCGACCTCGTATGTCGATGATTTTGAAGGGTCTCAAAACGCCATCGATTTGAAATCGCAACTGTCGTGGTTTTTATCAAGCAGGCCATTAGATTTAACAGCCTCGCCTGGTGATGATAACAACGGCATTCAAAATGGTTATGGAAGAGCCATGTTAAACTGGTATAGTATCGATCCTATATTTTATACAAGTCAAAGACCAAGTGATGTATCCGATAACGATTTATCAAGTTTATATACCAGTCGCGTTTTTATAAAAGAGTTGTTTCCTGATACAGATTTGGTTCAAGGGCAAAACACGGTTTTAAGTACTCTAGACTTAGCATATTATCCAAATGAAAGAGGTCCTTATAATTTCGATCCTTCAACAAGTAATAATCTTATCAATAATCCAGCGAGTTCTTGGGCAGGTATCACACGTCAATTAACTTCAACCGATTTTGAACAACAAAACGTAGAGTATATCGAGTTTTGGTTACAAGATCCGTTTCAAGAAAACCCGTCAAACCCCGGAGGAAAATTAGTTTTTAACTTAGGTAATATTTCAGAAGATATTATAAAGGATGGAAGAAAAATGTACGAGAATGGATTACCGAAGGATGGTAATATCGACCTGCTTCCTGTAACTGCTTGGGGAAGTGTGGTGCCTCAAAACCAATCTTTAGTATATGCGTTCGACTCGACGGGAGATGAACGTACAAACCAAGATGTTGGATATGATGGTTATGATGATGAAGCTGAAATAGCTGCTTTTGGTTCTAATTTTGGTAGCGACCCATCAAGAGATAATTATAATTATTTTTTGAATACCAGTGGTGATATTTTTGAACGCTATAAAAATTATAATGGTGTAGAAGGTAATACCCCCGAAACCTTTACAGATACCAATAGAGGATCTAACACACAGCCCGATGTTGAGGATATTAATCGTGATAATACCATGAATACTATCGATAGTTATTACGAATACGAGCTGCCAATTACCAGACAAAATTTACCACTTACAGAATCAGATTTTAATAATCTTTCGGTTTCAAGCAATCCATTAAAAGAATATATAGTCGACTTTAAATCGCAAACACGAACCCTAACCAATGGGCAAACTCCAGAAGTTAGATGGTATTTGTTTAGAATCCCTTTAGAAGGTAGTCTTGCAAAATCTGTTGGTGGTATTAGCGATTTGCGTTCCGTACGTTTTACACGTTTATACCTTAAAGAATTTTCAGAACCAACAGTATTTCGCTTCGGAACTTTAGATTTAGTGCGAAGTGATTGGAGACGTTATACCCAAACGCTTCAAGCAGATAAAGACGACCCGTCGGATGATGCTACAGAGTTTTCGGTAGGTGTAATTGGTACTTTAGATAATGAAGGTAGTTATGAAATGCCACCAGGAATAGAATCTGAACAATTGTTTAACAACAATACCGTAGTTGAACAAAACGAACAATCGTTAGTAGTAAATGTTTGTGGTTTAGAATCTCAAGATTCTCGCGGTGTTTATAAAAACATAGATTTAGATATGCGTCAGTTTAAACGCATGCGCATGTTTATGCATCTTCAGGAAGAAGATACAGGAATTCCAAGTGGCAATACAGTGGTTGGATTTATTCGTATGGGTAATGATTTAACCGAAAATTATTATCAAATAGAAATTCCACTAAAGGTATCCGAATCTACTACCAGCCTCGGATTATGGCCTGAAGAAAATGAAGTTAATTTACCTATTGAGATATTAGGAAAAATTAAAGCTTTAGAGATAGCCAACCCAACCCTGTCTACCGAAAAGCAAAAGTTTTACGATGTAATAGATGGTGTGTTAGTTGATACGCCTGTTGATGAGTTTTCTACTTATACCATAGGTCAACACCGCGTTACTATAAAAGGAAATCCTAATTATGGGGATATTAGAACCTTAATGGTTGGGGTGAAAAATGGTATCGCCAGCGGCGCTAATGATGCGCCACCGGTAGCATCTCCCGTTTGTGCAGAAGTGTGGTTTAACGAATTACGATTATCTGATATGGATAACGAAGGTGGTTGGGCTGCAGTGGTGAGTTTAGATACTAATATTGCCGACTTTATGACAATTAGTGCCACCGGAAGACAAAGTACTTCTGGCTTTGGTAGTATCGAGCAAGGTCCGAGCCAACGTAGTTTGGAAGATGTAAAACAATACGATGTAGTAACCAATATTAACGTGGGGCAGTTATTGCCAAAAAAATGGGGCATTCAAGTGCCATTTAATTATGGGCAAAGTGAAGAGTTGATTACCCCAAAATATGATGCGTACTATAGCGATTTAACCTTAGCATCTCGTTTATCAGCTGCCACTACAGAGGCGGAGCGCGAAACAATAAAAGAACAATCAGAAGATTATACCAAGCGCCAGAGCATCAATTTTATAGGTGTAAGGAAAACTAGAACTACCGATGCGAAACCGCGTTTTTACGATGTTGAGAATGTAACACTCAATTACTCCTATAATAAAGTAGAACATCGAGATTTTGAAATTGAAGATGCTGTAAATAAAACGGTTAATGTGGGCGCCAATTATGCCTTCAATTTCAACCCTATAAAAGTTGAACCTTTTAAAAAGAACGATTCGTTATTTACAGGAAATTACTGGAAACTATTAAAAGATTTCAACTTAAATTTATTACCAGCTAGTTTTACCGTTAATTCCAATATTAACAGGCAATTTAATAGGCAAAAATTTAGAGAGGTAGATTTAACAGGAGGAAATATTGGAATTGAAGAATTATTTAGTCGAAATTACACGTTCGATTTTCAATATACCATTAATTACAAGCTAACAGAATCTTTAAGTTTTAATTTTACGGCGTCTAATAATAATATTGTTCGAAATTATTTTAAAGATAATATCATTAATGGCGAACAAGACGAAACACTCGATGTTTGGGATGGCTTTTTCGATTTTGGAGACCCTAATAGGCAAAATCAAAACTTAGGAATTACCTATCAGATACCTATAAATAAAATTCCAACTTTTAGTTTTATAAATGCTACTTATCAGTATAACGGAAATTTCCAATGGCAAAAAGGTTCCGATTTATATGGTGAACTCGAAATTGATGGAGAAACCTACGATTTAGGGAATACGGTTCAAAATGCCAATACCCATAATATCAATACCGCTCTAGATATGAACAGGTTCTACAAGTATATAGGTTTAGTAAAAAAGCCACTTACTAGAGTAAGAACCAGACAAGCTACTCCAGGTGGTCCTCCAGGACAAAACCAAAACAGAACCAATCAGCCGCAAGTTAAGAACCAATCCGTTACCAAATTGTTAAATGCAGGGGTAGATATTTTAACAAGTATTAAACGAATTCAGCTTAATTATTCTGAGAACAATGGTATTTATTTACCAGGATATTTAGAAACTCCAGGATTTATTGGCACCTTAAAACCAACAACCGGATTTACTTTTGGAAGCCAAAACGATATTAGATATTTAGCGGCAGAGCGTGGTTGGTTAACCTTGTATCCAGATTTTAACGAGCAATATACAACTACAAACACAAAGCAATTGGATGTGTCTGCAAGTTTAGAACCTGTAAAAGATTTAAAAATTGATTTAGTAGGAAGTAGAACCTATTATGAAAATTATACCGAAAATTATAATGTTACTAACGGCGTTTATAATTCGCTAACCCCAAATACGTTTGGAAACTTTAATATTTCAACCGTTTTAATAAAAACGGCGTTTGGTAAAAGCGACGAAACAACCTCTGATGCGTTTAACGATTTTAGAGCAAATAGATTAATTGTGGCGCAACGATTGGCACAAGAAAAAGGAGTCGACCTAACTGATGTTGATGCCGATGGATTCCCTAAAGGTTTTGGGAAAAATAGTCAAGCGGTGTTATTACCAGCATTTTTAGCAGCCTATTCCGGGCAGGATGCAAGTAGTGTAAAAACTACTGCTTTTAGAGATGTGCCTATTCCAAACTGGGATTTAAAATACACAGGCTTCATGAAATTTGCTTGGTTTAAAAAGAATTTCAAGCGTTTTTCATTAACACATGGCTATCGTTCAACTTATACTATCAACCAGTTTCAATCTAATTTAGATTATGTAAAACCAGATTTTAGTGAGGTTTATGACGATCAACCTTCCGAGGTATTAAATCAATCTGGTAATTATAAAAACGAAACACTGTTTAGTAATATCAACTTAACAGAAATGTTTAGTCCGTTAGTTCGTATAGATTTTGAAATGAAGAATTCGGTAAAAATATTAACCGAAATTAAAAAAGACCGTTTACTGTCGCTTAGTTTTGATAATAATTTAGTGACCGAAGTTCAAGGAATGGAGTATGTTTTAGGCTTAGGATATCGCATTAAAGATTTACGAATAAACTCTAATTTGGCTGGACCAAGCAAGCGTATTGTAAGCGATTTAAACATGAAGGCTGATATATCGATGCGAGATAATAAAACAATTATTAGGTATCTCGACTTAGAAAACAATCAGGTAACCTCGGGGCAAACTATTTGGGCGTTAAAATATTCGGCCGATTATGCATTCAGCAAAAACCTGACAGGTATCTTTTATTTTGATTATTCGTTCTCTAAATATGCGATATCTACGGCATTTCCGCAAACAACCATACGTTCAGGATTTACCATCCGATATAATTTTGGTAATTAACAAATAATATATTTGAATTTAAAGTTTGAATAAATACATTTGTTGAATAATAGAATTTAAAATAAAAAAATGAGTATTCCAGCAGAATTAAAATATACAAAAGACCACGAGTGGATTAGTATTGACGGCGATATAGCAACAATAGGTATTACGCATTTCGCACAAAGCGAATTGGGCGATATTGTATATGTTGAAGTAGAAACCGTTGACGAAACCCTTGAAGCAGAAGCTGTTTTTGGAACCGTTGAAGCCGTAAAAACAGTATCGGACTTATTTTTACCGTTATCGGGTGAAATTATAGAATTTAACGAAGCTTTAGAAGATGAACCAGAATTGGTAAATTCAGATCCTTACGGTGCTGGTTGGATGATAAAATTAAAAATATCAGATACATCAGAAATCGATAATCTGTTATCTGCTGAAGCTTATAAAGCGCTAATAGGTGCTTAAGAAACAGGTATTATTAATAAGCATCCTTTATACAGCAGCATTAACAGCGGCTTGTTTAATGAGGCTTAATAATTTGCCAACTATAAAAGTTTCCTCCGGAGACAAAATATTTCATTTTTTAGCTTATGTGGTTTTAACTTTTTTATGGGTTAACACCTTTATTTATAAGTTTAAATGGAAAAAAGAAACTGCAATAATTTACGGAGCCGCGATTTGTATTGTCTTTGGTATAATTATTGAGGTATTACAGGGAAGTGTAACATCATATAGATCGTCTGATATTTATGATGTATTAGCAAATATGAGTGGAGTGATTGTTATGGTTATAATTTTTGCATTAAAAAAAAATAGAACCATTAAAAAATAATAAACACTTGCTTATTTGACAAATAAATAGTTATTTTAGCAATCTTGAAAAACGAATAAATTATGGAGCTTAAAAAAAATCCTCAAGCAAATGTTGGACGTAATAGTTCACTGTATTTCGCTATTGGTTTAGCGTTAATGTTATTTTTAACAAATTTCGCTATTAATTACAAAACTTATGATAAAGCAGCGATTGATATTGGTCAAATCGATATGGATGCGGAATTAGAAGAAGAAATTCCTATCACTGAGCAATTACAAACGCCACCTCCACCACCTCCACCACCAGCTGCACCAGAAGTTATTCAGGTTGTAGAAGATGAAAAAGAAGTGAAGGAAACCATTATAGAGTCTACAGAGTCTGATCAAAAACAAAAAATCGTAAAAGTAGAAGCTGTTAAAGTGGTAGAAGTTGAAGAAGATATCGACGTACCATTTGCTGTTATCGAAAACGTACCAGTTTTTCCTGGTTGCGAAGGTGGTAACAACGATGCAAAAAGAGATTGTATGTCTAAAAAAATATCAGACTTCGTTAATAAAAAGTTCAATACTGAGTTAGCTAGCGAATTAGGATTGTCTGGAAGACAACGTATTAACGTAATCTTTAAAATAGATAAAACTGGTGCTATTACTGGTATTCGTGCAAGAGCACCACATCCAGGTTTAGAAAAAGAAGCAGAAAGAGTAATTAGCATGCTTCCTAAAATGCAACCAGGTAAACAACGTGGTAAGCCAGTAAACGTGCCTTATTCGTTACCAATTGTATTTCAAGTTCAAGACTAAAATAGTTTTTCTGAATATTCAGGAATCATAATAAATACGGTCCCGTTACAAATTTTGTAACGGGATTTTTTTTTAATGTTCGCCAATATTTATTCGAAATAGTTACAAAGCGATATCAGTAATTAGCGGTTTAGAACATTCTTTTTTACAGGATAATACGTCTTTTAATAAGCGCATTATTAAAATAATAGTATCTTTCAACTCAAAATTAATACTCAAGAAATAATCATGAAACACCATGTTGTTCTATTCCTACTTTTAGTTCAATTTAATTCATTTTCTCAAGGAAATTTATCTTTCGAAAAGCCTCCTGTTTTTCCGAATTGCGAGAGTTTAACAATTTCTGAGCTGCAAAAATGCTTCGACCAAAAAATGTATAATCATATTTATGATAATTTTAAAGTACCCGAAAGTGTTTTAAAACAAAATTATAAAGGCGAAGTAGTGGTATTGTTTGAAGTGGACACAACAGGTGTGTTTAAGCTTATTTACATCGATGCGATGTTCGATTCGTTGAAAACAGAAGCTAAACGGGTGTTTGGAATGCTTCCTAAAATTACACCTGCCACCTATAATGGTAGAAACACCTATAAACAATATTCAATTCCTATTAGAATTCCACTCATAAAGCAGCAGGTAGCAACGCATGATTTGTCCAAACAAAATGACATATCGCGTAAAGAACAAGAAGCAAAATTAGAATTTGATAACATAAACAAGGCCGTAGAGACTTTCGAAAACAAAGCGTATTCCAGTCAACTAAACATTCCGTTTACACATAGCGATTATGCCCGATTTGATAGAAGTATGAACCTTATCGGAACTAATAGTCACACGAGTTCCAAACCATTTGTTTACAACGATGTTTCTAAGTATTACGATTTCCAGTCTGAAAATGACAAGCTTCTAAAAGAAACAAGTACTTGGATGGGTAGTAAAATATGGAACGAACATTTGGTACAAATACAAGCTAAAGATTATTGGTTTTCAATTGATCCTATTTTTGATTTAGAAGTGGGGAAGGATACCGAAGCCAGTTTTAGTAGCACTTATAATAACACGCGTGGTCTTTTAGTGCAAGGTGGTTTGGGCGATAAGCTTAATTTCTATGCCACGGTTTTTGAAAGTCAAGGGCGTTTTGCAAACTATGTAAACGAGTACGCTGAAAGTTTAAAGGCTTTTGGACCAGACCCTGCAATAATTCCCGGGCGTGGCATTGCAAAGCGTTTTAAGACCGATTCGTACGATTATCCTGTGGCGGAAGCTTATTTATCGTATGCGCCGGCTAAATTTATTAACATGCAATTTGGTCATGGAAAGAACTTTATAGGCGATGGATATCGGTCGTTGTTATTGAGCGATGTGGCGAGTCCGCATCCATTTTTTAAACTTAACACCTCTTTTTGGAAAATTAAATATACAAATACCTGGATGTGGTTAAAAGATGTGAGAGATGAGGTGGTAGAAGACAAGGCCTTTTTAAGCAAATATTTAGCGAGTCATTATTTAAGTTGGAATGTTTCGAAACGATTAAATATTGGATTGTTCGAATCGGTATTATGGACCAATAGTAACGATAGAGGCTTTGATGTTAATTATTTAAATCCTGTTATTTTTTATAGAGCCATTGAATTTGAAACCGGTCAAGGCGCAGGGAATGCCATACTTGGGGCATCGGCGAAATATAAGTTTAATGATAATATAAACATGTACAGTCAGTTTATATTAGATGAATTTTCGCTTAGCGATATAAAGGGTGGTGAAAAAAGCTGGAAAAATAAATATGGCTATCAATTAGGTGTTAAATATTATAATGCCTTTAAAGTGGATAATTTGTTGTTACAATTTGAATACAATAGAGTGCGACCTTATACGTATTCGCACAACACCATCGTTTTAAATTACGGACACAACAACCAATCTATGGCGCATTTGTGGGGTGCTAACTTTAGTGAAGCGATATTAATTGGACGCTATCACTACAACCGATGGTTTGCGAATGCAAAACTAATTTTTGGTATGCGCGGACTGGATTTTAATGATGGCACCGACGATTTTAGTTACGGAGGCGATGTGTATAGAGATTATAACGACCGTCCGTATGACACAGGTGTAGAAGTTGGTCAGGGCATAAAGACCAAAATCTTTAACGGGAATTTACAAGCTGGTTATGTAATTAACCCCGCATCGAACTTAAAAATATTTACCGATATCACGGTTAGAAACTTTAATCCGGAAGCAGAAACCGCAACTACCTTTAAAAGCAATACCGTTTGGATTAACTTTGGTATTAGAACCGATTTGTTTAATTGGTATTTTGATTTTTAACAAATTACTATGAAGGCAGGAATCTCTTTTTTAGTATGTAAATTTCAATAGAGCTTCCTGCTAATTAGCACACAATTACGGTTTTTTTACAGCGGAAATCTAAATTTACAGCGTATTCAAAAGAAGAAAATCTTATGTTTTGTTGCAAATAGTGTTTGTGCACGGATTTAAAAACTTATGCTGCGAGCAAACGCGCGTGAGGGATAGTAGTGAAAAGCCCACAGCGACCCCGAGGCTTCGGGGGAGCGCGGACTTGTAACGAATAGCCCGACCTGAAAGGGCACGCCCAAAAAATAACCTCTGTTGGGTTAGATAAATTTACCAGAAAAAACCATTGGTGAAAATGTTTTAAAAAGTATCTTTGCACTCGCCTTACAAAAGGTTTAATGTTAAAAACTATTGAGCAACACAAAAACTTCAGTAACAACAACTTCGGTAATTTCGGATTTTAAAGAAATTACTAAAATGCGTTTATCATTAAGCGTGGTGTTTTCTTCGCTGGCAGGCTACTTGCTCGGGGTGGATATTGTAAGTGTTAAAACCTTAATTTTATTGGCATTTGGTGGATATTTTATGGTTGGCGCTTCGAACGCTTTTAATCAAATTATTGAAAAAGACCTAGACGCTTTAATGAAACGTACAGCCAACAGACCTGTTCCTTCTGGCAGAATGTCTGTTAATACGGCTTTTATAATTGCCAGTATTTTTACCCTATTAGGAATTATAATTTTATATAGCATCAATAAGCAAACGGCTATGTTTGGTGCCATTTCTATTTTTTTATATGCTTGTGTTTATACGCCGTTAAAAACCAAAACGCCGTTGGCAGTTTTTGTGGGAGCTATACCAGGAGCCATACCTTTTATGTTAGGTTGGGTAGCTGCGACCGATAATTTTGGGATAGAACCAGGCACCTTATTCGCGTTACAGTTTTTTTGGCAATTCCCTCACTTCTGGGCTATTGGTTGGTTTTTGTTTAATGATTATGAGAAGGCTGGATTTTTTATGTTGCCAACCGGAAAACGCGATAAAGGAACAGCGGTACAAATTATTATGTACACTATTTGGACTATTTTAGTGTCTATTATACCGGTTTTTGGATTTACCGGAGCATTGAGTTTATCTATCGTTGCGGCTATAATAGTGTTTGTATTAGGATTGGGTATGTTATATTATGCGTTTCGATTGTTTAATGAAATGACAGAGAAAGCAGCAAGACAACTCATGTTGATAAGCGTGTTGTATATAACATTGGTGCAAATTGTTTATGTAATTGATAAATTTATTGGATAACTATGGATTTAACACAAGGAACTTTAGAGGAAAAAAATAACAGAGCAAAAAAAATGATGCTTTGGTTTGGAATCATATCATTAATTATGTCGTTTGCAGGGTGGACAAGTGCCTTTGTGGTCAGTAGTTCTAGACCCGACTGGTTAAAAGATTTTCAGCTGCCACAGGCATTTATTGTAAGCACCATTGTAATTGTGTTGAGCAGTATTTCGTTTATTTTGGCTAAAAATGCTTTGAAAAAAGACCAACGAAAAGCTACCATGCTGTGGTTGTTTGTAACACTTATTTTAGGTGTTGTTTTTATATTTAATCAATTATCAGGTTTTCAGCAAATCATAGATTTAGGGTATAATTTTACAGGTCCTACCAGTAATGTTACCATGTCTTACATCTATTTAATAGCCGTGGTACATATTTTACACGTTGTTGTAGGGTTAATTTGTTTGTTGGTAGTAATTTATAATCATTTTAAACAAAACTATACTGCTACAAAAATGCTAGGTTTTGAACTGGCTGCTACGTTTTGGCATTTTATAGATATATTATGGGTGTATCTCTTTTTATTCTTATATTTCGTAAGGTAGAAATTTTGTTATTAAAATGACTTATGTCATATTTTATAACGTTTTTACTTTTGCAGAATCTTAAAATTTAATGGCGGATATTTTATTAAATAGATAAATTGTCTATTTTTGTCCAACTTTTAAACAAACAACCTATATATGAGTACATCAGTTGTAAACACTGGAGCAGAAGGAAAAACTTGGGGTGGCGGTAATGAACCACTTAAAGCCAGTTACGGAAAAATGATGATGTGGTTTTTCATCGTTTCAGATGCTTTAACATTTTCGGGCTTTTTAGCAGCCTATGGGTTTTCAAGATTTAAGTTTAGTGAAACATGGCCTATAGCCGACGAGGTGTTTACACACGTGCCTTTTTTACACGGGCAAGAACACCCAATGATTTACGTTGCGTTCATGACCTTTGTGCTTATTATGTCGTCTGTAACTATGGTACTTGCCGTAGATGCTGGACATCATTTAAATAAAGCGAAAGTAACATTATATATGTTGCTTACTATTATAGGAGGTTTAATATTTGTTGGATCGCAAGCCTGGGAATGGGCAACATTTATTAAAGGAGATTTTGGTGCTGTACAAACAAAAGGCGGTAACATTATTCAATTTGTGAATACCGATGGACATCGCGTTGCGCTTAGAGATTTTGTGGTTGCTGCTCCAACTGAAAGAGAACAACACCAAGATAAAAATGGTTTATGGTTTGTTGGAGAAGGTTCTTTGCCAACTTATACCGTAAACGATGTTATTCATGGTTTAGAAGCGCATCCAGAAATTTTAGTAAGAACGCAAACTATCGATGAACATGGGAAAAAAACCATTCTTTCTAGAGAAGAATCGTTACATCAACTAAAAACGAATGGAAAACACGTTGTAGAAGGCGCGAACTTACATGAGAACGAATATGGGTCGCCGTTATTTGCCGATTTCTTTTTCTTTATAACAGGGTTTCACGGATTCCACGTATTTTCGGGAGTAATTATCAATATCATTATTTTCTTTAATGTGATATTAGGAACTTACGAAAAACGTAAAAATTATGAAATGGTTGAGAAAGTTGGACTTTATTGGCACTTTGTAGATTTAGTTTGGGTATTTGTATTTACATTCTTCTACCTAGTTTAATAAGTAAAAAATATTAAAAATGGCACACGCACATAAATTAGAAATCTTAAGAGGTTTAATTAAATTTAAAACGGTAACTCAAAAAATTTGGGGCGTTTTAATTCTTTTAACCGTAATCACTACTGTTGAAGTTGTTTTAGGGATATATAAACCAGAATCTTTAATGGGGCATTTTTTAGGAATGAAAATCTTAAACTGGATTTTTATCATCTTAACAATTGCTAAAGCTTATTATATTACCTGGGATTTTATGCACATGCGCGACGAAGTAAAAGCGTTGAGACGTATGGTGGTATGGACAGCAATCTTTTTAATTCTTTATTTAGTGTTTATCTTATTACAAGAAGGCGGCTATATAGAAGGTGTTTACTCTAAAGGATTTATCAAACACGATTTTTAAATAATAAATGCACTAATTTAGTGTTAAAACATATATTTAGGCGGTTTTATAGACCGCCTTTTTTTATTTTTGCTCTACGTTTATAGTACTACGAAATGGATTTAAAAAAAATTGGCAGATACGTTGTTTTAGGGATATTATTTTTTTTACCAGTTACCTTTTTATTGTTATTATATCCAGCCACTCACAATTATACACCCTTAGATATAGTTAATACTTCGGTAGTAGATTTAAATGCATTCAATTCTTCTTCAGACGAAAAAGTGCTTTTAAAAGATCATATTACGGTACTTGGTTTTTTGGGTAAAACGCCTTTAAGCAATAGCATAGCAGCGTCCAATTTAAAGGAATTGGTTTACGATAAATTTAAAGGATTTAAAAAGTTTCAAGTTGTTATTGTGGTGCCTGTTGGTACAGAAGAAGCCGTTGAGAAATTAAAAACGGAAATAAGTTCGTATGAAGATTTAAGATTCTGGCATTTTGTTTTTGGAACTCCAGACGCTATTGAAAAGGTGTTTTTAAGTCTGAAATGCAACTCTAATTTAGATGAAAATTTAGCTACCAATCAAGTATTTATCGTCGATAAAGACTTAAATCAAAGAGGGCGATTAGACGACAGGACCGATAATGAAATTTCAAGAAAGGAAGTACCTTATGTTTTAAGTTCATACAATTGTATTGAAGTGGCAGAAATTAAGAATAAAATGAGCGACGATTTGCGCATTTTGTTTACGGAGTATAGACAAAAAAGAAAAGGTGAATTTAATTCTGATACAAGGAGAGCAAACGATTTAAACGCAGTCGACAATTAAAAAAGATGTCAGGTTGAGTGAAGTCGAAACCAATACGTATAAGAAACTATATATGAAAAGCCATGAGCAAAAAAACTAATTATTCATACATCGGAATAGCCTTTATTATTTTAGTCTTCGGAATTATTTTTGTTCCTAAAATAGTTGACAGAATCGTAAATAATGATGTCACCCGAAAAGAAAGTAGAAGTGATTTTAACGATTCAAAAAAATCAAATTTAGCTTTTATTGAAATCAATAATGAACGTAAAAAAGTACCTTCGTTTGCCTTTACGAATCAATATGGAAAGCTAATAACTAATAAAGATTATGAAGGTAAAGTGTATGTCATAGAATTTTTCTTTACCACCTGCCCAACAATTTGCCCCAGAATGAATGCGAATCTGGTTCAAATTCAAAATGCATTTAAAGGATTTGAAAATTTTGGAGTGGCGTCATTTACTATTAATCCGGAAAACGATACGCCAGAAGTATTAAAAGCTTACGCAGATAGATATGGTGTTACCAACCCTAATTGGAATTTAATGACAGGCGATCAAACAGAAATATACAAATTGGCTAATGAAGGGTTTAATTTATATACCGCCGAAGATGCTACTGTAGAAGGTGGTTTTGAACACTCCGGAAACTTCGCATTAATCGATAAAAACGGCTATTTACGATCGCGGATTGTAAATGGGAACCCAATTATTTTTTACAATGGGATAATTTCTGAAGAAGAAAAAACGGATGACGAAGGTATGCCAGAAGAGATAAGTATATTAAAAGAAGATATTAAAAAATTACTCAATGAATAATCAAAACGAAATCTTAGACGATAAAAAATACAATAAACTAATTGTTGCTTTATCAATTATCATACCTGTGGCAGTTGCTATACTGTTTGGTGTTAGAATACCAAATGTAGAACCGCTATCGTTTTTGCCACCAATTTATGCCACTATAAATGGATTAACAGCAGTAATCTTAGTGATTGCTTTAATAGCTATTAAAAAGAAAAATATCGTGCTTCATGAGAACTTAATGACTACGGCACTTTGGTGTTCTGTGGCGTTTTTAGTAATGTACGTGGCGTATCATATGACAAGTGATTCTACTAAATTTGGAGGCGAAGGCGCTATTAAATATGTGTATTATTTTATACTTTTATCACATATACTTTTGTCTATTATAGTCATTCCATTTGTGCTAATCACTTATGTAAGAGCAATAACAAATAATTTTGAAAAGCATAAAAAAATAGCTAAAATTACCTTTCCATTGTGGCTTTATGTGGCAGTTACAGGCGTTATAGTTTATATCATGATTTCACCATATTATGTGTAGTTTCAAAGGCAAAGTCATCTTTTTTCTTTTAACTTGTTTCATTTTTATCGAAACAAATGCCCAATGCGCTATGTGTAGGGCAGTACTTGAAACCGCAGAAGGACAAACAGCTGCAGAAGGTATTAATGATGGCATTGTGTATTTAATGGCTATTCCTTATATTTTAGTTGCAGGCATTGCATATTTTATTTATAAGAAATTCAATACGTTAAAGAAATAATAAAAAAGTTTTTTTAACGTATATTGTAACATTTCTTTACTTACTTAGTCTAACTAATAAGTTTAAGGCATGATTAATCAATCAATATAATGTTAGAAATTCATAAACTACACAAATCCTATCCAATAGGTGATTCCAAATTACATGTTTTAAAAGGTATAGATCTTACGGTCGAAGACGGCGAAATGGTTGCCATTATGGGCTCGTCGGGCTCTGGTAAGTCTACCTTGCTTAATATTATTGGCATGTTAGATGAAGCAGATTCTGGTGATTATATTTTAGATGGCTTGCCAATAAAAAACCTCACCGAAAAAAAAGCAGCGGTTTACAGAAATAAGTTTTTAGGATTTATTTTTCAATCGTTCAACCTTATCAATTATAAAAATGCCTTAGAAAATGTAGCGCTTCCATTGTACTACCAAGGCATGAAGCGTAAAGAGCGTCAAGAACTTGCCATGTTTCATTTAGAAAAAGTAGGATTAACCAATTGGGCGCATCATTTACCTAAAGAACTTTCTGGTGGTCAAAATCAGCGTGTGGCTATAGCAAGAGCTTTAGCCGCAAACCCAAAATTACTTCTGGCAGACGAACCTACAGGAGCCTTAGATTCTACAACATCTCATGAAATCATGGCGTTTATTCAACAATTAAATGATGAAGGGAAAACCATTTTAATTGTTACACATGAGGAAGATATTGCTAACATGTGTAAGCGTATTGTACGATTACGTGATGGTGTTATTATGGAAGATAAGAAAGTAGAACAAGTAAGGGCAGAACAGTATGTTTGATTTAGACCTTTGGCGCGAAATATTTCAAAGTATCAATAAAAACAGAACCAGAAGTTTGCTATCTGGCTTCACGGTGGCTTTTGCTATTTTGCTATTTACCATTCTTTTTGGTATTGCCAACGGCTTGCAAAACACGTTTAAAGAGGCATTTGGAACCGATGCCAATAACTCCATTGTAATTTTTCCAGGTAAAACAACCAAGGCCTATAAAGGGCTTCAAGTTGGTAGACAAATCCAATTTACAAATGAAGACCGAACATTTATTCTAGACGAATTTGGAGATAAAGTACAGTATATCACATCCAAAGTCAATAAAAGTGTAAATGCTTCTTATAAAGGTGAAAAAAACACTTACGAAGTAAGAGGTGTCTACCCAGAATACATGTTTATTGAAAACAATAAAGTAAAAGTAGGTCGCTATATAAACCAGAATGATATACAAAACAGAGCAAAAGTTGTAGTTATTGGTAGAGTAGTGGATGACTATTTGTTTTTTAAAGAAGACGCTATTGGGAAATACATAAATTTAAGTGGAATTCAATATAAGGTAGTTGGGGTGTTTACTGATGATGAAGGTGATAATGAAGAAAGTGTTATTTATATGCCAATTTCAACAACGCAATTTGTTTACGGTAATAATGATTTTGTCGATTTGATGCATTTAACCTATAATCCTGAAATGAATTCAGATCAAGCATTAAATTTTGGGACGCAACTCACCAAAAAATTAAAAGAGCGATTTTCAGTAGCAAAAAGCGACCAGCGCGCTATCAGGGTGCATAATATGGCGCAAGGAACCAAAGCTGTCGATCAGATGACAATGGGTTTAACTGTTATTATTTTAGTAATTGGGTTCGGAACACTTATCGCAGGTGTTGTGGGCATCAGCAACATTATGATATTTATTGTAAAAGAACGTACCAAAGAAATAGGCATTCGTAAAGCCTTAGGGGCTTCACCTAAATCTATAGTATCTATTATTTTAATTGAAGCGATACTTATTACGGCAATTGCTGGTTATGTTGGCTTATTAATGGGTATGGGTGTGTTAGAATTAGTAGGTCCAAGTTTAGAAGAATATTTTATAAAAGATCCAAGCGTAAGCAGTAGTCTCGTAATCGGCGCAACCATTACTTTAATACTAGCTGGGGCAATTGCAGGGTATTTGCCTGCAAAAAAAGCATCACAAATAAAGCCAATTGTGGCACTTAGAAACGATTAAATATGTTGAAATTTTTACTCGATAGAGACACTTGGCAAGAAGTTTTCGATAGCTTTAATAAAAATAAGCTAAGATCGATTCTTACGATGGTGGGAGTTTGGTGGGGTATATTATTACTTATAGGCTTGCTGGGTTCTGCCCGAGGTCTAGAGAATTCTTTTAATAGATTGTTTGGAAGTTTCGCAACAAATAGCGTTTTTATTTGGGGACAAAGTACAAGTAAACCATTTAAGGGATTTCAAGAAGGCAAGCAAATTCAACTAACCCTAACCGATGCTAAAAAGATCGAAGAGAACATTGAAGGTATCGAATTTGTGGTGCCTAGGAATATAAATGAAGCATTAATTGTTAGAAATTTTCTTTCGGGTACATTTCGTGTTTATGGAGATTACCCATTGCTAGACCAAGTTCAAAAGAAAAAATTAATACATGGCCGTTTTATAAATCAGAATGATATTGACGATAATAAAAAAGTAGTCGCAATTTCAGAAGATATATACAAGCAATTATTTGAAAAAGGCGAAATGCCAATTGGCGAGTATATTCAAATAAACAGCATCAACTTTAAGGTAATTGGCATGTTCGAAACCGGCAATGTAAATATGGGGCCTTCTGCCGATATCCACATTCCGTTTACAACGTTTCAACAAATCTATAATCAAGGCGATCGTATTGGTTGGATGATGATTACCGGAAAACCAGAATTCGATATTAAACAAATAGAAGAAGATTCGAAGCTGTTGCTTAAAAATCTTAACAACGTACATCCAAACGATAAACGCGCATTTGGAAGTTTTAATTTAGGTAAAGAATTCGCTAAAATAACTGGCTTTTTAACTGGCATGCAATTTTTAACCTGGTTTGTAGGTATTGCTACCTTAATAGCAGGTGTATTTGCAATTGGAAATATTTTACTTATTACAGTTAAAGAACGTACTAAGGAAATAGGTGTGCGACGTGCATTAGGCGCTACGCCATTCGAGATTAAACGTCAAATAGTAGTAGAAGCTGTTTTTTTAACCCTTGTTGCTGGCATTTTTGGAATAATAACAGGAGGGTGGATTTTAATAGGTCTGGATGCGGCATTTGGGCAGGGAGACGATGCAACTATTGTTAACGCTTCGGTGTCGATAGGAGTCGTATTTATTTCACTAATTATATTAGTTATTTTAGGAACTTTAATCGGGCTAATTCCCGCCTTTAAAGCCACAAGCATAAAACCAATTGAAGCATTAAGAGAAGAATAAACAATCAAGAAAAATAAAATGAATAAAACTGTAAAAATCATTTCAGTATTAATAGTTGTAATACTGTTGGCCTTCGTATTAAAGTATTTTAAAGACGCCAATTCCAAAGCGATTGAAGACTTTAAAGTTGAAGAACCTTTTTATACATCCATAAAAACAAAAGCAGTGGCAACGGGAAAATTAAACCCCGAAGAGGAAATTGAACTGAAACCTCAAGTTTCTGGTATTGTAGATAAAATTTTGGTTGAAGAAGGCGATATCGTTAAAAAAGGCGATTTAATTGCTAAAATTAGAGTAGTGCCAAATGAACAAAGTTTGGTAAGTGCAAGAAGTAGAATTGCATCAGCAAAACTATCATACGACAACGCCAAAATATTAAACGATAGAAACAAAACGCTTTTTGACAAAGGTGTTATTTCTATTCAGGATTTCGAGAATAGTAAACTTGCGTTCGATCAAGCTAAAGAAAGTCTGGCACAGGCACAAAACGATTATCAGATAATCAAACAAGGATCTATCTCTGGCGGAAGTTCTGCAAACACAAACATCATCGCACAAATCTCAGGAACTATTTTAGAAATTCCTATCCGTGAAGGCGATCAGGTTATTCAAAGTAATACGTTCAATGCAGGAACAACAATCGCCTTTATTGCCGATATGAGTCATATGATTTTTGAAGGCAAGGTGGATGAAGCCGAAGTTGGTAAATTAGAAGAAGGCAAAGAAATAAAGGTAATATTAGGAGCTATTGGAGACAAACAATTTCCAGCGAAATTAACCTTTGTAGCACCTAAAGGGATTGAAGTTAACGGGGCCGTTCAATTTACTATAAAAGCAAATGTAACTATCGATGAAGCCACCAATATTCGTGCAGGCTATAGTGCCAATGCAGAGATTGATATTGAAGGTAAAGACAGTGTATTTGCTATAAAAGAAGCCCTTTTACAATATAACCGCATTACAGAAAAACCTTTTGTGGAAGTGCAAACAGGCGATAAAAAATTTGAAAAACGCGATGTAGAACTTGGTCTGTCTGATGGTATCAATGTTGAAATAACAAGTGGACTTAAAAAAGGTGATAAGATTAAAGTTTGGAATAAAGCCTCTAAAGATGACGAAGATAAAGAAGACAATGATAACTAATATTAGAAAAACGAGCATGAAAAATCATTTTATAATATGGGTATTCTTCTTAGCATGTACCACAATAGCTGCTCAAACTAAAAAGTGGTCGCTTCAAGATTGCGTAAATCACGCTTTAGAGAACAACATTACAGTAAAAAAAGGCGAGAATAACCTGTTAAGTATGGAGCAAGATGTTATCGCATCTAAAGGAAGTTTTTTACCATATGTTGGGGCAAATTTATCGCAATCATTAAGCTTAGGGCAATCGGAATTATTTCCCGGTAACTTTGTAGACAGAACATTCCATTCAACTAATGCCAGTATAAGTGTTTCGCAAACCGTGTTTAATGGTTATAGAAATCTCAACGCTTACAAACAGGCAAAATTAAGTTTAGAGTCTAATAAACTTGGGTTAGATAAAATAAAGGATGATATTTCTTTATTCGTGGTTAATGCCTATTTAAACGTGTTATTTAATAAAGAGAATCTTCAAGTTGCAAAAGCACAGTACGAATTTAGTATTCAGCAATTAGAACAAGTTAAAAATTTGGTAAACGCAGGTGCACAACCTAGAGCAAATATTTACGATGCCGAAGCAACTCTTAGTAAAGATGAGCAAAGTTTAACAATTGCAGAAAACAGTTTAAATTTATCATTACTGTCGCTGTCACAATTATTACAAGTGTCTTATGAGGGGTTCGATGTGGAAGTAATTAATATTATCAGTCCATCGGAAGGCTTGTTATATAAAGAAATTGCACCCGTTTTAAATTATGCGCTAGAAAATAGAGTTGAAATAAAAGTAGCCGAAAAAAATATTGAGATAGCTAGTTTAAGCACCGAATTATCGAAAGGTGGGTATTTACCAACAGTATCGCTTGGTTACGGATTTAATTCCGGAGCTAATTTTTCGAACTTAATTAATTCAAATTCATTTTTTGAACAAATCAATGAAAACAAAGGACATAGTTTAAGTTTAAGCGTTAATATTCCCATTTTTACGAGATTTCAAAATAAAACTGCTGTTGAAAAATCAAAAATTCAAGAAGACAATAGCCAGCTTGATTTAGAACAAGCAAAATTAGACTTAGAATCAAACATTCAACAGGCGTATACCGATGCACATGCGGCTTTAAAAGCATTTTCAGCAGCTAAGAAATCGTTAGCATCACAAGAATTAGCTTTTGAAAATTCTAAAGAACGCTTTAATATTGGCAGCATGACTTCATTCGATTTAGAGCAAGCCAGAATCCGATTAATAAATGCACAATCATCTCTAATAAATGCTAAATATGATTTTGTTTTTAAGACAAAAGTTTTAGACTTTTACATGGGAAAATCATTAACAAATTAATTGTGATAATACTAAACATAGAAACAGCAACAACTAATTGTTCGGTAGCGCTTTCAAAAGAAGGAAAAACTATTTTTTTAAAAGAGGATTACGATAAAAATTATTCGCACGCCGAACGTTTACATGTATATATTGATGAGGTTTTAAAAGAAGCGGGCATTGCTTTAAACGATTTAAGTGCTGTAGCCATTAGCAAAGGCCCTGGATCTTATACAGGGCTGCGTATTGGAGTATCCGCTGCAAAAGGACTTTGTTTTGCTCTTGATAAGCCTTTAATTTCAGTTTCTACTTTAGAGGCTTTAGCACATCAAGTTTCCTGTAACGAAGGTGTTATTGTAGCCATGTTAGACGCGCGCCGCATGGAAGTGTATTCGGCAGTTTTTGATTCTAATTACAATCGAATTCGCGAAACTAAAGCTCAAATATTAGATGAACACGCTTTTGGTGATTATTTAGAAAAAGGGAAGGTTTATTTTATAGGTAATGGTGTTGAAAAGACAAAAGAGTTAATCAATCATCCGAATGCGGTTTTTATTGAAAACAAATTACCTTCGGCAAACGAGATGGGTTTGTTAGCATATAAAAAGTTCAAAACAAACGATTTTGAGGATGTCGCTTATTTTGAACCTTATTATTTAAAAGATTTTGTGGCCTTAAAGCCTAAATCTTAACCTTGTTTTCTAATTTCTACTTGATGTGGGTAAGGTATTTCAATACCTGCAGCATCGAGTGCTAATTTTGTGTTTTCGGTAACTTCAAAGTAAACAGTCCAATAATCTTCTGCTTTACACCAAGGTCTTACCGCAAAGTTTACCGAGCTATCTGCTAAAGCCAATACGTTTACCGTTGGTGCAGGAGTCTCAATAACTTTAGGGTGGGAGGTTAATACACCCATTAAAATCTCTTTGGTCTTTTTTATGTCGGCATCATAACTAACACCAAAAACTAAATCTACACGTCTTGTGCCTTCTGTGGTGTAGTTAATAATGTTTCCGTTAGACAAGGCGCCATTGGGTATAATAACTTCTCTATTAGACATGCCAGTTAATTTGGTTGTGAAAATTTCTATTTTTTTTACAGTGCCTAATTCACCTTGAGCTTCGATTAAATCGCCAATTTTAAAAGGTTTAAAAATCATAATTAACACACCGCCTGCAAAATTCCCTAAAGATCCTTGAAGTGCTAAACCTATAGCCAAACCTGCTGCGGCGATTACCGCGGCAAAAGACGTTGTAGGTACTCCTAAAGTACCCAAAAGTGTTATTACTAATAATATTTTTAAGGACCAGTTTAACAGGTTTATCAAAAATTTCTGAAGGCTTTCCTCATAACTGCTTTTGGTCATTATTTTTCGACTAGCCTTTAAGAGTTTTTTAATAACCCAAGAACCAACAATCCATATAACAATGGCTGCAATTATTTTTAAGCCATATTCAGTTGCTAAATCAATCCATTTTTGGGTGTCAATGTTTTCTAAATTCATAATTTAATTTTATAATGTTTTAAAGCTTAAAATTAAAAATATTTTAAGCAAAGCAATGGTAATTAAAAGTTAAGTTTTAAAGAATACAACTTATTAAAGCCAGTATTGCAGGAATTGCTTGCACATAAAAAAGTTTAATCTGCTTTGTAGAATACGACCCATAAATACCTGCGATGGTCACACAAATTAGAAAAAACAATGCAAATTTTATATCATTTTGAATGATGGCATAAAATAAACCGCATGCTAAAAAGCCGTTGTATAAGCCTTGATTCGCAGCTAAAACCTTGGTTTCTTCGGCGAAATCTTTAGATTTTAATTTGAAAGTTTTAATGCCTTTTGGTTTGGTCCACAAAAACATTTCTAAAATTAGAAAATAGAGATGCAAGAAAGCAACAAGTGCGATTAAAAATGTGGTTAAAAACGTCATTCCTGTAGCATGTTAATAGCTTCATCTACTTCCGATACTGGTAGTTTACAAACTTTGTTAACGCATACGTAAATTAAAGTTTGGTCAGAAACATAGCGATTTAGCAGTAAAGGCATGTCGTTTTCATCGGTACTTCCAACAATTAATTTATTGGGAAGGTATGTTTTATTTAATGCTGTTAATTTTTCTTTGGCATCATCTCCAATAATGGCTACTTCATAAAATGGATATGTAAAGTTCATCATTAAGTCTAGCCAGTTCGAATAACTTGAAGGCATTTTAGGTATTTCAGATTTCACGTTATTTAAAATAGTTAATGCTGTGTTTCTAAAATCTTCCTTATCTAAATAATGAGATAACTTAAACAAGCTTTTTGCCATTATAGAATTACTTGAAGGCATCACATTATCTCGATAATCAATACTGCGTGTTATTAAATTACTATCCAGATCAGAGGTGAAATAAAACATTTTGTTTGTTTCATTGAAAAAATGTGCAAAGGTATAATCTGTTAATTCTTTGGCTGTTACTAACCATTTTTCGTTAAGTGTTGCTTCGTAAAGTGATAAGAAAGCATCAATGGTTGTGGCATAATCTTCTAAGTAACCATTTATAGTACTTTGCCCATATTTGTAACTGTGGTTTAAACCGCCATCTTTACGTATTTGATTGTATTTTATAAAAAGCGCATTTTTCTCTGCTGCATACAAATAATCCCTATCATCCAATATTTTATAGGCATCCAGGTATCCTTTAATCATTAAGGCATTCCACGAGGTTATGGACTTGTTGTCTAATCTTGGTTTAGATCTATTAGTTCTAATATCGTATAGGATTTTTTTCCAGTTTTTTGCTTTTTGCGCTAAGGCTTCTTTTGATATTTCGTATTTAGTGATTATCGTTGAATCGTTATCTTTTCTAATAAGAACATAATTGTCGTTTTCCCAAAGACCGTAGTCGTTGAGGTTGTAATAATCAGAAAACATTTCAAAGTCATCATTTAAAATGGACTTAATTTTTTCTTTCTGCCACACGTAAAAAAAGCCTTCTTCAAGGATACCTTGAGGTGTTTTACTATCGGCATCAACAGACGAGTAAAAAGACCCATTTTCGGCGGTCATTTCTCGGTTTATAAAATCTAACGTTTCAACTACGACGTTTTTGTACAGTTCGTTTTTTGTTGCGAGATAAGCATTGGAATAAAGGCTGACTAATTGCGCGTTATCATAAAGCATTTTTTCGAAATGAGGTATGTGCCATTTGTTATCGGTAGAATACCTTGCAAATCCACCTCCAAGATGATCGTAAATGCCACCATAGGCCATTTTTGTTAATGTTAAGTTTACAAAATCTTGTATCTTTTCGTCTTTAGTTTGATAAGCATAACGCAATAAAAACAGATAATTATTAGGCATCATATACTTTGGGGTACCGCGCAGTCCGCCTTCTGTATAATCAAATTGATTCGACCAATTTTGTACTATAGTTTCAATGGTACTTGTGTCGAATGCGGGTTCTTCTGTGTTTAAATCAACGAGGTCTATAGTTTTTAAACCTTTTTCTAGTTTATCGGCAATGGCGTAAAGCTTCTTCGGATTATCATTATATAGTTTTGAAATTTTGTTTAGGGCTTCCATCCATTGTTCTTTATTGAAATACGAGCCACCCCAAACAGGCCTGCCATCGGGCAATGCAATTACATTTAATGGCCAACCGGTACTACCCGTCATGAGCTGAACGGCGTTCATGTAAATTTGGTCTACATCGGGTCGTTCTTCCCTGTCAACTTTTATGTTTATAAAGTTTTTATTCATCACTTGCGCCACCAAACTATCTTGAAAACTTTCCTTTTCCATATCATGACACCAATGGCAAGCCGCATAGCCAATGCTAATAAGCATTAATTTGTTTTCTTCTTTGGCCTTTGTTAATGTTTTATCGTTCCACGCATGCCAATCAACTGGGTTATGAGCATGTTGCAATAAATATGGACTGGATTCATTTATTAATTCGTTGGTATATGGGTGGGTCACAATTTCTTTGGGCTCACCCTTGCATCCTATAATACTAATGGATAATAAGAATATAATGTATTTCATAATTCAAATTTAAAGAAAATTAGGAACAAAAAAAGCGTTCAATGATTGAACGCTTCGATTATTTTTTTTAGCGAAATATCTAATCCACTTCGAAAGTGATTTTAGCATTTACTCTAAACTCTGTAATCTCGCCATTAGAAACGATGGCGCTTTGCTCTTGAACATACACAGAACGGATGTTTTTTACGCTTTTTGAAGCGTGTTTTACCGCTTTTTTAGTAGCATCTTCCCAACTTTTGTCTGAATTTGTTAAAATTTCAATAACTTTTAAAATTGCCATGATATATGATATTTAAGATTATAATTATGTCTCTCCCCTAAAGATAGCGAATTTTTGACACAATTATGGCAATTTAGCGATAAAAAAGTTGGTTAAATATGTGGTTATAAACGTTTTAAATAATAATTATTTATCCGTTAATTGCTTCAACCATTTCTACTTTTCCTGGCAACATTTGTTTGAGCATATTTTCTATACCGCTTTTTAAGGTATAAGTAGACGACGGACAACCGCTACATGCACCTTGCAGCAAGACACTTACGTTTTTGTTTTCCGGATTGTATGAAATAAACTGAATGTTTCCACCATCGCTTGCAACGGCAGGTTTTACATATTCTTCAAGAATATTTATAATTTCTTTCGAGACATCGTCTAAATTATCAAATGCACTATCTAATTGGGTGTTCGATTTTTTTAAAGTTTCAACCGCATTGGCCAGTACAATTTCCTTTCCGTTTTCAATATAACTTCTAATAAATTCGCGAAGTTCTATAGTAATGTCTTGCCATTCGGCAATATTATATTTGGTGATTGAAACGTAATTCTCATCAATAAAAACACTTTTTACAAACGGGAAATGAAACAATTGGGTAGCTAAAGGCGATAATTTTGCTTCCTCAATAGAAGTAAATTCGAACAATGCTGTCACAATTTTTTTGTTAGCAACAAATTTCATTACCGATGGGTTTGGAGTGCTTTCTGCGTAAACAGTTACCGGAACTTTTTTAGTTTCTGCCGCTGATTCAACCACTACGCCGCCATCATTTAAATAAGACTCAATTTGTTCGGCCATTTCTTCTTGAACATCGGCCCATTCTACAATGTTGTAACGTTCAACCGCAACAAAATTTGATGATAAATACACTTTTTTAACAAAGGGTAAATAAAATAATTGTTGCGCTAATGGCGATGATTTTGCTTCATCGATATTATTGAATTCGAAACTCTGATGGTTTGTTATAAACGCGTTTACTTCGAATTTTACAATGGCATTATTTGATGTTTCTTGCACGGAAACCTTGAAAGTATTCATTTCAGCTAATTTTTGACAAAAATACTAAAAGAAAACTTTAGTTATCCATATATTTGAGTTTTGTTGCCTCTTTTTAGAGTTAATTGGATAAAGGTTAAACTTTATTTTTTGTGTAAACAATTTTTTAAAAATATAGGTGTTTTATAAAAGCTTCTGATTATAATCAAATGAATTTAAAGAATGGTTTAATGGCCGTAGTTGGAGTGTTGTTTACACTTATCGCAACCTCACAAGAAGGATTGCCAATTTATACCGATTATCTTACCGACAATTATTATTTAATTCATCCATCCATGGCAGGTGCCGCTAATTGTAGTAAAATTAGGTTAACGGCTCGTCAGCAATGGTTTGGGCATGACGATGCGCCTAAACTTATGACCCTAAGTGTAAACGGAAGAATAGGTGATACGCCTTCTGGAGTTGGAGGTATTTTGTATACTGATAAAAATGGGTATCACTCACAAACTGGAGCCTATGCTACCTATGCACATCATCTTATGTTTTCTAGAAGTGAAGCTGATTTAAATATGCTGTCTTTTGGTATTAGTGCAGGCTTTATTCAATATAAATTAGACGAAACCACATTTCTTTTTGATGGACCAGACCCAATAATAGAGGGGATTGTACAGAATGAAACTAATTTTAATATAGATCTGGGCGTATCTTATCATTTTCTGGATTTTTATGCGCATGGTACGGTAAAGAATGTTTTAAAAAATGCAGGCGTTAATAACGATATTGAAATCACCAGTAATTTAAGGCGGTATTTGCTTTCTGCGGGTTATGTGTTTAATAAGTTCGGAAGCGAATGGAGTTACGAACCTTCGCTAATGTATCAATACAAAGATGGAACAAAAGAAGCATCTATTGATGTTAATGCCAAAGTTTACAAAAACATGGAATTTGGTAAAGTTTGGGGTGGGTTGTCTTATAGAACTAGTTTAGATGGCGCAGAGTACCAAACAAGTTCTGGTGATGTTGCTAGCCAAAAACTACAGCAATTAACACCTATTTTAGGGGTAAATTTTAATAATTTCATGTTTGCCTACACTTATACCTATCAAAATAATTCGGTGGTTTTTACCAATGGCGGATTTCATCAGTTTACTCTCGGGTATAACTTTAACTGCAGAAAAGAAAAGTACAGCTGTAACTGTCCCGCGGTTAATTAATATAATAACTTCATTTAATATTTCCTCTTATACTTAAGGTGTAATTATTTCAATTATTCTTTAAATAGATTTCTTGATTTATGTAATTTTGCAGCACATTAATTTAACTTAAAAAACATGCCAGTAATAAAACCAGTAGAAGGAAAATCACCTCAAATACCAGACGATTGTTTCGTAGCCGAAAATGCAACTATAGTAGGAGATGTACAAATGGGAAGCCAATGCAGTGTATGGTTTAGTGCTGTTGTGCGTGGTGATGTGAATTACATAAAAATGGGCAACAAAGTAAATGTTCAAGACGGCGCTGTAATACACGCTACATACAAAACGGCCCCTACTAATATAGGTAACAACGTATCTATAGGGCATAATGCCATTGTACATGGTTGCACAATCCACGATAACGTGTTGGTAGGTATGGGAAGTATTATTATGGACGATTGTGTTATTGAAAGCAACAGTATTATAGCTGCAGGTGCGGTGGTAACTCAAAATACGCACGTAGAATCTGGTAGCATTTACGCTGGTGTTCCTGCAAAAAAAGTAAAGGATATTAGTCAAGAATTAATCTCAGGGCAAATAGACCGCATCTCTAATAATTACATAAAATATTCTGGTTGGTTTAAAGAGTAATTTACAACTTCTTTCAGAACAGGAATCTCTTTTTGTTGGGCGTTACCCAAGGGTCGGGCTTTACGCTATATCTTTTTTAAAGCTTCGCTTCGATATCTTCAACCAAAAAATATTTTGGTTTCGATAACGTCAAAAAGGATGCCGGTGCAATCCCTAACGCGCAGTAACAGCATTTAAAAATCCAATTTTTTAACTTCAAAATGAGAGTCTAACAGTGTTGTCATGACTTCAGGACTTCCATTGGTAAAGAATTGGCAAGTTCCTTTTTTCTTGGATAGATTTACTAATTCATACTGCTCTAAAATAGCTTTGGTTTGTCGTGCAACAGCTTCTCCAGAATCAATAATTTTAACGTGATTTGGAAGTAAATCAATCAATATCGGTATTAAATAAGGGTAGTGGGTACAGCCTAAAACTAAGTAATCTATATTGGCATCAATCATAGGTTTTAGGTAAATACTTAAAAGGGACCTCATTTCTTGAGAATTCAATTGGCCACTTTCTATAAGTTCTACAATGCCTTCACCAACCTGTTCAATAACTTTTATGTGGCTTGCAAACAACCCTGATGTTTGCGAAAATAATTCGCTGCTTAAGGTGCCTTTAGTGGCTAATATGCCAATAGCATGTGTTTTGGTTTGTAATGCCGCAGGTTTTATGGCAGGTTCAATACCAATAAACGGGATGCTATATTTTTGTCTAAGCGTGTATATTGCGTTTGTAGTAGCTGTATTGCAGGCTACTACTATTAGTTTACAGCCTTGTTTTATTAAATAGTCACTGTTTTTAATGCTCAAGTTAATAATGGCTTCTTTTCCTTTAGTACCGTACGGAGCATTAGCACTATCGGCTAAATAAATAGTATTTTCGTTTGGTAAGAGCATGTTTATTTCTTTCCAAATGGATGTGCCGCCAACTCCAGAATCGAAAATACCAATAGGTTGTTTGCTCATAGTTTAACAAAAATAAAAAAGCTGCCTTATAAAAGACAGCTTTAAATAATTTTTATAAGATTTTTTTATGAAACCGCTTTAAGTTTCTTTAAAGTAGTTTTTACTAATTTTTCTTCGGCGTAACTTTTGGTTACGTTTAATTTTTTATCGTTACTACTTGGTAATTCAAACATAGCATCGGTTAAAATTTCCTCACAAAGAGAACGTAATCCTCTGGCACCTAATTTATACTCAATAGCTTTGTCAACTATATAATCTAATGCGCCATCGGTAATGGTAAAATCTACATCATCCATAGAAAACAATTTTTTATATTGTTTAATAATGGCGTTTTTAGGTTCTGTTAATATTGCTCTTAATGTTTCGGCATCTAACGGATCCATATAGGTTAATACCGGTAAACGTCCTATAATTTCTGGAATTAAACCAAAATCTTTTAAATCTTTCGGAATAATATATTGCAACAAGTTAGTTTGATCTACACCACCATCAGCCATAGAAGCACTATAACCAACTGCTTGCATATTTAAGCGTTTCGAAATATGACGTTCAATACCATCAAAAGCACCACCTGCAATAAATAAAATATTTTCGGTATTTACTTCAATGAATTTTTGATCTGGATGTTTGCGGCCGCCTTTCGGTGGCACGTTAACTACGGTACCTTCTAATAGTTTTAATAAGGCTTGTTGTACACCTTCACCAGAAACGTCTCTTGTAATAGATGGGTTATCGCTTTTACGAGCAATTTTATCAATTTCATCAATAAAAACAATGCCTTTTTCAGCCTTTTCTAAATTATAATCTGCCGCTTGTAATAAACGGGTTAAAATACTTTCTACATCTTCACCAACATAACCTGCTTCCGTTAAAACAGTCGCATCAACAATTGCTAAAGGAACATTTAACATTCTGGCAATGGTTTTTGCCATTAAAGTTTTTCCAGTACCAGTTTGCCCAACCATAATGATATTACTTTTTTGTATATCAATATCGTCTTTTGTAACTGGTTGAAGTAAACGTTTGTAATGGTTATAAACGGCAACAGACATTACCTTTTTGGTCATGTCTTGCCCAATAATATATTCGTCTAAAAAGGCCTTGATTTGTTGAGGCTTACGTAGTTTTAATTCTGCAGATAAGTCGCTGCTATCGTTTTGTTTGGATTCTTCTAGCACAATACCGTGCGCTTGCTCTATACATCTATCACATATATGCGCATCTAATCCTGCTATCAATAGATTCGTTTCTGGTTTTTTACGTCCACAAAACGAACATTCTAATTCTTCTTTTGCCATTAATCGTCGTTCTTTTAAGGAGGGTTATATATAACTACCTCTTTAACAATTCTTTAAAATTACAATTTTTATTTTAATTTCGAGCTAATATTTCGTCAATCATACCGTATTCTTTCGCTTTATCGGCTTTCATCCAGTAATCTCTGTCGCTATCGGCATACACTTTGTCGTATTCCTGCCCTGAGTGCTTACTAATTATTTTATAAAGTTCTTCTTTTAAAATAAGAATTTCTCTGGCGGTAATTTCAATATCACTGGCTTGACCTTGAGCACCACCTAATGGTTGATGAATCATGACACGTGAATGTGTTAAACCACTGCGTTTTCCTTTAGCACCAGCACAAAGTAAAACCGCACCCATAGAAGCGGCCATTCCTGTACAAATAGTAGCCACATCTGGCTTAATAAACTGCATGGTATCGTAAATACCTAAACCGGCATATACACTTCCACCTGGAGAATTTATATAAATTTGAATGTCTTTATTAGCATCGGTGCTTTCTAAAAACAGCAGTTGTGCTTGAATAATATTTGCTACCTGGTCGTTAATAGCGGTTCCCATAAAAATGATGCGATCCATCATTAAACGAGAAAACACGTCAAAAATAGCAATGTTCATTTGGCGCTCTTCAATAATATTAGGTGTTAAGTTTGTTGGGTACATACTGCTAATAATTTTGTTGTAGTATGTGCTGCTAATACCTTGATCTTTTATCGCGAATTTTTCAAATTCTTTTGCGTAATCCATAGTTGTTACTTGTTGTTTTTTAAGTTAAATCCTTAATATTCAATTGAGTGATTCTAAAATGAAGATTTAAAAATTAATTTCAATCTTTGAAGCTAAATATACTCAATAAATTAGGCGTTACAATTAGTTAATTATAACGCCTAAATATAATGAATTATTCTTTAAAAGGCACAGTATTATTTATGGCCGTAAACTTCTTTAACAAAGTTTTCGTAACTTAATTCTTTAACTTTAAGATTAGCTTTTTCTTTGTAAAGCGCTAATAGTTTTTGACTTACTAATTGCTCTGAAATACGGCGAGCTTCATCCTGATTTGATAAAATACGTGCAGCAATATCGTCTAATTCTTTATCAGATGGATTCATTTGTCCAAATTGAGCCATTTGTGCTTTTATCATTTCTCTTGAATGATTTCTAATATCATCCATAGTTACTTGAATGTTATTATCTGTAATTAATTTACCTTCAATTAATTGATAGCGTAAACTTTTTTCAGATTTCTCGTATTCTTCTTTTGCTTGGTCGCTGTCTAATGGTTGTTCTCCAGCTGTTTGCATCCATTTTTGTAAAAACTCTGCAGGTAAATCGAATTTAGTATTTTCAACTAAATACTCGGTTACATCGTTTAAAAGTTTTTGATCTGCTTGTTGCGTAAATTGCTTTTCGGCGTCTTCCTTAATTTTGTCTTTTAATTCTGTTACCGATTTTACAACATCTTTACCAAATAATTTATCAAACAATTCTTGGTCTAAATCTGCAAGCTCACGTTTGTTAATTTCTGAAATAGTAAAAGTTACTTCAATATCTAATCCATGTACATCGTCATGACCTACTTTTAAGGCATGCATTAATTCATGCTCATCTTCATAAAGACCTTTAGTTTTTAAGGAAATTACATCACCAACTTTGGCGCCAATAAATAATTTTTCGGTAGATTTTTCTTTAAATTTATCTAAAGTTATAGATACTTTGTTTTCAATTTCGCGCTCTTCATTTTTGAAAACACCAGTGATTTCGCTATCTTTTTCTACAACAGATTGCGATATTAATTTACCATATTGTTTTTGAATACGCTCAATTTGCTCGTTAATCATTTTCTCATCAGCCACAATATTGTACTGAGTGATTGGTGTTTTTCCAGCTAAATTAACCTCAAATTCTGGAGCTAATCCTAATTCGAATTCAAATGAAAATATATCAGCATCCCAATCTATTTGATCTTGTGCTTTTGGTAGAGGTTGCCCTAAAACATCTAATTTTTCTTCAGTAAGATATTTATTTAAAGCATCTTGCAATAATTTGTTTACTTCATCTACCAATACCGCTTTGCCATATTGCTTTTTAACCATTCCCATTGGCACATGTCCTTTTCTAAATCCAGGAATGTTTGCCGTTTTACGGTAATCTGCTAATATTTTTTCTACTTTGGCACTATAATCTTCTTTAGCGATATCTACTTTTACAACCGCATTTAATGCATCAACGTTTTCTCTTGTAATATTCATTTTAAATGATATAAATCCTTTTAATAGGCATTTAACAAATAATGTTTGTTTCTTTTTTTTAAAATTGATTAACCAATTTTGGGTTGCAAAAATATAATATTTTTACAACCCGGCAAAGTTTTTAATAGCTTGATTTAAAGCGGTTTTTTATCTTCTTTTAAAAGTGATTGCAGTAAAGATTCTAGAATGGACAGTAGAATACTAAATAAAATAGCTGTCCAGATGCTGTTTACCGAAAATCCGTCGATTAATGTATCTGCTAATAAAATAATTAAAGCATTCACTATAAGTAAGAATAACCCTAAAGTTACAATGGTTATTGGAAGTGTTAAAATAATAAGAACAGGTTTTACCAATACGTTTAAAACTGCTAAAACGATGGCTACAATTATGGCGTTAATATATATGTCTCCAGATAAGGTTACGCCTGGCAGAAAATGGGCTAAGGTAAATACTGCAAAAGCAGTTAATAAAAGTTTTAGAACAGTATTCATGATTTTGTGTTTTTAATAAATGTACAAAATAAATTATTTAACAAACCCCATCACAGCGTCAAAAAATTCTTTTGGGTTTTCGGCATGTAACCAATGGCCTGCATTTGAAATCGTGGTGATTTTTGCTTTTGGAAAATGACTTACAATAATGGTTTCATCGTCAATACTAATATATTCTGATCGGTCGCCGCGTAAAAAAAGCGTGTCTTTTTCAAAGGTTGCTTGCGATGGTAACGCTTCGCCAATTTCAGCTACTTCTTCTTTTAACACCTCTAAATTCATACGTAAGGCAAGTTTTCCTTTTTCTTTCCAGTATAAATTTTTCAACAAAAACTGTCGGATTCCCATATCCGAAATAAAACGACTTAATACCGTGTCGGCTTCCCCTCGTGTTTTTATTACATCAAAGTTTAAGGCGCTTAGGCCTTCTAATATGCCATCATGATGTACTGGATAAAATCTTGGAGAAATATCAGCAATCAACAGTTTGTCAACTAGCTCTGGATATTTAGTTGCGAATAGCATCGCCGTTTTTCCGCCCATAGAATGACCAAGTAGAATAATATTTTCAAGGTTATGTTCGTCGCAATAGTTTTTTAAATCTTCAACTAACACATCATAGTTAAATTCTTGGCTATGAAAACTATGACCATGATTTCGTTGGTCTATTAAGTGAACCTCGAAAGGCGCTTCGGCAAATTGCAAACCAAGTGTTTTCCAATTATCGCTCATTCCTAAAAATCCATGAAGAATAACAAATGGTCGGCCTTCGCCTATTATATTTGAATGTAAAATCATTATTTTAATTTATGTAAATACATTTGAATAACATTTTCAATGCCTAAATACAAGCTTTCGGCAATTAAGGCATGCCCAATAGAAACTTCTAATAAATTAGGAATATTTTCTTTAAAAAATTGGATGTTATCTAGAGACAAATCATGGCCGGCATTCACTCCCAAACCTAAGGTATTGGCAAGTTCAGCACTGTCCGTATACGGCTTGATGGCTGCTTTGTTTCCTAAACCATATTGATGGGCAAATGCTTCAGTGTACAACTCAATTCTATCGGTTCCTGTAGCTTTTGCACCTTCTATCTGTTTTAAAACGGGGTCTACAAATATGGATGTTCGAATGCCATTTCGCTGAAATTCTTTAATAACATCGGTTAAAAAACTTTTATGTTTTAAGGTATCCCAACCTGCATTGCTGGTAATGGCATCTTCTGCATCTGGAACCAATGTTACTTGTGTAGGTTTTACTTTTAAAACCAAGTCTAAAAACGAGGTAACAGGGTTGCCTTCTATGTTGTATTCGGTAAAAACTACCGGTTTCAGGTCGTGAGCATCTTGGTATCTAATATGGCGTTCGTCTGGTCTTGGATGAATAGTAATGCCTTCTGCGCCAAACCGTTGTGCGTCTTTAGCGAATTGTACAACATTAGGCAGATCGCCACCTCTAGAATTTCTTAAAGTCGCTATTTTGTTAATATTAACACTTAACTTCGTCATGTATTGCTTTTTTAAATGACAAAAATACAAAGTAGAAAAGGCTTATATACTTTTTTTTTGATTAATTTGCATTGAAATACAATACGGTAATGAATTTATCAAAATACATTATAAACGACATAAAACCACTTAATAGTAACAGTAAAATTAAAGATTTGCAGTTACTTTTTAATCAATTAACCTATTCGCATATTCCTATTCAGGACGATAATAAGATTTATTTAGGAAGTTTTTCTGAAACGGATGCCTATTGTTTTGAAGGCGAAAAATCGCTTATGGAGTATAAATATGCGTTCGAGGATTTTTATGTTAGAAATACCACCCAATGGCTTGATGTTTTAGAGGTTTTTGCTAAAAACGCTACCAATATTATGCCTGTGTTAAACGAAAAAAATGTGTATTTGGGTTATTATGAACTTAACGATGTGATAAGTTTATTTAGCGAGTCGCCGTTTTTTTCTGGGCAAGGCGGAATTATTGTTGTAGAAAAAGGTATAAACGATTATTCCTTTAGCGAAATTAGCCAGATAGTCGAATCTAATAACGGCAAACTCTTAGGCGCTTTTATTTCGAATATGACTTACGATCTTGTGCAGGTGACTTTAAAAATTAAGAATGGCGGACTAAATGATATTATTCAATCCTTTAGACGCTATAGTTACAACATTATTTCTGGGCATGAAGACGATGGTTACATTGAAAGTTTAAAAGAGCGATCGGACTATTTAGATAAATATTTAAACATATAATATGAAGGTTGCAGTTTTTGGACGCTTTTATAACGAAACTACTACAACTTCTGTTGAAAGGTTATTCGATTATTTATTAAAAAAGAATGCCGATGCCTATATTGAAACCGAGTTTTTCAATCTTATAAAAAAAGAATCTCCAAATTTTGACGCTTATAAATCGTTTAAAACATTCGATACGTTAGATAAATCGTTCGATTTTTTAGTAAGTGTTGGCGGCGACGGTACCATATTAAGAGCTATTATTTTTGTGAAAGATATGGGAATTCCTATTGTGGGTATCAATACCGGTCGTTTGGGATTTTTAGCTACTATACAGGTTAATCAAATAGAAAAAGCCATTCAAAATATTATTGATGGTAAATATAAAATTTCTGAGCGTAGTTTATTGTCTATCGAAACTTCACCTGAAAATGAAGAAATTAAGGCATTAAATTTTGCGCTTAACGAAATTGCGGTAAGCAGAAAAAATACCACCTCCATGATTACCGTAGAAACATATTTAAACGACGAATATTTAACATCGTATTGGAGCGATGGCTTAATAGTATCTACCCCAACGGGTTCTACGGGATATTCGTTAAGTTGCGGAGGGCCCGTTATAACACCAGACACCAATAGTTTTGTTTTAGCACCCATTGCACCCCATAATTTAAGTGCGCGCCCGCTAATAATACCAGATTCCACCGAAATTCAATTACGAGTGGAAGGGCGCGAAGAAAGTCATTTAATTTCTTTAGATTCTAGAATTGCCACTCTAGAAAATGGTACTATTATAAAAATAAAAAAGGCCGATTTTAAAATTAAAATGATCGATCTTTTAGATGAAAGCTTTTTAGACACCTTAAGAAAAAAACTGCTTTGGGGTGAAGATAAACGCAATTAAACAATAATTTAATAGAAATACTGTTTTACACTAATACAAATTGGCACAAATGGTATTAGGCTAATCTTATTTATTATATTTGCAAACTTTTATATATTTATGAGGCATTTAAGCGTATTAATATTAAGTATTTTAACCGTTCAATTAGGCTATTCTCAAATTAACGAATTAGGTGTTTTTTTAGGAGGCAGTAATTTTATAGGCGATGTTGGGGCTACCGATTTTATTTCACCAAATCAATTAGCTATTGGCGGTATTTATAAATGGAATAGAAGTAAAAGACACTCGTATCGTGCCTCGATAATTTTTAGCGATTTAGAAGGTATCGATGTCAATTCGGACGACCCAAGACGTATTCAAAGAGGGTATGAGTTCTCCACTAAAATAACCGAAATAGCTGCAGGAATAGAATTTACCTTTATGGACTACGATTTACATTCTGGCGATAAAGTGGCTACGCCTTATCTTTACACAGGAGTAAGTGCGGCACATCACGACAATTCTTATTTTTTTAATGGTGTTCAAACCCCTGAGAATAATTCTAGTTGGGCATATGGAATACCAATGGCAGTAGGTTTTAAATCTAACTTTTTAGGAAATATAATTTTAGCTTTAGAAGTTGGAGCGCGGTATACATTTTCAGATGAATTAGATGGAAGTTTGCCTAGTAACCAAAATAATCTCCCATATAGATTTGGGAATTTAAATAATAACGACTGGTATGTGTTTTCGGGCATTACCTTAACATATACATTTGGTGAAAACCCATGTTATTGTATAAATTAAAATGGATTTAAAGGAAAGCGTACTAAGCAGAACACTCCCAAAACACATTGCCATTATTATGGATGGTAATGGGCGTTGGGCTAAACAACAAGGCATGATGCGGGCATTTGGTCATGAAAATGGCACAAAAGCGGTGAGACAAGTAGTTGAAGCTTCGGCCGAACTTGGCATTGAAAACTTAACACTCTATGCTTTTTCTACCGAAAATTGGAATCGCCCAAAACTAGAAGTTCAAACACTTATGAAACTTTTAGTTACTTCATTAAAAAAAGAGATTAAAACCCTTCAAGACAATAATATAAAACTCGCAGCAATTGGAAATTTAAATACCTTGCCAAAAAAAGTATTTAAAGAACTTCATGAGGTTATAGAGCAAACAAAGGACAATGCGCGAATGACTTTAACATTAGCTTTAAGTTACGGTTCGCGCGAAGAATTGCTAAATACTGTTAAAGAGATTAGCATTAAAGTTAAAAATAATATAATTTCGCCCGAAAAAATTGATGAATTAATTATTAATGAGCATCTTTACACGCGAAATTTACCGGACGTAGATTTGCTTATTAGAACCAGCGGCGAACAGCGTATAAGCAATTTTTTACTTTGGCAAATAGCATATGCTGAGTTGTACTTTACGGGTGTATTATGGCCGGATTTTACCAAGCAGCATTTGTATGAAGCTATTATAGAATATCAAAAACGAGAACGACGATTTGGGAAAACAAGTGAACAACTTAGCTAATATTATACCTTTGACAACATTTTTAAAACGCTGCATTATACCCTTGCTTATTATAAGCAGCATCAGTATTCAAGCACAAGAATTATCATATAGCAACGGCGAAAAATATATTATAGGAGAAATCTCGGTTGCTGGAAACACTTCATTTAGCGAGCAAACCATAGTTACTTATTCTGGTTTAACAAAAGGTAAAGAAATTGCCATTCCTGGAGAAGAAATTGGCGATGCCATAAAAAAACTCTGGAATTCAAAATTATTTAACGATATAGAAGTATATGTAACTAATATTGAAGGCAATGTAGCTAACTTAGAAATACGATTGTCAGACCTTCCGCAGCTTAACGAGTTAAAAATTAATGGTGTTAAGAAGTCTAAAATTGAAGGTATTATAAAAGATAACAAATTAAATAAAGGGGTTAAAGTAACAGAAAACTTAATAACCACTACCAAAAACTTTCTTACTACTAAATATAAAAAGGAAGGGTATTTAAATTCTAAAGTCCATATTAATACCATCGAAGTTAAAGATTCTACTACAACGTCTAGAGTTAACATGGTATTAAACATCGATAAAGGCGAAAAAGTAAAAATTAAAGAAATCGTATTTACTGGCAACGAAGTATTAAATGATAAATTTCTTCGTAAAAGCATGAAAAGTACCAAGCAAATCAATCGTCTTAGAATATTAAAGCGATCTAAATTTGTGGATTCTGCTTATCAAGCCGATTTAACAAAAGTGGTTGATAAATACAAAGAAAACGGCTATAGAGATGCTCGTATAATATCAGACAGTGTTGTTGTAAATACCGATAAAACCATTTCATTACATTTAAAAGTAAATGAAGGTAGTCAATACAAATTTGGAGATATTACATTTATTGGTAACACCGTTTATTCTAATGAGTATTTAAATAGAATTCTACGTATTAGAAAAGGCGATACTTATAATGGTGTGTTGCTGCAAAAACGTATTCAAGATAATTCTAAACCAGATGCGTTTGATATTGCCAATGAATATCAGAACAATGGTTATTTATTTTCAAACATCGATCCTGTTGAAGTTGGAGCTTCTAATAATGTTATAGACATGGAAATTAGAATTGTAGAAGGAAAACCAGCTTACTTTAATAGTGTAACCGTAGTTGGTAACGATAAAACCAACGACCATGTTATTTACCGCGAAATAAGAACCCGTCCGGGGCAATTATATAGTAAGGCGAATGTAGTACGTACAGTTCGAGAACTTGGTCAATTAGGGTTTTTTGATGCACAAGAAATATCGCCAAACTTTAACAATGCCAATCCTAATGAAGGTACCATCGATATGGAATATTCGGTTAAAGAAACCGGATCTAGCCAAATAGAACTACAAGGTGGTTATGGCGGCGGTGGCTTTATTGGAACCCTAGGATTATCGTTTAATAACTTCTCTATAAAAGATATCTTTAAAAAAGATGCTTACAAACCCATCCCAATGGGTGATGGTCAAAAATTAGCCCTCCGTTTACAGGCAAGTCGTTTTTATCAAACCTATAGTTTCTCATTTTCAGAACCATGGTTAGGCGGGAAACGTCCGGTGCAGTTTTCAACATCTTTATCTCATACAAAACAGTTTTTATACGATTACACTACGGGTAATGCAGATAAATCTAAAAGCTTTAACATTACAGGTATTACCTTTGGTTTAGCAAAACGTTTAACGGTGCCAGATGATTACTTTGTACTATCACAAGCGGTAAGTTTTCAACGTTACGATTTAAATAATTACAACACAGGACTATTTACATTTGGCGATGGATATGCAAACAACCTTTCATATACCATCGGATTAAACCGAAATAATACCAGTGTAGACCCAATTTATCCAACAGGAGGATCAAAGTTTGGAGTAACAGCAAAATTATCGCTGCCATACTCATTGTTTGATGGTGTAGATTATGAAGAATTAAGAGAAGAGAGAGATGGACTAACTAGTTCAGATTCAAGAGCTGCAGAAATAGACCAAGAATTTTACAAGTGGCTCGAATTTTATAAAATAAATTTTAAAGGCGAGTGGTTTACCCAATTAGCGAAAGATTTGGTTTTAAGGCCAAGTGTTGAATTCGGGTTTTTAGGAGCGTATAATAACGACAGAGGTGTAATACCTTTCGAGCGTTACTTTGTTGGAGGAGATGGCTTAGGTACTTATAGTTTAGATGGTAGAGAAGCGATTGCTTTACGTGGCTATCCAAACCAATCATTATCAGACACCGATGGTGGTACCATATACAATAAATTCTCGTTAGAGATGCGTTATCCAATTACGTTAAAAGCATCCGCAAAAATTTATGGTCTATCATTTTTAGAGGCAGGTGCATCTTACACCAGTTTTAGAGATTATAACCCGTTTAATATGTATCGTTCCGCAGGATTAGGGATTCGTATTTTCATGCCTGCGTTCGGGTTGTTAGGAATCGATTTTGGATACGGTTTCGATCCATTATCTACCGAAACAAAAGCACATGGTTGGGAAACTCACTTTATAATTGGACAACAATTTTAATTGAAAAATTAATTTGGCACGATATTTTCTACTAACAATGTAATGTTTTAAATGAGAATTAAAATTTTTAAGATTAAAATTCGTTAATTTTGAAGATGCAATTCAAAAAAAGGGCAGAAACAGAAAAAATCATCTGTCGATTTTTAGAATTTAAAAAAATTAAATATTAAAAACAGACCTAGATGAAAAATAACGTTCTTTTTTTACTGACATTAGTTTTTATGATAAGCCTTTCAATTAATGCACAGCGTGGTGTACGAATTGGATATATCGATACCGAATTAATTCTAGAAAATGTTCCAGAATACCAAGAAGCCATCACACAATTAAATCAGAAGGCCGAAAAGTGGAAGAACGAAATTCAGGCTAAGTTAAGTGTTGTAGAACAAAAGCGTAAAGATTTAAGTAACGAAAAAGCGCTTTTAACAAAAGAACTTATTAGCGAACGTGAAGAAGATATCGCTTTTGAAGAGAAAGAGATTTTAGATTATCAACAAAAACGTTTTGGGCCAAATGGCGATTTGTTTATTCAGAAAAGACAATTAATGCAGCCCATTCAGGATCAGATTTTTGCCGCAGTTCAAGATTTGGCTGGAACCAAAAAATATGATTTTATTTTTGATAAATCATCTGATGCTGTGATGTTGTATTCTGCAAAACAATTCGATTTAAGTGAGCAGATTATACGAAGTATTACTCGTAGTGCAAAACGAACTCAGGCAGAAACAAAGGCCGAACGCAAAGCAGCAGAAGCAGAAGAATTAGTACCTGAAATAAATCAGGAACTCGAAGAAAGAGAAAAAGCTTTAGAAGAAAAGAAAAACGAACGTGAAAGTGCAGTCGAAAAACGTCGTCAAGAAATTTTAGCAGCACGAGAAGCTAAAAAATTAGAGGCCGAAGCACGTCGCCAACAAATAATAGAAGACCGAGCAAGAATTCAGCAGGAAAAGATTGATGCTAGAAATGCAGCTAATAATACAGATGAAAAAACTGAGACAAGTACTGCGGAAGTAAAAAGTGATACAACGGCTAAAACTACGGAGGCTAAAGTTGAAACAACAAGTGAAAAGGTAGAAGAAAAAGTTGAGACAAAAACACAAGCACAACTTATTGAGGAAAACAGACAGAAAAAATTAGCCGAAAGAGCAGCACGAATTAAAGAACTTGAAGAACGAAAAAAGAAGATATTAGAAGATCGCCAAAAGGCAACCGATAGTTTGAACAAAAAACAATAATTTATAACACATTAATACTATTTAAAAATGAAACAAATTAAAACCCTTTTATTAGCAACGGCATTATGTATTGGTACTGTAAGCTTCACCAACGCTCAAAGCAAGATTGCTCATATAAATACACAAGATTTAGTGACGGCGATGCCAGAGATGAAAGAAGCTCAAAAACAACTTGAAACACTAAGTAAAACGTATCAAAAAGATATTCAAAGTTCTATTACAGAGTTTCAAACCTTGTTGAAGCAATATGAAGCTGAAGCTGCAACAAAATCTGAAGAAGAAAACGCAAAAAGAGGGCAAGAAATTCAAGAAAAACAACAACGTATTCAACAATTTCAGGCAGATGCTCAAAAAGATTTACAGAAAAAAGAACTTGACTTAATTCAACCAATTACTGAAAAAGCAAAAGCGGCTATTTTAAAAGTGGGTAGAGCGCAAGGATTTGATTATGTATTAGATTCTTCTCAAGGCACAACAATTTTAGCCGATGGTAAAAATTTATTAGATGACGTTAAGAAAGCTTTAGGAATCTAATTGTAATATGTGACGTCCTGAAATAGTGATACAGAATTAATAATTTAAAGGTAGTGATTTTATGTCAC
>NZ_JBHTIB010000017.1:0-3215 GCF_042676825.1 Mariniflexile aquimaris
GGTTTGTATGCGAGGATTTTCCGAAGGAAAATCAGACGTTACAAACACGCAACGACCTTTGTTTTAGCACTAAACCGCAATTATTTTTATACGGTGTTGGGCGTTCGTTTTTATTCAAATTTTGTCACTCTAATTTTAATATAATCAGTTCCGTTTTCGTCAATTGGTTTTCCAAAATATCTTGAAGTCAGTTTGAAAAAAGTCCGTACTCCAATTTCCTGTTCGATTTCCGCTTTCATTTGCTTTTTGGTAAAGTCCTTGTCTGAAGATTGAAACTCTTTAAGTTCTTCAAGGAAAAGTCCGAAAAATGGGTCTTTTGGGATTTCCAATTCCTCTGGAAGTTTTTCTCCAAAATCAATTTCGATTTCCGTGTCTGCTCCATACCTAACTCGTTGACGTTTTCCATTTGAAATAATATTATAACCATAAAAGTCAGTTGTTTGATTTAAGGTCAAAATTGCAATTTCAGAGTTAGGAAATTCATTTGTTAATTTCTTTTCCAAGTCAGATGGGTTTTTATGGTAAAACTCAAAAACTAATTCAGAGCTGACAATGAAAATTGTATCGTCATATTTTCCAATAGAAATTCCGTTTTCGTATTGAGCTTCACTAATACTTATTTCGTTTGCAGGTTGTAAATTTTCAAATCCGATTTTATTCGGAATATCTGTTGTATTTACATTCGCTGCATTTGTTATTGCTATTATGTAGATTTTAAATCCCATATTTTATGATTTACGAGGTCTTTCTTAAATGACGCCCAACGGATTTGTGTATGATTTCGTTGCGTGTTTAAACTACTAATTTAGTAAAAAAATACTGACTAAAGGATTGAGCCAGAGATTTTTCCGAAGGAAAAATCGGAAGCAATGAATAATACACGTTGTTACCTTTAGTTGCGACACGTTTGAGTGTTACGTTCCGTTATTTATTCCGATAAAAATTTTTCAGGTTCAGACTTTTTTAGAGAATGCTTACTTAAAATTCAAAAAAAAAATCGCGAAGAAAAAACTAGGCTTTTTTCCATTCAAGTTTCGATTCCGTAAACTGGCTCAATTCCGATTGAGTGAGATTCCGAGTAAGTGGCTCAATTCAGATAAACAGGCTCAAATTCCACGTATCTAGCTCAATTCCACTCAAAGCTTGATTCAAATTCAAAGTAGAGAAGGTGAGTGGTTGAAAACGTTTCATTTAATTCCGCAGAAACTTGGCTTGCCATTTTTCGGAGTAATTAAAGGTAACGTTTATGTATAAGGAAAGTTGCGTGTTTGTGTGCGAGGATTTTCCGAAGGAAAATCAGAAGCTAGCAAACGAGCAACTAACTTTGGTTTAGCTAAAATTAGCAATTTTTTTTATACGGTGTTGTAGTGCGTTTTTTATTTTTCAGATAACATTTTTACAATGTTCGTTCGATATTCTTCGTCCTTTTCATTCAATTCAACTGTTCCGTTTTTCAAGTCAGGATTTAAGAATATTTCTGCATATAAATTCTGTTCGTCATTTTCGTCAAAAAACAGTTTGAAATGAAATCTACCATTCTCCAAAATTGCGTTCTCTTTGTTTAAAGGAAAAGCTGTAAATGTCAATTTTTCACTTGCAAATTTTGTTTTTATAGGTTGTCCGTAAAGTTTAGAAATAACCTCAATTAGTTTATCACTTTCTTTTCCGATTGAGTGAATTTCGACTCCATTTGAAGCAAAACTTGTATTGTCAATTTCTCCGTTCACAAATCCTGCTGGAATTCCGTCCGCAATATTGATTTTCAGTCCGACAATTTGGTTTTCGTATTTAGCTTTGCAAGTCAAACTCCAAAATCCGTTGTCTAATTTTTCTTTTTTTGTTATTGAGAAAATTAAATCTTGCCAACCTTCTTCAGCGTCTTGTTTAGATGTCAATTCAATCAGATTATTATTTTGACCACATCCAAAAATGCTACTTAAAATTCCCATTATTAATATCAGTTTCTTAATTTTCATAGGTTGCTCTCAAATGCACTACAACGTTTATGTGTAAGGAACGTTGCGTGCTTGTGTGCGAGGATTTTCCGAAGGAAAATCGGATGCAAGCAAGCAAAGCAACGACCAAACGGTTTAACTAAAATAAGCAATGTTTTTTACACGGTGTTACCTGCTGGCTTTTATTCTTCATCTCTTTTTTTTCTTAAAGCAATAATTTCCAATTCCAAATCTTTTTTAGACTTAAAAAAATACTCTTCTCTTATTTTCTTAAAATCAATATGTTCATTCGTTGATTTCGGTGGAGGAGGAGTGTGTTCAGGAGTTAACGTTGATGGCTCGTCAAATCCTCTACTTATTCCACACATATTTAATCGAAGAAATCCATTTTCTATATTTCCATAGACAATCCACTTTCCAATTTTCTCAACATAAGGATGGCAATATTTCCAGTTTTTTCCAATGTAAATATTTCCAACAGAATCTCCTCCATCTAATGATTCAGTTACTTTTATTTTAAAAGTCAAATCGGTTTTATTTACGTCTATTACTTCTCCAATAAAAATACATTCAGAGTTTTCAATTTCCCATTTTTGCCATTCANTCAAAGCAACGACCAAACGGCTTAACTAAATTAAGCAATGTTTTTTACACGGTGTTGTGTGTAGGCTTTTCTTCGATTTCATTCAGTTCAAGTGTATATAACCAATATCTAACACCAAGTCTTGGTTTAATTTCTTTCAGTATTTTAAATCCAATTTTTTCGTAAATATGTCTTGCACTTTTCATTATTTCTGATGTATGCAAAGCCATAGTCTGTTCATTATTCTTTAGAGCAATTTCAATGCACATTCTTGTCAGAATTCCTCCAATTTTTTTGCCTCTAAATTCGGGACTAACAGAAACGAATCTTAAGTGACACCATTTTTCGTCATAAATTTCAGTCGGATTTCCCTTAGGTATCAAAAATGCCATTCCAATTATTTCACCAGCGTCATTTTCGCAAATAATACATTCTGACTTTTCAAGTAAGTCATTGTAAGTTTCATAACTATTTAGCGATTTATACAACTCATTCCAATTGTCATTTGTCAATTCATCTTTAAATTGTGTCCAAGATTTTACCCCCAATTCTTTAAGTTGCTCTAAATCATTCTTATTTCCTTTTCTGAAATTCATTTCCCGGTTCGTTTTTCAGCTGTCTTGTCCTGAAATATGGCTACAGGTTAAAATTGAATTTACGCTGTTAATTTATATACC
>NZ_JBHTIB010000018.1:0-4822 GCF_042676825.1 Mariniflexile aquimaris
TTGTCATTTCTATACATAATGTTTAAAATTATGTAGCCTTATTTCAGGACGGGTCAAAATGAGGCACAACGTTTATGTATATGGAAAGTTGCGGGTTTGCGTGCGAGGAATTTCCGAAGGAAATTCAGACGTAGCAAACGTGCAACGACCTTTGTTTTAACACAACACCAGCAATTTTTTATATACGTTGTTGTAGCACGTTTTTTTAATTCAGATTCAACTTTCCGTTATCATTTAAATATTTTCTATATTCAGTTTGGTAATTTTTGTCAAGTTCCATTTTTAGTGAATTCAAGTCAATTCCGTTACCAATTTTTATATTTTTTTCAGTCACTCGATATAAATCCGATATTGCTGGTGGTTCAGCCCATTCCATCGTGTATTGAAATCCGTCAATTATTAATTCCGATTTAGTGTCAACTTTTAAAATCAGATAATCGTGAAAAGTTTTACGAGTTCCGTCGAAGGAATCTCCTTTGAATTCCGAAATGAATACGTAAATATCATTTTTTCCTTTTTTTGGATTAAATGCTTTTTTCAGTCCGTCATTTTTGTAGATTTTGAAGTTGTCAAAATTCTTAAACGCTTTGTAATTAATATCCGAATTTTCAGTTTTTGAAATCAGTTTATATACTTTTTCCTGTCCGAAATTCAGATTGTAAATTAAAATGAAAATGATTACTATTAATTTCTGCATTTCGTTTTCTCAAATGTGCTACAACGTTTATGTATAAGGAAAGTTGCGTGTTTGTGTGCGAGGATTTTCCGAAGGAAAATCAGAAGCTAGCAAACAAGCAACTAACTTTGGTTTAGCTAAAACTAGCAATTTTTTTTATACGGTGTTGTGCATAGTTATTTTTTCCATATTTCAAATTCATTTTTTATTATATCTAAAAGTTCATTGAAATATATTAATTCGTCTACTTCGGGATAATACTTTAAATAGCTTTCGGGATTTCCATAATCAATTTCGTTAAATTTTTTATCCGCTTTGATTTGTACTTTATAACCAATTCCATCCATAATTTCTTTAGCTTTCCACATAAGCTGATATTCTCCATCCACGAATTCTACATTTCCACGTTCCCTCATTTTATACTTTATTTCAGACATATTTGGAAGGAATTGAACATTGGTGCGTAAAATACTATTCCAAACATACTCCATATCATTTTTCGATTTTAGAGTTTGCTTTTCAGACCGTAGTTTTGCTTGTCCAGAGACCTTTGCATAATGTTGGTAAAATTCCGCTGTCCATTTGTCCGATTTGTCTTTGTACATTCTAAAAAGGGAAGAATAATTTGTTATTCCGCCACCAGCATAGATTCGGATTTCAGAATCCAAAGTCAGAGAGTCAGATAGTTTTATATCCGTATTTATTCTGCTTATGTTTTGCGCATAAATACCAATTGAAAATAGAAATATTATTAAAATTTGGATGTTTTTCATAATTATGCACAACGGTTTTGTGTATGGTTAGTTGCGTGTTTCAGCAACTAATTTAGTAAACAAAAACGAACGCGTGAAAATTCCGAAGGAATTTTCCAAATAGGCAACGACCAAAGCAATTAATTATACACGGTGTTGGCAAATCGTAATTTTTTATCCATTTATTTTTCAATTTTCATTCGGCTAAATTTTGGATAAGAACTTACATATTCAACCCAAACAGTATCTCCGATTTTTAACTTTTCATTTTTTGAGTCTTCTCTATATTTTTTTCCTTCAACAGTAAATTCGTAAGAATAGGAGAAGGTTTTAGAAACAGGACTGTTTCCCCAATAATTCTCTTCATTCACAATAACAGCTTTAGTCATTTCAGAATTTTTATTCAGAAGATAATTCTTCAAGTTTCCTCTCAAAACTATACCGAACAGAAAATACAAGACAATTCCTGAAAAAAGAAAAAGAGTCCATCTTTCACTAATGTATTTGAGAATATTTCTTTTTTTTTCTCCTTTTTTTTTCACAATTATAAATCTCTTGATTTCTTTCAGGTTATGTTTTTCTTATGTTTGCCAACGTTTATGTGTATGGAAAGTTGCGTGCTTGTGTGCGAGGATTTTCCGAAGGAAAATCAGATGCAAGCAAGCAAAGCAACTCACATTGGTTAAGCTAAAAATAGCAATTTTTTATACACGGTGTTGTAAGCTGGCTTTTATTTATTCAGGTTCAATTGAATTCAGTAACTCAAATTCCAATAGTCCTTTTTTATTTAATTTGTATTTATATATTGCTCTTCCTTCAACGTGTCCGTCGCTAAAGTCGGCAATCAACCATTCTCTGCTTAAAAGTTGAATTTTGTCGTAATTCATTGTTCCTCCCAAAGTTGGTTTTAAAGGAATCAGTTCGGTTTTTTCACGAAGAGTGTTTTCGATAAATTCCTCTGGATTTTTAATTCCGATTTCAATTAGTTTTTTTCCATCATATTCCACATCGAACCAATAATTAGATTCAGATTTTTTTTCAGTCAATATTTTGGTTAGAGAATCATTTTCAATTTTTAAGCTATCAACTTTGGCAAGCAAATTTTCAGTCCGATTTATATCCTTGCAACCGAAAATGTAAATTGAAGTTAGAATTATTAATGTTAGTTTCTTCATTTTTTTAGCTTGCTTACAACGTTTATGTGTAAGGAACGTTGCGTGTTTGAGTGCGAGGATTTTCCGAAGGAAAATCAGAAGCTAGCAAACAAAGCAACGACCAAACGGTTTAACTAAAATAAGCAATGTTTTTTACACGGTGTTGTACAACGTATTTTATTCAAATAATAGTCCACTTTCCAAATCAAAGGATTTTTGTTCTTCTTCAGTCATTTGGTCTCTTAAAACTTTAATTGTAAAACCTCCTCTTGTAATACCTTTGTCGAAATACATCCAGTCACTTATTTTATTTTTGTCTATAGTTATGGTGTCACCCAAACTGACTTCATTTGTATTAACAGGTTCGTTACCAATAATTCCAACAAACTGAGAGTTTACAAATCTTATGTCTTGAACCCAAATATGTTCACCACCTTGTGGAGTGTCAAATTTTTGTTTTATTGAAAAATATTCAAAATCAGGATTTTTACTTGTCAATGCATTCTGAAAAAGGTCAAAAGATTTTTTTGCGTTTTTAATTGCTTCATTCATTTTAGAATCTGATGAATTGATATTATAAACATCAGGTTCTCCTTCTCGAATAGTTTTAGATTTTGAATTTTGGTTGCAGGAAGTAACGAGTAAAAAAATAACTCCAAATGTAAATAATGTTCTTTTCATATGTTGTACAACGTTTATGTATAAGAATAGTTGCGGGTTTGTATGCGAGGATTTTCCGAAGGAAAATCAGACGTTACAAACACGCGACTACCTTTGTTTTAGCACTAAACCGCAATTATTTTTATACGGTGTTGTGTGTTCGTTTTTCTTTTCACTTTTACTTTCAATCACAATCATTTCTGTCATTCATTATTGCTCTTTCGTTTAGGTGCTTTTGGACAAATTCCTTTGTTTTTCCTTTCCGATTATACGATGTGCTACCAATTAGAAAATGATATTTTTTTGAATCTCTTTCTATATAAATTGTATCGGAACATTTGTTTTTAGTTACTCGGTCATTTTCTTTTAAAAAATCAAATAGAAAGGCAGGTTCGTAATTGTAATTCCGACTGTTTTCAAATTTATATCTATTATTTCTGTTTGTAAGTAATAAATAAGTATTTCCTTTTTCTTCATAAACGTCAATGACTTTTTCGTCAAATACTGTACTCAAATAAACATCTTCGAAATCTCCTTTTTTTAAAATAGTATAAATTGCGAATCCAATTAAAAATATGAATAGAAAAATAACAGGTAAATATTCTTTCAGAGTATACTTCTTTCCGTCATATTTTTCAATCATATTGTTCAATTCCTTTTTTTGTTTAGTTCAAAATTTTCAATTAGAAGTTCGATGCTCAAATGACACACAACGTTTATGTATATGGAAAGTTGCGTGTTTGTGTGCGAGGATTTTCCGAAGGAAAATCAGAAGCTAGCAAACGAGCAACTAACATTGGTTAAGCTAAAAATAGCAATTTTTTATATACTGTGTTGTGGGTAGTTTTTTATTCAACTGTCAGTTTTTTTATTTGGTTTTCAATGAACCTTTCTGTTTCTCTGTAGGATTTGGTTTTTTTACCAACTAACAGTCTTTTTCCAAGTTCATTAACTCCTTCAATTCCGATTTCAGAAAATTCTCTGGCTTGGGCTTGATTACCGATTAAAAGATTTACTTCTTTTAAGAGATTTGCCAATTCAATAGAATTTCCAACATAATATTTCCCAAGGATTTTATAATTGTTACTATTTCGTAAATCAGTCGGTTTTATTTTGTCAAAAGGTTGCGGAAAGTTAGCAAAATCGTTATAGAATCTTGTTCCGTGTTTTTCAAACGAATCCCAAATTGAGTTTACCGATTCAATATTTTTTTTGAGGTCATTGCTGAAATTCCAATGATAATCTCCTTCTCCTTTGGGTGATAATCTTTTTCTAATTAAAGAACTCGCATAAGTGATTTTATCAAAAGTCAAACCTGCCATGTCTAGCATAAAATCAAAATGAATGGCTGTTTCGCAACATACTGAACCACCATACCAACTACCTTGAATCCCAAAAAGATTTCCAATATGATTTTCAGGGTTTTTTCTGAAATGAAACCCAGAACCTTTCCAACCTAATTCACGAATTTTAGGTGAAAAATGTTCAGCTACTAATTTCCTAAATTCAGCTGCATTCATTCTTTTTATACGATTTGTTTAAATTACCCACAACGTTTATGTATATGGAAAGTTGCGGGT
>NZ_JBHTIB010000019.1:0-2122 GCF_042676825.1 Mariniflexile aquimaris
TTTGTCATTTCTATACATAATGTTTAAAATTATGTAGCCTTATTTCAGGACGGGTCAAAATTAAACACAACGTGTTTGTGTATGGAAAGTTGCGGTTTTGTATGCGAGGATTTTCCGAAGGAAAATCAGACGTAGCAAAAATGCAACTGACTTTGTTTAAACACTAATTTAGCAATTTTTTATACACGGTGTTGTAACACGTTATTTTTTCAGTTTCATATTTTTCAATTCCACTTTAAATGCTAATTCACCATCAATTTCAATGAATTCTCCATTTTGGTCATAAAACTCCACGAATGCAGTTTTGTTATCAATAAACTCCATAACAGTTCCGATAGTCCCAATTTCTATTCCGTTTTTAAGTTTTTCTTTCGGACTAACTTTTTTATAGAGCCATTTTTTCTCAAGTCGTTTCCGTTCAACCTCATTTTTTGGGATTCCGAAAATCAATGCTTTAATCCAATCATAAATCGAATTCAACGCCACCCAGATTCCAGCAAGAATCCATCTCGCAAATATTTCTCCAATTATTTCTCCCATTTATAATTCATATTTGAGACTGGTCGGTAATGTGTTACAACGTTGTTGTATATGGAAAGTTGCGTGTTTGTGTGCGAGGATTTTCCGAAGGAAAATCAGAAGCTAGCAAATAAAACAACTAACATTGGTTTAGGGTAAAACTAGCAATTTTTTATATACGGTGTTGGCAAATCGTTTTCTTATTCAATTATTGTTTTAAATCCGGAAAGTCCTCGTTCAGGATGACCCATTATTTCAATTTTAACTCCTTTTGGTTCTAAACGACCAATTACAATTTTATTTTCTTTATAGTCAAGTCTTGAACTTCTTAATAGATTAAAAAAGTGTCCTGCTATATTAACGGTCGATTGAGTGAGTGGCAGAATATAGTCTCTTAAACTCACTACTCTTTTTGACATTCCATTAATTTTCAATTCCTTTCCTGAAACAATATAGTAATCATCTCCGCTTAATGAATATGAAGAGTGAAAAAATGAATTTCTTAAAGGACTTGAGTATAAATTTTTTATAGTGTCAATTAACAGTTCAAAACCTGCTTTTTTTGCTAGACTTTTCAATTTGTCAAGTTTGTTGGCTGGTTTTAGTTCTGTTGTTAGTGTTGGTGAATTGTAAAGCATAACTCCATATCTTTCTCCGAGTGATATTCTCAACATATTGCCAATAATGTTGTAGAATTCATCCATTTCGAAAATATGGCAATATAGCAGAAGCAGAAGTCGAATTTGTTCGTGTTTGTTGTCAGATTTCTCAATTAGTTCTACCATTTGGAAAAATAAGTCTCTACTTTCGTGAATGTGACTAAAAGCTCTAGGGTCACCCATTCCATTGAAGTTTATTAAAGCGCACACATATTCAAATTCATCCTTTGTTTTTGCCGTTTCGAAAAGTCTTTCAGTTTCTCTTATGAAAATTTCAAATGGAAGTTCGTCAGTCATTTTAAATATTTGCAATTACAAAGATTAAAGAGATAACAGCAAAGTAAATTCCGAAATTATTATCCTTTCGGATTTTTGAAATACCGAAACCAATTAAGGCAGATATTATTAAAAAAGGTAATGAGTATGCTATTGTACTAACTAATGGATATTGACCAATTTGCCAATTGAAATATAGAGTATAACTTATTGCCATAATTATACCTATCATATTTTTATTATCTTTTGTAAATTCCAGCATTTCTTTACAGGCTAAAAATTAGAAGAAGACCAACGAAAACCGATATTAAAATCATATATACTTTAGGATTCCATTTTTTTAAAATTGGTCTAGATAATAAGTAAAATGGTGCTGAAAAGATAACAGCACAAAACAGCGTTCCAATAATCCAAAACATTAATCCTCGGTCTTCATATCCTTCCATTTTAGACAATCCGTTTGGATTAAATCCAAAAATTATAACTTTTAAAGAAATGGCAGTAGCCATTAAAAACCACCAAAGGATGTATTGTTTAGAAAAAATCGGATGTATTTTCATTATTAAATGTTGATGTTTAGTTAATTTTTTGTCGTTGACCAAATGTTTGCCAACGTTTATGTATAAGGAAAGTTGCGTGTTTGTGTGCGAGGATTTTCCGAAGGAAAA
>NZ_JBHTIB010000020.1:0-18646 GCF_042676825.1 Mariniflexile aquimaris
TGTAAAGCCGATGCCGGAAGCTTAATGGCAGATTCAGAATCAGTAACCTTGATTAATGGTAAAGTAACCATCAGTGCAACGGTGAAAGATGCACCTTATATACCTTCAGGATATACAAATGCTTACGTATTAACCAAAGGTGAAGGATTAGTGATTCAGGCCTTAGGAGGAACCCCGAGTTTCGAAGTCATGGAAGCAGGAAATTACACCATACATAGTATTGTATTTAATTCAGAAACCTTAGATACTGGCATTNATTTATGGTAATCGAATGTGCAGCCGATGCCGGAAGCTTAATGGCGGATTCAGAATCTGTAACATTAATCAATGGTAAAGCGACCATCAGTGCGACTGTGAAAGATGCACCTTATATACCGTCAGGATATACAAATGCTTACGTATTAACAAAAGGTGAAGGATTAGTGATTCAGGCCTTAGGAGGAACCCCGAGTTTCGAAGTCATGGAAGCTGGAAATTACACCATACATAGTATTGTATTTAATTCAGAAACTTTAGATACTGGCATTGTAGTACCAGGACAAACAACGGGTTTTGATGTTTATGGATTAATCATAGCAGGTGGCGGCAGTATATGTGCGAGTTTAGACGTAACCGGAGCACCGGTTATAGTAACCGAAGATACTGTTTGTAATGCTTTTTCGGGTTCCATGTATTCTCAAAGCCCTATTAATTGCTTAAGTAATGGATTAACAATGCTATCTGCTAAATTTAAAGCAGCACCATCCATTCCTGCCGGATACCAGCAATTATTTGTGCTTACTGAAGCATTTTCATTAAGAATCTTAAATGTTTCTTCAATGCCACAATTTGAAGTAAGTCATGAAGGGTTCTATAGAATTCATAGTTTAATTTATAATCCGAATACATTAGATTTAAGTGTGGTAGTGCCAGGGCAGACAACAGGTTTTGATGTGGTTAATTTAATTGCTAAAAATGATATTTGTGCGTCGCTTGATGTTTCGGGGGCAGTGAATTTAGTGATTGGTTCGAAATGGTTCTGTTACTTTTTTAACAGATACTTTAAAAATGGAAGTAGCGGAAAATCTGCTACAACAGCGAAAGGCGCCAATGATACAGCTTTAGAAGCTCTTGTAAATAATTTTGATAGTTATCAAACGTTTAAAGAAAGTTTTATCGCTTCTAATGGAAAAATTAAATTATACCCGAATCCTGTTATAAATACTTTAAAAGTGGATATGGAAGTATTTGATGACGAAGTAATGGATTATGTTGTTCTAGACATTAATGGTCGTAAAGTCCTTTCTGGATCAACTAAAAATCTTCAATATGGGATACAAACCGTTGATACTAGTATTTTAAATGCAGGTATGTATATAGTTCAATTTAATTCGGCTTACAGAACGGTTACAGAAAAGATTATAGTTAGGAAATAAAAAATAGAAAAAGAAAAGTTTTTTAAGAAAGTCGCTGTTTTGCAGCGACTTTTCTTGTTGTAAGATCTTTAAAATCTTTTAGATAGATACTGTTTTTTCAAACGTTTTAGTTCGTTTATTTTATAAAAAAAGTAAATGCTCTTGCTCCTACATATAATAAATGTAAATTTGCACCTTCAAAAAAATAGCCATGACAGAATTTATAAGAAAGCGTGCAGCGAATGCTAAAAACGATATTTTAAGTGGAATTACGGTGGCATTAGCCTTAGTTCCTGAAGCAGTTGCATTTGCTTTCGTAGCAGGAGTTGATCCATTGGTGGGCTTGTATGCGGCGTTTATGATTGGATTAATTACCTCCATATTTGGTGGACGTCCAGGTATGATTAGCGGCGCAACAGGAGCGTTAGCTGTGGTTATGGTTAGTTTAGTAGCCGAAGGAAATGCTTTTGGCGCCGAGGGCGAAAACCTTGGTTTATACTACTTATTTGCTACCGTTATTTTAATGGGAGTTATCCAAATGTTAGCGGGTGTTTTAAAACTCGGAAAATTTGTTAGGTTAATACCGCATCCGGTAATGATGGGGTTTGTAAACGGTTTAGCTATTGTAATATTCTTGTCGCAATTAAACTTGTTTAAAACTTTTGAAAACGGTCAATTGGGATGGATGCAAGGATCTGAACTTTTCACTATGATTGGTTTAGTGGTTTTAACTATGGGGATTATGTTCTTATTGCCAAAGTTAACTAAAAAGTTGCCAGAAGCGTTAATAGCTATATTAGTGGTTTGGGCCATTGTGGTGTTTGGAAAATTAGATGTAGCAACCGTTGGAAGTTTTATACGAGAGGGTGGAGGCGAAGGTTTAAAAGGAGGTTTACCCCAATTTCAATTCGATATTTTTAGTAAAGTGCCATTTAATTGGACAACCTTTAAATTCATTTTCCCGTATGCATTAATTCTTGCAGCGATTGGTTTAATAGAATCGTTAATGACCTTAAATCTTATTGACGAATTAACCGAAACACGAGGCGATACTAATAGAGAGTGTTTAGCGCAAGGTGGTGCCAATATTGTAACCGGCTTTTTTGGCGGAATGGGTGGTTGTGCCATGATAGGTCAATCGTTAATTAATATTAAAGGTGGCGGACGCGGAAGATTATCTGGAATCGTGGCAGCACTGGCGCTTTTAGGGTTTATATTATTCGCATCTGGACTTATTGAACAAGTGCCAATCGCGGCATTAGTAGGGGTTATGTTTATGGTAGTTATAGGAACTTTTGCATGGAGTAGTTTTAGGATTTTAAATAAAATCCCGGTAAGTGATATGGTGGTTTTGGTAGTTGTATCGGGACTAACCGTTATTTTCGATTTGGCAATTGCTGTAATAGCTGGGGTAATAATCAGTGCACTGGTTTTCTCATGGGAGAATGCGAAACGAATTCGTGCTAGAAAACGTATGCGTGAAGATGGTACTAAAGTTTATGAAATTTGGGGACCTTTGTTTTTCGGATCTATTATTGCGTTTAACGAAAAATTTGATGTGAAAAACGACCCAGATAACGTTGAAATTGATTTTGTGGAATCACGCATAAGCGATCATTCGGCTATGGAAGCTATTTTTAATTTGGTGAATAAATATGAAGCTGAAGGGAAAACCATTAAGTTGAAACACTTAAGTGAAGATTGTAAAGTTTTACTATATAAATCGAGTCCTAAATTTAGAGAAGTAATTGTTGAAGCAATAGACGATCCTAGATATCATTTAGCTGAAAATCCTGAAGCATTTACAAAAGGTTTATCGGAGTACAAGTTTTAGGTTAGTTAAAAGTTAAAAAATTACCTTAACTAACACCTAACACCTAACACCTAACACCTAACAACTAAACTCTGAATTTCCCGCGAAATCCTCTGCCTGCATAATACGATTGTGCGCCATTGTGATACACAAAGACGGTTTCAAAACGGAAATCCGCAAAAATAGCACCGCCAAGTTTTCTAATATTAGATGGTGTCTTTAACCAGCTTGAAGTTTTAGTATCGAAGTTTCCAAGCGTTTGTAGATATCTATAATCTTCTTCCGATAATAGTTCAATACCCATGCTCTGCGCCATATTAATTGCGCTATTTTTAGGTTTATGTTCTTTTCTGCTTTCTAGAGCCTCATGGTCATAGCAAAAACTTCTGCGTCCGTTAGGGCTTTCGGCAGCACAATCATAAAAAATATATTCACCGGTGTTATCATCAAAACCAACCACATCGGGTTCGCCACCTGTGCGTTCCATTTCATTAAGTGACCATAATTTTTCTGGAGACAGCTTTAATTTTGATTCGACTTTTTCCCAATCTATGCCTTCATGACGGCTTTTGTTTTTTTCAAAACGCTGTTTTAAGGTTTGGATTAGTGCTTCTTGAATTTCGGGTGTTAAAAGATTTTTTGATGGCATAGTATCGCTTCTTTTATAATAACACAAGTAACTATTTTACCCTTACGCTATCTGGAACAAACTTGGTGTAATCACCATTATTTCTAATCACATCGCGCACAATGGATGAGGCTATAAACGATGTTTTTGAAGCCGTCAATAAAAACACCGTTTCAATAGTCGATAAATTTCTATTGGTGTGTGCTATGGCTTTTTCAAATTCGAAATCGGCTGGATTACGCAATCCGCGTAAAATAAATTGGGCGTCTACTTCCTTGCAAAAATCTACGGTTAAGCCTTTATAGGTTAGCACTTTAATTTTTGGTTCGTCGGCAAACGCATCCTCAATAAATTTTGTGCGTTCTTCTAATGAAAACATATAATTTTTATCGGCATTAATCCCAATAGCTACAATAACTTCATCAAAAAGGGTTACCCCACGTTTAATAATATCGTAGTGGCCTAATGTTATGGGGTCAAAAGACCCAGGAAATATGGCTCGTTTCATTTTATTTTTTTGTCATTCCGCGAAAGCAGAAATCGTATTGTTTGGATGATGTGTATCAAATATAGGCAATAATTTTATTTAATTATTTTATAGCCTCTTCAATAGCATTTTCAAATAATTCAGGCAAACTAATACCAGCAACCGCTGCTTGCTGAGGTAAAATGCTCGCTTTGGTTAATCCCGGAACCGTATTCACTTCCAATAAATGAGGTTCGCCATTTTTAAAAATATATTCGCTTCGGCTGAAGCCTTTCATTTTTAAAACTTCATATACTTTTTTAGCCATGGCAGTCACTTCGGTTTCTTGGTCTTTTGTTAATCTGGCAGGCGTTATTTCTTGCGATTTCCCTAAATATTTAGCTTCGTAATCGAAAAAATCATTTTCACTAACTATTTCGGTTATTGGCAACACTTTGGTTTCACCTTTAAAACTAATTACGCCAACAGAAACTTCGGTGCCTTCTAAAAACGATTCAATAATAATTTCGTCGTCTTCTTTAAAAGCTATTTCAATAGCATTTTTTATATCTTCTTTTTTATGCACTTTGGTTACTCCAAAGCTACTACCGGCTTTGTTTGCTTTCACAAAACAAGGTAAACCCACTTTGGCCACAATAGCATCTTCGTTTATGGTATCCACTAAATTTACGAAATACGATTCGGCAGTTTTAATGCCATAAGGTTTTAATACACTTAAGCAATCACGCTTGTTAAATGTTATACCTGCTTGGTACATATCGCAACTGGTATGCGGCATATTTATTAATTTAAAATAACCTTGCATAAAACCATCTTCTCCTGGCGACCCATGTATGGCATTAAAAACGCAATCGAAAGTAATCTTTGAGTTGTTTACCGTCACCGAGAAATCGTTTTTATCAATAGGGAATTCGGCATCATTGCTGTCTACATACACCCACTTATCTTTAAAAATATGAATGCGATAAGCGTTGTATTTTGAAGCGTCTAAGGTTTCATAAACCACGTTTCCACTTTTTAATGAGATTTGGTATTCGCTCGAATAACCACCCATAATGATAGCAATGTTCTTTTTCATTTAAATTATTTTGTTGCCCCTTTGTAGAAGAGAGTCTTTATTATCTTTTCGTTATCAGTCTAAAAACTACAATAAAACGTATCTATTAATAGTTAAGCTAAAATATCACATATATTGCAAAAGAAAAAACAGTTCTGTTTTTATATATTTGCCTAATCGAAAATTTTATAGATGAGCATTATTAAATTTCTAAAAAGTAAAGTGTTTTTTAAACAGATACTTATCGCCATTGGCGCTATTGTTATACTCAGTTTTATTATGTTAACTTGGTTAAATATTTCAACACATCATGGAGATTTTGAAACCGTGCCAGAATTGAAAGGTAAATCTGTTAATGTAGCAGAAATTGAATTGGATGAGAATAATCTAATAATGCAGGTACAAGATTCGGCGAATTACAATCCAGATTATCCTAAATATTCTGTTATAGATCAAGACCCGAAAGCGGGTGCAAAAGTTAAGGAAGGACGAAAAATATATATTACGGTAAATCCTTCTGGCTACCGAAAAATTAATGTTCCAGATTTAAGAGAGCGTACGTTTAGACAGGCAAAACCAACGTTAGAAGCCTTAGGTTTTAAGGTTGGGAAGGTGTCTTATATTGATAATATTGCCAAAGATTTAGTGCTGAAAATGACTTTTAAAGGCGAGGAATTACAACCAGGAGATAAATTGCCAAAAACATCGGCTATAGATTTCGTTTTAGGAAATGGAAACAGGCCAGGAGAAGAAACAAGCGATGAAGAACCCATGACTGAGGAACTAATTGGCGAAGATTTAAACTAACAAATTTTAAGAAAAAACACTGTGGTTTTCCATAGTTAACCCAATACAATGGAAGATTATACACCAGAATTTATTGATGATGAAAGTGACTTGTATGAACATCATGCGTTTACCGTAGATAAAGGTCAGAACCCACTTCGCATCGATAAATATTTAATGAATTTTGTTGAGAATGCCACCCGCAATAAAATACAGGCCGCAGCTAAAAACGGCAGTATTTACGTTAACGGAATTCCTGTAAAATCTAATTATAAAGTAAAGCCACACGATAAAATACGTGTGCTTTTTACACACCCACCACACGAAAACTTATTGGTGGGCGAAGATTTACCGCTCGATATAGTTTACGAAGACGATACTTTACTGGTGGTTAATAAACCTGCTGGCATGGTAGTGCATCCGGGACATGGTAATTATTCTGGAACGCTTATTAATGCGCTTATTTATAGATTTGAAAATTTACCAAATAACTCGAGCGAACGTCCGGGATTGGTACATAGAATAGATAAAGATACTAGCGGACTTTTGGTTATTGCTAAAACCGAACAAGCTATGGCGCATTTGTCGTTACAATTTGCTGAAAAAACCAGTGAACGTGAATATGTGGCTATTGTTTGGGGTAATATGGAAGAAGAGGAAGGCACCGTAGAAGGAAACATTGGGCGTCATCCAAAAAACAGATTGCAAAACACCGTGTATCTCGATGATGAAGCCGATAAAGGCAAACCAGCGGTAACACATTATAAAGTTTTGGAACGCTTAGGCTATGTAACCTTGGTGTCTTGTAAACTCGAAACGGGGCGTACACACCAGATACGTGTACACATGAAACACATAGGCCACACCTTGTTTAACGACGAGCGCTACGGCGGTGAAAAAATATTAAAAGGCACCACCTTTACCAAATACAAGCAATTTGTAGATAATTGTTTTAAAGTATTACCAAGGCAAGCGTTACACGCTAAAACATTAGGCTTTACCCACCCAAAAACAGGTGCGTTTTTAAAATTTGAAGCACCCATACCAGACGATATGCTGCAATGTATAGAGAAATGGCGCAACTACGCTAAGCATCAAGGTTTAGAAGAGGATGAGGTTTAAAATGTGGTTTGTTGTTTATCTTGTTTGTGAAGGAAGATCGGGTGTTTGAATGGGAGGATTTTCCGAAGGAGAATCAGATGTAACAAAAATGCAACAGCCTTTGATTAAGTACTAATTTAGCAATTTTTTATACGGTGTTACCATACGTTTTATTTCATTCAAAATTCGTTTTTAAGGACGAGAACCAACTATAACTTGAATTAGATTTGGTTTAAGGTCAGATTTTGTAATTATTCTCGTATCTATGTTGTTATCCTTAAATATTTGGGTTATTGTCTTTCCAATCGAGTTTGATTCCGTTGAACTTTCTCGAACAGCTATTCCAGGTCCAACACCACCAATTATTATTTCTTCCCATACTCCATCAACTTCCCAATTCAATTCAGTTAATACGTCTTTAATAGTATTTGCAAACCTAAAAGATTCCCTGTCACCTTGAATACTCATTAATTCTATTCTGATTTTTGATGTATTTTTTAAACTTTTTAAGAGGTTTTTCCTTTGTATAGGTTCAAGAACTCTCCCTTTTTGCTCGTTATGTAATTTCTCAAAATCTTTTGATTGTTTAAAATGGTCAAATGCAGAAATAATTAATCCGAATAAAAGAATTATTAGAGAAGCAATATCAAGTATTGTATCATCTAAAGGAGCGTATTTTGATATAGTCCATTCACGAAAAAGTCCTATTCCGACTAAGCCTCCAAATAAAGATAATATTAAACCAAGCCAAAATCTCATTCTTTAATTTGTAGTGTTGTATTTAATGTATAGTAACTATCATGATATGAAATCATTTTAATATTTTATATCATAAGTAAATCGAATATAGTTTATTTTTCTCACACATCCAATCACTGTTTTCAAATTATTTTAATATAAATTCAGTCTATATTGGCATTACAAATAAATGTTATTGGTATTTAATAATGTCGTATAGTAATTGTAAATTTGGGTTGTAATTAATATGAGATTTCCGCTTTCGCGGAACTAACAAATACATCCATTTATGAAACTCGTTTTATCACCAGCAAAGTCGCTCGATTTTGAAACTGCTTTGCCAACTAAAACTTATACGCAACCCTTGTTTTTAGAACAATCGGAACGCCTTAATAAATTGCTTAAAAAGAAATCGGCTAAAAGTTTATCGAAACTCATGAGTATTTCTCCCGATTTAGGTCAGTTAAATTACGAGCGTAATCAGCAATGGCAATTACCCTTTACAGCAGAAAATGCACGACCTGCCATGTATGCATTTAGTGGCGAGGTGTATAGAGGTTTTGATGCCTATTCTATTCCGGTAGAGAAATTAAACGATGTTCAAAATACAGTACGTATTTTATCTGGATTGTACGGGATATTAAAACCCCTGGATTTAATGCAACCCTATAGACTGGAAATGGGAACTAAATTTCCTGTGGGTGTGAAAAAAAGTTTGTATGCCTTTTGGGATAAGCATATTGTAAAAGCTTTAAACGACGAATTGGAAGATGGCGAATTGTTTTTAAATCTTGCCAGTAATGAATATTTTAAAGCGATAAATACTAAAGCATTAAAAGTGCCAGTGATTACCGCAAATTTTAAAGATTTTAAAAACGGCGAATACAAAATGATTATGACCTTTGCGAAACAAGCACGTGGTTTAATGGCACGGTATGTAATTGATACCAATGCCAAAACCATCGATGACTTAAAGGCCTTTAATTACCAAGGGTATAATTACAGCGAACCGATGTCTACCGAAACCGAGTTGGTTTTTATTAGATAAACCAATCGTATTGATTATTTAGCAATAGCTTTTTTGTCAATACTAATTTTAGTTTCAACAGAAGGTTTCTTTTTAATTCTTGGGCGTCTGGCACCAAATGTGCCTCGGTTTATTTTGCCGCGTTTCGTTTTTTTGTCTCCTTTTCCCATAGGTTATCATTTAATTTTATGTCATTAATTTGTATTCCTAACGGTTAGTTTTTAGTGACCTGAAAATACAAAAAATTAAGATAAAAATCAAGCAATTACGTGTTTAAACATACGCATCCATACCAACCCTTTATTAAGCCCGATACTACGAAACTCATTGTTGGTACCTTACCGCCACCGCGATTTTCAACGGGCGAACTATTAGAAAAGGATGTCGATTTTTGCTACGGAAGTTATTACAATTCGCTTTGGTTATTTATAGATAAAATTCATGATTTGAATTTAAAATTCGATAATTCTGAAGCAGCTATAGAACAACGGAAGCAATTTTTAATTAAACACAAGATAGGGGTTTGCGATATTGTTGAAAGTTGCGAACGCCAAAAAATAGATGCATCCGATTTAGGTATGCAAAATATAAAACTTCGAAATCTTGTGGGCTATTTAAAGGAATATCCAAATATTAAAACACTACTCTTCACTGGCGGAAACAGTAAAAATGGACCCGAATATTTCTTTAGAAAACACCTTAAAGACTTTGGATTAAAACTAGAAGTGATTTCTAATGAAGTACCACGGATACATGAGTTTAAACTTCCAGTTAGTCTTAATGAAGCACGGGAATCTGCGAAATTGCCACGTACCATAAAAACCGTATCGTTAACATCGGGTTCTGGAGCCGCGAATATTTCTATAAGTAAATTGCCGCTATACAAACATTTAAAAGCTAAAAATCCAAATTTTAATACCTTCGATTTTCGAGTGTTGCAGTATCGTGAGTTTTTCTAATTTTTCAGAATTTAATCGTTGTCATCTTCATCCTCTTCATATTCTACAACTTCGGCATCAAATTCGGCTTGTTCAAATTCATCTTTACTCATCCAATATTCAGAAGTCGTGAGCGTATAAGAATTGGCGCCGGTAGATTTTAAATCCCAAATAATGCTTTCAGCTTCATCAAAAGATTCATTTCCAGCAATGGCATTGGCAAATAAGCGTTTAATAACGTTGCTTCGTGTAAGGGTAGCATTAAAAGCTTTTAACACAATCTCTTTGGTTATGTTTTCGTTTGGCTGAATTTCAAAGTCGACAATAGTAGCTTTTGCCTTCGGAAATTTGCCATTATAGGCTTTGTGTAGTAATTGATTGATATTGAATAATTGATGATGCAACGAAATATCGGCATATTCTTCCGAAATTTTATCAATCAGCATATCGTTCGAGATTTGATCGATTTGATTGTCGTTTAAAAATTCCGATAGTTTATATTTTAAAACGATGGTCGCCGCTTCTTCGGGTTCAAAATCTGAAATAGCCATAAAAAGCATTTCTTCAATTTCTTCGGGTTTTAAATTAGCAGTGTCTTCAAATCCAAATGCGTTTAAAAGCTGCAAATAATCTGTAGCATTCCAAGCGTCATTTAAAGATTCAACAAGTTTAACAGCATTAATAATGATATGATATTTCATAATTTAAATTTTACTTAAAGATAAGAATAATAAAAATTGAAAATACCAGACAATGTGCTATGCAGAATAATAAATTAGCTTGCTACTTTAGGTCTAATATTTTTCGGGAACAAAGGTTTGGTATTTCATTGGTGGACGCACATAGCTTTTGTAATCTGGTAATTCGGGCAATTCTATGGGCGTTAAATTCATGGGTTTATAAGGTATCTGATCGAGCACATGGCTAATACAGTTTAATCGGGCCCGTTTTTTATTATCGGCATTTACAACATACCAGGGTACTTGTTTGGTGTCGGTATGTGCAAACATGGTGTCTTTTGCTTTCGAATATTCTAGCCAACGCGAGCGCGATTCTAAATCCATGGGGCTAAACTTCCAACGTTTTACTGGGTTTTTTATACGGTTTTTAAAGCGTTTTTCCTGTTCTTCGTCGCTCACCGAAAACCAGTATTTTAAAAGAATAATATCGCTTCTTACCAGCATGCGTTCAAACTCTGGGCAAGATCTTAAAAACTCATTGTATTCCTCTTCGGTACAAAAACCCATCACTTTTTCTACGCCGGCACGATTATACCAGCTTCTATCAAAGAGCACGATTTCGCCGGCAGCTGGTAAATACTGCACATATCGTTGAAAATACCATTGCGTTTTTTCTCTTTCTGTAGGAATACCTAAGGCGACCACTTTACAAACTCTGGGGTTTAGGGGTTCGGTAAAGCGTTTGATTGTGCCCCCTTTTCCTGAAGCATCTCTGCCTTCAAAAATAATGACTACTTTTAATTTTTGCGATTTTACCCACTCTTGTAAATGAACCAGTTCTGTATGAAGTTTAGCTAGTTCTGCTTCGTAATTAAATGAATTGTCTCCCATACTCAAATTTAAGGATAAATCATTAACTACGTATTCTTTACAATTGATAAATTTAGTTTACTATAAATTTAGATTGAATCTATCTAGTTTTCTACATTAAAAAATACTTTGTAATAATGCATTTTTTTGTCTTCGTCGTACCCGCGTTCTAAATATTCGCTAGAGGCTTCAGGTGCATCAATATCTAGTTTTATTTGTATGTTGGTGTCTAACTTAATATCGGTTTTAATCTTTTTCTTTTCTTTATTTACAACGCTTTCGGCAACATCAAACTGGTTTCTAATAATAAGATTCTGTTCGTCTTCAAAGGTTTTTTTATAATCGTCAAACAGGGTTTTGTGCTTGTCTTCTTCAAAAATTTCATCTTTAAAACGCTCCACATTTACCACTTCGTTTTCTTTAAAAAAGTCGATGGTTTTGGCGAGAAACGTATTTTGTTGTTGTGCGCCATAGGTGGTTTTTAAAATCTCGGTCGAGAATTCTTTACAAAGTTCAATATATTGTTGGGTGTGGTTGTTGGCATCATCGGCATACTTGATATTTAAAAACTGGTTTAGCCAATAGTTCGCATCGTAGCTGTTATTGTCCACACTTAAAATAATGTTGCCTTCGGTATCGCTTTGGTTTAGAATTAAACAACCTTTATCCACTTTTTTAGAGCTGATGCCTTTTTGAACCAGCACATCGTAACTGTTATTTTCTAAATAGGTTTGAAAGAAATTAACTTTATTTTCAATTTTAAAAATGCCAATGGCGTTGGTAGTAATTTCTCGAAACTCGATACCTTCAAACATAACCACTAAAACATCGCCCGTTTTTATATTTGCTGAGGTAGATTGCTCGTATAAATGCGTTACAATATGCTTTGAAACTTCTATAAAGGCCTCGTCGTCGTTAAATATTTGCGCGCTATAACTGTTAATTTCATTTAAAGCAATATTGGCATGATGGTTAAAGCGGTAGCTTTGCACCACGCTACTAAAAGGGCGTAATAAAAACGGTAACATGAGGTCGTAACTGGCTTCGTCAAAATCTACTAACTTTTCTGAGAAGGCGTTTTTAGTATCGTTGAATTTGTTACCGACTTTATGAATAATGAATTTTGAAATGGAGGCGTTTTTTCTTGAAATCATGGGTTGTTGTTTAATATTGCAATAGTACTAATTTAGAAACAGATTGCCACAAAAAAAGAACGCCAAAGCATAACACTTTGACGCTCTCAGATTCGAGGACTTGCGACTTGGTTGTCGTTATATTTTAATTTGTGTAATTGTTTGATTTTAAGAATACTCAAAGATAAAAATTCATTTCAATTTATCAAGGATTCTAAAACTTACTTTATACATATTTATTTAAATGCTTTTTGTGCCTAATTAATGATTAATTTAATTGATATAATAATATAGAATTATGTTCTCCCTTGGTTACAAATTCTAAATTAGAATCTTTATCAATATTATCAAACGCTATAGCAGATGTGCCATAAACAGGAAAGCCTGTTAGTAAGGTGCCTTGGCTATCAAACAAATAAACTTTTTGTGTTTGCATATCTGTTATCGATACGTAAATTTTGTCTTTTATATAAAACAGCTCTGGGCGGGTATAATTACCAAAATCCAGTTCTACAGCCGTGTTTTTTATTAAAAGCTTGTTGTCGCTATGCGCTATTAAGCTTTTACTGGACGCGAAAAAGCTATGCTTTTCAGACAGATTTAAATTTTGAGTAGATACTTTTCCGTTGGTGCTAATGGTAACCACATCGCCATTTAAACTCGTTGTTGTAAACGCGTTGTTGTATAAATAGATTGGTTGGTTAGAATACGTGTTTTTTGTTTTTGGTGTTACGCGCGTATTACCTGTTCGGTCTAAAATGTAAAATTTGTTTTGAGATTTAAACACAATATAGTCTCTACTGCTAATTCTAAAATGTTTTGGTTGACAGATAATGGCATCGTCTGCCGCACTAAAATTAAAGCCATTAACAAGTTTCGTGTTTTTGTCATACACTAAAATATGTTTGCCTTGAGTAACAAACAGTCGGTAATCTTTATTCTTGTCATAATCAAATACCGCTAATGGTTGTGTGATGTCATCATTAAAATTACCAGGAAATGGCGCTACATCTTTACCATTTCGGTCTATAACGTAAACTTTGTTTGGTGTTGCAAAAGCAAGCTGGAGTCGGCCATTTCTAAAGATGTCAATTTGTTCGATGCTTCCTAAAACAGGTCCTTGTAGCTGTTTCTTCCAAAGAATTTTACCTTTACTAGAAATTAAATACAAGTTATTTTTAACGTCTTGAACTACTATTTCTTTTTCCTTAGTAATATGATTTATCACAAATTGAGGATCGGTTAAGATATCATTGGCTAATTTGATATTTAATTCTTCAGAAATAGAATTTGTTAATACTGCCGATTTACTCTTTTTTATAATGCCGTTAACATGTGCAAAATTTGAATCGTAAATAAACTGTAAGGCAGAAACGCTGTAATTATCAAAATTGGCATCCAATTCATTCTTAAAACTCCTATTAATAATAGATTTTAAAGAACTAGGATTGGTAACCATTAAGAGCGAAGATGCATCGCTTAACTTGGCTTTACAATTTTTAAAAGGTTCTGTTTCGCTTAATGTTGTTTTGTTTTGATAGTTTGAAATAATACTTTGAAGGAGTTCTGTATTATTTGCGAACACAAAAAAGTTGTCTAACACACAATATTTTGTGGCACTTTTAAATTTTATAAGAGGCGAAAACGTGTTTGCAAACAAATCTGGCTGGCTAAAGCTATAAATATCGACGCCTCTAACGGTGTTAATGATGTTTTGTTCGCTTATTAAAGCATCTTCGGTAGCAATTAAATCGGTAGAGTTTAAAATAATGGCGCGTTTGTCATCTTCATAAATAACACCCACTTCTATTATATTATCGAAAATAGCTAGGGTGTTGGCTATGGAATCCGTTTTATTAAATAGCTTAAAGTTAGCCTCAATAGTTTTAAAATTTTTAAACGTAAAACTCATAAAACCATCACTGTTTTGTGGGGTTAAATTCTGAGTTTGGTTTTCTTGCGGAATCGTGTTTTTAAAAAGTTGAATGATATGTTTGCTGGAATCTGAGGCTTTCGTAATGCCATTCATATAAATTTCATCCTGATTAACATCCACATCAATGGCTAAATACTGTGTCAACGATTTTAAACTTAGCGCTTCTGGAATAAAAAACGATTTTATAAACGGTGTGTTTGCCTTTATAATGATCGAAAAAGTTTTATCGTTACTTGTGGCATTATAAATTTTTACTAATTCTGGGTTAACAATCGGTTTTGTATTAATAGATTGAATAATCTCTTTTGAAGATGATACTAAAAAAGTACTATCAATAACACTGCTGTAAAATGTGTTGTTATTAAAAGTAGATTTTGTTAGCGTTTGCTTTTCATAAGTAATAGATTCTTCAATATAATTTTTAAGCGAATCGGTTTTAAATAAATTAGCATGGTATTTTGTTATAATAGAATAGTGCAGACTATCTTTTGTGTCTGTAGAAAAACAAATAAGAACTTCGCCACTCGGTTTTAAGAGCGATAAGTTTTCTAGTTTACTTTCTAAACCCAGATAGGCATTGGTTTTAGAAAATTTATCTAAGAAATCACTGTTTTTTATACTGCTTCTTAAATTTTCAAGATTCGAAGATTTAATAATTATAGAGGCATTATCAGGTACAAAATCAATAAGATTTTCGCGGTTGCTGCTGTATTTAGAACAACTCACTGCTAGAAGCAATAAGAGGGAAAAATAAATGAATCTCATAAAATGAATTAATTTATACAAACCTACATATTTTTCAATTTATAGCATATAAAAACAGCGTAATGTCATGTTTTAAATATTTAATTTTAATTGTTCAGGTAAAAGTCTAAACGATTTCCGGTGATACTTGGTTATACCGTATTTTTTTATGGCTTCGCGATGCTCTTTGGTAGGGTAGCCTTTATTTTGTTTCCAATTATACATGGGGTATTCTTCATGAATCCTGTTCATGTAAGCATCTCGATAGGTTTTTGCCAGTACCGAAGCAGCAGCAATACTTAAATATTTGCTGTCGCCTTTAATAATGGTTTCAAAAGGAACGTCTAGGAATGGTTTAAATTTATTGCCATCAACAATAATAAATTCTGGTTTTGGCGACAATTTCTCAATCGATTTGTGCATCGCAAGGATAGAAGCATTCAATATATTGATGGTATCTATTTCTTCTTGATACACATGCGCCACACCAAAAGCTACAGCATCAGCTTCAATAATGGGTTTTAGTAAATCGCGTTTGGTTTCACTTAGCTGTTTGGAGTCGTTTAAAACAGAATTGTTAAAATCTGAAGAAAGTATTACAGCCGCCGCCGTAACAGGGCCTGCCAAACAACCGCGTCCTGCTTCATCGGTACCGCATTCCAGTAAAAATTCAGATAGATTAGTTAAGAGCATAATATAATAGTATGAACAAATCTAAAATTATAGTTAAACTGCAACAAATATAAGATTTTGAATGGGTGTTTTTATGGCAATTCTTTGCTTTCCTAAATTAACAATGCGATGCGTGCTATCAACCATGTCAAATACATCTTCCTGTTTCACCTTATTATATATGTGTAATTGTATAATAAAGAGAGTAAAAAAATCAGACTTGGTATATTTAAAATAATTCCCTTCACTTTACGTTCAAATAATTACTTTTGTTCCGAAAAACGTTAAGTAATAGTTCTTGCAAAAAGAAAACGTAGATAATTACCCAAAATTTAAGTATGCGAATCATATCTAATAAACAAAGCAATTGCAATTTTAGTCTAATAAAAGTGGTTTTTTCATTTGTAATGCTGTTACAACTTAATATGATTTGTGCTCAAGAAAGACCAGATAAATCAAATCGATTAGGTCGCGAATTGGGAATTTCTGGGGGTAACGATTCCGTTAATAAAAAAAAGCTACCTAAAATAACCCAATATCAAATTATTTCACATACTAATGATACGACCTATGTAGATACCACCTTAACCATACATAAGGAATATAAATTCAATTATCTCAGAAAAGACAATTTTGGTTTAATGCCGTTTTCTAACTTAGGTCAAACCTATAACAGTCTTACCTATAATTTTCAAAATACCAGTTTAATGCCCGATTTTGGTGCACGCGCCAGACATTTTAACTACATGGAAATTGAGGATATCAAATATTATCGCGTACCAACACCATTAACAGAGCTTTATTTTAAAACAGCTTTCGAACAAGGACAGCAAACCGATGCGTTTTTTACGGTAAATACCTCGCCTCAGTTTAATTTTTCTATAGCATATAAAGGCTTGCGCTCTTTAGGAAAATACCAACACATATTAACAAGTAGTGGTAATTTCAGGTTTACATCAAATTATCAATCAAAAAATAACCGATATGCCGCACGTTGGCATATTGTAACTCAAGATTTATTAAACCAAGAAAATGGCGGACTGCAAGACGATAATGTTGCTTATTTCGAATCGGGCGAACCAGAATTTATAGATCGTTCTATTCTTGAAGTTAATTTCGAAAATGCCGAAAGTGTCCTAAAAGGAAAACGGGTTTATTTAGATCATACCTATAATATAATAAAGAAGGGCGATTCTTTATCTAAAAATAAATTAAGCATTGGTCATATCATGAACTTCGAAGATAAATACTTTCAATACGACCAAACAACGGCCAATAGTTTGTTTGGGCAAGCCAATGTAACATCGGGAGTAAAAGATCGTACCACTTTAGAATATTTTTATAATCAGTTACAATTAAACTATAGCAACAACATACTTGGTAGCGTTCAATTTAATGTTAGCAATAGTAATTATAATTACGGGTACGATAAAGTTGCCGTAATAAATGGTAACACCATAACAAATAGATTAAAAGGCGATATCTTTTCTGCTGGCGGTGCCTACCGTAAACAATATAAAGGATTCGAATTAAATGGCGAGCTTGGTATCAATATATCGGGGCAATTCGAAGGGAATTTCTTAAAAGCCACCGCAACATTTAATTTAAACGACGAAATTGCGGCATCAGCAACCTTAAACCATAGCTCGAAAGCACCAAATTATAATGCACTTTTATATCAAAGTAATTATGAGAGTTATATTTGGCAAAACAGCTTTAATAATACAGAAACTCAACAATTGGCATTTCAGTTAAAATATAAGAGTCTGGCAAATATCACGGTAGACCTAAACACTATAAACGACTATGTGTATTTTAAAGAAGACGAAACATCTCTTCAAGTAAACGCCTTTCAGAACAATAATACTATCACCTATTTAAGAGCCAAACTAGAGAATGAAATTAAATTTGGGAAGTTCGCCTTAAACAATACCATTCTCTATCAAAATGTGCAAGACGATAATAGCGTACTCAATGTGCCCGAGCTAACAACTCGAAATACTTTATACTTTTCAAGTCATATGTTTAAAAAAGCAATGTATTTGCAAACGGGTGTAACTTTAAATTACTTCACTAAGTATTATATGAATGCTTACAATCCCGTTTTGGCAGAATTCTATGTACAAACCGATAGAGAGTATGGCGATTTTCCAAGATTAGATTTCTTTATCAATGCTAAAATTCGTCAAACACGCTTGTATTTAAAAGCCGAACATTTTAATTCATCCTTCACAGGCTACAACTATTATTCAGCACCAAACTATCCATATCGCGATTTCGTAGTGCGTTTTGGCCTGGTTTGGAATTTCTTTTTATAAAAAAATTAGGGCGTTCCCCTTTGGGTCGGGCTTTGCGCTACAAGTCCTCGCGCCCCCAAAAGGGTGGGGTCGCTGTGGGCTTTCCGCTGCAATCCCTAACGCGCGCCAGCCAATTAAGGTCATTTTTTAGGAGCGCCACCACGGCAAACAGCAAAAAAACCACAAAGACTACGACCAATAAATAGCCATTAACCATATAATAAGCGTAGCCAAAAAAAAAGAGAAGCAGCCAATAACTAATCAAAACCGACCATATCGCACCCAAAAAAGGCAGGCAAGCAAGAGTATTCTCCCATAAAGTAGGGTTATAAAAAGGGCATGAGT
>NZ_JBHTIB010000021.1:0-1893 GCF_042676825.1 Mariniflexile aquimaris
TAAAAACAAAAATCCTAATATTAAAAGGTAACGATTCATTTTTTTTAAATTGTGGCTAACGGTCTCGTATAACCGTCAGTTACGGATTAATATGCGTTAATTTTCGGTTAAGCACTGGCGTTAGCAATTCCGAGTGGATTCGGACGTAGTCGAATCCGCCGTAATTGCGGTTATACATTGTTGTACACTGGCTTTTTATTTTTTCCATTCTTTTATTTCAGAATTTAGAACTCCAAGTCCGATTTTGCCAGAATTTATATCTATCAGCTTTTTGAGTTTTTTCTCCACATCTTCATTAGTGATATCTTTAAATATAAATCCTTTAACACCATTTCTTGGTTTTGCCTTAACTAAAACTTGTAAGCTTGGATTGGGTAAATGGTTAGAAACAATTCCGTGAGCAATTAATCTCCGAAATTCATTACAGTCAGAAAGTTTACCATCAATTTTATCCCATAATTTTGATAATTCGCTGTTGTCCTTTAGTCCCTTCCTTATGCGCTTTCGCTTATCATCTAAATTTAATCCAATAATATCAGGGTTTAGTGGATTATCCTCGATTCCTTTTACTATATATGAAACCATTACACCAAGACTAAATTCAATTTCTGAAAATGTTAGAATAAATTCTCCAACATTTTTTTTAAAAACATCATTTAAGTCAAAAGGATTCATTTTTTTCAGCTTGTGTACAACGGTTTTGTGTATGGTTAGTTGCGTGTTTCAGCAACAAATTTAGTAAACAAAAACGAACGCGAGAAAATTCCGAAGGAATTTTCCAAATAAGCAACGACCAAAGCAATTAATTATACACGTTGTTGTGGTTAGTGTTTTTATTCTCCGTTTGGAATATTTTTCTCCTTACAGTATTTTTCAATTTCCGTGTCATTTTCAAAATAATCATCACAAAATTCGTCAAGTTCTTTTTCAGTCGATTTGTAATAACGTTCTTGAGCAGTCATTAATCTGTCGGTTTGTTCAATAAATTGTTCAAATTCTTTATTGATTTTACATAGTTTGTCGATGGTTTTAAAATCGAGGTCTCTGTAAATTGCTGGAAATAGAATTTTACTTTGATATGGATTTGAATTTAGTTCTATTATTCCTATTCCGAAAGATTGGTTTAGTCTTTCCATTTCATCAGACAAACTATCGCTAAACTCAAAAGCAACTAAATAACCATAATTCGCCCAACTTGAATTTGAAACTGCTTGAAAATAGGCTTTTTTCAATTCTGAATCCGAGTTAATTTCTTTTTTAAGCTCGTAAGAACTTAATTTAAAAGTATCAACCCGATTAATTGACTTTAAAAAATTTTGACTGACTTTGGTCTGTAAATTCAAAAATTTAACGCCAATCATATCTGGATGTGTCCAAATCTGATTGTTGTCTTTCCCATATTTTGATTGTTCGTGAAATATGGTTTTAGAATAGATTTTGGTATTTTTCAAATAACTGCTCAAAAGCTTATGTAAATCTCTTTCGTTATATGATTTGACTTTTACTTTCGGCAGTTTGGTAGTCGTGGTTGTAGTTGTCCCAGACAAGATTTCAATTCCGATATCTTGCTCGTTTTTTGTCAAATAATATGAATACGAACCACCTTCTTGTTTAATTCTCTTAACTCGAGTATCTCCATTTCTTATAAAATCTCCTAATAATGCAGAAATTGTCGCTGGTGGTGTTTTCGCTTTACCAAAGTCATAATAACCATTTGTTATTATATGGTCGTGAATTTCCATATAGTTTGTCAATCCGTTTATGTCATCAAGGCTTTTTAAAATGGCTTCTTTTATGGTCATAATTTATAATTCAATTTCGGGTGTTCTTACATGTCTTGTCCTGAAATATGGCTACAGGTTAAAATTGAATTTACGCTGTTAATTTATATAC
>NZ_JBHTIB010000022.1:0-2492 GCF_042676825.1 Mariniflexile aquimaris
TTAGAAATTCCAATTATTAATATCAGCAGGATTTTTTTCATAGTTGTTGCTAACGTGTTTGTATATGGTTTGTTGCGTGGTTTTAGCACCTAATTTAGTAAATAAAAACCGAATAGAAAATCCGTGAGGATTTTCGTAAGTAGGCTAGAACTAGCAATAAATTATATACGGTGTTGTGCACAGTTATTTTATTTTATTCTTTATTTTCTNCACAGTTATTTTATTTTATTCTTTATTTTCTTAATTTCATTCTTAACATCTGGATTCTTTTTTTGTAAAATATCAAGATTTTTAATTGCTGAATCTAATTTATTTAACTTTTCGTAAACCTCAATAAATAATTCTCCATTTGAATTTAAAATTTGTTCTAAAGAGTTTTGGTCATTTTCATTAACAATTTTTTCCAAATATGATAATGCTGTATTTAAATCATTTATTTCGTAAAATAGATAAGCTCTTTGATAATTATTAAAAATCTCATTTTCTGTATCTTCATTTTCTAAATATTGAGCTAAAACTTTTGGATTTTTGTTATTCAAAGCAATTTCGCCAATAACTGCTGTTGAATTTTCATTTTCAATATATGGTTGAATGTATCGTTCATTTTTAGTTATGAATTCCTTTTTAATTTGGCTATAATTAAAATCAGATTGTATCAACTGACTTTCAAAAGGTTCATAATCTTGATAGTCCGAAAAAATAAATTGAAAAGCGTCTAAAACTGAATACCCAATTAAATCTACGTGCCAACTTTTGTAAATCTTATGTTTAAAATCAACATACTCATTTCTATTGTTACTGATTATTTTTTCAATTTCAATTCCACTTGGATAACGATTTGGGTCATCATATTTTGCACTTGCAATAAAATACTTAATTGGCTTTTTTGTGTCGTCTAAAAATGTATTGTATTTTCTTGTAATATTTTCAAGTTGTCCATTTTCTAAATCAATTAAATTCTCACTAATGTTTATAAAAGCATCGAATGGATTTTCTTTATCAAACATCAAATAATGGTTGTATTCTGCTCCGTTTGAATGACCATAAATTGCTCTAAACTCACTCGTAGAATAATTTGAGTTAATAAAAGGGATGATTTCTTTAAAAATGTAATCTTTAAAATTTTTACCGTTTTCTCCAAACTGTATATCTAATTCATTATTTCTTTCTCTAATGTTTATAAAGATGCCAACGACAATACATTGAGGAAAGTTCGAAAAATTAGATTGTTGTCTTATGGTTTGAACTACTATTTCATAAATATTTAAAATGTTAGCGTCTGTAACATATACAACAGGATATTTTATGTTCTCGTTGTAATTTTCTGGTAGTGAAACATAAATTTTTCTTTTTTGATTTAAAATATTTGAATTTATATTTAAAATACTGAAATCGCTAAAAGTTGAAAAATTATCAATTTGGTCTGACCAACCTTGAATTTTATAATATTGTAATTCTTTTGGTTTTTCGTTTAAGATAAAATTTGGTTGTCCAGAAAGGTTGTCAATAATAGCTTCACTTTCCCAGTTTCCACGAGTAAACTTGTATTCGGCAGGAAATGATAAATCGAGAGAAATTTCTCGTTCATATTCAGAAATTTTCTTTAGTTTGATTTTGTTAGGTTCCCAATTTCCAAGACTTTCTTGATTTCCGACAATATAAACTTCATCTGTTTTATTCGGAACTGAAATTTTGATTGAAGTCAATTCTTGTCCAAACGAAATGGTCGAGATAAGAATTAAAATTTGTGTTAGAATGTTTCTCATTTAGCGTTCGGTTTAATTGTGCACAACGGTCTCGTATAACCGTCAGTTACGGGATTAAAGATAATGATTTTCGGTTTAGAACTGGCGTTAGCAATTCCGAGTGGATTCGGACGTAGTCGAATCCGCCGTAATTGCGGTTATACATTGTTGGCAACTGGCTTTATTTTTCGGTTTATAATTCAGTCCAAATTAATTTATAATTCGGAAATTGGTTTTCAAATCGTTGTTTTATTTTTTTTAATGTTTCCACGTCAATATTTTTATGCTCAATTTCAATTCCGATTAGATGGTCGCTCAAACACCAACCTTTGCAGATTAGCAACTGTTCTGATTTAGTTGAATTCAGCGTGATTTTTTCTCCGAATTCAGTTCCGTAATTCATTAAATCAACTTTATTCAACAATTTTTGGATTTTGAGTTTAATCCACTTTTCATTCGGTAATTTAATATTCTCAGTATTTATTTTCTCCGACTTTTGAAATTCAAAGTCAAGATTTTCTAACGCGTTTTCAACTTCAAATGAGTATTCTTTCGACCAAGTATAATTTCGGTCGTAAGTCATAAATTTATAAAACAGAAAAAATCCTAATATCAATAGGATTGGGAAAATGATTAATTTATTTCTTTTCGTTTTATTCAAATGAGTGAGTTTTTTAGCTTGTTGCCAACGTAAAATATATGAAAAGTAAGGGATTAAAAAAACTTACCTTCTGGTTTTTACTAAGC
>NZ_JBHTIB010000023.1:0-2177 GCF_042676825.1 Mariniflexile aquimaris
TAAAACTAGCAATTTTTTATACACGGTGTTGTGTTTTCGTTGTTTTTTTTCTTACAATTTTTGGTCAGTCGTTTTTTTTGCGTTTCGCTAATCAGTCCGACGCAACACTTGCGCACAGCTTTGGTCAGTCAGAAGTTTTTTTGGTTTTTATTCCGCAAACGAGCTAAAAGTCCGATGCGTTTTTTTATTCCACATTTGAGTGAGAATCGAACGTGATTTTTGAAAATCCGCAACACTATTTTTCGGTTTTTTCTTTCTTAAAATTCAAAAAAAATTTCGAAAAACAAACTGGTTTTTTTTCCGTTTTGAGTGAGTTCAGCAATGAAACACAACGTTTATGTGTATGGAAAGTTGCGTGCTTGTGTGCGAGGATTTTCCGAAGGAAAATCAGATGCAAGCAAGCAAAGCAACTNGCTGATCAGTCCGACGCAACAGTTGCGCACTGCTTTGGTCAGTCAGAAGTTTTTTTGGATTTTATTCCGCAACACAAGCTTAAAGTCCGACGCGTTTTTTATTCCACATTTGAGTGAGAGTCCAACGTAATTTTTGAAATTCCGCAATATGGTTTTGCTGTTTATTCTGTCTTAAAATTCAAAAAAAATTTCGAAAAACATACTGGTTTTTTTTCCGTTTTGAGTGAGTTCAGCAATGAAACACAACGTTTATGTGTATGGAAAGTTGCGTGCTTGTGTGCGAGGATTTTCCGAAGGAAAATCAGATGCAAGCAAGCAAAGCAACTAACATTGGTTTAGTATAAAACTAGCAATTTTTTATACACGGTGTTGGTGCACGTTATTTTATTTTCCGTCCATTTTTAAATTCAGCTGTATATATTGTGTCAGTTTTATTAATAATTTCATCGTCAGATTCAAATCGGTGATAATTCCAAATTCCATTAATTTTGTTATCGGGATATAAATAGGAAATTCTTATTCCATTTTTGAAATCATAGATAATTTTTCTGTTTTGGTATGCGTAAATGGAACCACTAATTCTCATAAATTGTCCTTTTACAGTTTCACCCTTCTTATTTGAATATTCGGAAATATCCTCAAAGATTGGATAGTCAGACGAAAAAATGGCAGGTATTACTGTCCAAATTCCAATCCATAAATATGGTAAAAACACAATTCCTGTCAATCCGAGTCCAAGTATTTTGAACCATTGAGGTTTAATTTTTGAACTTTGTTTTAATAAAAAATAAAAGGTCATTCCAATTAAAACTGTAAGTATTAAAGTTCCGATTCTATGTCCTGGTTGGAACATAATTTCAATAGGCGAACCATAATTCAGTCCAAGAATCAAAAAAGTCAGTCCGAATAATATGGTTATGATTTTAGTCGTCATTTTTTAATGTGCCCCAACGTTTATGTATATGGAAAGTTGCGTGTTTGTGTGCGAGGATTTTCCGAAGGAAAATCAGAAGCTAGCAAACAAAGCAACTAACATTGGTTAAGCACAAAATAGCAATTTTTTATATACGGTGTTACCACACGTTTTTTTTCTTTTCCATAATTATTCCGTTGAACATATATTTTCCAATTGGTAATCGACTTGTATAATTTTCAAATTGTTTTTTTAAGTCAATTTCTTCGTTTATAATTTCTAATATTTTTCTTGCTTCTAAAACTTCTTTTGGTATTTCTACTGAATTTGTTTTGTAGTAATAGTCCAATTCCAATTCCCAGTATGAAGCACTTTTATTAATTCCGTTTTTCAGCATATTGAAAGTAATTGTAGTTCCGTCCAGTCCAACAATACAATCTCTAATTTCGCCACAGTCTTTCAAGTTTTCATATCCTCTATTCCTCAATTCTACCATTAATTTTTTTACCATTTTTTCAGGTATTCTTATTTTTTGGGTAATTTTTTTCTTTTGTTCTTCTTTTCTGTTTGTTTTCCAGACAGAATGGATTAAACTACCTTCAAATTCGCCATTCCTAAGTTCAATTAATTCTAATCTTTGATATTCAGCAACCTCAATTCGATATATTTCTATATGTGTAAGACTATCGAATTCGGTCAATTCATATTGAATTTCGGATTTATTTTGCCCGAATGCGGTTGTTCCGATTAGAATTAATGATGCTATGACGATTATTTTTTTCAAATGTGTGGTAACGTTTATGTGTAAGGAACGTTGCGTGCTTGTGTGCGAGGATTTTCCGAAGGAAAAT
>NZ_JBHTIB010000024.1:0-1194 GCF_042676825.1 Mariniflexile aquimaris
CCGATGCCAATGGATGTACGTATCAGGAATCCTATACAGTTGTACCGGTAACGAATATTACAGTTTCAGGCGCATTAATTAATGATGTTTCTTGTAATGGAGGCTCAAATGGAGCTGTAGACTTTACGGTATCAAATTTTGCAGGCACATATAGTTATACAGTAAATGGAGGGCCAGCAGTAGTTGGGCAATCATCAGTAACGATTAACTTAACCGGGTTACCAATAGGGAATCAACAAATTGTTGTAACAGACGAAATTACAGGATGTACAGATACATTTACAGTATTAGTTAGTGAGCCAGCAAGTCCATTAACATTTACTGCGACTACAACGAATGTATATTGTACCAATGATGAATCACAGATAACGGTGACAGTATCAGGAGGCACAGTGAGTTATACTTATGCAGCAGTAGTAACAGGAAACCCAGCTCCATTAGCTGCCGCTTATGGCAGTAGTAATGTAGTTACGGTAGATACCAATTCGGGAGCAGACTTAGTTTGGGATGTCTATGTAAGAGATGCAAATGGATGTACTGAAATGAATACCGTTACGGTTATATTAGATCCGTTACCATCAGTGTCAACACCAACTCTGGCGTCTAATCAGTGTACTGTTACTTCAGGCTTTACTTTTACAGCATTCGGAGAGACAGGCGTAGCACCATTTACATATAGTATTAATGGAGGCGCATCATATCAAGCAAGTCCAACATTTACAGTAAATGCTCCAGGAACTTATACGGTTACCATTAGAGATGCCAATGGATGTACAGCAGATAGCACTACTGCCACCGTTGTATATGCACCATTAAATTCAGTAATTACCTTAACGAAAGAATTAGATTGTACAGGAACACCAGATGCTGAAATTACGGGAACAATAACCGGAGGTTTAGCACCTTATACTTATGAAGTATCCATAAATGGCGCAGGATATGCGGCATTAGGCCCTGTGGTAAGTCCTTATACATATACCACAGCAAGTGCAGGAACCTATCAATTTAGAATTACAGATGCAAATGGTTGTCTGGCAGAGACCAATATTATTACCATCGACGCATTAACAAATCCATCGTTTACAGAAAGCCATACCAATGTAAGTTGTAATGGCGGATCCGATGGTAGTATTGTAGTAACGGCATCAGGAGGTGTAGCACCGTATGAATACAGTATTGATAATGGTGCGACTT
>NZ_JBHTIB010000025.1:0-5815 GCF_042676825.1 Mariniflexile aquimaris
ATAGTTCCAAGAACTAACCATAAAATTCCAAAAATTAAATAATACCTAAAGCGTTTTTTTTTAAATCGTATATTCATTTTTTGTCAACTGTTTGGTAACGGTCTCGTATAACCGTCAGTTACGGGATTAAAGTTAATAATTTTCGGTTAAGCACTGACGTTAGCAATTCCGAGTGGATTCGGACGTAGTCGAATCCGCCGTAATTGCGGTTATACATTGTTGTAAGCAGTTTTTTATCTGTAATAATAAAACCAACTGCTTTCGTAATTTTCGTCAAAATTTTGTTTTGAGTCAATTCCAATTTTAAATTCATCTCTTTTCCAATAATCAAATTCGTCATATTCTTTTAGCAACTCAAAATATCTTTTTTCCAGTTCTTTAAAGAAGTCCGATTTGCTAATTTTCTCCTTTTGTTCATCATTGAAAACAAATAAAGTCGCGCTTCCAAAACATCTTGATAATGTCCAAACGTTGTTATTATTTAGTTTAGCTAATAGTTCTTTTATATTAGGTTCTGGAATCAGTCCATTCGCTTCTTCTTTCGCTAATGGTTCAAATGCCGAAGCCGAAACGAAAACATCGTTTAATTTTGGTTTAAGTTTTTTTGTTAGTCCAAGAATAGTTTTTCCATTCGGGATTTCTAAAGTTCTGCAAATCTCCAGATACTTTTCTGCAATTTCATTCTGAATTTTTTCATTGTAATTAGCCCACCGTTCATCACTTTCTTTGAATTTGACTTCGTCATTTTCGGTTTCGACTGCAATTCCGATTCTAATTCGGTTGTCGTGGGTCATTATTTCGTGAGTAATGTTTAAGACATTTACCTCGTATTTTTCTGAAATCCAATTAGCAAGCTCCAAAAAGTTGGAATCGATTCCGTTCTTTTTCTGCTTTATTCGTTTGGCTAATTTGTATTCTTTATCTGATGATGCTACCAAATTTTATCGGTTTTCTTAAATTGCTTACAACGGGCTCGTATAACCGTCAGTTACGGGATTAAAGTTACTAATTTTCGGTTAAGAACTGGCGTTAGCAATTCCGAGTGGATTCGGACGTAGTCGAATCCGCCGTAATTGCGGTTATACATTGTTGTAAAACGTTTTTATTCATTTATTCTTATGTGATTTCCGTTTCGATATTTTATAAACTCAATTCCATTTTGTGTAGAGTAAATTATACTTTCAAATTCGGTTTCAGGATTATTTGATGTCAAGTGAAATACTTGGGTGTAATCAAATCCGTCAATTGAGATGTCGGTTAATTCGAGTTCGAGGTTTTCAGTCTCTAAATCTTGAATTGTATAATATTCTTGACTATCACTGTAGATGAAAAAATCAGTATAGTTGAATTTTCTTTTTGCAATTCTAACGTAATAGATTTTGTCACTATTGCCAAATTCATATGTACATTCACTATACTCAACTAATGATGTAAAACAACTTTCGTCATCTGAAGAGTTTAAGTCAAAACTGTCTGTTACTTTTTCAGATATTATAGCATCAGTTGTCTGTGAATTATTGTCTATAAATTCTATGTTCGTATTATTGTCAAAAGGAATGACATTTTTTTCAAAACTGTTTAATTCAAAACTTTCAAATCCGTCATCGTTGCAACCACAACTAGTAATCATAAAAGAGATAAATAAACTTAGGATTAGCCTTAATTTCATAGGTTTGAGTTAAATGTTTTACAACGTGATTGTATAAGATTAGTTGCTATGGTTATAAACGCAACTTAACAAATACGAACCGAATAGAAAATCCGAAAGGGTTTTCGTAAGTAGGCGAGTACATAGCAATTAATTTTATACGGTGTTGTAATTAGTTTTTATTATGGTTCGTTTAGATATTAATAACGCTTACGATAGAGAGTTTGGTAAATTATATTTATTAGGATTTTGGTCAGATAACGATTATATTTCGGGTAGAAATTATTTTAATTCTCTTTCCGATTTTGAGAAGGAAGTTCACCTCGGTCATAAGCCGAAAGTAAATCCCTCAAAGATTGTTCGTTTTCTGGATAAAGTTTTAAATAAGGTTCTCTATCTACGTAATTCATATCTTTTAAAAAGATAAACAAGTGCGCTAACAATTCGTTGTACTGCTTATAAATTTCAGCAGTCTTTTCGGATAATAATTCACTATTTTTCTTTTCAAGTTCTTTAAACATTTTTTGCGCTTTCAAATTCAATTCAGCGTTATGTGATTCTCTTATAAAATCATTTGATTTTTTCAATTTATCAACATCTATTGATTCTAATAAGATTTTCATTTTGGAATAAAGTCCGTTTTGTATATAAAACGCTATTCCTAAAGCTAATAATAATATTGAGTTTATTGTTTCGTGAGTAATGTTCATAGTTCGGTTAAATTAATTACAACGTTCATGTATATGGAAAGTTGCGTGTTTGAGTGCGAGGATTTTCCGAAGGAAAATCAGAAGCTAATAAACAAAGCAACTCACATTGGTTAAGCTAAAACTAGCAATTTTTTATATACGGTGTTGTGGTTAGTATTTAATTGATTCCATATGTAACATTTATTTGTCCTTTTGTTGCCTTATAAGGATCAAAATTAAATTCAACAGGTAAACTCCCATAGTAATCACCAATTAGTTTATCTTTGAAACTTCCAATGTATTTTCGTTCTGTATTATAGAATTTAATTATGATAGTATCGTTTACATCCCCTTTAATTTCGATACTTGCATTAGAATAACTTCCATTTTCTTTTGGTATTAGTATATCATTAATAGATTTAGAAAAATCATTAATTTGAATTGTATTGTTTTTTTGGTAGCAAGATAATACTAACAACAGTATTAAATAAATTTTTATTTTTTTCATAACTATTGATTTGTAGGAATTATTTGTGAAGAATAGGTTGCTCTGCAATTTAAGTCTTGGTAATTAATATAATGCAATTCACCATTATTTAGTGCTGTTTGGATATCATTGACCAAATCTAAAGAACCTCCAGAAGCAATGTCTCTACCAACTTGGTTATTAAACAAATCCATTTCATTTTCTTTCCAATTATATGAATAAATGGAGGGTTTATTTTCATGTCGTGTTGTTAATAAACTAGTCATGCCTGCACCTAATCTTTGAGTTGACAATGCGTTCCAATAAGCATGTCTAAAAGCGTCTCCTTTTCCATTGTATCTCTCACAGGGGATTGAAAAAAGCTCGTTAGTTTTGTCTATAGCTTGTTTGGCACTCCAAAGGTATTTGAGTTGGTCTGCTCTTGATAAAGTATCAAATAAACTTAATTCATCTTGCGACATTTGATTGCGATAGTCTTGTTCAAATGCTTGAATTATAGCATTATCACCTAGAATATTCTCAGCCTCATGATTATCAGTATTTCCACCACCATGAGGATAGTCATAATGATTATGGTAGGCACCATCTTCTGGGTCGTAAGGCATACCATAATAGTCTCCATTTACGGGAATATATACCCATTCCGTTGTTGCACCATTGTAAGTAGAGTGCGAATAATATAAAGTAGAGCCTCCACCCGAATTTGTATACCAGTCAGTATAATGTTCTGTTCTTACCAATGACCAACAACCTAAGCAGTGTCCGCCACCAATTGGTGGCGCTTTAGCTAAAGTATTTACATTACTGAAGTCTTTAATTGAAATTTCTTCAGTGATTTTTCCTTTACTGTAAACCTTTATTAAAGTGTTATTTCCATCCAAGTTGTAGTGATAAATACTACCTGTAAAATTGTAAATGGAGAAATAGCTTAAATTGTTATTGATGTTTTCTTTGCTAGCTGAAAACTTGATAAGTTCAAAATTCCAATCATTGAGTTCATTTTTTGAAGCCAACAGTTTGTATTTTGCATAATCTTCAATAGAACTCTTTACTTTAAAATTAGTATTGAATTCATATGAGTTAATTTCATTTTCAGTATTTAGATTGGTTTTAAAATTGTCCCAATCAATTTCAAGATTATTTTTAACAAAGACGTCATCAAAGTTTTCTAAAGTAAACTTGTTTTGTAGTTGTTGCGTTTCGGTCAGTTCAATTTCAGCTACATTTTCTTTAGAGCAGCTAATAATGAACAAAGAGATTCCAAATGTTAGAATTCCGATTTTTAGTAAATGTTTGATTTTTTGTTTCATACCGTTTGGTTTAAAAGTTAGTAATTCAGCTTAATGTTTGGTCAATATTAACCACAACGTTTATGTATATGGTTTGTTGCGTGGTTTAGCACGTAATTTAGCAAATAAAAACCGAATAGAAAATCCGCGAGGATTTTCGTAAGTAGGCTAGAACTAGCAATAAATTATATACGGTGTTGTACACCGTTTTTTTATCTCATATAATACAGATAAATCGCAAAATTTATTATTTGAGACATATCTGAATCATCTATTTTTTTATATTTATTCAGGAAATCAACTTTCATTTTTTTATGGTCAAAGTCTGTGAATTCTGCAAATTCCGATTTCGATGGAATATAATATTCTGACTTTTCATAAAGTCTAATCTCTTTGAACAAGTCATTTTTTAGGTTTCTGACATATTCCACTCGTTCTTGGTCATATTTTCCAAGTCCATAATATTTTAATTTCCGTTTTATCTTTTTTTCAGCTTCTTTCAAGTCAGAAAAGTCAAATTCGTACGCTAAATCACTGAAGCAGATATAATCATATGTTTGTTCGCTTGTTTCTGCCATTAAGATTTAGGATTTATAATTTGTTGAATAATACTTTTTCTTTAAGAAACCGTATGTTGGTAAAGTCAGAATTAATAAAATTCCGATAACTTTAGTCAAATCAGTCATTATAAATCTTGCACCTTTCCATTCCATAGTTTCTGTTTTACTGTCTGTAATTTCTATTCCACTATACACAAATAATGAAAATAGAACGATAATTAAAATCAGAAAAGTTAAATTGAAATATGCTTTTTTCATAGTTTCCTCAAATGGTGTACAACGGTACATGTATGGAAAGTGCGAGTTTGTGTGCGAAGATTTTCCGAAGGAAAATCAGAAGCAAGCAAACGAGCAATTGCCATTAGATTAGGCACTAAAGTAAGCATTTTCTATACATTTTGTTAGCGCACGTTTACTTTTTTCTTACTTTTTGTGTTTTTTATTCGCAAAATTATGCCGTGACTAAGTTTCCTTTTTTCGCAACAGTTGCGTTTGCGATATTTAGCGGAGCTTTTTTTTCTTTTATCTAGGTTTAGATTTGCCGTACAGAAAGTCAGTCGTTCACAATCGTTGCATTTAGATTGGCAAAAGTCCGATTTTTAGAGCAAGAGTGAAGTCAGTTGCGCAAGATTTTAAGGATTGTTTTTAAACCACTTTTTTGTGATTTTAGGTTTATAGCGCTGCGTGAAAATGTGCGCTAACGTTTATGTGTATGGAAAGTTGCGTGCTTGTGTGCGAGGATTTTCCGAAGGAAAATCAGAAGCAAGCAAGCAAAGCAACTGACATTGGTTTAGTATAAAACTAGCAATTTTTTATACACGGTGTTGCCATTTCGTTGTTTTTTTTCTTACAATTTTTGGTCAGTCGTAAATCCTTTTTTTGCGTTTCGCTAGTCAGTCCGACGCAACAGTTGCGCATTGCTTTGGTCAGTCCGATGTTTTTTGATTTTTATTCCGCAAACAAGCTAAAAGTCCGATGCGATTTTTATTCCACATTTGAGTGAGAATCCAACGTAATTTTTGATATTCCGCAATATGGTTTTTCTGTTTTTTCTGTCTTAAAATTCGAAAATCAAACTAGGTTTTTTACCAGTACGAGTGCGTTCCGCAATGAATGGCAACGTTTATGTGTATGGAAAGTTG
>NZ_JBHTIB010000026.1:0-9082 GCF_042676825.1 Mariniflexile aquimaris
ATTTTCACCTGAAGTTCAAACTTATGGTACAATTGGGCTTTTATCAATTATAAAAAAATATGACATAAAACCAACTGAAGAGGAAAAAAGAATATTGGATTATTTGAAAGATAAAAATTCTGATATCATGAGTTGTTCAGATTGTGTGATTGAACCAACAAAATTTGTGGATATAATAAAATTTTATCAATAAAACCAGCGTACAACACCGTGTAAAAAACATTGCTTATTTTAGTTAAACCGTTTGGTCGTTGCTTTGCTTGCATGCATCTGATTTTCCTTCGGAAAATCCTCGCACACAAGCACGCAACGTTCCTTACACAAACACGTTGGCAACAAGCTGAAAAACAAAACCCTAAAACTTATCCATATGAAATTAAAAATCTTTATTATCAGTTTATTTTTCACAACATTTTCATATTCTCAAATAACAAAAAATAATTGGTTAGTTGGAGGAAGTGGAAATTTTAAAACAACCACAACCAAATTTTTATCTGATGGGACAAAACCATATGATAACAGGACAATTTTTACTATTGCACCAAATGTTGGATATTTCTTTTATGATAAATTATCTGGAGGAATTAGTTTAAGTTATACTTACGACAATATATTCGAAGACTATCAGTATTTTGGGATTGGACCTTTTGTTCGATATTACTTTTTGAATCCTGAAAAAAGAATAAATCTATTCTTGCAAGGTAATTACAATTACTACGAAGGTGGTGCAAAGACCGTTGATGGAAATGATACTGGAAAGTTCCACAATAATGGACATGGATTTAAAGCTGGTTCTGCAATTTTTTTAAATAGTAGTGTAGCACTAGAATTATCATTAGATTATATTTCTAACAGATTAAATAGTACCTTAAAAGAAAAAACTTTTATGATTGGAGCTGGTTTTCAAATCCATTTAGAAAAATAAAGCCAGTTGCCAACACCGTATAAAAAAAATTGCTAGTTTTAGCTAAGCCAAAGTTAGTTGCTTTGTTTGCTAGCTTCTGATTTTCCTTCGGAAAATCCTCGCACACAAACACGCAACTTTCCATATACATAAACGTTGGGCACTATTAACACTACGAGATAATGATTAAGAAACTTTCAATTTCAAATATTTTATTTTTTGTAATTACAATGGTTATATTCGTTACCTCATTGACTCAAAAAATTTATTTTGTTGAGGGTTCTAATGACTCTGATGCAATGAGTGGATTTTTAGCACTTCTTCTTGGGTGGTATTATATGTTTGATTTGAGAGTAATTCCTTGGTTAGCAAACCCTCTTTTATTTTTATCATTTATATTTACATCAACCTACAAAATAAAAAAAGCAAAAATAGTCGGGATAATAGCCTTCATATTTAGCCTCTCTTTTTTGCTTTTTGACAAAATCCTTGTTAATGAAGGAGGCTTTGAAAAGGAAATAATTGGATATGGCTCTGGTTATTGGCTTTGGGTTTTTAGTATGTTCATTAATGTCGTTGGAATATTTATTAGTGAATACTTAAATTCAGACAACTAATTTTGTCCAAACAATAAAAAACGACTGATTAATGAGCAAACATCAGAAGAAAAAACAGTGCCCAACACCGTATATAAAAAATTGCTAGTTTTAGCTAAACCAAAGTTAGTTCCTTGTTTGCTAGCTTCTGATTTTCCTTCGGAAAATCCTCGCACACAAACACGCAACTTTCCATATACAAACACGTTGGCAACAATGTCCGAAAATCGAGAATGCGAAAAAAACTGAACATAGGAATAATACTTTTGATTGCAATTTTAATTCAATCTTGTGACCCAACTTATCCTGTTTTAATAAAAAACGACAGCGGAACTGAAATCATAGTTGATGCAAAATTGACGAATGATTTTTATCCTGGATTAACAACGACATTTATTGCGGACGAAAATAATCGACTTCAATTCAAAGTGGAATCTGGACAAGAATTTCAATGCGGAATGACAATTGGCGGATTAAAAGATGATTTACCATTTACAGATTTGAAAATCTACACGGATAAAGACACAATAATTGCCAAAAACAGAAACGAAGTACTGAATTTATTTGATAAAAATTGGATTGGAAATTTAAAAACACCTTACACACTAACAGTAAAATAATATTATGGATTACGGATACAAATTTGAACAATTAGTAAATAAATATATTGGAACACCTGACTACGTAACTTATGCGAATAATTGGAATAATAAAAATGAAAGAACTTCTTTGTTATTTACTGCTTGCATAAAAGAATACGACAAAAACAGTACTGGTGAAATTGGAGAAAAATTGCAATACTTTATGGAAGAGCTTTTTAATGACAATAATGAAGACAGAAAAATAAGTAAAGAATGTATGGAATTTTTAAACGGATTAAAATAAAACACAGTTGCCAACACCGTGTAAAAAACATTGCTTATTTTAGTTAAACCGTTTGGTCGTTGCTTTGCTTGCTTGCATCCGATTTTCCTTCGGAAAATCCTCGCACACAAACACGCAACGTTCCTTACACATAAACGTTGTAAACAATTATGAAATCGAGATTCATATTAATATTATTTCTAATTATTCCACTTTTGGGTATCGGACAGAATTTTGAGCTAAAAAAACCAAATGTTGCGGAACTGAACGCGGAATTGAAGAAAACGAATTATTCGCAAGACGTGACATACTTGTATCTAAATCGGAATTACAAAACGGAATCTGAAAAATTGGATGTTAAAAAATATGATTATCCTGATTACAGTATTTGTGCGTTTACACAAAAATTTGAACACGGAATTGTTTACTCGGAAGAACAGTGTAGAGAAGCAGGCGGAATAACAACTAAACTGACTTTACCTAAAACGGACAAAAAAAGTTTTATTCAATGGGTTGAGCTGATTCTTGAAAGTTCACCAATGGACATAGAACACGGATGGAATTCGGAGAAAACCAAATTTGGACCAACTGACGATGGTGCTGGATGTTACTTTGAAATTAGGGAAACTGAAAACAATACTGAAATTGAAATGTATTGCGGATGTTAAAAATAACTGTTTACAACAATGTATAACCGCAATTACGGCGGATTCGACTACGTCCGAATCCACTCCCAATTGCTAATGTCAGTGCTTAACCGAAAATCAACGCATATTATAACCCGTAACTGACGGTTATACGAGACCGTTAGCCACAATTTTGAAATGACCGAGTACAACCCTCCAATTTCTGAGAGAGAAACAGAAGAATTAATCGAAATTGCAAATTGTAATGACGAGAATATTTGGCAACGAGAAGCAACTTTGCAAGCGAAAAAAGAACTTGTAAAAAGAAATATATCACAAGAGGAACAAAACGAAGTAATTGAAAAATGGGATAAAATACTAGAAGAAAAATTAAAAGAAGAAGCTGCAAGATTAGAAAAAAATAAAATAGAAAGCTACACAAAGCTTGAAATGCTTAGACTTTTTCTATTTGGACCACTAATTTTTATGGATCAATTCCCATTTGGATCTGACCGATTTACTCTTGTAAATTTGAGGGATGAAAATTATTATTTAAAGTTTAAGCAAAGAATTATTCTATTTATATTGAGTTTTATTGCTTGGTTCTTTTTTGTCAATTATACTTTTGAGCAAACCAAAAAAGAAAGACAAAAGGAAATTGATAAAATTGATATTTCGGACTGGAAAACAACACACGGATATGAATAAAAAAAACGAAATCTAATTTGAAAGACCTCTATAATTTTCTATATACTATTTCTCCTATTCAAGAAAACACTTGGAATGAAGTGAAAAAACTTTTTACAGAACATTCCTTAAAAAAAGGCGAGTATTTTTTACAAGAAGGAGAGGTAGCTAAAAATTTTGGCTTTCTTAAACAAGGTGTTGTTAGAGCCTTCTATCGTAATAATGAAGGAGTAGAATATAACAAACATTTCTTCACAAAAAATAATATGATTGGTGGTTATTCTTCTTTGGTTACGCAACTCCCAAACACTATAAATCAACAAGCATTAACGGACTGTGATTTACTAATAGGAAACTATAGAAAATTAACTGATTTATTAGACAAACATCAAGATTTAGAAAGGCTTTTAAGAAAAATTGCTGAATATTATTTTGTTGATAAAGAAAAAAGAGAAGTAGAAATTGTATTGTTAGAAGCAAACAAACGATATGCTATTTTTCAAAGAGAACATCCTCAATTGGAACAATTAATTCCTCAATATCATATTGCTTCTTACCTTGGTATAACACCGACACAATTAAGTAGGATTAGAGCCAAAAATAGCAAGAGCTAGTTTTCTTTACATATGTAAATGCACACCATTTTTACGTATACTTCCTTTGTGTTATAATTAAAACTCTGAAATTTTGATAAGAAAGATAATGTCGATTGCAATATTGTCAACATTGTTTTCATGCACGAAATCAGAAAACTTAAACACTCAAAAAAAAGAATAGTATGGCTCAAGAAAAAAACAGTTTTATCAACCCAAAAGGATTATTTGATCCTAAATTCAATGGCTTTTCTCATATAGTTAAAATTCCAAAAGGTAAAGAAATGTATTATTTCTCAGGTCAATGGGCTTCAAACATAGAAGGTAAATTGGTTTCAGAAAATTTTGAAGAACAAGTTAAACAGACGGTCTCTAATATCAAAACAGCTCTAGAAACGGCAGGATTATCAATAAATGATGTAGTGAAACAAACTGTTTATATTGTAGATTTTACACTAGAGAAAAAGCAAATTTTGATAGACGTAGCATCTAAAGAATGGAGAGTAAAAAATTTCCCAACCAGTACCATTGTTCCTTTACCTTTATTAGCAACAGCACCAAATTGTCTTATAGAAATTGAAATTATTGCAGCTAAATAACCTTTAAATGAAAAAACTAATTTTAATTATACTAGTTGCAATGATTACGAACATATCACTTTTCGCTCAAACCAAGAAAATTCTTTTTGTTTTGAGTGCAGCAGACACTTTAGAGCTGAATAACGGACAAAAACTACGACAAACAGGAGTCTTTTTAAATGAATTTTATTTGGCATATAAATCTATTTCGGAAAATGGATATACTGTGGAATTTGCCACACCAAATGGCGTTGTCGCAACAATTGATGAAGAGAGTATCAATGATAAATATTGGAAAGACCTTTTAGAAGTTAAGAATGAAGCAATCCAATTTACAACAAAAGACGATTCATTCAATAACCCAATTACACTTGAAAACGCAATTGTAAATCAAGATAATTATATAGGTATCATTATTCCAGGTGGACAAGGTTTAATGATAGATTTGATAGAAAACAAAAATATTCCTACTCTTTTAAAACATTTTGCAAAAGAAAACAAACCAACTGGACTTATTTGCCACGCTCCTAATCTTATTTTGACAATTCCAGCAGAAGAAAATCCTTATATCGGATATAAAGTCAATTCTGTATCTCCTATTGAAGAATTTGTTATAGAAAAATTCATAATGAAAGGAAAACCTAAAAACAGAAAAATAGCTAGACAGTTAAGAAAATTAGGACTGAAATATAAAAGTGGCTTGCCAAAATCAAACTTTGCGATAAAGGATAGAAATCTAGTTACTAGTCAAAATCCATTTTCGGGAAATTCTTTTAACATCCTTTATTTAGAAGCGTTAACAGAATATTTAGAAACAAAAAAATAAAATGAAAAGATAAAAACGCCACAGAACAATGTATATAAAAAATAGCGGTTTAGGTGACAACCTGAACCGTTTTTGTTTTTAATTAATTATCTTGCCTTCCTAAAAGTTCGTGCTTTAAACCCGCTACCTTTCATATACTAACCGTTGGCTTTAATTTAATGAACAACTAAAAGTAAACATTTAAGTTTACTTTTTTTGTAATTTGTAAACTTATATATTGACTTTTTTATATATTTGTAAACACAAAAGTTTACATTATTTATGTTTTGTAAACTTAAATATTTACAAAAAAAATGAGAAATAAGCGAAAACTTTTAATCGAACAATTGGACCAAAAGCTACAACCATTCTCTGAAAGCAGAAAGGTCCTGGTCCCAGAACGTGGATGGATAAATACTATTCGAACTGCACTTAATATGACCATGGCCCAACTTGGTGCTAAACTAAATATTACAAGACAAGGCGTAAAAAGAATTGAGGAAAGTGAGGCTAATGGCACGATAACACTCAATTCTTTAAAAGATGTTGCCATGGCTCTGGATTTAAAATTGGTATATGCACTGGTCCCAAAAAATGAGACCATAGACGATTTAATACAGAAAAAAGCAGATAAACTGGCCCAAAAAATAGTATTACGGACCAATCAAAATATGAAATTAGAGGACCAAGGAATTGGAGATGACAAGATAGCCAAAACCATAAAGGAACTTGCTAATGAAATAAAACGAGAAATGAGAAAGTCATTATGGGATTAGAATTCGTTTACAAAGATGGACAAACACCTTTAGAAGAAGAAGAAAAGGATGGTCTTAAAATAAAATCAATTACGACTCAAGGAGAGTTGGATGAATTTGAGCAACTGAACATTGAAAAAGCTGTCGAATGGACTATTCACACAAATTTGAAACCTGAAAATATTTTGACAGAAAAGTTTGTTAAAGACTTACATAAAAAAATGTATGGTGATGTATGGAAATGGGCTGGTGAATTTAGAAGAACTGAAAAAAACATCGGAATTCCATGGACAAAAATTGGGCTTGAATTAAAAAATTTACTGGACGACACCAAATATTGGATAGAAAACAAAACCTTTTCACCAGAAGAAATAGCAATTAGATTCAAGCATCGAATAGTATCTATTCATTGTTTCCCAAATGGAAATGGAAGACATTCAAGAATGATGGCGGACGTAATTATGGAATCAATTTTTGGAAATGAAATATTTTCGTGGCATCAGTCTAATATGGTAAAAGCTAACGAAATTAGAAAAGAGTATATTAATGCATTGAAAGAAGCTGACAATGGAAATGTTAAACCACTAATTAAGTTTGCAAAAAACTAAAGCCAACAACGTATAAAATTAATTGCTAGTTCTAGCCTACTTACAAAAGTCCTCGCGGACTTTCTATCTGTGATTTATTTGCTAAATTTAGTACCTAAAACACGCAACTAATCTTATACAAGACCGTATGGCATTTGAGCCGAACGTTGGCGAAAATGTCATAAGATTGACATAGAAATGACGCAACAACAAAAACAACTTAAAAATATCTTTGCTGAGTAATCATTAAAATAAATGAAAAATGAATAATCAAAACTTAGCGATTAAAATAAAAGACTTACGAAGCCGAAAAGGATTTTCTCAAGAACAACTATCTGAAGAATCAAAATTAAGTTTAAGAACCATTCAACGAATCGAAAAAGGCGAATCTATTCCAAGAGGTGACACATTAATAAAATTAACGCAAGCACTTGAAGTGACTCCTGACGACCTTTTAGAATGGACAGATATTGAAGACAAAGGATATTTAAGCCTTTTAAATTTAAGCGCCTTAACTGGTCTATTATTTAATCCTATTTTAGGAATAATAATCCCTTTAGTTATGTGGATTCTTAAAAAAGACAAAATAAAATTTGTAGACAATTATGGAAAAAAAATAATCAGTTTCCAAATTACTTGGACTTTGTTAATATACTCTGTTATAATGGTTGCTACAAAAGGTTCATATATGAAATTTAATTTTAACCTTTTTGATATTATATTATTCTTTTTCAATTTTAAAATTGGCAAAGACCTAATCTATATTTCTATTTTAGGAATTCTTTATTTATATAATCTTACGCTAATATTTAAAAATTTAATGAGGATAAAAAATGGAAAACAAAGTTGGTATTTGCCAGCCATTTCATTTTTAAAATAAAATAAAAACGCCATATAACACCGTGTATAAAAAATTGCTATTTTTAGCTTAACCAATGTTAGTTGCTTTACTTGCTTGCATCTGATTTTCCTTCGGAAAATCCTCGCACACAAGCACGCAACGTTCCTTACACATAAACGTTATGCACAAGCAAAACCAAACTCAAACCACATATTACTGCAATAAACAATTAACACCTTAAATTTTATACATGGAAAATTATAATTTTAAAAACGATATAATGAAAAGAATTATACTAATTTGGATATTTTTTGTGTCTATAGGTTCTTCTCAAGCCCAGAAATTTGATGTTGATTACTCAAATCCTAACGTTACAATGGAAGACATGAATGCTGTATTAAAATCTTTAAAAATCAACGTTTTAAAATTTGGCCTTTATCCACCGGATAGCTTAAAATACAAAGTTTGTCTATTTCAAGAAGAATACGCTGACAAAGAATTGGTGAATGAAGAAGTAATTTGGTGTACATCATCCCCATATCACTCAATAAAAAATGGAGAAAGAATATTTAAGCCATTCGACGGAGCTAGATTTATAATTACAGAAGATGACAATGATTTTTTATTAAATATTAGAATGGGAGATTTTGGCATTGACGAATATAAGCTGGAAATTGATTCCATTTACTCAAATAAACATGCATCAATACCGTTCAAAATAGTAAACACAACTTTAAAAGAAGGAAAAACTCCTTTGTTGTTGATAGGTTCATTTTGGGAATCCCCTTCAAAAAATGGAGATGTTCTGTTAAGATTCTGCATGGAAAAAGAATTAGCCACTGATTTTTCTAATCAAGCTTTCGATATGATGCCACATTATTTTATAATTGGGTTAAACGTAACCAAACAAAAAGAAAAGGAGGATTAAAATAATTAAAGCCAGTGCATAACAATGGCTATAAGTAATTGCTTGTTCTCGCCTACTTCTGAAAATCCTCGCGGATTTTCAGTTTGGTGCGTACTTGCAAAGTTTAGTACTAAACCACGCAACTACTCATAGTCGAGACCGTTACCCAACATTTGAAAACCCACAAACTAAATAATAAGATTTTAACAAAAATTATCAAAGAAAGTTTGATATTGTTTGTTATGATTTTGTTTTTTATGCCTTTGTATTATAAATACATAAAAGGCATCCCAGTTGAATTTAATACAACTTTGATAATTAGCGCATTTGTTCCTATTA
>NZ_JBHTIB010000027.1:0-2913 GCF_042676825.1 Mariniflexile aquimaris
ATTTTCACCTGAAGTTCAAACTTATGGTACAATTGGGCTTTTATCAATTATAAAAAAATATAACATAAAACCAACTGAAGAGGAAAAAAGAATATTGGATTATTTGAAAGATAAAAATTCTGATATCATGAGTTGTTCAGATTGTGTGATTGAACCAACAAAATTTGTTGATATAATAAAATTTTATCAATAAAACCAGCGTACAACACCGTGTAAAAAACATTGCTTATTTTAGTTAAACCGTTTGGTCGTTGCTTTGCTTGCATGCATCTGATTTTCCTTCGGAAAATCCTCGCACACAAGCACGCAACGTTCCTTACACATAAACGTTGCCATTCATTGCGAAACGCACTTAAAATCGAACAAAAAATAGAGATTTATGGAAAAATTACAACTACATTCTTTTGGACAAACAGAACATTTGGAAACTTTAAAGAAAAAATATGATTCTTTAAGAAAGAGAATTAATGAAAACATAAAGTTGACAGAATCTGAAAAAAAAGCGGAATTAGAAACTTTGACAAAATCTTTTGAAAAAGAAAAAAAGAATTCTAACAACAATCTTTATTAATTCGGAATTGAAAAAGTTTGCGGAATAAAAACTAAAAAAACATCAGACTGACCAAAGCAGTGCGCAACTGTTGCAGCAGACTGATTAACGAAACGCAAAAAAAGGAATTTGACGACTGACCAAAAATTGTAAGAAAAAAAACAACGAAATGGCAACACCGTATATAAAAAATTGCTAGTTTTATACTAAACCATTGTCAGTTGCTTTGTTTGCTTGCTTCCGATTTTCCTTCGGAAAATCCTCGCACACAAACACGCAACTTTCCATATACATAAACGTTAGCAACAATAATAAGATAAAAACTGTTATGAGAGACTTATTTAAGATTTTGACAATAATTTTTATTACGATAAATTTCACTTCTTGTAATAAAGATAACAAGACTGATTTAAAAAAATATTTAGAAAATAATTGGAAATCCCCAGAAGATTATGTTATTGATAAATTTAAAGAACGAGATTATATTTTCGTAGGAGAATTTCACAGAATAAAACAAGATGTAGATTTTATAAAAGGTATTATTCCGAAGTTGTACGAAAACGGAGTATATAATTTAGCGATTGAATTTGGAAGTTATAAACATCAACATTTACTCGATTCTCTATTAAAACTTCCAAAATTTGACAGAAAACTTGCTAAAGAGATTTATTACAAAACGGATCCTTCTTGGAATTTTAAAGAATATATTGATATTTATGAAGAAGCTTGGAAGGTAAATTCAAAGCTTTCAAATAATGACAGAAAATTTAGAGTAATAAATTTAAGTGATGGCTATATTCCTTGTGGCGAATCTGATGAAATTTGGTATGATGTTGATTACGACATTTTTATGGCTGATGTTATAAAAAAGGAGATTGTAGATAAAGAAGAAAAAGCACTCATTTATTTAGGATTAAATCATTCAGTCACAAAATATGATTTTCCTCGATACGATTACAAAAAAGATTCATTGAAAGGATATGAAAAAAGAACAGGTAATCTAATTTATGATTTAGTAAAAGATAAATCATATACAATTGCCTTGCATTGTGCTTGGTCTTCATCTAAAGATTATGATAAACTTGTACTTCCAGTTCACGGAAAACTCGATTCTGTTATGGATTATTTTGAAAATAAAAGGATTGGTTTCGATTTAAAGAATAATCTTATTGGAGAATTGAAAAGTAAAAATTCTTATTATCAATTTGGTCAGGAGAATTTCAAACTCCAAGATTTATGTGATGGCTATATTTTTCTTAATAAGTTCATTGACTCTGAACAAATGACTTTAGAAAAAGATTATTATACAGCAGATAACATCGATGAATTTAAATGTTATTTAAAGAGATTAGGGAAAGAAGATAAATTTATTAATCTAATAACTGTTGAGAAAGCAAATAATACTGATTGGGATAATATTGAAAAGTTTAAAAAAATATTAATAGAATAATTACAGTTGCTAACAATGGCTATAAAAAATTGCTTAATTCAGTAAAATAGGATGTTTCCAACTAATAAAATAACTAAATTTAAACATCGGAAAATTACGTTTTCTAAAACGCAACTTTCCATAGCCTAACCCGTTACAGCACATTAGAGAAATGGGAGCATTTATATTGTTAATAATTATTTCATTCTTAATTAGTTTATCCTTATTGATAAGCAAAAAAAGGTTACCGAAAATTGAACGGATAATAAAAATAACCTGCATCACTTCTTTGATTTGTTTTCTAATTTGTACTTTTTTAATGATTTATGATATTAGATTAAAAGGTTTTTATACAACAACAATTATTGCAGTCCTTTTTGTTGTATCAGTTATTTTGACTTTCGGACTTACCCAAAAAGCGCACATTAGAATATTATCTGGAATTTTTGCTGTTTTTATTTCTACTCTAAGTCTTTTAAGTGCTGCAGGGAATTTGCCTTACGTAATTTTTTCAGGAATTACATTACCATACCAAACTCCATTAGAAAAATTTAAAATTAGTCAGGACTATAATTTAGAAGTAATAGATAATGGCAGTTTTTTAGGGTGTGGACAAGACTTAATCATAACAGAATCTAAATTCATTTTGTTTGATAAGGCTGTAATACCCAAGTTTAATCTTTGTACTGAAAACATTTACAAAATTGAAACTAAAAAAATGACAAAAAAAAATATTTCATTGCAGATTTATCATGATGGTGTGGACCAAAGAAATCCTTGTGAATATGTAAAAGAAATAAAATAACGTGCTGTAACACCGTATATAAAAAATTGCTAGTTTTACCTAAACCAATGTTAGTTGCCCGTTTGCTTGCTTCTGATTTTCCTTCGGAAAATCCTCGCACACAAACACGCAACTTTCCATATACATAAA
>NZ_JBHTIB010000028.1:0-104272 GCF_042676825.1 Mariniflexile aquimaris
GATTCTTGTGGTTCCATGAATGATTAAGTGTTAAGTGTAACACTATTCTAGGACGGGACAAAATATTGACATAAAAAAACCGACACAAACGTATCGGTTTTTTTTTGTTATTTCTGCAAAAGTAAGACTCTAATAAAGTAGATGCTTCTTTTTGCGATTGACTTACTTTTTTAAACGACGGGTATCGTCTATCCTCCAAAGTCGTCAAATCTAATATTCTCATCTGCTAGACCAAAATCTTCGCCCATTTTTTGAACAGCTTTATTCATTAATGGTGGTCCACAGAAATATAATTCAATATCTTCTGGCGATTCGTGTTTGCTTAAATAATTATCGATAACACAGTTATGAATAAATCCAACAAACCCATCTCCTGGAGAATCAATATCCGCTTTAACTTTCCAGTTATCTTCTGGTAAAGGCTCTGATAACGCTAAAAAGAATCTGAAATTCGGGAAATCTTTTTCTAATTTATAAAAATGATCTAAATAGAATAATTCGCGTTTTGAACGACCTCCGTACCAGTACGTTACTTTTCTTCCTGTTTTTAAAGTTCTGAATAAATGATATAAGTGCGAACGCATTGGTGCCATACCAGCTCCTCCACCTACATATAGCATTTCAGCTTCAGATTCATTAATAAAGAACTCACCGTAAGGACCAGAAATAGTTACTTTATCGCCTTTTTTCTGATTGAAAATATAAGACGAAGCTACCCCTGGATTTACATCCATCCATCCGTTTTTATTTCTATCCCAAGGTGGAGTAGCAATACGAACATTCAACATGATTTCGCGTCCTTCAGCAGGATAAGAAGCCATCGAATAGGCACGCTCAACCGTTTCGGTATTCTTCATTTCTAAGCTCCATAAACCAAATTTATCCCATTCCGCTTTAAATTTGTCTGGAGTTTCATGCTCTTCAGGATGCGCTGTAATATCAATATCAGAATATTTAACAACACATGGTGGTATTTCAATTTGAATATACCCGCCTGCTTTATACCCCATATCTTCAGGAATTTCAACAACAAACTCTTTAATAAAAGAGGCTACGTTATAATTACGTACCACTGTTGCTTCCCATTTTTTAATACCAAAAACCTCTTCTGGTATTGTGATATTCATATCTTGCTTAACCTTTACCTGGCAAGCTAAACGGGCTCCATGTTGTAATTCTTTTCTAGTAAAGTGAGGTGTTTCGGTAGGAAGTGCTTCACCCCCACCAGACAACACGTGACACTCACATTGAATACAAGTTCCACCACCTCCACAGGCAGATGGTAAAAATATTTTTTGATTCCCTAGAGTCGATAATAAACTTCCCCCAGAAGCTACTTCAATTTCCTTTTCACCATTTATAGTAATCTTTACAGGACCTGATGGTGATAATTTCTGCTTAACAACTAATAGTAATGCTACCAATAATAATGTAATAATTAAAAAAGCTATTACTGTTGCTATTACTGTTCCTAATGTACTTGCGGCTAAAATCATATTACTCATTTACTTTTATGTTGTTAGCTAACACTTCTTTTTCTTTTTTCGAATCGACTTTTACGGTAGTTGTTTCTTCTTTTTTAACAGCATCATCACCACCTGTTAACATCCCTCCAAAACTCATAAAACCGATGGCCATTAAACCAGTTATAATAAATGTGATTCCAAGGCCACGTAAGGCTGGTGGTACATTTGAATATCTGATTTTTTCGCGAATGGCAGCAATAGCAAGTATCGCTAAAAACCAACCAATACCAGAACCAATACCATAAGTGGTAGCTAATCCTAACGTAGGAATTTCACGAGATTGCATAAATAAAGACCCTCCTAAAATCGCACAGTTTACTGCAATAAGCGGTAAAAATATCCCTAGCGAATTGTATAAAGAAGGTGAGAATTTCTCAACTACTATTTCTACTAATTGTACCATGGTTGCAATGGTAGCAATAAACATGATGAATGATAAGAAACTTAAATCATACGCTGCATATTCAGCTCCTAACCATGATAAAGCACCCGGTTGTAATAAGTACTGATCTAATAACCAGTTTAAAGGCACTGTAATTGCTAATACAAAAATAACTGCAGCTCCTAAACCAACAGCTGTACTTACTTTTTTAGATACTGCCAGATAAGAGCACATTCCTAAGAATGTAGCAAACACCATGTTATCTATAAATATTGATTTGAAAAATAATTCTAAATGTTCCATATATTTTGGTTTTTAGTTGTTTGTTTTTAGTTTTTGGCGACATACTAGCTGCCAACAACCATCAACTATAAACTATTTAATGATCTTCTATTAATGCTGTATTTCTACTACGTTGAATCCAGATGATGATACCTACAACAATTAATGCCATTGGAGACAATAACATAAATCCGTTATTCTCATAACCTATTGCATATAATCCTGTTTTTTCGATTGGATCTCCAAGAACTTTAAAGCCTAATAAGGTTCCTGAACCTAATAATTCTCTAAAGAATCCTACGATTATAAGTATTAAACCATATCCTGCCGCATTACCAATACCATCTAAAAACGATCTCCAAGGTCCGTTTGCCAATGCAAATGCCTCAAATCGTCCCATAATGATACAATTTGTAATAATAAGCCCTACGAATACCGATAAGGTTTTACTAAGCTCGTAAGAATATGCTTTTAAGACTAAATCTACTATAATAACCAATGCCGCTACAACAACTAATTGCACGATGATTCTTATTTTAGATGGAATTATATTTCGCATTAACGAAATAACCACGTTACCAATTGCTAACACCGCCATTACAGAAATTGACATTACAATAGATGCTTTTAATTCTGCTGTAATTGCCAATGCTGAACAAATTCCTAATACCTGTATGGTAATTGGATTATTATCTGCTAATGGATCTAATATTAATTTGCTGTCTTTTTTAGATAAAAGTCCCATAAATTAATTGTTTTTTAAGTTTTTAAAGAAAGGCTCGTAAAGCTCAATGTCGCTTTTAATCATTGCAGAGACGCCGTTACCAGTAATAGTAGAACCTGCAATCGCATCTACCTCATTGTCCGTTTTGTCTTCATTTTTTGGATCGGCATTGCCTTTTGCAACAGTAATACCTTTAAAGTTTCCTTCGGCATCTAACAAATGCTCACCAATAAAATCATCCATAAAGAAACGTTGTTTAATGTTTGCTCCTAAACCAGGTGTTTCACCTTTATGGTCAAAATAAGCACCTTGTACCACCATGTTTTCATCCATAGCAACATAAGCCCAAATAGCATCCCATAATCCTTTCCCCATAATTGGTGCTATATAAAACGTTTTCCCGTCTTTTTCTCCAATAAACAAAGGCAATCTTCTAATTTTACCTTCTTTAGCTGCTGCTTGTTCTTTTTTCACGTCAATTAAATACGCCTGATCATCTTCAGTTACTTTATCACCTTCAATAATCAATTGCTTTTTAATGTATTTCGCGAATTCTCCAGCAACCTTATTAGTAGCAACAAAATTTGCACTACTCTCATCATTTTCGTTTACGCCCATCGCATACAAAATATTTTGCTGCTTTTCTAAACGTTTATTTTCATCTATGGTAGGTTTCAAAGATTCAGCTGCATATGCTAATACCGCACCTACAATTAATACCATGATAATGGCAAAAATTATGGTATATGAATTTTTATCTGTTTTATTTTCCATCGTTATGCAGTTTTTGCTTTTAGACGTTTCATTCGTTGTTTTACATTACCTTGAACCACATAATGGTCGATAGTTGGTGCAAATACATTCATTAATAAAATGGCTAGCATCACACCTTCTGGGTAGGCTGGATTAAATACGCGAATTAATATTGATATAAATCCGATGAAGAAACCATAATACCATTTTCCTTTATTAGTTTGTGATGCCGTAACAGGATCTGTAGCCATAAACACTACACCAAATGCAAATCCACCAATGATTAAATGTTCCCAAAATGGTGTACTCATTAAACCATAAAACTTACTTCCTTCGGCAATAATTCCCGCATCTACAATTTGGTTAAATATTAACCCCATTACGATAGCTCCTAATGAAGCGGATAACATAATTCTCCAACTTCCAATCTTAGTGAAGATTAAGAATAAACCGCCTAATAAAATTAAAAATGCCGATGTTTCACCAACCGATCCTGGGATAAAACCAAAAAACATATCCCAAGTTGAATAAACGACGTCTTTACCTTGTGCTAATGCACCTAAAACGGTTTCACCTGAAATAGCATCTAAATTTTGTCCTGCAGCAATTGCATTATCTCTAGCTACTGCACCTTCAACCCATACTTTATCTCCAGACATCCAGGTAGGATATGCGAAGAACAAAAAGGCTCTTATAGTTAATGCAGGGTTTAGTATATTCATTCCTGTTCCACCAAATACCTCTTTTCCTATAACAACACCAAATGCTACGGCTACTGCTAGCATCCAAAGTGGAATATCGATAGGCACAATAAGTGGCACTAACATTCCTGTTACAAGATACCCTTCTTCAACTTCGTGTTTCTTAATAATGGCGAATAAAAACTCTATTCCTAAACCAACACCATAAGAAACAATAACTAATGGAATGATTTTCCAGAAACCAATTAAGAAATTATCTAGTGTCCAAAATTCTGAGCTAAAAAAACTTCCAGCTACAGATTGAATATCTCCAATTGCTAAATTATGCTGATACCCAGCATTAAACATTCCGAAAATTAAACATGGAATCATCGCTAAAATAACGGTATTCATGGTACGTTTTAAATCGTCGGCTGCTTTTATGTGCGTTCCATTATGAGTAGTCTCATCTGGCAAGTATAAGAATGTATGAATAGCTCCAAATGCTGGTGCCATTTTAGAACCCCTTAACTTTCTTTTTAAAATATGTAATCGTGTCTTTAAATTCATCTTATATATTTTTCATGTCATTGTCTTCAATGAATAATCTTTTAAAATTTTTCATTTCATTGCACTCAATGAATAATTACCCAATCTCTTTAAGCATTACATCCAATCCTTTTCGTATGATTTCTTGATGTGGTTGTTTAGACACGCAAACAAATTCTGTTAAAGCGAAATCTTCTGGTGCTACTTCATACATTCCTAAAGACTCCATTTCATCTAAATCTTGATACATACAAGCTTTTAGAATTTGCATTGGATAAATATCTAAAGGAAATACTTCTTCATAACCACCGGTAACCACGAAAGCACGGTGTTCGCCATTAGTATTCGTATTTAAATCGTATACTTTATTTGGGTTTAACCATGAGAACGTAAGCGCTCTACTCGTTGAAATTTTATTAAATACAGGTGTAGTCCAACCAAACAATTCATAATCGTCGCCTTCAGGTATCACAGTAATTACGTTACTGTAATAATCTAAACTTCCGTCGAGATTAATTTGTCTTCCACTTAGTACGTTACCAGAAATAATTCGAATATGAGCTCTTTTAGAAATACCATTGGCATTTAACAAAGGTTCAACATCAGCTCCTATTTTGCTAACATAATATTTTGGTTTTTCTATACAAGAACCTGCTAAGGCAATAATGCGTTCTGCATTAAATTTACCAGTTAACAGCAATTCACCAATAATTACTAAATCTTGAGCAGCAACTGTCCAAACCACTTCGCCTTTATTAACTGGGTCTACTTTATTTATTAAAGTGCCTACGTTTCCTGAAGGATGCGGACCAGATACTTTATGCAATGTAATTCCAGACAAACCTGCTAAAGGTGAATTAGAATTCGCGCCTACAGAAACATGCACCTTACCCTCGGTAAGCTTGCTTAATGCCGTTACAGCTGCCTGTAATTCTGCTTCTTTACCTTGAAGCGTAAAATCTAAATCGGCCGCCAAAGGTGCGCTTGCATAACCAGAAATAAAAATAGCTTTTGGCGATTTGTCGGGATTTGCAATCACATCGTACGGACGCTGTTTTACAAATGGCCAACATCCAGAAGCTAAAAGATGAGCCTTTATTTCGGCAGGTTTAGCAGCATCTAAATTAAACTTCCCATAATCATGGTACGTTTGTTCTTTGCTTGCCTGCAATTTAATTGATAATATTTTGCGCTTCTCACCTCGTGCAATTTCTACAACTTCTCCAGCAACTGGCGAAACAAACTTTACGTTTTCATTGGATTTATCGTAAAACACAGGCTCTCCTGCTTTTACTTTCGATCCAACTTTAGAAATCAATTTTGGTATAACGCTATGAAAATCTTGGGGTCTGAGGGTGTAAAAGTCGCTTAATACTGCTTTTTCAAGAGTTTTTTCAGCTTTACCTTTAAGTTTAATGTCGAGACCCTTTTTTATACGAATGTCGTTTGACATATTTTATAATTTGAAATTAGTAGTCAAAAAATCGGGGCAAAAATACAAATTAAATGCACAGTTGCATAAATTTATTGCTATTTTTATTTGTTAAAAATTAATGTCAGAATTCGGTATCATAATTGATTATATTTACAAAAAATTCAAAGTAAAAATGTTTTCAATTAAGTTTGTAAGTGCTTTTTTTATTGTTCTTCTTCCGTTTTCGGGTCTAAGCCAAATTACGGAAGTAAATCCGCCTGACTACATTAAAACCATTATTTTTAAAGGCAACACTCCTGAAACCCAGCTACCCATTTTAAAACTAGGCGAATATGTTGTTTTAGAATTTGATGTACTTAACGGAAACGAAGACGATTATTATTATAAAATAGACCATTTTAATTACGACTGGACACCTTCTGCTTTAATGAAATCTGAGTTTATGGATGGTTTTGATAACCAGCGAATTCGTAATTATCAGAATTCATTTAACACTTATCAAATTTATTCAAACTATCAATTAACCATTCCAAACGATCAAACAAGACGCCTTAAAGTTTCCGGAAATTATTTAATAAGCATTTTTGATAGCGACAATAACTTAGTTTTTTCTAGAAAATTCATGATTAACGAAGACCTTACCGCCGTTGGAGTAGTTATAAAACGAACGCGCGACATTCAATTTATTGAAGAAAAACAGCGGGTTGAAATTAGTGTTACCTCAAATAACAATCAACTAAATAATCCATCACAAACTGTAAAAGCACTTATCGTTCAAAACAACAATTTAAATACAGCCATTTCTAACTTAAAACCACAATACACCCTTGGCAATCAGCTAATTTACAGATACGATTCAGAAAGTAGTTTTTTAGGCGGTAACGAATATTTATTTTTTGAAAACAAAGAAGTTAGAGCAGCAAATACAGGCATACGCGCTATCGATTTAAAAGACATTTACCACAACTACCTGTTTACAAATGTAGAACGTGCCAGCAAACCTTACACTTACAATCCCGATATTAACGGCAACTATCTGGTTACCGCTTTAGATGTAGACAATCCCGATATTGAAGCCGATTATGTTTGGGTCCATTTTTCACTGGTCCCCAACGAATCCTTTAAAAATAAAAACGTGCATGTGTATGGTAATTTTAATAATTACGCCATCGATAACAGCACTAAACTTATTTACGACCAGTCCCGCAACACCCTTTCAAAAGCCATTTTATTAAAGCAAGGGTTTTACAATTACAAATATGTAATAGTAGAAAAAAATGGCGTTTTAAACGAAGGCGCGATAAGCGGTAATTTCTATCAAACCGAAAATAATTACAAAGTTTTAATTTATTACAGAGACCTTGGTGCCCGTTACGACAAAATCATTGGAGTTGGCGAAGGCAGTTCGGTTAACATCTCCAATTAAACGGGTGTTTTACTAAAATTTCTAATTAAGAAGTTAAAATTTACTGTTCTCCTCTTAATATTTAGTAATTTAGCCACCATAAACAATGCATATGGTTCAACAAGTTACATGTGGTATAAAAATATCGGTAGAAACTACCTACGAAGGCTCATTTTATAAAAATTATAAAATACAATACGCCTTTGGTTACACCGTAACTATCGAAAACCAAAGTAAAGACACCGTGCAACTTAACGCACGCCATTGGGAAATTTTAGATGCCTTAAATAATGTAGAAATTGTTTCTGGCGAAGGTGTTATAGGCAAAAAACCCGTATTACAACCAGGAGAATCGCACACTTACACCTCCGGATGCTTGCTCACCTCTCCATTTGGTGCTATGCAAGGGCATTATAACATGGTAAATTTTACCACTACTAAAAACTTTCAAGTTACCATTCCAACATTTAAGTTAAGCGCACCGTTTGCGATAAACTAGAATTAATCTTTTTTATTAAACTATTTACTTGGGCGTTACCACAAGGGTCGGGCTTTACGCTGTATCTTTTGGTTTTATGTTATTTCAACAAAGACAAGTATCTACTACCAAAGTTACAGGAATTCTATTTTAGGTTATTTTCTAATTCAAGAAAAACCAAAAGGATGCCGCTGCAATCCCTAACGCGGGCACTACATACCTCAACAAGCCAAAATAAGCATAGAAAAATCACAAAGCACATAAACTAACTTCAAAAAAAAGGCAGACCAATCTTACTAAATTACTTTATAATTACAGAGAAACCAAACTAATAATTAAAAGCAATAACAACCTCTATATAAAAATAATTGCTATTTTTAACTTGACCCTAATTAGCTACAAAAAGCAAAATACAATTCCGTTATTGCCTAATTAACGGTAAAATCCAAATCGATGAGAAATCTAAAAACAGTAAGACTCCTAATTATAACGCTAAGTGTTGCATTACTTAGTGGCTGCAAAATACCGCAACCACCTACCAATAACAACACAAAAAGTCAAGTTGATGTACCTGCAACTACAAATCCCATGATTCACACAAAAGGAACACTAATTGTCGATGGAAACAATAACCCCATAAAACTACGTGGTGTTTTATTAGAAGGGTGGCTCATGTGGAATGGTACACTTTGGGGAGCTGGTTTAACTTCAGAAACTAAAATTGCTAACAGGTTAGAAAAAATGGCTGGAAAAGAACAAACCGAAACGTTTCGTACCGCAATTTATAACAATTTCATCACAGAAAAAGATATAGAACTTATAGCTAACTTTGGTTTCAATGTGGTTCGCGTACCTTTTAATCATACAATCTTCGAAGACGCCAATCCTTTAGAAAATTACAAAGCACGAGGTTGGTATTACCTTGATAATTTACTCAAATGGTGCGAAAAACACAAGGTATATGTTATTTTAGATTTTCACTCGGTACCCGGTGGCCAAGGCGCATTTGTCTCAGATCCAGACCTTATAAATGTATGGTTTTCGGCAACTAACCAACAACAAACAATAGATATTTGGAAAGCCATAGCCAAACGGTATGCTAACAAGAACATTATTGCAGGCTATGATTTAATTAATGAACCCGATGCACCAACTGGCAAAGCCCTAGTAGATTTTCACCGTCGTATTATAACAGAAATTCGTAAAGTGGACAGTTCACATATGATTATTTTAGAAGGTGGAAATTTCTCGAGCGATTTTACCATGTATACTGAGGCTCTAGATAGTAATATGGCCTACGGATTTCATACTTATAATTTTTTCACAAATGACACGAACCTATCAAACTTGCAAAAACTAACCAAACTAGCAAAATCGCAAAATATCCCACTATTAAATGGTGAATTTGGCGCACATAATGCAACATGGATCAAGGAAGAAATAGAATTATTTGAAGACCCTCAAAATCAAGTTAATGGCTGGATTTTTTGGCCATGGAAACGTGTTTCAGAAAATAACGAAAGATATAGACATCTTGCAGAAATTTCAAAAAACGAAGATTGGAAAAAAGTAACCGAAGGTATTGCTGCTCTATTTGGACCTTCCAAAGACATCACCCCTGAAATAGCAACAAGAGCCATGGCAAAATTTATAGAATCTTCAAAAGCTGAAAACTTAATTTTAGACCAAGAAATATCGGTTATATTAAAAAAGTATTTAAAAAACAATTAGGCATTAACAAGCAAGGAACAAAGTCAGTTAAATTTCCTATAAACTAAACAGCATCAATTGAAGCAATAAGCAACATATAAAAATTTAGAATTTCATAAAACAACAAACAATGAATCTAGAAAAAATCACGGTCCAAGCAACTATAAATGCAGACTCACAAAAAGTCTGGAATTTCTACACCAATCCAGAACATATAACAAAATGGAATTTTGCCGACCCCAGTTGGCACTGTCCTTTTGCAGAAAACAACATGAATATTGGCGGAAAATATCTAGCAAGAATGGAAGCAAAAGATGGGAGTTATGGATTTGACTTCGAAGCTGTATATACTAATATTGTTCATAAGCAACAATTTACTTACAACTTCGGCGAGCGTTATGCCACAGTTAAGTTCAACAAGACTAACAACCAAACCGAAGTAATAATACAATTCGGCCCAGAAAGCGAAAACCCTATAGAACTTCAAAAAAATGGTTGGCAAGCCATATTAAACAACTTTAAAATTTACACGGAATCTAATTAATTAAGACATTAGTGTTTTTATGTTAATGATTTTTTATGGCAAAGGAAATCCCTTAAACGATGCATTAATTAATTACTCATATTGCAGTAATTAATACCCAAGGTAACAAACTTAATTTCAGTTCGTCTCAAAATATAAATGCCATTATAATTATTTATAGGACTTACTTTAGCAACTAGGTGATGAACGACTAAAAAACCCACGAGAAATATAAACATGCAAACAAAAATTAACACTTAAGCTATGACTAAATTTTTTCTAACAACCTTGAGTCTACTATTTCTTGCTGCTGGATGCGTTTCAACAGTTCCGCAAGGCAATAACGCATCTACTGAAGAAGCACAAGTAGTTGGTTCGGTAAAATCAGAACGAAGTCTGGCAAAAAATATCACGATTCTTAAATCTGATGGCGGCAGAGTAGCATGGTCGCCAGACGGGAAAACTATTTATTTAGATAGAAAAGATTCTAAACGATATTTTGATATTTACAAAATGAATCCAGATGGCAGTAACGAGACGTGTTTGACTTGCAATACAAACGATGCTGTTCCAAGTGGTCATAACGGGCAACCTGCAATTCACCCAAATGGAGAATTATTAGTTTTTCAAGCTCAGAAAAAAGAACATGTTGGTAATCCCGGTCGAGATAAAGCGGCTGAACCAGGACTTGGTAGATACCATGATTTATGGTTATTGAATTTAAAAACGAATCATTTTTATCAACTTACTAATTTAGAAGATGCTCACAATACAGGAATCTTACATCCTCATTTTTCAAAAGATGGCAAAAAGCTTACTTGGTCTCAAATGTACAATAGCGAAAAGAATTATTGGACATTGAAAATGGCAGATTTTACAGTTGATAACTTAGGAAAACCACATTTATCAAATATAGAAACTTTTGCTCCTGGGGGTGAAGGATTTTATGAAAACCACGGTCTGTCGAGCGATGGCAAAACAATAATTTTTACTGGAAATTTTGAATTGACTTCGAACCCATTTAGTTTTTTTAAACAAAAAATTTACACCTATGCATTTGAAACTAAAAAATTAGTGGCTTTGGCTACCGAAAGATACAATGAGTCGGCTGAATATTCGCCTATAGGCAATAAAATTGTTTGGTTTACAAGTGTAGGGAACAACAACCGCGGTACCGATTACTGGAGCATGAATTATGATGGGTCGGGAAAAAAGAGGATAACCGATTTTAACAATCCAAAGATCAGCTCTTTTAAAGGCAAAGTAATTACAGCTGCAGATAAAAGTTTTAGTCCAGATGGAAAATATATGGTTGCGTATCTTCAAACAAATTTAATTTCCCAAGACGGGATGACGGTTTTAATAGAATTAGACGATGATTGGTATAAATAATTTGATAATATTTGAAAGACAGTACATTAATTCACAATGCAAAACAAGTCGCTTAAAGAAAATGTGGTCATTAAAGATTTATACACTCACATCTTTCTATCAAACCTAAAAATCTTATTTCGCTGCTTAATATGAAAAAATTTACAGTTGGAGTATTGCACAAATTCATACTCTAAGTCGTATTCAAATCCCTCATCTGTAACTCTAAACACTTCGTGCACATCGATATGCCCATGGGGCGAAATACGTCTAAAATAAAACTCAAGTTGGTGGTCGGTTTTATGTAATTCAAACCAAGCGCCTGCTGCAATTCCAGATAACCATTGTGCTTTTTCGTGTAAACCATCAACGGGTTTAGGGGCTAAAGTCCCAACAAAACTGGGTGTATGGTCTGGCAATTTATCTAAAAAATACCGCATATTTTCACTTTTCTGAGAACCTTTAAATTCAGAAATAACACCTGTTTCTGAAACTTCAAAAGCATGTGCTTCGGTGTTTGCTAAAAGTACATTGCCAACCGTACTGGGTGTAAACCATTTTGATTTTTCTAGATTCTTTTTAATCGTGCTATTGGTAACCGATGCGATTAAAGTATCCGTAACAAAACGCGCACAATTACAAGCGTCTTTAATAAAAGCAGCATACCGAATAAAGTGCCTTTGCTGCATTTTTGTAATATGGGTGCGTGCTTTATTATAATCGACCGCCTTACACACCGATGCCAACATTTTTCCATCACCGTGGGTTATTTTAGGATGGGTTGCTAAAAACTCTAAAATGGCATTTAAATTCGTAATCTTATCATTTTTAATTTCTGCAACTAGCGGAAAATGCAATTCGTTATCCGTTTCGCTACCGCGTACACGTCCCGAAGGTTCTGGGGTGATGTATCTACCAAAATCGTGGTATTCTAAAATACCCGTTTCTTTGTTTATTAAAACCAGCGCCGCGTGACCTGCACGTAAATAGTTCTTCTTTCCAATGCCCGCATATCTTAGTAATGGCGAAAACCATTCTTTAGAAACCATAACAATGGTTTCCGGGTAAGCCAATGTTAAAATAATACCAGTGCTAGTCATTAACTATTTCGGGTAAATGAAACGATTTGCTAGCAATTTTTTTGTTTTGCAGATTTTCGTAATACATCTCAAAAGACTCCCCAAATTTTTCAATTTGGGTAATACTTGTTGTTTTTACAAATCCACGATTCATTACAACGCCGTAATCATCATTACCTTTTCCTGCCGTTTTATGAAACTCCAAGATCGATTGAGCATTTAATTTTTTTTCAGATTTAAATGCTTCAAACCATTGGGCTCGTGCTTGCTTCATTTCACTATTATAAAGCGTAGTAGACGACCATATACTTGCTTGTAATGGTAATTTTTTTAAGTGTTTTTCGGAACCGTCCCAAACCAATTCATACAACTTCAATGCAGTATTCCAATCCAGAATTATCATAGTAAATGGCTGAATGGCATTTAAATCATATCCTTGTATAGTATCTAAAACAACATCAGAAACCATAAAATCTAACGCAACGATGCCACGACTTAATCGGTAATTTTGTTCCGGGTCATGTCTAACAAAACCACCATTCATCACACATACAGCTCTGTTTTTTTCACTTAACCCAATCCAAGTTCCTCCCGACATTTCATCCATAGGGAATAAAAGTTGGGTATTCTTAATTTTATAAACTTCTGGCGGGAGCGACTTTCTATTTGGAGCTTCATCCCTATTAGAAGTTAACACAAAATCATTTTTGCCTTTTGGTATAATTGTTACTGTGCACATAATAATTGTAGTCTGAAAAGGAATTAGCAACTTACAAAAAAATATTAAACTTTAACGTGTTTTTATGAAGCCTTGAATCCTAATTATCATTTAAAAATTCGTAAATTTGCAGCTCATTTACTGATAATTCAATAACAAAAATAGACAAATCATGGGAAAAGGTTTTTTTAATGTACCAATTGCGGTTAACGAACCTGTAAAAAGCTATGCACCAGGCACTCCTGAACGCGATGCCGTACTTCAGGCCTATAACGAAATGTATAACAGCAACATTGATGTACCTTTATATATCAACGGCAAAGACATAAAAACTGGAAACACCAGAACGATGTCGCCACCACACGACCACAAACACATTGTTGGAACCTATCACCTAGCGGAACAAAAACATGTGGAAGAAGCGATTGCAACTGCTCTAGAAGCTAGAAAAACGTGGTCGCAATTACCATGGGAACAACGTGCTGGCATCTTTTTAAAAGCTGCAGAATTAATCGCTGGTCCCTACAGAGCCAAAATAAATGCAGCCACCATGATGGCACAATCTAAAACTATACATCAGGCCGAAATTGATGCTGCCTGCGAGTTTATAGATTTCTTGCGTTACAATGTGCAGTACATGACCGACATTTATGCCGAACAACCAGAAAGCACAAGTGATACCTGGAACAGGGTTGAATACAGACCTTTAGAAGGCTTTACTTATGCTGTAACACCTTTTAATTTTACAGCTATTGCGGGTAATTTACCATCGTGTATGGCATTAATGGGTAATGTCGTGGTTTGGAAACCTAGTGATAGCCAAGTATATTCAGCTAAAGTAATCATGGATGTATTTAAAGAAGCTGGAGTGCCTGATGGTGTAATAAATGTAGTATTTGGCGATCCTGTGATGATTACAAATACCGTATTAGCAAGTCAAGATTTTTCAGGATTACATTTTACAGGTTCTACGTTTATTTTTAAAGAACTTTGGAAACAAATAGGAAACAATATTCATAAGTATAAAACATACCCTCGTATTGTTGGTGAAACAGGAGGTAAAGATTTTATTGTAGCGCATAAAAGTGCAGTTCCTAAGCAAGTTTCTACCGCAATCATAAGAGGCGCTTTTGAATTTCAAGGTCAAAAATGTAGTGCCGCATCAAGAGCTTATATCCCGAAAAGCTTGTGGAGTGACGTGAAAAAATTAGTTATTGAAGACGTGAAATCCTTTAAAATGGGTTCGCCAGCAGATATGAGTAACTTTATAACTGCTGTAATTCACGAAGGCTCTTTCAATAAATTGGCTAAATATATTGACCAGGCCAAAGCAGATACAGATGCCGAAATTATAGTGGGTGGTAATTATGATAAAAGTAAAGGGTATTTTATTGAACCCACAGTTATTGTAACAACCAACCCAAAATACACAACCATGTGTACTGAATTATTCGGACCAGTAATCACCATTTATATTTATGAAGATGCTGCCTATTCTGAAACATTGAAATTGGTTGACGAAACCAGTGAATATGCATTAACAGGTGCCATTTTAGCAACCGACAGATATGCCATTACCGAAGCTACCACCGCGTTGCAAAACAGTGCTGGTAATTTTTATGTAAACGACAAACCTACGGGCGCTGTTGTTGGGCAACAACCATTTGGAGGTGCGCGTGCATCTGGAACCAATGATAAAGCTGGAAGTGCTCAAAACTTATTACGCTGGGTTTCTCCACGTTTAATAAAAGAGACCTTTGTAACTCCAACAGATTATAGATACCCATTTTTAGGATAATAAATGTATTCCTGCAAAGACAGGAACTTTAAACCGAAAATTACTATAAAAAAAGCGTCACTCAATTTAAGTGACGCTTTTTCATTTTTGGTTGGTTGATTTTAATCTATTTTTTTTAAGAATTTCTATTCTATAATAATCTTCTTAGTTACGAGCCCTTTTTCAGTGTTTAATTTAACAATGTATAGTCCTGTATTTGATGACACCGTTAAAGTAACATCCGACTTGGTATTTAACTTTAATGATTTTATTTCGTTACCAAGAATATCATACAATCCCAGATCTTTTATTTTTATTTTATCGTTATTCTGTAATTTTAGTTTTTCTGATTTTGAATTATACCTAATAGTAACCGCACTTTCTTCTACGGTACTTTCAGCCTCAATACTGCTTTCTTCTAACTGTTTAAACATCAGTTTAAATCTGTCATTATAAACGCCCGGTTCTAAATTGATTTCAAATGCCTCGTCATTAATTTTCTTGATTTCACCAGTTAATTCATCTTTTATAAACAAAGGAAGATTGGCATCTATATTCTCCATCGCATCAAGTTTTATTTTTATGGTTCCGCTAGTTTTCACCACTAAACCTAATGAAAATTCTTGAGTCGCATCAAAATTAGCCACACCTTGAATAACAAACTTGCTTTTATTAAAATACCAGTACATATCTTCTTCATTCACATCTACCATAAAAGCATCATAGCCTAAATCAAATCCGTTGGAAGCTTTTTCATTAGCACCCAGAACAATTTGTCTGTGATACCCCTTGGGAGAATCATACATCAATCGAATGATAGATTTTTTCTTTTTAGATGTTTGAGTTTCTGTAACACTAGATTTTTTACTACTTGAAGATTTCATGAACACTGAAACCGGCACGTCTTCAAATTCCTCTAATTCGGTAACAAACACACGTTGCCTATTTTTAAATATTATATTTCCTCCTTCAACGGCAGCTATATTCCCCCCATTATCGTTAGGTAATGTTTCTAATTTTGTAGACACAAAGAAGCCTTGGTTTACTGGAATATATTGCCCTGGCACTTTAGTGCTTGAGGCACCAGAATTGTTAATTCTAACATCGTTTGAAATGGCGGGAGCACCACCGGATAAATTATAAGTGGCATAACCGCCAACATAATCTTTTAAATAATGTGAGTTTTCTTCACCAAAATGATCCCAAAAATAAAGTGCGCCATTAATAACAGTTTGGGAATTATTACCACCTTCGGCAACACTAATATTATCTAATATAAATTCTTCTGCATCAATGGCCGATGGGTATGGATTACCAATTAAGCGCTCTACATCGCCCGAAGTTTTATCTAAAGCAAGCGTAATATCGCCATTATACGGCAAACCTCTAAACACATAATTAAATCTTGTTGCTATTGAAGCCGTTCCTGCTGGTCCTTTCATTGTAAAACCTTCTCCAGCCTGCAAAGGGGTGGTTTTATTTATTTTTGCCCATGCACCATAGTCATCTGCAGCACCATAGAATTTATATAACCAGTAAGTGAAAATTTTTAATAAACCTGGCGAAGTCCCCGATGGTGGTGTAAAATCATATCCAACATCTTCAAATTCCATAGGCATTGGTAATGAAGATTCGTATCCATTATATAAAAAGTTTTCTATCGCTACACTGGAATTTGCACTAGAAGTTCCAGCCGGTATTGGGTCTAATAAGCTTACGTCTACTAATGGGCCCACTGAAGATGACCAGTAATTATAGTTAAAACCATTAGCAGTACCTTGTTGATCACGTTCTAAATAACCACTACTATGCTCATCAATAATACTCCCTTCGGTTTGAATTAATTGCGATTCGCCAACTAAATCTATAACACCATCTAGTTCTAAATAATGGGTTATTATTAATTCCTGACCAGAATTATTTTCATCTTGGTCTTCACCAGGGGCGGCTATTGTTAATGTTCCTGAATTACTAATTAATCCTAATAGTGTAATATCTCTATTTCCTAAAATATTATTTGAAATCTGTACGATGTTCCAATCTATTTCAGTTGTTCCATCTAAACCTATTGAATTTGGTATGGCTTGGTCTGCACTATTACTCCAGGTTGCAGGCGCATCCCAGTCACCATCGGCGGCAGAAAGATAAGGTAATGGTGCTGTTTGCTCACCAACAATCGATTTATTAGGCACTAAATAATTTAATCTTAAACAGTTTGTTGCATCTGTTAAACCTTCTACTGCGGTACCACAAAACGAATTAAAATCATAATAAACGGTAAGTGTACTCCAAGGAATGGAAGCTATTTCGCTGCTTAAAGTAGCACCTGGAATTATTTTACCACTCACATAATCTGTACTGCTAACGTCGAACCGCGCCACTTCTTGATTCATAAGATATCGCACCTGTCGCTCTGTCAATGCCTGATTCCAGATATAAACTTCATCTATTTCGCCTAACAACGGATTGCTTATTGTATTCTTATCTATGTACAATGAACCTATTGATAAATAGTTAAAATTAGGCGTAGGCGCCGCAATATTTTGTTTGGAATGATCTAACACACCATCGATATAAAGAAAAATAGTACCACTGTTGTAAACAAAGGAAACCTGGTGCCAGTTCCCATCAGTTATCGCCATATTAGACGTTATTTTTGCCCCATTGTCATCATCCATCCAAACTTCAACTTGATTAGACTCATTTAAACGCATTTGCAATTTATCTCCTTTGGCTATTATTGTTCTTGGATTGGTGGTACTTGCTGTACTTTTTATCCATGCAGACACTGTAAACGAATTGGGATTTAAATCTAGTAAATACTCGCCTACTAAATGCGTATTTTCATCTATAGTTATAGAACTTTCTTTAGATACTTTAGAAGTTATTCCAAATGAAAAGTATTTTGTGTCATGAAAATCATACCAAGTCTTATACACTTCACTCTCCTCATCGAACTTTAATGGAAGGACATCAATAATATTTGTATCTGCGAAAGCAGGATCGTTGGCCACTATTAATACATATTCTTCGTTCGTGTCTTTTGAGAAAGCAGAGAACGCAGCTTCTGGTATGCTAAGATATACGATTCCAATATCACCCGTACCTTGATTTGATTCAACAATTTTCCATTTTCTATCTATTCTGGTTAAAGTTGTTGATAAAGTAGATTCAATAAGAGTAACTGTATTGGTATCACTTCCATTATAAGTTAAATTATTACATCCCCAAACTAAAAAATCACCATTATCCTCAAACTCATTTACATTAGCACTATTAGTATCAAAAACACCTCCCAAACCAATAGTAACTTCATTAGTTTCATTTATGGTTTTTGATTGCTTTTGATATAGATCGGAATCATCATCTCTACCAATTCCAGCTATGTTGTGGTTATAATCGGCATTTTCTGAAACATCCCAAATTATTCCATCGATTGGACCAAATGAATTAATATAATCCTTTTCCTCTCCTACTTCATATTCCAAAGTAATCCCGTATTTAATAGCTAAATAAGATTCTATTTTTTGTCTATCTAAATCACTTAAGCGAGATGCAAACGTAAAAATTTCAGCTACTCGCCCATTAAGATTTCCTAATGTAGTATTCGCATTTTTTCCAATTAAATAGGGTGTCCCAAAAACATCATCAGGGCTAGGATAGTTATCAATAATATATCCTAAATTTTCAAATACAAAGCCGCTAGATTTAGTGGCATCTGCTGGGTCATCAGCTACCTTAAAAGAATTATATAAAATACTCATTCCATCAGTAACAGTATTGGATTTATTTCGTGCATTAATAATTGCTGCCTTATTGTAAGACCTGCTTGTTGAAGCCAAAAGTGTGTAATAAGGATCTGAAACTGAATTCCCTTGATTATACCAAAGTCTTTCTTCAGGTGAAGAAATACGGCCTGTAAAATTCCCTAATCCTACACCAGAAACATCATTTATATCATTTACATATGTATTAGAATATGTATATGTTGGAGCAGGTGACGACGGATATGCAACCGTTCCAGAAAAAATAGTCATTCCACTTGAAGTAGAAACATCAACATCTGGCTGCATCACAATAAATATTTCCTGACTGTAAAAACCATTATCGGTGTTGTATAAGTATTGACTTTTAGACCCATCATTTTGGAATTTTATAACAGGATTAAAGTTGATATTTGAATTAGCATCATCTACATATAATGGTTGATTAGCCAAAACCGCTTGAGAAGCATTTTTACCATTGGTCCCAATATCAGCCCAATCAGAAACATTATTACTGCCATCTTTGGTAATTCCGCGCGTAGATTTTAACCATAATCTAAAATCGGCTGTAATACCTCCTGGACCCGGAATTGCGAAATTAAACATTTCGGCACTTACTTTAAATGTATAACTTGTATTGGCTGTATTTGCTATGGTAATAGTTGCAGCTTTTGTTCCAGCACCCGCAGGAGGCCCAGTAAAGGTTACGGATAATACTGCGGAAGAACCTGAATTTATGATTGCTGGCAGACTTGTATAAGTATAATCAGATGAAGAACTCGTAAGTCCTGTAATACCTAAAGGACAACTTCCGGTATTAGCGATTATAAAATCTCTTGTAACACTTACGCCTGCATCAACTACTCCAAAATAAGTTCCATTTGTAGCTGTTATAGTGGTCGAACCATTGTTAATATCTGCTAACGGACTTCCACCTAAAACATTTATTGCTGGATTCCCACTTATTGAAAACTCAAATTCAAAGTCAGGATTCTGTTTAACTTCTATAGCGATATCCGTACTAGCCCCACAATTACCACTTTTATTAGTTATTGTAAAATCTACATATTTAGTTTTTCCTTTACAACTTTCGGTATCTACATTTGTTGGAATTTTATCAGATGAAATTGAGAAATCAATAGTATTTGAAACAATAATATCTTCAATTTTGACTTTATCGCAATCATTTCTTGTATTTGTAATCCTAAAAGATATGGTATTACCGGCAGAAAAGGACACTGCACCTCCATTAGAAACAGTGGTGGTACTTCCTAAAATTTTAACCTGTATATCTTGTGTATTACCAATATAAGATGTAAGCAAAAAAACACATACACATGTTATTTGAAAAAAACTGAGGGGCAAAAATCTTCTCATCTAAAATTATTTAGGGCGTTAAATTTGTTGTGAGAGACTAGCAACTGTAAACAATCGCTGTGTAATATTACAAATAAATATCGATATAATACTAATATATTCGTTGTAATGCATAACAAAATATATATTTGTAGGTTTTATATTCTAAAAAAACCTAAATGAAAGATAAATATTACGGGTAAAAATTTTACCACCAAGAAAGTAAATATGATAAATTAAAAAGTTTAAAAAATATCACTAACTTTATTTTTTAAAAATTCTATTAAAAAAACAGCTTTGCCCTATATGAAAAGAACTTTAGCAATCTTAATATTCTTAGTCTTAAATGCCACAAGTTATGGGCAAGCCAACAAGCTTTTAAGACTCGCGTCTAAAACCACAGATTTAAACGAAAAAATAGACCTGTACACAAAAGTTTTAGAATTAGAACCCAAGAATTTAGATGCTTATTTTTACAGAGGTCTTGCAAAAAACGATTTAGGCGATTACTCGGGTGCTATTGTAGATTACTCAAAAATAATTGTTGAAGAGCCCGATGCGGATACCTACTACAACCGAGGAAATGCGCGTTACAGTTTAAAAGATTTTGCCGGTGCAAAAGAAGATTATCAAAGTGCCGTACAGCTAGATGCAAACTTTTTAGACGCCTTGTATAGCCTCGGGTGTGTGAAATACGATTTAGGTGATTTTGAAGGCGCTATTAAAGATTTCACGACTTTGATTATGGCCATCCCCAATCAATCAAAGTTCTATTACCATAGAGCTTTGGCCTATATTGCCTTAGAGAAATATCCATTAGCCTTGAATGACTATTCCTTGGCTATATTAGCAGATTCAAGTGCCGATTCGTATTACAACCGAGGGGTATTTTATTTAGATATTAATTATTACGACAAAGCAATCACCGATTTTTCTATTTCATTAAAATTAAACGAAAACAACAGTTACGCTTATTTTTATCGTGGTACTGGGTTATTATTTCTAGGTAAATATATGGATGCCGTATCAGATTTTAATACTGTTCTTAAATTTGATTCACTAGATTTTGATGCTATGTTGGGTCTGGCAATTTGTTATTATAAACTGAATGATCTTAATAAAGCTAAGTTATATTTTGAAAGAGCAAACTCCATTTTATCAATTGACAAAAGTGCTAAAGACATTGAAAACTACAGAAACACCTATTGGTATCAAAATCAGTTTTTCTTTTTTAAGGAAATATTCAGCGAATTATCTGGACTTTAATTGTTTCATATTACACTTACCCGCGAAATTTTAAAGGTAAATGCACCATTTTTTTAGTTTCAAAAAAATCTTCAGCATAATAATCGCTTAAATTATAAACAGTGGCCGTTTTATAATCTTGAAGTTCTTCGCTTAAATCGCCACCTTTTAAATACAGAATACCATTTTTTAAATCGTGCTTTTGCTCTTTCGCAATTTTTCCCTTAACCCAATGCACAAATGTTGGCATAATAGCAACCGCACGACTTACAATAAAATCGTAAGTATCTGTAAGTTCTTCAACCCGACAATGCGTTGTTTTCACATTGGTTAAACCTAGGCCTTCTACAACCTCATCAACCACTTTTAATTTTTTAGCAATACTGTCTACCAAATGAAACGTACAATTTGGAAACATAATAGCCAATGGAATACCTGGAAAGCCGCCACCTGTACCAACATCTAAAATCTTACTACCATCCTTAAAACTAATTACTTTTGCAATCCCTAAAGAATGCAAAACATGTCTCAAATAAAGTTCGTCTATATCCTTTCTAGAAACCACATTAATTTTCAAGTTCCAGTCTTGATAAAGCGCTTCTAGTCTTTCGAATTTGCTTATTTGATCTTCGGTTAAATTTGTAAAGTATTTTAGTATCAGTTCCATTTAATGTTAAATTTTCAACAAAAATATACTTTTTAAGTACATTTTTTTACAAAAAAACGTTATTACTTGATGTCGTTTATACCTATCTTTGCCCCAAGTATGATTAATAGTTTTTAATATTAATTGTATTAAATTAATAGCATGACAAAACAAACACTTTCATTCTCGAGAACAGATTCTGCAAAGTTTTTTAGAACACTTAACAAACGTGTTAACAATTACTTTAAAGATAACAGTATCAAGCGAACAGGCAATTGGAAATTATGGATTAAAACAATTGTAATGTTTTCCATTTTTTTAACGCCTTACTTTTTAATCTTAACCTTAAGCATTCCTGGTTGGGCACAACTTTTATTAACTATTGTTATGGGAATTGGGATGGCAGGAGTTGGCATGAATGTGATGCACGATGGTAATCATGGGTCTTTTTCTAACAAAGAATGGGTAAACCGCTTAATGGGAAGCAGTATTTATATTCTTGCCGGAAACGTTTATAACTGGCAGGTGCAACACAACGTACTGCATCATACTTATACTAATATTCATGGACATGACGAAGATTTAGAAGCAGGACGCATTTTACGTTTTTCTGAACATTCTGAATGGCATTGGTACCATAAGTTTCAACATTACTACTCGGTATTATTGTATGGTTTATTAACTATAAACTGGGCAATTACTACCGACTTCCAACAAATGAGTCGCTATATGAAGCGCAAATTATCATACGGGAAATTCCCAAATCCTGTTTGGAACTGGAGTAAACTTGTAATTTCAAAAATAATCTACATAGGCATCTGGATTGTAATACCTATGCTTGTGTTAGATATTGCATGGTGGAAAATTTTAATTGGTTTTTTTGTAATGCATTATACTGCAGGCTTAATACTAAGTGTAGTTTTTCAGTTAGCACATGTTATGGAAGAAGCCGAAATGCCAATGCCAGAAAAAGATGGCATGATGAAAAACACTTGGGCTGTACATCAACTTAAAACAACCATTAATTTTAGTACAGACAACCGCATTGTAAACTGGTTTACTGGCGGATTAAACCACCAAGTAGAACACCATATTTTTCCAAATATTAGTCACATCCATTACACAAAAATCTCAAAAATTGTGAGAGATACCGCTAAAGAGTTTAATCTACCTTATAACGAATATAAAACTACCCGTAAAGCCATTATTGCCCATTTTAAGCATTTAAAAGAAATGGGAACAAAACCTGCTTTACACGTCTAACTAACAATTTTATTATTATTTAAATGCAATTACTATCTGATAGAATTTTAAACATGGCGCAGTCTGCTACATTAGCAATGGCTGCAAAAGCAAGAGAGTTAAAAGAAGAAGGCAAAGATATTATAGGTTTGAGTTTGGGTGAACCAGATTTTAACACGCCAGATTTTATAAAAGAAGCCGCTATAAAAGCCATAAACGATAATTACAATTCATATTCTCCGGTTGATGGGTATGGCGATTTAAAACAAGCTATCATCACAAAGTTTAAACGTGACAACGGGTTAACTTATACACCAAACCAAATTGTAGTTTCTACTGGAGCAAAACAATCGTTAGCAAATATTGCTGCGGTTATGACCAACAAAGGTGACGAAGTTATCATGCCTTGTCCGTACTGGGTAAGTTATGCCGATTTAGTTAAATTAAACGATGGTATTCCGGTAGAGGTTAAAACATCGATTGCTACCGATTTTAAAATGACACCAGAACAACTGGAAGCTGCCATTACACCAAAAACTAAAATGATTTGGTTTAGTTCGCCCTGTAACCCAAGTGGTTCTATTTATAGCAAAGAAGAATTACGTGGTTTAGCAGATGTTTTAGTAAAATACCCAAATATTTATGTGGTTTCAGATGAAATTTACGAACACATTAATTATGTTGGTGGTCATGCGAGTATGGCTCAGTTTGAAGACATGTACGATAGAACCATTACGGTAAACGGTGTATCTAAAGCGTTTGCGATGACGGGATGGCGTATTGGTTACATTGGAGCTCCTGAAAAAATAGCCCGTGCCTGCAACAAAATGCAAGGGCAAATTACAAGTGGTGCTAACTGTATTGCACAACGTGCTACCATTACAGCCCTTAACGAATCGCCAAGTCGTGTTCAATACATGATTGACGAATTTAAAGTACGTCGTGATTTAATATTAAGATTGCTAGGTGAGATTGAAGGTTTTAAAACAAACGTTCCTGAGGGAGCTTTTTATGTGTTCCCAAACATTTCTTATTTCTTTGGAAAAACCTTGAAAGGCCATAAAATTAATAATGCCTCTGATTTTTCTATGTTTTTATTAGCAGAAGCATTAGTAGCAACCGTTGACGGTGAATCGTTTGGAAACCCAGATTGTTTAAGAATTTCTTACGCAGCATCTCAAGAACAAATTATTGAAGCTTTAAAACGCATTAAAGAAGCAGTGAGTTAATAACACTTGCTTGAAAATTTATATTTTAAGACCTGTCTTGTTATAAAATGAGACAGGTCTTTTATTTTTAGGTCTATTAGCACTATCATTACAAGTTACTATCTTGAATAATAACGTGAATTGCATTAGGGATAGAAACGGTTAGCTTTTGGCGAGCACGCGCAGCGAGCCAAAACTAGTAGTGTATAGCCCGACCCTTGGGAAATGCCCTAAAAAACTATCGATTTCGCCAGAAGAACGGCGTAAATAAAATAAGTACTGTAAAGAGTTCTAAACGCCCTATTAGCATTAAGAATGACGACCACCATTGCGCTAAAGGTGGCAATGCTGCATAGTTATTTACAGGGCCGAAGCTACCCAATGCGGGCCCGATATTGCCCAAGCTGGAGGCTGATAAACCTACAGAAGATTCAAAATCTAAATTGAACATTGAAAAGACCAAAGCGCCAACAATAAAAGATAGCATGTACAACATAAAAAATGCTAAAACATTAAATACAATAAATCGATTAATGGCTTTTTTATTATACCGCACTGGTACTATAGCACTTGGATGCAGTGTGCGTTTAAACTCTAAAAAACCGTTTTTAATAAGTATTAAATGCCGCACGACTTTTACACCTCCTGAGGTACTGCCCGCAGAACCACCAAGAAACATAAGTCCGAAAAAGAACACCGTTAAAAAGGGTGTCCACAGGGTATAATCTGCCGATATAAATCCGGTGGTCGTGATAACCGTTAATACTTGAAACAAGGCATGCCTAAAAGCACTTTCGCCTTCGCCCCATACCATTTCATGTGTAATAGACGATGCCGAAGGATCTGCGAAAAAGTAAATAATAAGAGCCGCAATAAGAGTAAAAACTGCAACGAATTTAAAGTAAAGTTTAAACTCTTCGTCGTGAATTATTTTTTGAACCTTCCCTTTGAATGCAAAATAACTTAGCACAAAATTGGAGCCTGCCAAAAACATAAACAGGATTACGATGTATTGAATGATGGGTTGATTATTCCAATAGGCTAAACTGGCATTTTTTGTTGAAAACCCTCCAGTTGATAAAGTTGCCATAGAATGATTAATCGCGTCGAAAAAAGACATACCGGCTAGTTTAAGCAAAAGCGTTTCGGCTGCTGTATAGCCAAAATAAATGAGCCATAAACGTTTAGCGGTATCGGTTATTCTAGGATGAAGCTTATCGCCACTTGGCCCTGGAGCTTCGGCCGCAAAAAGTTGCATCCCTCCAATACCTAAGAGTGGCAAAATAGCAATGGCAAGTACAATAATTCCCATACCACCAATCCAATGTGTGGTACTTCGCCAAAACAACACGCCTTCGGGGATAATTTCAATATCATTTAAAATGGATGCTCCCGTAGTAGTGTACCCAGACATGGTTTCGAAAAAAGCATTTGTAAAACTAGGAACGCTTTCTGTTAGCATATACGGCAATGTACCTGATAAAGACATAACAATCCAACCAAAAGTTACTACAATGTAACCTTCGCGCTTATTCATTATTTTTTTATGGTTGCGCGTAAACAGCATGGTTATAACCCCCGCAATTAAAGTTAAAATACCCGCAATAAAAATTTGAAACGTTACACCATCGCTATACAGATAGCTTACTAATGACGATAAAAGCATAAAACCGCCATTAAATAATAACAGTAATCCTAAAAAATGAAAGATGATTTGGTAGTTAAGTTTCAATATTGATACTTTTTAAATTAAAGATTATTATAGAAATAACTTTTCAACGCGTTTGATAGATTGTAATAAAGAGCAGACCACTACCCTATCGCCTTCCTGAATTTTAAAATTTCCAAGGGCAATCATGCCCACGCCATTTCTAATAACGCCTCCAATAATGGCTGTTCGTGGAAAATCGATAGCTTTTATGGTTTTATTACACACTTCGGAAGTGCCTTTTACTTCGAACTCTAATAATTCGGCATTTAAATTACTCAGTTTCGTCATGGCAACTACTTCTCCTTTTCTTATATACCTAAAAATATTATTGGCCGCTAAAATCTTTTTATTAATCAGCGTATCGATGCCAATGGATTGCGATAACACGAAATAATCCATATTTTCAACCAAAGCGATTGTTTTTTTAACCCCTCTAGATTTGGCCACTAAACAGGACATAATATTTGTTTCGGAGTTATCGCCCACGGCAACAAAAGCATCCATATCGCTAATATTTTCTTCGTCTAATAAATCTACGTTGCGGCCATCGCTATTTATCACCAGTACTTTGGTGAGTATCTCCGCAAGTTCGAAAGCGCGATCTCTATTACCTTCAAATAGCTTTACATTAAATCCTTTCTGACTTAAATCTCGAGCCGTTTTATAACCAATTTGGGTTCCACCTAAAATCATGACATTTTTTATATCACGGTTTATTTTACCAGTAAGTCTGCAAAGTTCATCGGCACCACCCTCTGAAGTAATAAAAACAACTGTATCACCACGTTTAAATTTGGTATCGCCTCTTGGAATAATGGTTAATTGCGTACCAAAACGTTGTATTGCAATAGGCACAAAGTGAATTTCCGGGAAAATTTCGGCAGCTTCTTTTACCGTTTTTCCAACAAAGGATGCCGATCGGGAAAGTGTTAAACCAGCCATGGTTAAGGCACCGCCTTCAAATTCGTAATTTTCGTTAAACGATGATTGTTTTAATGATAATTCAATCTCTGCGGCTGCTAAGGCTTCTGGGGAAATTAATTCGTCAATACCAAATTTTGTAAATCCCACTTCATCTTTATGATATATAAACTCGGTATTCGATATTCTGGCAATTGTTTTTTTAGAACCTAATTGTTTAGCAATGACGCTTATGGTAATATTTGTAGTTTCGCTAGACGTTACCGCTATAAATAAATCGCTGTTTTCTACACGAGCTTCCTTTAAGATGGCAATAGAAGTTGCATCGCCTTTTATAACCCTAATATCTAAATGTGTATCTGCGTAAGCTAAACTTGTTTTGTTTGGATCTATTAAAGTAATTTCCTGAGATTCGTAAGACAACAGTTTTGCTAAATGAAATCCTACTTCACCAGCACCAGCAATAATTATTTTCATTATTTTAAAATCATAATAGTAATTCAAATATACCATAAATTATGATTACACACCAAAAACCAGCAAATCACAATTCATTAAAATTTATTGATAATATCCAGTTTCATAAAATAAGAATTTGATTGATTTTTTAAAGTAGAAATAAATTATGTACGTTTGCCAAAAAAACAACACATTGTCGAAAATTAAACCATACAAAAACAGCGATTTAGGTAAAAAAGAGCAAGTAACCAAAATGTTTGATACCATTTCTGGAGATTACGACGGGTTAAATCGTGTAATTTCTTTTGGAATTGATATAAAATGGCGTAAAAAAGTGGTTAAAATTGTTAAAGAAAATAACCCAGACACCATTTTAGATATTGCTACAGGAACCGGCGATTTAGCCATTAACCTTGCCGAAACCAATGCCACAAAAATTATTGGTTTAGATATTAGCAGTGGTATGCTTGAAATTGGGAAAGCAAAAATTAAAAATAAAGCATTGGATTCTAAAATTGAAATGATTTTAGCCGATAGCGAAAATATGCCATTTGAGGACAATACCTTTGATGCGATAACCGTTGCTTTTGGTATTAGAAATTTTGAATCGTTAGAAAACGGCTTGAAAGAAATTTACAGAGTATTAAAACCAAACGGTACTTTTGTAATTTTAGAAACATCGATGCCCACTAAAACGCCCTATTTACAAGGCTACAAATTTTACACGAAAAATATTTTACCGCTTATTGGAAAGTTGTTTTCTAAAGACCGAAGTGCCTATAAATATTTAAGTGAATCTGCATCTGCTTTTCCATATGGTGAGACCTTAAACAATATTTTGCGAAATATTGGGTTTATTAATGTTGAAGATTTTCCACAAACCTTGGGTGTGGCAACAATTTATAAATCATCAAAATAATATTATGAAGCAGTTTTTTGTAATCATCTCAATTTTACTAGTTGCTCAAACATCTCACGCACAACTGTTTAAAAAAGAAAAAATAATTTATGATGCCAATCAAGGTAGAGGCACAACAGATTACAATTTATTGCGTTGGGGTTATTTTTTAGGAATTAACAACTACGATTTTAACTTTGATTACAACGAAGACTTAAGAGATGTTTACGTAAAACGAAGCCCCGGTTTTAGCGTTGGTTTAATTGGGAATTTGCGTATTAATAATTTTATTGATTTACGCTTAGAACCTGGATTATTTATTACAACACGAGAATTGTATTATAGTCAGACTTATTTTCAGGGTTCTACGTTTACAGAAAACGATTTAACCCGCGAAGTAAAATCGACTTACATCCATTTTCCTCTGTTATTGAAAGTTTCGACCAAGCGTGTTAACAACTTTAAACCATTTGTTGTTGGTGGCTTTTCAACCGCTATAAACCTATCCAGTAACGAAACTAACCCAAACGATAACGGCAACGGGCAATTTAGAACTACTTCTAATAACCTGTTCTACGAACTTGGTTTTGGTATCGATTTTTATTTATACAATTTTAAATTTACACCTTCAGTAAGAGGATTGTTTGGCATTAACGATGAGCTTGTAAGAGACGAAGACCCGAATAGCCCATGGACCAGCAACATAAACAGCATGAAAAGTAGAGGTGTTTTTATTAATTTCACCTTTCAGTAGGCTTTAGGCTTTAGGCTTTAGGCTTTAGGCTTTAGGCAAAAATAAACATTCACACATTTTATCGTTATCAATTGTTAATTGTTAATTGTTAATTGATAACTGTAAATTGTTAATTTCTCCGTCTAAACTCACTAAGCAAAATAGCGGTGGCCGTTGCTACATTTAAACTTTCGGTTACTTGTAAATCTCCAAATCTTGGTATGGATATTTTTTCTGTAATTAAGGCTTCCACTTCTTTAGATATTCCATTCGCCTCATTACCCATAACCACAATACCGTTTTCGGGTAATTGTTTTTTATAAACGTTTTCACGTTCCATAAAAGCGCCAAATACAGGTAATTTTGTATCTTTTAAGAAAGGAACCAAATCAACATAAGTAATATTTACACGGGTTAAAGAACCCATAGTAGCCTGTATAACTTTAGGGTTATAACAATCTACGGTATTTAAACTACATATTAACTCTTTAACCCCAAACCAATCGCAAAGTCTTATTATGGTGCCTAAATTTCCTGGGTCGCTAACGGCATCAAGAGCCACTGTAAGTCCGTGTTCGTTTATAGATTTTTGCTTCGGAATTTTAAAAACAGCCAATGCTTTATTAGGTGTTATTAAAAAACTAATACGTTTTAATTCATTTTCGGAAATCAAAACTTCATCTTTGGCATTAATATTGAAGCTTTCGGTTGTATATAAAGCATGGAGCTCTAAATTAGATTCCAAAAGTTCTTTTATTGTTTTAACGCCTTCAACAACAAAAAAACCATATTGCTGTCTAAATTTTTTGTGCTTTAAACTTGTTACTATTTTTATTTGACTTTTAGAGAGCATATAATTATTTTAACATTCGGTTTTTTTAATAAAATAGGTATTATACTCGTTTATGAAACTTAAATGGATATAATATATTTTATTCTGAAAATAACGTATTTTTGAGTCCATAAAGGTCATTATTTTTTTAAACAAATTACTTTACTTTAATCAATATCTAAAATTAATTTAAATTTAAATTGAAATGAGTTATAAAAAACTCTACAAACTAACCCGATTTACACTATGCGAATAGTATTTTACCCATTAAAAAAATACAGAAATTTGCAGATGAGACTACCTTTCTTAAAAATAGTTCTGTTGGTTCTATTTATGAGGCTTTTAACGTCTTGTGATGCCGTAAAGCGAGTTGGCGATAACGAGTATTTGCTTACAAAAACTAATGTGTTAGTTAATGGTAAAAAAAATAACACAGAAACCATCAACAACCTGCTTTTTCAAAAACCTAATAGTAAAATTCCACCTTTTAATATTCCGTTACGACTTCATATCTATAATTTGGCACGCCCAAATATAGATTCTATTTTAGATGACAAAATTTACAGTAATCCTAAAAAAGTAGCAAGGAAAACAAAATTACTTTCTAAAAAGCAATTTGAAAAAGATATCGAATCTAGAAAAGACTTTAATAAATGGTTAAAGAAAACAGGGGAAACACCTGTTATTGTCAATGAAAATAGAACCATCAAATCTGTTAAAAAACTAGAAGATTATTTTATAAATAACGGATGGTTCGACACCAAAGTAACTTACAATATAAATAAAAAAGATACTAAACGTGCAGAGGTTGAATACCTAGTAGAAACAGGTGTTCCGTTTATATTAGATAGTATTACAGAAAAAATAAAATCACCTGTTATAGAAAGCCAGTTCGATAAAATTAAAAGAAACACACTGTTAAAACGCCATGAGCAATATCAATCGTCAAACTTTGTTGCAGAGCGAAGTAGAATAGCCGATGCATTAAGAAACTCTGGTGTTTATTATTTTAATCAAGACTATATCTCTTTTGAAGTCGATACGATTGGCACGAAGAAAAAAGTAAATGTAAGCGTTCAAATTCAAGACCGTGCTATTAGAACTTCTGATTCTGTAAGACATGTACCGTTTAAAATTTACAAAATTAAAGATGTCAATATTATAACCGATGATGCTTTTGAAAACAGAAATAAGCCATTTAAAGATTCTATTTTTTATGCAGGCTATAACATTTATAGCTACGATAAAATTAAATACCGACCTAAAGCATTAACCGATGCTATATTTATTACCCCTGGTGGTGTTTTCAAAGATAATGATAGAACCTTAACTTACAGACACATTAACGAATTACGGACTTTTAAATATCCGAACATAGACATCATTGAAAACAGTAACAATACACTTTCTGACACCATTAGGCTCACTCCTTTAAAAAAATTCGGTTTGAGTTTTGATGCCGATGTTTCTCAAAGTAATATTCAAACATTTGGTTTTTCATTAAATCCAAGTCTATTAATCAGAAATATATTTAGAGGCGCCGAAACCTTAGAAATTTCGGCCATAGGTTCTATTGGCGCTTCAAAAGACAAAAACAACATTACCGATCCGTTTTTCGATATTAATGAATTTGGAGCCGATTTAAAACTAACCATTCCCAGATTCTTTTTTCCTTTTAATACCGGAAATTTAATTCCAAAATACATGTCTCCAAGCACCAGAATTAGTTTAGCCATTACTAGCCAAACAAATGTTGGATTAGACAAACAATCTTTTAGCGGTATTTTTAATTACAACTGGTCGCCGTCTAAAAAAGTCACCAACAGATTAGACGTTTTTAATATTCAATATGTTAGAAATTTGGATCCAAATAATTATTTTGGTGTTTATGAAACGTCTTATAATTCATTAAATTCGATTGCCCAAGATGTTAATTATATAGATTCAGACACAGATTTAGATTATCCAGAAGAGACTGATGCCTTTATATCTTACGCTTTAGCCGATAATACACCAAGTGAAATTTCATCTTCTCAAGTATCAACTATAAGCAGTATTAACGAACGAAAAAACAGGTTAACCGAAAACAACTTAATTATTGCATCCAATTTTAGTTTTATAAATGATGAACGAACTAATTTATTTGATGAAGATTTTTCAATATTCCGTTTTAAAGTAGAGCTCGCAGGTAATTTGCTATCGAGTGCTATGAACCTTTTTGGCGCAGAAAAAAATACCAGTAACAAATACGAACTCTTAGATGTAGCGTATTCACAATATGTGAAAACCGAATTCGACTATATAAAACACTGGAATTTAGGAAGAAAAAACATTTTGGCTGCCAGAACATTTTTAGGTATCGCCATACCTTATGGCAATTCTACTAACATCCCATTTTCTAAAAGTTTCTTTGCTGGAGGCGCCAATGATAATAGAGCGTGGACAGCATATAGTTTAGGCCCGGGAAGTTCAGAATCTAGTAACGAGTTTAACGAAGCCAACTTAAAACTGGCACTTAGCATAGAACAACGCTTTAATATTTTTGAAAAATTAAACGGCGCTGTATTTGTTGATGCTGGTAATATCTGGAATGTGCTAGACGACGTAACCGATGATAATGCCACTTTTTCTAATTTCAAATCGATAAAAGATATTGCTGTAGGTTCAGGATTCGGATTGCGTTACGATTTTAGTTTCTTTGTCTTTAGATTCGATATAGGTTTTAAAACCTACGACCCGTCTTACCAAACTCAAAACAGATGGTTTAACGATTATAATTTTGGTAACGCCGTTTATAACATAGGTATAAATTATCCTTTTTAAGCTGATAATTTATTTCCAAAAACTATAACGTTTTAGTACTATATTACCATTTTCACGTATCAAAAAATGCATTAATTACTTAAAAATTGATTACTTTTGAAACTGATAAACTAAAATTTAAAATTCAAACTAATTATGGGACATAATATAAAACCAGGAGTTGCTACAGGAAAGGAAGTGCAAGCTATTTTTAAACTTGCTAAAGAAAAAGGATTTGCTTTACCAGCGGTAAATGTAATCGGATCGAACACTATAAACGGTGTATTAGAAACTGCGGCAGCGTTAAATGCTCCGGTAATTATTCAGTTTTCTAATGGTGGTGCACAATTTAATGCTGGAAAAGCTTTAAATAACGACGGACAAAAAGCAGCTATTGCAGGTGCTATTGCCGGTGCAAAACATGTACATACACTTTCTGAAGCTTATGGAGTTCCAGTAATTTTACATACAGACCATTGTGCAAAAAAACTATTACCTTGGATTGATGGTTTATTAGATGCAAGTGAAAAACATTTTGCTGAGACTGGAAAATCTCTTTTCAGTTCACACATGATTGATTTATCTGAAGAACCTATTGAAGAAAACATCGAAATATGCAAAACATACCTTAAACGTATGAGCAAAATGGGTATGACTTTAGAAATTGAACTTGGTATAACAGGTGGTGAAGAAGATGGTGTAGACAATAGCGATGTTGATGATTCTAAATTATACACACAACCAGAAGAAGTAGCTTACGCTTATGAAGAATTAAGTAAAGTAAGCGACCAATTTACAATTGCAGCTGCTTTTGGAAACGTACATGGTGTTTACAAACCAGGAAACGTAAAATTAACTCCAAAAATCTTAAAAAATTCTCAAGATTATATCTCTAAAAAATACGGTGTTGGTCATAATCATATCGATTTCGTATTCCACGGTGGATCTGGTTCTACAGTTGAAGAAATTCGCGAAGGGATTAGCTACGGTGTAATTAAAATGAATATCGATACCGATTTACAATACGCATTTATGAGCGGTATCCGTGATTATATGGGTGATAAAAAAGACTATTTAAAAGGTCAAATTGGTAACCCAGACGGTGAAGATTCACCAAACAAAAAATATTACGATCCACGTGTTTGGTTACGTTCTGGAGAAGTTACTTTTGTTGAGCGTTTAAAAAAGGCTTTCGAAGATTTAAACAATGTTAACACTTTATAAATAAAGTAGTTACTTTAAATATTTATAAAAAAATCCTGTATTCACAGGATTTTTTTATATCATCTAATTACAGTCTATTGCAGGTATCTAATGATGCTAAAACAATAAAAATTAACAAAGGGGTACTTCAAAATTAAAATAAAACTTTAATTTTGTGAATTGGTTTTTGCATTCACTTTTCCCATAAATAAAAAAGAATGCTTCTAATCCCTAACTAAAAAATCGTTGTTTAGATAAAATTATCTAACTTCGTATAACTAAAATAGCAAATCAGTATGTCTTGGTTTAAAAGAAAAACAAAAGGAATAACAACAACAACCGAAGAGAAAAAAGACACCCCAAGAGGGTTGTGGTACAAATCTCCTACCGGAAAAATTGTTGATGCCGAAGAATTAGAGAAAAATTTTTACGTAAGTCCAGAAGATGGATATCATGTTCGTATTGGTAGTAAAGAATATTTTGAAATTCTTTTTGATGATAATAAATTTAAAGAATTAGACGCCAACCTAGAATCTAAAGATCCATTAAAGTTTATAGACACTAAAAAATATCCAGACCGTTTAAAATCGGCTCAAGAAAAAACAAAACTTAAAGATGCCATTCGCGTTGCTGTAGGTAAATCTAAAGGTAAAGATTTGGTAGTAGCCTGTATGGATTTTGCTTTTATTGGCGGTTCTATGGGAAGTGTGGTTGGAGAAAAAATTGCAAGAGCAGCAAATTATTCAATAAAACACAATGTTCCTTTAATGGTAATTTCAAAATCTGGTGGTGCAAGAATGATGGAATCGGCATTATCACTTATGCAATTGGCAAAAACTTCGGTTAAATTAGCCCAATTAGCAGAAGCCAACATTCCTTATATTTCGTTATGTACCGATCCTACTACGGGTGGTACAACAGCATCGTTCGCCATGTTAGGCGATATTAATATTGCAGAACCAGGTGCTTTAATAGGATTTGCAGGACCTCGTGTTGTAAAAGACACTACAGGTAAAGATTTACCTGACGGGTTTCAAACCTCAGAATTTTTACTTGAACATGGTTTCTTAGATTTTATTGTTTTACGAAAAGAACTTAAAAACAAAGTAAATAAATATTTAGATTTAATTTTAAATCAGCCATTACGAGCATAGGTTTACAATCTAAACAATTCAATTCAAGCCCTTTTACGTATCATACCTAAAAGGGCTTTTTATTTTAAGCACTTTTTAGGTATATAGCAAATTCACTTCCTACGCCAACTTCACTAGCAACCTTTACTTTACCACCTAAAGATTCTATTTGATTTTTTGTTATAAATAATCCGATTCCAATGGCATCTTCGTTTTTATGAAAAGTTTTATACATCTGAAAAAGTTTATCACCATATTTTTCCATATCAATCCCCATCCCATTATCAATCACCTTAAATACAACATACTCATCTTGAACCTCAGCAGTTAATCTAATTTTGGGTAACCTTTCATCAGATCTATACTTTATGGCATTGGTTAAAAAATTTAAAATAATACTATCTAAATACGCCGGAATCCCTTTGATGCATAAATCTTCATCAATATAGTTAACAATAGTAGTATTGGTATTTTTGGCAATAGCCTTAATGGTATAAATAGCTTTTTCTACATAATCATATAAGTTCAACACTTCAATTTCTTTATCGTCGATCTGCTTAATTTTTGCAACTGCCGTTAAATGAGACACCGTGTCTTCTAAATTCTCTACGGCTTTTTTTAATAAATCGAAATTTTCATTTTCATTTAACCATGAAAATTCTTCTTCTAAAAACTCTGTTAGGGTTGTTAAATTTCCAGAATGCGAACGCAGATTATGTGTAACAATATCGGCAAATGCGGTTAATCGTTCGTTTTGTTCCCTAACAACTTTAAGCATAATCTTCAGTTTGTCTTGATTTCGTTTGCGACTTGTTATATTCGAGAATTGCCAAATCATATTTTTAGGCGAACCATCTTTATTACATATCAAGGAAACCGATATTAACACCCAGATAAGCGATCCGTCTTTATGAAAATAACGCTGCTGTACTCTATACCTGTCTATTTTCCCATGCATCAACCTATCATACTTTGTTTCATGAACCCCCAGATCTTCTCTAAAAACTATGTCAGCTATATTCATATTAAAAAGTTCATGTCGAGTATACCCTAATAAGTTGCAAATACTATCGTTTACCTTTATCCAATCACCATCTAAGGTTAAAATTACAATACCATTGTAGGTATTGTTAAATATTTTCTCGAAGGAATCATAGGTATCAGGAAAGTTTTTATTGGGGAACATATTTTTCATAACTACACATTATAAATTAACATTATAACATTGATTATTAATACATTAAAAAACAAAAAAACTATTAATATATCAATAAAAGTTACAAAAAAAACATAGAAAAGCAAAATCTAAGCAGAAGTAGTTCCCGACGGCTTTATATTAGGCAACAATTATTTACGACAATATGAGCTTGTTTTTAGACTTTAATTTTGCTTTTAGAGTACATAAAAAACTAATAGTTCTCTTTAAAAAAGGAAGCATTTATAGATGCATATCAAAAGACCAAGCAACACTTTATGTCGGAGCTGCCTAAATTATATTTAACCGAAGAAAACCTTAGGCCGCTTTTAAAAATACAGAAAATGTAGTTCCAGAGTCCACTCTGCTTTTAACTTCAACATGTCCTCCTATAGATTCAATATGATTTTTAGTTATAAAAAGCCCAATGCCTATAGCATCCTTATTTCTATGAAAGGTTTTATACATTTGAAAAATTTTATCTCCAAACTTTTCTAAATCAATTCCAAGTCCGTTATCTTCAACATGAAAAACAACAAAATCGTCCTTAACTTCACTACTTAATTTAATAACGGCATCTCTATTGGGAGAACGATATTTCATGGCGTTAGTGATAAAATTTAAAATGATGCTATCTAAAAAAGCAGGAATCCCTTTTACACGAGCCGAAACATCTACTTGATTAATAATAGTACAATTAATGTTTTTGGCTAAAGCGCTCACATTATAAATAGCTCGTGTAACAAAATCACTTAAATTAAGCGCTTCGATTTTACTTTCTTCTACCGATTTTATCTTTGCCACTTCGGTGAGATGCGTAACTGTTTCGTTTAAATTAAAAATAGACTCTTTTAATAGTTCGAAGTTTTCATCTTTTACCAAGGAGTGCGATTCTTCTTCAAGAAACTCAAACAATATCATTAAATTTGAAGAATGAGTGCGCAAATTGTGGGTAATTATCTCGGCAAAACTTGCTAATCTGCTATTTTGCTCCTTAGCAACGTTTAGCATTACCCGTAATTGATCTCGATCTGTTTTTTGTTTAGAAATATCATGAATTTGAGATATAAAATACATTGGAAGTCCTTGTTCGTCCCTTACCAATGATACCGATAATAATGCCCAAATAATGTCGCCATTTTTATGAAAATAACGTTTTTCTATCTCATAATTTTCAATCTTACCTTGCACAAGCAATCGCATATTTTCTAAATCGATATCTAAATCATCTTTATGAGTAATATCTTGAAATGAAATTTTATAGAGCTCTTCCTCAGAATAGCCTAATTGTTTTACGATACTATCATTTACTTTTATCCATTCTCCTCGCATTCCTACTATGGCAATTCCTCCTTTGGCATAGTTAAAAATGTTTTCAAATAATTTATCCTTTACTAAGCTTATATTTTTTGGCATACCTTAAATTGTTTGAAATTCAAATTTTTTAAATATAGTATATTTTTTCTTATAACAATTAAATTTTATAAGATAAATAGTACCTTAAAAAGAATCGCAATAAAATATTATTAACATGAATTTATTCATTATATTTGCCGCTCGAAAGAAAGACTTTCGTTTACATAACAATTATTTACAATAATATTAGCATGTATTTAGATCAAAAAGAAAAAGAAGCAATCTTTACAAAACACGGTAAAGATGCAAAAGACACAGGTTCTGCAGAAGGACAAATTGCATTATTCACTTACAGAATAAATCACTTAACTGAGCATTTAAAAAACAATCGTAAAGATTTTAATACTGAGCGTTCTTTAGTGAAATTAGTAGGTAAGCGTCGTGCTTTACTAGATTACTTAACTAAGAAAGATATCTTAAGATATCGTGCGATAGTAAAAGAATTAGGATTAAGAAAATAAAAAAAAAGAGGCTTTTTAGCCTCTTTTTTGTTTTAAATATAACTCTGCGCAGAGTCTAAACCCGTATTGAAGAAGCTTATTATAGTTTTTCATTGGTCACACAACAACTACACACACAACAACACAACGACCATTGTTTAATTAGAATTAAAAAATTTATGATTCCAAAAGTTTTTAAAGAGGTCATAGACCTTGGTGATGGAAGAGAAATCTCCATTGAAACCGGAAAATTAGCAAAACAGGCACATGGGTCTGTTGTTGTGCAATCTGGAAAATGTATGTTGTTATGTACAGTTGTTTCCAACTACCAACAAAGTGATGTTGACTTTTTACCTTTAACGGTAGATTACCGTGAAAAATTTGCTGCTGCAGGAAGATACCCTGGTGGTTTCTTTAAAAGAGAAGCAAGACCAAGTGATGGCGAAGTTTTAACGATGCGTTTAGTAGACCGCGTTTTACGTCCGTTATTCCCAAAAGATTATCATGCTGAAACACAAGTAATGATTCAGTTAATGTCTCATGATGAAGAAGTTATGCCAGATGCTTTGGCAGGTTTAGCAGCTTCAACAGCGATTCAATTAAGTGATATTCCTTTTGAAACGCCAATTTCTGAAGTACGCGTTGGTAGAATTGATGGTAAATTTATCATCAACCCAACACAATCTCAATTATTAGAATCTGATATCGATATGGTTATTGGCGCATCTGCTGATTCTGTGATGATGGTTGAAGGTGAGATGAAAGAGATTTCTGAAGAAGAAATGGTTGACGCTATTAAGTTTGCACACGATGCTATTAAAGTACAATGTGCTGCACAAGTAAAATTAGCTGAAGCTTTTGGTAAAAAAGAAACTCGTGAGTATGAACCAGAACGCGAAGATGAAGCTTTAGCTAAAAAAGTTCATGATTTAACTTACGATAAAGTATATGCTGTAGCTAGAGCTGCATCGGCAAAACACGAACGTAGCGCTGCTTTTGAAGCTATTAAAGAAGAAGTGAAAGCAACGTTTACCGAAGAAGAATTAGCCGATTTTGGTAGTTTAGTTTCTAAATATTTCTACAAAGCTGAGAAAAAAGCGGTTAGAGATTTAACTTTAAATGAAGGTTTACGTTTAGATGGACGTAAAACAACCGACATCAGACCAATTTGGTGTGAAGTTGATTATTTACCATCAACACACGGTTCTTCAATTTTTACTCGTGGAGAAACGCAAGCCTTAGCAACCGTAACTTTAGGTACTTCTAGAGAAGCAAACCAAATAGATATGCCATCTTTTGAAGGTGAAGAGCGTTTCTATTTACATTATAACTTCCCTCCTTTTTCAACTGGTGAAGCGCGCCCACTTAGAGGAACGTCTCGTCGTGAAGTAGGACACGGAAACTTAGCGCAACGTGCTTTAAAAGGTATGGTGCCACTTGATTGCCCATACACTGTAAGAGTAGTATCTGAAGTATTAGAATCTAACGGTTCGTCTTCTATGGCAACTGTTTGTGCTGGTACTATGGCCTTAATGGATGCTGGTGTTCAAATGAAAAAACCAGTTTCTGGTATTGCTATGGGATTAATCTCGGATGCTGAAACAGGAAAATATGCCGTGCTTTCTGATATTTTAGGTGATGAAGACCACTTAGGTGATATGGACTTTAAAGTAACTGGTACTGCCGATGGTATTACCGCTTGCCAAATGGACATTAAAGTAAAAGGTCTTTCGTATGAAATTTTAGTAAATGCTTTAAAACAAGCGCAAGCTGGACGTTTACATATTTTAGGTAAGTTAGTGGAAACTATTGCTGCACCAAATGCAGACGTGAAGCCACATGCGCCTAAAATGATTACAAGAGTGATTCCTAACGAATTCATTGGAGCCTTAATTGGACCAGGTGGAAAAGTAATTCAGGAATTACAAAAAGCGACTAAAACAACGATTGTTATTAACGAAGATCCAATTACTGAAGAAGGTATTGTTGAAATTTTAGGAACTGGTCAAGCAGGTATTGATGCTGTTTTAGCTAAAATTGATTCGTTAATGTTCAAACCAGAAGTTGGCGGTACTTATGAAGTAAAAGTAATTAAGATGTTAGATTTTGGTGCGGTTGTAGAATATACACAAGCCCCAGGAAACGAAGTTTTATTACACGTAAGCGAATTAGCTTGGGAACGTACAGAAAATGTAACGGATGTGGTTAATATGGGTGACGTTTTTAATGTGAAATATTTTGGTGTAGATCCAAAAACACGCAAAGAAAAAGTATCTCGTAAAGCCTTATTAGAAAAACCAGAAGGTTATGTAGCTCGACCACCAAGAGACAATAACGACCGTGGTGGACGTGATAACAGAGGTAGAGATAATCGTGGACGCGATAACCGCAGAGACGATAGAAAACCAAGAGGAGACAGAAAAGACGATTAAGTTTTTTTACCTTATATTTAAAAACCCTCATAAGTTTAAAACTTGTGAGGGTTTTGTTATTTCAAACGTTAAACCCTGTTAAATATTTGCTTTTCTCCTCATTTTCATTATATTATAAGAATGATTCAAGAAGACAAAGCAAAATATTCAGACATTTTAGAAAACTCCATTACCTACTTAGAAAAACGAGGTTTTGAAAACATTAAAGCAGATATTGATGGCTACGAAACCCCAAAATCTTACTTAAAAGCAGGAAGCGATGTGAGTATTACTCCAGACATTGTTGCCGAAAAAGAAGGTAGAAAACATTATTTCGACATAAGTTTGAAATCAGAAAAACCAAATCTTTTAAAATCCAAATGGCTATTTCTTAATAGGTTGAGCAACTTAAAATCGTCGAGATTTAGACTAATTACCACCAAAGGGCATTATGCCTTTACACAAGAAATGTTAGACGCCACCAACCTTACCAATAAAACATTGATAAAAATTTAAAGCGTTTATTGTATTCAGCAATAAGCTAAGAAGATTAGTAAACGGTACCCGATTAAGCAGGTAAAAAATACATGTAACTTTCGATAGATTTTAGGGTCTAAATAGTAAAGCCAAAAAATAAATTAAAATTTTTGTAACAAAATTTGATATATATACGTATAACCACTGAATAACAAAATTCATTTTAAAACTTACAGGAGAACTTTAGATGAGACAACTTAAAATTACGAAACAGGTTACCAACAGAGAAACCGCATCGTTAGACAAATATCTACAAGAAATTGGAAAAGTTGACTTAATTACCGCAGACGAAGAAGTAGAATTAGCACAACGCATTAAAGCTGGCGATCAGTTAGCTTTAGAAAAATTGACGAAAGCTAATTTACGTTTCGTAGTATCGGTAGCTAAGCAATACCAAAACCAAGGTTTAACATTACCCGATTTAATAAATGAAGGTAATTTAGGCTTAATTAAGGCAGCACAACGTTTTGATGAAACACGTGGTTTTAAATTTATATCATATGCTGTTTGGTGGATTCGTCAATCGATTCTTCAGGCATTAGCTGAACAATCGCGTATTGTACGTTTACCATTAAACAAAATTGGTTCTATTAATAAAATCAATAAAACATTTGCCTTTTTAGAGCAAAGCCATGAGCGTCCGCCTTCTGCTGAAGAAATCGCGAAAGAATTAGACATGACTATTAACGATGTTAAAGAGTCTATGAAAAATTCTGGTCGCCACGTAAGTATGGATGCGCCTTTAGTTGAAGGTGAAGATTCTAACTTATACGACGTATTAAATAGTGGCGAATCTCCAAACCCGGATAGAGAGTTATTACATGAATCTTTACGTACCGAAATTGAGCGCGCTTTAGAAACGCTTACACCTCGTGAAGCCGATGTAATTCGTTTATACTTTGGTTTAGGAAATCAACACCCAATGACTTTAGAAGAAATTGGAGAGACTTTCGATTTAACGCGTGAACGTGTTCGTCAAATTAAAGAGAAAGCAATTAGAAGACTAAAACACACGTCAAGAAGTAAAATATTAAAAACCTATTTAGGATAGTAATCTTATAAAATTACGACTAAATAACAGTAACAAACAGTTACAAAACATAACTGTTCGTTTTTTGATTGATGAAAGAACCCTCGGCTGATTACCGAGGGTTCATTTTTTTTATAGCACTATTTAATAACTTCAGATAAAGGCCAATAATCAAATTATTAATTACTTTTGCATCGCCAACCAAAAGACATTTAAAAGCTGTCTGATAAGTACAATAAGATGCTTAAAACTATTTGCTATATAAGCGATTCTAGAATAAATAAATCGATTACTGATTTTAATAATTTAATTCGCACTGCCAAAACTAATAATGCTAAAAACAACATTACGGGTATTTTAGTTTACAAAAACAATAACTTTTTACAAGTGTTTGAAGGCGCCCCAGAAACCGTCGATACTATTTTTGATAAAATCCGTATGGACCAGAGACATCAAAACATTTTTAAAATAATAGATACTTCTATAGACCAGCGTATTTTTGAAGAATACAAATTTGGTTTTACCGTGGTTAGTGATAAACATGCTTTACAAAACTTATCAGACTATTTAGAATGGTTACGAAATGCCGATAACATGATTGCCAACGAAATCGTGACTATGGTTGAAAATTTTATCAATCAATAATACCAGAAGTAGATCTAAAAAGTTATTTTTGGCAAAATCAATATTTTAAATAAAAATGAGTACAAAGTTAATAGCACCATCTTTACTAGCGGCAGATTTCGCCAATTTACAACGTGACATCGAAATGGTGAATCAAAGTGATGCCGACTGGTTTCACATCGACATTATGGATGGGGTTTTTGTACCTAATATATCTTTTGGAATGCCTGTGCTTGCAGCTATTTCTAAGCACACCAAAAAAACTTTAGACGTTCATTTAATGATTGTAGACCCAGACCGATACATTAAAACATTTGCCGATTTAGGAAGTGATATTTTAACGGTTCATTATGAAGCTTGTCCTCATTTACACAGAACATTACAAGCCATAAAAGCAGAAGGTATGAAGGCGGGCGTTTCGTTAAATCCGCATACTAGCATTAATCTTTTAGAAGATACCATTAACGACATTGATTTGGTACTAATTATGAGTGTAAACCCAGGATTTGGCGGTCAAAGTTTTATTGAAAACACTTACACTAAAGTAAAACAACTTAAAGAATTAATTACACGCAAAGGCGCATCTACCATAATAGAAATTGATGGCGGTGTAACAACTAAAAATGCAAAAGCACTTGCTGATGCTGGCGCCGATGTGTTAGTAGCGGGTAGTTTTGTGTTTAAAAGTAATAATCAGCTAGAAACTATTAAAGAATTAAGAGCAGTTGCCAATTCTTAATACTGATTAACAAAATAGTTTAACAAATCGGTAGTTGTTATAATCCCTATTAAAATGCCTTGATCTACAACAGGTAAGGCATGAAATTCTTGTTTGGCCAAAATTTCGGCAGCTTCTTTAATTGAAGTATTACTACCAATGCTGGTAACGTTTTTACTCATTACTTGTTCAATAGTAAACATATCAAAAACTACGGAATCGATATTATTTTCATCATCTGAAACCTCAGAAAAACTTATTCTAAGCAAATCGGAATAACTCAACATCCCTATCACAGTTTCATCTTGAACCACTGGAATATGTCTAATTTTATGACGTTTAAATAGCTTTTCTGCACGTTCCAAATTATCTTCACGTGTAAGTGCAATAATATTTTTACTCATTATTTCAGAAACTGGCGCTGTACGTATCATTTTCAAGAATTAAGTATTAATATTAAGGATAAACAAGTACTTATTTTAAGAACAAAATCAATCTGAACTCCAAAAATAAAACTAAAATTGTTTTAATAAATATTTTATTAAATCGGTGGTCGTTATGATGCCAACAAGTTTATTATTACTTACAACGGGTAAGGCGTGAAACTCTTTTGTTGCTAAAATTTCTGCTACCTCTTTTATGGAATTTGATGCAGATACAGAAATAACATTTTTTTTCATCACTTGTTTAATAGTGAACATATTGTACACCATCGCATCAGCATCGGCATCGGCACTATCGGTTACGTCTGCAAAACTAAGTCGTAACAAATCTGTATAGCTTAACATTCCAACTACCTCATCATCAGAAACCACTGGAATATGCCTAATGTGATGTTTTTTAAAAAGCATTTCTGCCTTTTCTAAACTATCTTGTTTTTTTAATGTAATGACAGGCGAAGTCATTATCATCGAGATTGGTGCTTTTCGTATCATGACATTTATTTTAAAACTTGACTATGACTAAAGTTATAAAACAATCACTTTAAAAAGTATGATAAAAGTCATGACCTAATAGCCTGCAACAGAAAAGTTAAGCATTTGCTTTACTTTGCTATAAAGTACAGGAAACTGATTTTTAAAGGTTTGAGGTGTTTCTATGAAGTTTTCTATAACAACCGCTAAAAATTCAAATTGATTGGTAAAGGCATATCTCCTAAAATAATCAGATTCTAATAGCCTTAGTTTTAGCGATTCGTTTGTATTTAATAATTCGGAAAGTTCGGTGAATGAATCGCTAAATATGGTTGAACTCACATCGCGCTCCTTTAAACTATTAATATGAATAGCATGTGTAAACTCATGAATTCCCAGATTTATGTTGTCGCTTTCATTAAAAAAACCCTTTTTAAAATCTTCCCAGGATAACACCAAAGCTGCCAACTTAGGATTGAATTCTCCTTTATGATATTGTTGATTTGTGCTAGAAAAAAAGGCACTTGGGTAAACTACAATTTTAGAAATTAAGCCTATATAATAATCTCGAAAACCAAATGTAAGCATAACAGCAGTTGCCGAAATTAATACGCGAACCTCATCGGAAATTATAAGACCATCTCTACCAATAAAATCTTTATCTAAAATGAAAGAGGCTACACGATGTTCAAAATAGCGTTTTTCTTTCTTAGTAAGCTTATTATAAAACGAAAACTGTTGTATTAAAACAGTTTTTTGGTTCGTATTTAATCGGCGTAAATAATAATAAAAATGATGATACAGTGGTTTTTTCCGCTTTAAAACATACCCCATTTCTATCATTCTAAACAAGTAGTACAATATAATATAGCCCAAAACCGCAAATAGAATACCTAATAGTATGGTACTACTCATATTAAAATCTTTAGCATTTAAAATAACCGGCATGAAGTAACAACGTTTGTTTTAAAATTTAATTACACTTTAATTGATTAAAAATACAAAACCTGAATATAAATTCAACTTAATTAAATTTATATTCAGGTTTAATGAGTAGTGACCGCGAAGGGATTCGAACCCCCAACCCTCAGAGCCGAAATCTGATATTCTATCCAATTGAACTACGCAGCCATAATTACTGTAAAACAGGAATCTATTTTTTTAAGACAATTTCGCCTTTACTATATTAGAAATGGTTTTACCATCTGCTTTTCCGGCAAGTTCTTGACTAACAATACCCATTACCTTGCCCATATCTTTCATACCCGATGCACCAACTTTATTTATGGTCTCTAAAACAACTTTTGTTACTTCTTCGTCGCTTAAGGCTTCTGGTAAAAACTGGCTAATTACGTCTGCTTCAGCTAATTCTGGTGCTGCCAAATCTTCTCGACCTTGATCTATATAAATAGCAGCACTATCTTTTCGTTGCTTTACCAGTTTTTGAAGCATTTTAAGCTCTTGCTCTTCTGTTAATTCTTCTTTTGCACCACTTTCTGTTTGCGCTAATAAAATCGCTGATTTTACCGCTCTTAAAGCTGTTAAGGCCGTTTGATCTTTAGATTTCATTGCCTCTTTTAGAGCTGTCATGATGTTTTCTTGTAAACTCATTGTAATGTTTTATTTGAATGCGAAGATAAAAAATAGAATCTTATTTGACAGGTATTTTGTGAATACGTTTTTATGAAAAATTTGCGATTCTCACTTCCGTGGAAAATAAAAACCCGAAAAGCTGAGGGAAACTTTTCGGGCTCATAAATAAATAAGTAAGGCTAGTATATTTTTAATCTACATTATCGTGTAGAAACGAATTGTTGCTTCGTATTTGAATGTCATCATTATCATCGATTCCAATACTAGATCTAGACATATCTGTTTCAGAAGAATGCTTTGCTTCATCTAAATTAATACCCTGACGTTTGTATGCTGGTACTTTTTCTATATCGTCAATTTTTGCATTGTTGAATTTATAGTTAAAGTCTTTCATTTTGCGTCTTCTTTCTTCGGCACGTTCTTTAAGCATTTCTGAAATAGGACTGTTTAACGGATCTACTTCTTCATCTTTAACTCGTTCTACTTCGGAAATTTTGGATATTTTCTTTTCAAAAACTATTTCTTGATCGAATTCTTCAATTAATTCTGCGGTTTCCTTTTGCTTCTTGTTCATTGACGATTCAACCTCAATATAATCTTCTAAAGCATAACGAATATCGCCTTTTTCATTTGTTTCACTAACAGGAATAAGCTCAACATAATCATTGACTGTAATTTTCTTAATCTTATCATCCATTTCAAATGACAACAAATCATCTTCTTTTTCAGATTTTTGACTTGCCGAAAGCGGTAAATCGAATGTTAATGTAATTTGTTGTTCTTCTTCCATATAATCAGAAACCACTTCAATATCAGAAATATTTTTATCTGATTTCGACATTTTGGTAACTGGTTTAATGATAAAATCTTCGTCTTCTTTTACTGTCGATTTTACTTCCTGGTAAACTACTTTAAGATTTTTAATATATTCTGAAGTTGGAATTAAATCATTATTCGCTTCAGGTTTCGTAGGTTTTTCATTTGCTACACTACTCTTCTTAGGAAAATCTAACTCATCAGCATCAAAATCTAAAGTATGTTTTACTATAGGTGTTTCTTTCTTTTCCTTTAATTCTATGGTTGGTGCAATTATAACCGGTTCTTTATCTTTAGGTGATAAATCTAAATCTTCACTAACTAACGAATGCACAACTTTTTTAGTTTCGGTGTTAGAAATTTCATTTTGTTGTTCTACATCGAAACCAGTGGCAATAATAGTTACTGCGATAGATTCTTCTAATGTTTCATCTTCGCCAACACCCATAATAATGTTAGCACCATGACCTGCTTCGTTTTGAATATGGTCGTTTATTTCACCAATTTCATCAATAGTAATTTCGTGAGATCCTGAAACTATAAGCAGCAATACATTTTTAGCTCCAGTAATTTTATTATCGTTTAATAAAGGCGAATCTAAGGCTTTACGAATCGCATCTTGAGCACGATTTTCGCCAGAAGCTAATGCAGAACCCATAATAGCCGTTCCACTATTACTTAATACGGTTTTAGCATCGCGTAAATCGATATTTTGAGTATAGTGATGTGTAATAACTTCGGCTATACCACGAGCAGCTGTAGATAGCACTTCGTCTGCTTTAGAGAATCCTGCTTTAAAACCAAGATTTCCGTACACTTCGCGAAGTTTGTTGTTATTAATTACAATTAAAGAATCTACTACTTCTCTTAAGTTTTCAATACCAATTTGCGCTTGTTCGATACGCATTTTGCCTTCAAATTGAAATGGCATCGTTACGATTCCTACGGTTAAAATGTCTAAATCTTTAGCCATTTTAGCTATAATTGGCGCAGCGCCTGTACCAGTACCACCACCCATTCCGGCAGTTATGAACACCATTTTAGTGTTTGAATCGAGCATATTTGAAATATCCTCGAAACTTTCAACCGCAGATTGCTCGCCTACTTGAGGGTTTGCGCCAGCCCCTAATCCTTCGGTTAAATTTACACCTAACTGTATTTTATTAGGAACTCCGCTGTTTTGGAGTGCTTGTGCGTCTGTATTACAAATGTAAAAGTCGACTCCTTTAATGCCTTGCTGGAACATGTGATTTATAGCGTTACTGCCACCACCGCCAACACCAATAACTTTAATGACATTTGATTGATTTTTTGGTAAATCAAATGCGATACTTGCGAATTCTTTCTTGCTGCTCATAAATTCTGTTTTACTGGTATTATACTTTAATTATTACTTTTATTGCTCTTTGGATTATTTGAACTATTCTGCATTATCTAAAAAATCTTTAACCCGATCGGTTAACTTATCCAGAAACGAACGGCGTTCTTTTGCTGGTTTTTCTTTAATTTCTTCAGTGGGTTTTGGTTCTTCACTTATGGCCTGATTTTTAACCTGTAGCTCTATTTTTTTGCGCTCATGTCTTTTTAAACCATCTAAAACCAATCCTACTGCCGTGGCATATAACGGACTTGTGATATCCTCATCACTATCGCCAGCTAGATGCTCGTTCGGATACCCTATTCTGGTATCCATACCTGTAATGTACTCTACTAATTGCTTAAGGTGTTTAAGTTGCGCACCACCACCGGTTAACACAATACCGGCAATCAGTTTTTTCTTTTGCTCTTCGTGCCCGTAGTTTTTAATTTCGACATAAACTTGTTCTATAATTTCAACAATACGAGCATGAATTATCTTCGAGAGATTTTTAAGGGTTATCTCTTTTGGTTCTCTACCTCGCAACCCAGGTATTGAAACGATTTCATTATCTTTATTTTCACCTGGCCATGCAGAACCGAATTTAATTTTTAATAATTCGGCTTGCTTTTCTATAATAGAACAGCCTTCTTTTATATCTTCTGTAATAACGTTGCCTCCAAACGGTATTACCGCGGTGTGACGAATAATGCCATCTCTAAAAATGGCTAAATCTGTGGTTCCACCACCTATATCAATCAACGCAACGCCCGCTTCTTTTTCTTCCTGACTTAATACGGCATTCGCAGATGCTAATGGCTCTAAAGTAATCCCTTCTAAATTCAATCCAGAACTCTGTACGCAACGACCAATATTCCTAATTGAAGATACTTGACCTACTACTACATGAAAATTCGCTTCTAAACGACCACCATACATTCCAATAGGCTCTTTTATTTCGCCTTGCCCATCAACTTTATATTCTTGTGGTAATACATGAATAATTTCTTCACCAGGAAGCATCACTAACTTGTGAACTTGGTTTATAAGTCTATCGATATCATCTTCATCAATTACCGTTTCAGAATTTGCTCTGGTTATGTAATCGCTGTGTTGCAGACTTCTAATATGCTGACCTGCAATACCTACTGTAACGCCTTCAATTTTTATATCTGATGCTAATTCCGCTTCTTGAACTGCTTGCTGAATAGACTGAATTGTTTGAGTAATATTGTTTACCACACCACGATGCACGCCTAAGCTTTTAGACTTTCCGATGCCTAAAATTTCAACTTTTCCATATTCATTCTTACGACCAATCATAGCCACAATTTTTGTGGTTCCTATGTCTAATCCTACTGCTAAATTATGCTCCATGGTTTATATTTTGGTACATACTACTTGGTTATCGAATTGTAAATTCACCTTACTGTAATTATCCAATGCGTTTTCTTTAAGACATTGCTGATAGAACGCCTTTAAGTTGTTAATTTTCTTATCTAAAGACGTAACATCTCCTAATTGAACTAAAAAGTTACTTTGTCTTAATTTTAAATAAATCATATTATCTATTCCCTTATGAATTTCTATAACATGCTTTTTTAAAAATTCATCTTCATTTATTTTTTTTGCAACTATATAGATGCTTTTTAAATTATTTTTTTCAATATAACCGGTTACCAGAGGTACTCTGGCGGTAAAAACGCTTGACAAAGGCATGTAAAAACCGTCGCCATCAATATAATATGATGCGTTAGTACTTACTCTTGCAATAGGTGTTTTCTGTTCTATTTTAGCGTTAAGTGTACCATTTACAGCAACATACACTTCTGCGGTTTTAATCATTGGGTTAGATTTTAGGGCATTTTCTAACTCATTCAAATCTAAAGTTTCTTTGGGTACTTTTTCAAGACCACGATAACTTTGTATTAACAATTTACTAACATTTTCGTTTGTTATAAACATATTGCTTTCACCCACAAAATTTATGTTAGGACTAGATACAATTCTTACATTATTTCTTTTTGCAGAAAATGCAAATAGAAACCCAACCAACAGTAGTACGAAACTTATTTTTATGTAATTCCAGTTAATTCGCAACGTTAAATTCTTTTTTAATATGTTTAACTTCTTCTCCAATATCTCCTGCACCAATTGTTAGTACAATCTGAGCATTACTTTCGTGTATTTTTTTAAGCAAATCTTGTTTACTGACTAATTGTTTGTTCTTATTAGCAATTTTACTTAATAACCAAGCCGAAGTAACACCTTCTATAGGCAATTCTCTAGCCGGATATATATCTAAGAGCAATAACTCATCAAACTGTGATAAACTTTTTGCAAAATCGTCAATAAAATCGCGTGTTCTACTAAATAAATGTGGCTGAAAAACTGCTAACACCTTTTTATTAGGATACATTTCTCTTACTGCCTGGTGCACCGCATTGATTTCTTCCGGATGATGTGCATAATCATCTATATACACGAAATTGTCGGTTTTTATCTGATAGGTAAATCGTCGTTTTACGCCTTTAAAAGACGCTAAAGCATTGGCGAGCTGCCGGTGAGGGCAACCATATTCTACAGCCATCGCCAAGGCTATTAGTGCATTAGACAGATTATGTCTACCAGGTAGGTTAAATTGTAAATTTTCAAGCAGAGTTTTTGGTGTTTTTACATCAAAAACATAACTGCCATTTTCTATTTTTATGTTTTGAACCGAATAATCGGAATCGTCCTCTATACCATAAGTAATACCATCGATAGGCAAACCGTTTCGAACAAATAGTTTTCCGTTAGGTTTTACTCTTTTTGAAAAATCGACGAATGATTTTTTTAATTCTGAAGCATCTCCATAAATATCTAAATGATCTGCATCCATGGAAGTAATACAGGCTAAATCTGGCGATAATGTTAAAAATGAACGGTCGAATTCATCGGCTTCCACTACCGAAACTTCCGTACCATTTAATATGAGATTAGAATTGTAATTTTCGCAAATACCTCCTAAAAAAGCAGTTAAAGGCACATCACATTCATTAAGCAAATGCCCTAAAATACTCGATGTAGTTGTTTTTCCATGTGTTCCAGCAACCGCCAAACAAAAAGTGTTTTCGGTTATTAATCCTAAAATTTGAGAACGTTTTAAGATCTTAAAATTATTGTTTTTAAAATATTCAAACTCTAAATGGCCTTGCGGAATTGCTGGCGTATAAACAACTAATGTCGATTCAGAATTTAAGCACGATTTAGGTATAGATGAAACAGCATCTTCAAAATGAACCTCTACGCCTAAAGCTCGCAGACTATCGGTAATTTCAGAAGGCGTTTTATCGTAGCCAGCAACCAATTTACCATTTGCTACAAAGTAACGCGCTAAAGCACTCATACCGATGCCTCCGATACCAATAAAATAAACGTTATGTATGCTGTTTAAATTCATTTGTTTTTTAAAAGTTTTTCAACCTCATCGGCTATTTGGTTAGTTGCATTAACCAATGCTAAATTTTTTATTTTTTTCCCAAGTTTTTGTTGCTTCTCTGGCGACGCTATAAGTTGTGAAAACTTATTTTCGAAATCAGTATCTAAATCCTCTTCCTTAATTATCATGGCCGCATCTTTTTCCACAATAGCCATGGCATTTTTGGTTTGATGGTCTTCTGCCACATTTGGCGATGGCACAAAAATGACTGGTTTTCCAACAATGCATAGTTCGGATACCGAACTGGCGCCTGCGCGCGAAATAATAATATCTGCGGCAGCGTAGGCAAAATCCATATTGTTTAAAAACTCATAAACTTGCACGTTGTTAGTGTTGTTATAAATTTTATACTTACTGTAATACAACTTACCACATTGCCAAATAATTTGAACATTTTGAGAATCTAAATAGTCCAATTCCTTTTCAAGAAGCTGGTTGATTCTTTTAGACCCCAAACTTCCACCAAGCACCAATAAGGTATATTTACCATGCTTTAATTTGAAAAAATTCTTTGCTTCAATGGTTTTGCTGTCGATATCTAACAAGCCTTTTCGAACCGGGTTTCCCGTTTTTATAATTTTTTCTTTTGGAAAAAACCGTTCTAATCCATCATAAGCCACACAAATTTTATGTGCCTTTTTAGCTAATAATTTATTCGTTATTCCGGGAAACGAATTTTGCTCCTGAATTAAACTAGGTATATTATTTGCTGCTGCCACATACAACAACGGACCACTGGCAAAGCCACCAGTACCTACAACCACATCTGGTTTAAACGATTTTATTATTTTTCGAGCGTTCCACAAACTGCTTATAAGTTTTAATGGAAACATTAAATTTTTTAAAGTTAGTTGACGTTGGATACCTGATATCCAAAGTCCTTTAATGTCGTATCCAGCCTGAGGAACTTTCTCCATTTCCATTCTATCATTGGCGCCTACAAACAAAAATTCTGCATCTGGGTAACGAGATTTTAACTCGTTAGCAATAGCTATTGCAGGATAAATATGCCCTCCTGTTCCGCCACCAGATAATATGATTTTATAATTACTCATTTATAATGCTTCACTTAATATTTCAAGTGGATTTTCTTCAACACTTTCTTGTTCCTTAATTTCTTCTCGTTTTGCGCTAACGCTTAAAATAATTCCAATAGCTAAACAGGTCATCCATATAGAGGTTCCACCACTACTAATTAATGGTAAGGTTTGACCTGTAACCGGAAACAATTCAACTGCTACCGCCATGTTTATTAAAGCCTGAAACACAATAGGCAACCCGACACCGAGTACTATTAATTTGCCAAAATCTGTGTCGGCTTTCTGTGCCACAATTACGATTCTAAACAAAAACCACAAATAAAGTATCATAATAAAAACACCTCCCAAGATGCCATATTCTTCGATGATGATTGCATAAATAAAATCGGATGAGGATTGTGGCAAAAAGTTTTTTTGAATACTTTTTCCAGGACCCAAGCCTTTAATCCCTCCAGTAGCAATGGCAATTTTTGCTTTCTCTATTTGATAATCGGCCTCTGTATCTTCGTTATTTGAATAGTTTATAATTCGATTCTCCCACGTTTCAACTTTTACACTTAACGGACCGGTGCTAAGTTTTGCCATCAATATAAAAAACGCCAACCCTAACAAACCTAGTCCCAATATTATTCCAATATATCGCAATGGGTAACCTCCCAAAAACACGAGCACCAAAACCATTAAAAACATAATGGCCGTAGTTGAAAAATTTGAAGGAAGAATTAACCCTAAAACTAAGAATACAGGAATCCATAGTGGTAAAATAGAACTTCTAAAGGTTATTGCTACGTCTTTTATTTTAGACATATATCGAGCCACATAAACCATCAAAACAACCGACGCGAACGTAGATGTTTGAAATGAAACACCTACCACAGGAATTTCTATCCATCTACTCGCATTAGCCCCTTCTATAGTAGTTCCTTGAAGCATAGTAATTACCAACAAGACCACAACTATAGGAATCATGACAAGAGACAATCCTTTAAAATAACGGTACGGGATTTTATGAATTCCATACATTATGCCGAACCCTAATAACAAGTGCACAAAATGTTTAATAAAAAACGTAAAGGTATTTCCGCCACCTGATCTATATGCCAAATTACTTGCGGCACTATAAACAGGCAAGAACGACAAGATTGCTAATAGTGCAACAATGGCCCATATTAACCGATCTCCCTTTATGTTATTAAATAGTGTTTGCACCTATCTACCTTTTAAAATTGATTATAAATTCCTAACTGCTTCTTTAAATTGTCGACCTCTGTCTTCGTAGTTTTCAAATAAATCGAAACTTGCACAGGCTGGAGACAATAGTACATTATCGCCCGCTTCGGCAATTTTGTAAGCTATTTTCACAGCTTCACTCATATGTTTTGTTTCAATAATTGTGTCAACCATATTGCCGAATGCTTTCAATAGCTTCTCATTATCAACACCTAAGCAGATTATTGCTTTAACTTTTTCGTTTACGAAAGAATATAATTCCTCGTAATTATTGCCTTTATCTACACCTCCAACAATCCAAACTGTTGGCGCGTCCATACTTTCTAGAGCATAATATGTCGCATTGACATTGGTTGCTTTAGAATCGTTTATATATTGAACTTTATTAATTTTAAGCACCTGCTCCAATCGATGCTCTACACCTTGAAAATTCTCTAAACTTTCGCGTATGGTTTGTTTTCTAATTTTTAATAAATGCGCTACAGTAGAAGCTGCCATTGCATTTTTAATGTTATGATTTCCTTCTAAAGTTAGACTTGTTGTCGGCATAATTATTTGGTTGTTATCTATTGTTATTATTATATTTTTATCTTTTAAATAAGCGCCATTTTCTATGGTTTTAACCAATGAAAAAGGCAATAATGTGGATTGAACCGGGTGTTCTTGCAACCATTTTGTTAGTATGTCATCATCGGCATCGTAAATCAAATAATCATCTTTTGTTTGATTTTCTGCAATTCTGAATTTTGATGCGATATAATTTTCTAATTTATAATCGTATCTATCTAAATGGTCGGGTGTTATGTTTGTAATTACGGCGATATGCGGTTTAAATTTTACGATGTCATCTAACTGAAAACTGCTGATTTCCAAAACGTAATTTGGGTAATCTTTTTCCAGAATCTGTTTCGCAAAACTGTCGCCAATATTACCCGCTAAACCAACTGCCAATTCCTGTTTTAAAATATGATGCGTTAAAGTGGCGGTTGTTGTTTTACCATTGCTGCCGGTAATACCAACAATAGTTGCACTAGTATAATTTACAGCAAATTCAATTTCAGAAACCACTAAAATTCCACTTTCACGAATCTGTTTTACCAATGGCACTTTATCAGGAATTCCAGGGCTTTTCATAACGATGTTGGCATTCAGAATTTTTTCTTCAGAATGATTTTCATCTTCCCAGTCAATCTCATTATGTATAAGAACTTCTTTGTATTTATCTTTTATTTTTCCCTTATCAGAAACAAAAACTTCGTAGCCTTTCGCTTTTCCTAAAAGCGCTGTTCCAACACCACTTTCGCCTCCTCCTAATATGACTAATCTTTGTTTTGACATTTCATTTTCATTTCATAAGATTCCTTCCTTCGTGGGAAAGACATTTATTATCTAATTTTTAAGGTTACTATTGAAAGGATTGCCAACAAAATACCCACAATCCAAAATCGCGTTACAATCTTACTTTCATGATATCCCTTCTTTTGATAATGATGATGCAACGGCGACATTAAAAAAATACGTCGTCCTTCACCATATTTCTTCTTGGTATATTTAAACCAACTCACTTGCATAACTACCGATAGGTTTTCGGCTAAAAAAATACCGCATAGCACCGGAATTAACCATTCTTTACGAACTGCAATCGCTATAACTGCTATAATTCCTCCAATTGTTAAACTACCCGTATCGCCCATAAAAACCTTCGCAGGGTAGGCGTTATACCATAAAAACCCGATTAGCGCACCCACAAAAGCCGTGATATAAATTGTGATTTCTTCGACTCTCGGGATGTACATAATATTGAGGTAATCTGAGAATATAATGTTACCAGATACCCACGCAAAAATTCCCAAGGTTAACACGATAATCGCCGAGGTACCAGCGGCTAATCCATCTATACCATCGGTAAGATTAGCGCCATTTGACACTGCTGTAATTATAAATATTGAAATTAAAATGAATATTACCCAGCCATACTCATTCAGTTTTGGACTAATCCAAGTAATTATATCGGCATAGTCAAATTCATTCCCTTTCACGAAAGGAATCGTTGTTTTTGTGGATTTTGATTCCTCTTTAAAAAGCTTAGTTTGTGAAATATTAGGATTTTCAACAAGCATTTGCTGACGCACTTCAACTGGCAATTTCTCTTTTATGGTCACATACGGATTAAAATATAAAGTAGCACCTACAATGATTCCCAACCCGACTTGTCCGAGCACTTTAAAACGCCCTTTCAAGCCTTCTTTATCTTGTTTAAACTTTTTAATATAATCGTCTATAAACCCTATGGTTCCCATCCATAAAGTTGTTATTATTAAAAGTATGATATAAACATTACCTAATTTAGACAGCAACAATACAGGAATTAATGTAGCAAGAATGATGATTATACCACCCATAGTTGGTGTACCCGCTTTTTCATTTTGTCCTTCAAGACCTAAATCTCTAATGGTTTCTCCCATTTGCTTTTTCTGCAAAAAAAGTATGATGCGTTTTCCATAGATTGTAGAAATTAACAACGACAAAATCATGGCTAATGCCGCTCTAAAGGTTATAAAACCAAAGAGAGACGCTCCTGGAATTTGGAATTGTTTTTCTAAATAATCAAAAAGATAATACAGCATATGTTGGTTATTTATTTAACTGGTTTAAAAATTCTTGTACTATTTTAAAATCATCAAAATCGGATCGAATACCTTTTATTTCCTGATAGGTTTCATGACCTTTTCCTGCAATTAGGATGATATCATTTGGCTGTGCCATTTGGCAAGCTGTTTTAATAGCCTGTGCCCGATCGCTAATAGTTAATGTTTTTTTGAAATTTTGAGGCTCGACACCTTTTTCTATTTCCTTTAATATGGTTTCTGGATCTTCACTTCTCGGGTTATCGCTGGTAAAAATTACTTTGGTACTTAACACCGTGGCAATATGCCCCATTTTTGGACGTTTGGTTTTATCTCTATCGCCACCACAACCAACTACAGTGATTAATTCTTCATTTTTAGTACGAATACTGTTTATGGTTTCAAGCACATTTTTAAGGGCATCTGGTGTATGAGCATAATCAACAATCGCCGTGATTTTACTATTAGAAATAATGTATTGAAATCGTCCACTTACACTTTCCAATTCACTTATTAAACGGAGTACTTCTACCTTTTCAAGACCTAACAATTCAGCGGCACCATAAATAGCTAAAATGTTGTAAGCATTAAAATTACCAATAAGGCGTGTCCAAACTTCGCTGTCATTAATTTTCAATAAAAGTCCTCCAAACTGGTTTTCTAATATTTGAGATTTATAATCGGCATAGCCTTTTAACGCATACGTATATTTTCTTGCTTTGGTGTTTTGCAACATCACCAAACCGTTCTTATCATCTACATTAACTAATGCAAATGCCTTTTCTGGAAGTGCATCGAAAAACGATTTTTTCACATCGCGATATTCAGCAAAAGTGCTATGATAATCTAAATGATCGTGTGTAAGGTTTGTAAAGATGCCACCTTCAAATCGTAATCCTTCTGTTCTGTGTTGATGAATCCCATGCGAACTCACTTCCATAAAACAAAATTCAACACCGGCCACATTCATCTCATCCAGGTACTTATTAATTGTTAATGAATCTGGCGTGGTATGTGTTGCTTTATGCTCTACGGTATCAACCATTATTTTAACAGTCGACAATAATCCAACTTTATACCCTGCTTTTTTAAACAATTGATACAACAAACTTGCAACCGTGGTTTTTCCGTTTGTTCCTGTTACACCAACTAATTTTAAGTTTTCGGAAGGATTATCATAAAAATTGGATGCCATAAAGGCCAATGCTCTACTGGAATTATCAACCTCAACATAAGTAACACCTTCTTTTAATTTTTCTGGCATCGATTCGCAAACTACAGCAACAGCTCCTTGCTCTACAGCGCGATCAATAAATTGATGCCCATCAGAAAGCGTTCCTTTTATAGCAACAAAAACACACCCATTTTTAATGTTCCTAGAATCGAAATGAATGGCATTCAACTGAACACCGGTAGATCCTATTACCGCATTAATGGTTACTTTATATAATATGTCTTTTAATGCTATCATGAAGCGGACAAAACGATTAGTTGATTATTTTTTAGTTTTATATTTTGCTCGATGGATTGTTTTTTAACAATGCCACGACCTTCCAATTTTACCTTTACTTTTACCTGCATATTTTCTAATAATGCGAGGGCATCCATAGCTGGTAAGCCAATTACATTTGGCATAATAGTTTTATAGGTTTGTGCTGTTTTATAATAACTATTGTATTCTTTTTCTACCGAAGCTATTTTAACATTTAAAGATTTAACCTCATCTACAATGGGCGTGTCTGTAAATATTTTTTGTGCAATTTTTTTAAATACCGGACCAGATACATCTGCCCCATAATATCCCACACTTTTATCGGGTTCATGAATAACTACAATGCATGAATATTTTGGGTTTTCGGCAGGAAAATAGCCTGCGAAAGAGGAGATATAACTTAATTTATCTTTATTAGCATAATCTTTTTGACAGGTACCCGTTTTTCCTGCCATCGAAAAATTTTCAGAATACAATTTATGGCCCGTACCATGCTTTTTTTCAACAACATTCTTAAGTAACTTTTGTACTTTTAAAATGGTTTCTTCAGAGCAAATTCGCTTATTAATTACTTCCTTTTCAAAAGGCACCACCACCTGATCAAATTCTTTTACTTCTCGTAAAAATTGCGGTTTTACCATCTCACCATTATTAGCAATAGCATTGTAAAAAGTAAGCGTTTGCAATGGCGTGAATGACACCCCATAACCATATGCCATCCATTGCAATGCAATACCACTCCAACGTCCGTTTTTAATCCGTGGATCCGGAATGATAGGTTTTGGCTCTCCAATTAAAGGAAGTTTTAAATCGCTATTAAGATTCATGGAATACAACCGGTCTACAAATTTGCTTGGGTTTTTAGCATAGCCCTTATCTATCGCCCTAACAATACCTGTGTTTGAAGAAACCTCGAATGCTTTTGACACTGTAATTTTACCATAACCACCATGATGCGAATCTCTTACTGCTTTTCCGTAATAATAGATGATGCCCTTTTCGGTATCCACCACATCACTGGTATCAATAACTTTATCTTCTAAGGCCGCTGTTAAGGCCATAAGTTTAAAAGTAGACCCGGACTCGTGAGATTCTCCAATCGCATAATTCAAACGTTCATAATAATAACCATCGCTATTTCGTCCTAAGTTTGAAATGGCTCTTATTTCTCCGGTTTTAGTTTCCATTACCACTACACAGCCATGATCTGCTTTGTATTTTTCCAATTGCTCTAAAAGTGCATGATGTGCTATATCCTGGATATTGACATCGATTGTGGTATAAACATCGTAACCATTTTTAGGGTCAATTTCATTAGCATCATTTAAAGGTTTCCATTGCCCTTTACCAATTTGTTGTTTTTTTCGTTGACCATCGGTACCTCGCAAATATTTTACCCCAAAAGCACCATCTATTCCGGCTCTTGTTACATTGCCATTTTCATCGAAACGTTCGTAACCTATCGAGCGTTGCGCAATGCCACCCATTGGATGTTCGCGTTTAGTTGTTTGCTCAACAATCAATCCGCCCTTAAATGCTCCCAAACTTAACAATGGAAAATTCCGTAATCGTATATATTCTGAATACCCAACATTTCGCGCTATCAAAAAATAACGATTCCGCAAAAGTCTGGCTCTTCGTATTTCGTTCTCATGATAGCTTGACGATTTTCCTGTGTATTTTGATAAAGAATCACTTAATGGTTTAAGATATTTTTCGAAAGTTTTAGATGTTGGTGTTAAAGCATCAAATCTAATATCGTATTTAGGAATAGAGGTTGCCAACAAATTTCCTTTTACAGAATAAACATTACCTCTGTTAGCTGGTATAATTACATTTTTAATAACCCGCTCGGTAGCTAATGCTTTATATTTATCGCCTTGTAAAAATTGAATACTAAATAATTTAAAGGCAACAGCAAGCCCGAAGATGAACATACATCCTGCAACAAAATACACTCGGTTTAATATGCTTTTCTCGTTACCTGCCACGAATTAACCTATTTTTGAGATTTAACTTTTATCTTTTTTGGTGGAATTACCGAAGGCGCTATTCCTTTTTCCTTCATAACCTCCACAATACCCGACTCCATTTTTAGCTTCATAAGTTTAGAACGACCATCTATAAAAGCCGAACGCATTTCACTAGCTTCATTTTTCAATCTGGCAATTTCGTATACTTTTTTATCGGCACTATGCGAACTTGCAATCATTATTATAGCCAACGCTGAAATAAAAATTATAAACCGCCAATTTTTAAATGAGTCGTCGCTCACTAAAAAAGTCCCTTTTAATATTTTATAAACATTTTTTTTCACGTGTCAATATTTATTGCTTTTCAACTATTTTCCAAACAAGCCATTTATCACTCTGGCGTTTTACTTATAACTTTTCGGCAATTCTAAGTTTGGCACTTCTTGCCCTACTGTTTATATTAATTTCTTGCTTAGATGGCACTATTAACCCATTCACTTTTTTAAACGGCACATCAAAATTCCCATACATATCGCGCTCTGGCTCCCCTTCAAATAATCCATTTCTAATAAAACGCTTTACCAATCTATCTTCCAAAGAGTGATAAGAAATAAAACTTAATCTTCCTCCCTTTTTTAAAAGCTCTGGCGTTTGCATCAAAAATTCTTTCAATGCTTCTATTTCCTGATTAACCTCTATTCGAATGGCTTGATATATTTGAGCCAAAACTTTATTTTCATGTCGTGGTGGCAAAAACTTTTTCAAGACTGCTTTTAATTCTTCACTTGTTACAATCGGTTTCAAAGCACGCTGCTCTACAATAACTCTTGCCATTGCTGGCGCCGAACGCAATTCTCCATATTGCAAAAGCACTTGTTTTAATTGCTCTTCATCATATTTATTAACAACCTGATACGCAGATAATTCGTTTTGCTGATTCATGCGCATATCTAAATTTGCCTCAAAACGTGTAGAAAAGCCACGTTCTGCAACATCAAATTGATGTGACGACACTCCAAAATCTGCTAAAATTCCATCTACCTCTTTCACCCCATAAAACCTTAAAAAGCGCTTTATATACCTAAAGTTTTCATTGATCAAGGTAAACCTACTATCGTCAATCGTATTTCTAAGAGCGTCTTGATCCTGATCGAAAGCAAATAATTTTCCTTTCTCACCTAATCTTTTTAGTATTTCTTTACTGTGACCACCACCGCCAAAGGTGACATCTACATACACCCCATCAGGATTAATATTTAACCCATCAACGGTTTCTTTTAATAATACGGGATTATGATATTCCATCTTCGTCATCATCTTGTCCCATAACTTCTTCAGCCAAATCTGCAAAATCAATAGTAGCATCATCAATAGCCTGCTCATACAAATCTTTGTCCCAGATTTCTATAATATTGATTGCCGAAGTAATGACTATGTCTTTTGAAATATTTGCAAAAACTGTTAAGTCTTTAGGTATTAATAATCGGCCATTCATATCAACTTCAACCATTTTAACACCAGCGGTAAAGCGACGAATAAAATCGTTGTTCTTTTTCTTAAACTTATTAAGCTTATTTATTTTCTGCATAAGCACTTGCCATTCGCTCATTGGATACAACTCTAAGCACTTTTGAAAAACAGAACGACGCAAAACAAAACCGTCTTGCAAAACCGAAGACAGCTGTTTTTTTAGTGGCGCGGGCATCATAAGTCTGCCTTTAGCATCCACCTTACAATCGTATGTTCCTGTTAATAAGTCCAATGTGATTTGAAAAACTTTATAAGTTTAAAACTCAAATATATTGAAAATTTTACCACTTTTTACCACTTTATACCACTTTGTTAATAAATTTTCGTTCAAATACGGTTTTTACAGCAACCAAACGCGTTTTTAAAACCATGCATCCTAATTACCAATAGATTAAACAGGTAGAGAAAATGGCCTTGTAAACAATAAACTTTATATTTTGAAATATTAATTTTGAATACCAATAAAGTAGTTGAAATATGAATGAAATAACTATATTTGTTTCAAAGCAATGACTAATTGATTAATGACGCATAGTTTAAAAAAAGAGAAGAATTACAGCTATATTGAAGCTGGTAAAGGCACCCCAATTATTGTTCTACATGGCTTAATGGGAGGTTTAAGTAATTTTGATTCGGTTATAGAATATTTTAGCCAAAAAGGCTATACTGTTGTGATACCCGAACTGCCAATTTACTCCATGTCTTTATTAAAAACCAACGTAAAAAGTTTCGCAAAATACCTACATAATTTTATAGAATTTAAAGGCTATGATGAAGTTATTTTGTTAGGCAATTCGCTAGGTGGCCACATAGGATTATATCACACAAAACTCTACCCAGAAAAAGTAAAAGGACTTATAATAACAGGTAGCTCTGGACTATATGAAAGCGCCATGGGAGGCGGTTACACAAAACGCAGTGATTACGAAGTAATTAAAAAGAAAGCACAAGATGTGTTTTACGACCCCGCTATTGCGACTAAAGAAATTGTTGACGAAGTTTATGCTACGGTAAACGACCGTAACAAACTGGTTAAAACTTTAGCCATTGCAAAAAGCGCTATCAGGCATAATATGGCAAAAGATTTACCAAAGATGCATGTTCCAACGTGCATAATATGGGGTAAAAACGACAACGTTACGCCACCAGAAGTCGCCGTAGAATTTGATAGTCTTTTACCAGACTCTGAACTGTATTGGGTAGACAAATGCGGACATGCCGCCATGATGGAACACCCAGAGGAGTTTAACCAAATTATGGATACCTGGTTGCAAAAAAGGGGATTGTAACGAAACATTCAATAAATTAAATCCAAAGTTTAAATTAATAAATTCTCGTCTTCGCGGGAATGACAAATATTTTTTAGCATGCACATTAAATCTGCTGAATTTGTAATGAGTAATTCCGATGTGGCGAAATGCCCAAAGGCAAAATTACCCGAATACGCTTTTATTGGCAGAAGTAATGTTGGTAAATCGTCGCTTATAAATATGCTAACTGCTCGTAAAAGTTTAGCAAAAACCTCAGGACGACCGGGAAAAACACAACTGATAAATCATTTTTTAATAAATAGCAACTGGCACTTAGTAGATTTACCTGGTTATGGCTATGCCCGTGTTTCTAAAAACGCAAAAAAGACATTTCAAAAATTTATAACCGAATATTTTAGTCAACGCGAGCAATTAGTCAGTGCATTTGTGTTGGTTGACATTAGACACGAACCCCAAACTATCGATTTAGAATTTATGCAGTGGTTAGGCGAAAATGGCGTTCCTTTCTCTATCATTTTTACCAAAGCCGATAAGTTAAAACCAAAAGCCATTTTAAGAAATATTGAAGCTTATAAAGCTGTTCTTCTAGAAACTTGGGAAGAAATGCCTAATTATTTTATAACTTCTTCTTCGAACGAAACAGGCAAAGATACCGTTTTAGAATACATCGACACCTTGAATGACAACATGAAACTTGACGACTTTTAAACACCTGTTAATTCATACGAACAGCAATACTATCACCCATTCAAAAAAATAATATTTTATTAAATGTAAATTTGAAATGCTAAAGGAGTTAAAAAATTGTTTACTTTAGATAAGTACAATTTATTTTATTTTTTTTACAAGATTTCTAAGAACCACAGGATTATGAAAAAGCTTTTTATATTATGTTTCGTTTTAATTACTGGCACTATAACATCTCAAAATAGCGATGACATGTTCTCGCATAAAATAGATGACTTGGTTAGTTTAGATGTGCCAAAAGATTTTATTGAATTAGACACCCTTGTTGATGGGGTGAAAATACACGAAATCAGATTTAAAACTAACTCTTACAGTTTTATTCTTCAAAGAGTACTTTTTGAAAATGAAGACCAGAAAGAAAGCCTATCTAAACTGCCTTATGATTACGCGAGTTTAATTGATGAATATGATCGCGTTGTAGCCAGAATGAGATACCGAGTTCCTTATTTTTTGAAGAGCAAAACGCTTGTTGAAAAACAAGGCTTTACTGGTTATAATTTGAAATTTGCAAACGATTTAGAAACCCCTACCTACGAAGCAGAATTTTATTTGTTAAACAAAAATTTATATACCCTTTTCTACGCAAGCGACACACAATTTGATGCCGATGTTAAAACCAAACTCTTTAATTCTATAAAAATAAATACCAATAAGGACATTAGTCAATATTTAGGTAAACCACCAAAATACAGAATTGGGTATGTAATTGCAACGTACTTTTTCTTAAGTTTAATAGTGGTTGCAATTATAATTTATTCTATTAAGATTTACAGAAAAAAGAGCGGAAAATCTAGTATCTTTCATGAGTAAAAGAAGGGTTATTTCTTCTTTTAAATCATTTTTATAATTAGTTCTTTTAAGTTTAGAAAGACCAACCATATTATAAATAGATCTAGTTTAATAGAATGAATCACCGATTTAGGAATGATTTAGTGAAATAACACCTACTTGAAATAAATCTTAGAACCCATGATATATTTCAACAAGATTACGGTCTTTTTAGTGTGCCTTTTGGGAATTATTTGTTCTTGTTCCTTTAAGCAGAATAAATTTCTAAAAACAAATAACCTCTACCCTTGGTGTATTGTGGCATACGACTCCATGCAGCGTTCACCTCAAGAACGAATTTCTATGCTAAAGGAATTGGGTTTTACCAAGTACGCCTACGATTGGCGAGATAAACATTTAGACGACACAGAAACCGAACTTAAATTAGCACGAGAAAATAACATCGAAATTATTTCTGTTTGGCTTTGGCTTAATGCCGAAAGAGATAGCTTGGGCAGATTAAGTCCGTCGAATGAAAGAATTTTTGAAATTTTAAAAGCACAGCAAATAAAAACTACCTTATGGGTAAGTTTTAGCAATAACTTCTTTAAAAATCTAACTCAGGAGCAATCTATTTTTAAAGCCAGTGAGTTCATTACATTTGTTTACGAGAAAGCACAAGAAATAGACTGTAATATTGCATTATACAACCATAGCGGTTGGTTTGGGGATATAAACAATCAGATTGAAATTATTAATGCGTTGCCACAGCACAAATTAACTATGGTATATAACTTTCACCATGCGCATCAATATTTAGATGACTTTCCGCAAATAGCACAAAAAATAATGCCTTATTTAGCTTGTGTTAATTTAAATGGCATGACAAAAGATGGCCCAAAAATTTCACCAATTGGATCGGGTGATTTCGAGAAAGACATGATAAAGCAATTGCGAGATAATGGCTTTAAAGGCCCTTGGGGGATCATGGGACATGTTGAAAATAAAGACGCTAAAAGTGTTCTTGAGCAAAACATTAATGGTTTACGCTCTTTAATAACAAAGTAGTAGCATAAATTGTTACTAATTTGTTTACAACCTAAGCCTTCACGTCTAAAGCATCGCGCAGTGCATTTCCAACTAACATAAATGCCATCACTAAACTCATAATACAAATACCAGGTATAAGGGCCAGATAGGGCTTTCCAAGTATAATATAATTATAATGATCTTTAATCATAGCTCCCCAGCTTGCCATAGGCGGTTGTGCACCAATACCTAAAAAGCTAAGTCCGCTTTCAATTAAAATGGCTGCCGCAAAATTAGCTGCCGAAATTACAATAACAGGCGCCATAATATTTGGCAATATATGTTTCGTAATGATTCTATAATCGTTGTATCCTAGAGCTCGTGCTGCTGTAACATATTGCATTTCTTTAGCACTAATTATTTGTCCGCGCACTACTCTCGCCACTTCAACCCACATAGTAAGTCCCACTGCAATAAATACCTGCCAAAACCCTTTTCCTAATGCCAGTGTAATAGCAATTACCATTAACAAGGTTGGTATAGACCAGGTTACATTAATAATCCACATAATAAAGGCATCTATTTTACCGCCAAAATAACCTGCCACACTTCCCATAAAAATGCCAATTATCAAGGAAATAAATACTGCTACAAAACCAATAAAAAATGAAATTCTAGCCCCTACTAAAATACGACTTAATAAATCGCGTCCATATTTATCGGTGCCAAAAAGAAATGTTTTTTCCTTTATATATTCATCAACTTTCTTGTTAGTAAATACATTTAATGGTATTGATTTTTCCACTCCCTCCAAGCCATCAGAAGCATATTCTAAATAATTTAAAGTATCGCGACTTACATTATATTTTGAAATTGGAATTTCGGTATCGGTATTTTGTTTTCCGAAGAAAAATTTATCAATCCCGCTTTGATTCGATTCTAGCTGCGAAGGAATTGTAAGCATCGTTACTTTAAACCCCGGTTTTTTTGAATGAATTGTTAAATGCATCTGATTGGCATATTGCGAGTTATCTGGCGCAAAAGCATAAGCAAACACAGAAATGAATCCTACCAAAACAATAAAATAGAAACTAAAAACGCCCCAAAAGTTTTTTTTAAATTTTTGGAGCGCTAATTGTTTTAGCGAGTTCGATTTATGACTCATAAATACACTAATTTTTTACAGCTCTTGCTACCTTTTTAATTGGGTATGATGCTCTTAAATCTTCTAACACATTTACGGCTTCTTCTACGTAAACATCATGAGTTAAACTTTCATGCCAACGCATCCTTTTTTCTTTTAAGTCGGTTGTGTCTTTAGTAAAAAGTGTTTTTTCATAAGAAGTCGAATCGAATGTTAAATTCGTTTTATAATTTGAAAGAGCTTCAAATTGCTTCGCTTCTTCTTCGTTTAGTTTTAAACCAGCTTTATATTTGTTATAATTTAATGGCACTATGGTTTCATCAATTTTATTTTTAACCCATCTCGCGTTATCTTCTATTAGTTTTAACTGCGGATTATTACTCATGCGCTCTTTGCTTTTCTTAATGGCTGTGGTATAATCAAAATAATTATCCCAAGGCGTGTATACTGCAGCATCAATTTCGTCCCATGGTAAGGCGTTTTCCTTATCCTTCTCACCTACCTCTATAAAACTAAATTTACCTGGCACATTAACATCACTCTTAACACCTTCTAATTGCACAGAACCTCCGTTAATTCTATAATATTTCTGGGTGGTTAAGGCTAATGCTCCTAAATCGCCACTGGTATTATTTCGAAGCATATTATTTAGGTTAATTACATTTTGAACTGTTCCTTTACCATAGGTTTGTTTACCACCAATAACGATGGCGCGCTTATAATCTTGCATAGCTGCAGCCAAAATCTCTGATGCCGATGCCGATATTTCATTTACTAAAATGACTAACGGACCATCCCACGAAATGGAAGAATCTCTATCTTTTAACACCTCTTTAGATTCGCCTGTTGATCGTACCTGGACTATAGGACCATCTTTAATAAATAACCCCGCCATTTCTACCACGGTTGGCAAGGAACCACCGCCATTATTACGCAAATCTAACACCAAGCCATCAATACCTTCAGCTTTTAAACGTTCAATTTCTGTTTTAACATCTTTGGCCGCGTTTATGTTTTTATAATCGTTAAAATCTACATAGAATGATGGCAAATCTATAATTCCAAAAGTCATGTTGTTCCTTTTTATAACAGAAGACTTTGCATAAGTTTCTTCTAACTCTACAACGTCTCTTGTAATAGTCACGTCTCTAATAGTACCATCAACTTTTTTAATAGTAAGCGTTACTTTAGTGCCTTTTGGGCCTTTAATATATTTTATGGCATCGTTAATACGCATACCCACAATGTTAACGGGGAACTCTTCGTTTTCCTGCTTCACTTTTAATATGACATCTTCAACCTCAAGCTCTTTACTTCTCCATGCCGGACCTCCAGAAATCAACTCTACAATTTTTATGTAATCCATTCTTTTTTGCAATCTTGCTCCAATCCCTTCCAATTTACCAGACATGCGCTGATCGAAATCCTCTTTGCTTTTAGGCGCTAAGTAATAAGTATGTGGATCAAATTCTTCAACAATGGTGTTTACATAAATAGCAAACCAATCTTCTCTTTCAAAATCATCGATATTATCATTAAAATAAACATTAATCGATTTTAATGTAGATTCGCGCGCTTCTTTCTCGATTTGTGCCTCGGTTTTCATTACATAAGAAGGATCTCTTTCTTTTGTTCGTCTTTCCTGATTATATAAATCATCATAATTAGAAAGTGTGGAAAACTTTAATTGTTGTCTCCAGCGCTCTTTCATTTCTTTTCTGTTTTTTACATAAGGTGTAAGTTCGTAATCAGTATCAAAATTTTCGTCTGTTGAATAATCAAAAGGTTCAGACAAAACTTCTTGATAAATTTCCTTAACCTCTGCAAAACGCTTTAACATACGCTCATGAACTACATTAAAAAATGTAATATCGGTTGCTTTCAACTGATCGTCTATGGTGTATTTATACTTTTCAAAATCCTTAATATCAGACTCGTAAAAATACCGCTTCACAGGATCTAGCACTTCCAAATAATTATCGAATAAATTTTCAGAGAAATTATCATCAAATTCTTTTGGATTAAAATGACCTTGTTGCAAGACAAACGTAATTACCTGAATAAGCAATTTATCTTTATCTGGGTTGCTAAATTTTTTAGTAGTAAAACTACATGACCCAAAAGCCAGCAGTATTGATAACAGCAGCACTATATATTTCCTTTTCATACTTTAATTTTAATAATTAGCCTTCATTATAGACTGAACAAAATTAGTAATCGCTAAACAAAAAACAATAGTGCGTTAAAATCGGCAGCATCCTTATTTTTTATTCAGTTATTAGCTATGGCTTGAAAACAAACCAACATTTTTTTACTAAAATAAAGAAAAAACTATGCCAACAACTGCAATGTGCTACTAATTTTTTGTTAAACTGAAGAAATACTAAGTAAACTGTGGAATTTATGTATTTTAGCGGTACTATTCTTATTATATAAATGAAAAACAAACCTCTTATATTAGTTACTAATGATGATGGCATTAATGCACCGGGAATCAGAGCTTTAGTAAAAATAATGAATACCATTGGCGATGTTGTGGTGGTCGCACCAAACAGTCCACAAAGTGGCATGGGGCACGCTATAACATTAGATGCTACATTATATGTTGAACAGGTTTTTGTTAATGAGGGTCCACAGACTGAATATAGCTGTTCTGGAACACCTGCCGACTGCGTAAAACTTGCAATTAGAGAAAAACTTGACAGAAGACCAGACATTTGTGTTTCTGGTATAAATCATGGGTCGAATGCTTCGATTAATGTTATCTATTCTGGCACTATGAGTGCTGCCATTGAAGCTGGTATTGAAGGCATTCCTTCTATTGGATTTTCGCTTTTAGATTATACCTGGACTGCTAATTTTGATGCATGCGACGACTATGTAAAAACAATCACTGAAAATGTATTAAAACATGGATTACCCAACGGCATTGTATTAAATGTAAATATTCCTAATATTTCGAAAGAAGAGATAAAAGGCATAAAAATTTGCAGACAAGCAAGAGCCAATTGGGTTGAAAAATTTGACAAGCGAATCAACCCGCAGGGTAAAGACTATTATTGGCTTTCGGGTAAATTTGTTAATTTAGATGGTGGCGAAGATACCGATGAGTGGGCGTTAGAACACGGTTATATTTCGGTGGTACCAAGTCAGTTTGATTTAACAGCACATCATTTTATTGAGAAATTAAACTCTTGGGATTTAAATAAATCTGTACAAATTAAGTAACAAATGAAAAAGGATATTTTTACAGGCATGTTGGTAGGCTTAATAGCTAATAGCATAGGATTAATACTAGTGGCTACTTTATTTGGCAATGGGGACGATTTTACTCATGTTATAAAAGCTGCTGCAAACGAAGGTTTTTTAGGAAAATTAATAAGCTTAGGTGCTATTTTAAATTTAGCTGCATTTTTTGTTTTCATAAAAAAAAGACAAGACTATCGAGCTCGCGGTGTGCTATTAATAACTGTATTTGTGGCTGTATTTACTTTTGTTTTTAAACTTTTTTAAATGAAGTATTATATTATCGCTGGAGAAGCTTCGGGAGATTTACACGGATCAAACCTTATGAAAGCCTTGGCTAAGGAAGACCCATCGGCCAATTTCAGGTTTTGGGGTGGCGATTTAATGCAGGCAGTTGGTGGTACGTTGGTAAAACACTATAAAGAACGTTCTTTTATGGGGTTTGCAGAAGTAATCATGAATCTGTCTGCCATATTTAAGGACATCGCATTTTGCAAACAAGACATACAAAACTTTAACCCAGACGTAATTATTTTTATTGACAATTCTGGATTTAATTTACGCATTGCGAAATGGGCAAAACAACAAAATTTCAGAACAAATTACTATATTTCTCCGCAAGTTTGGGCCTCCAGAGCAGGACGTGTACCAGCCATAAAACGCGACATTGATGCCATGTTCGTAATATTGCCATTTGTTGAAGATTTTTATAAAAAATACGATTACAAGGTGACCTTTGTTGGGCATCCATTAATTGATGCGATTGCCAATAGAAAAATAATAGACGAAAAGCAATTTAGAACCGAAAACAATCTAAGCGAAAAACCGATAATTGCCTTATTACCGGGAAGCCGAAAGCAGGAAATAAAAAACATGCTTAGCGTTATGTTAAGCATTGCTAAAGATTTTACAGATTATCAATTCGTTATTGCAGGCGCTCCAAGTCAAGATTACAATTTCTACGAACCGTTTATAAAATCGAAAAACATAAATTTCATTTCTAATAAAACCTACGATTTGTTAAGTGTAGCTTCGGCGGCATTAGTTACCTCAGGAACGGCAACTTTAGAAACTGCCTTATTTAAAGTGCCACAGGTGGTTTGCTACAAAGGCAGCGCCATTTCGTATCAAATAGCGAAAAGAATAATTACTTTAAAATATATTTCTCTAGTTAATTTAATTATGGATAAGGAAGTAGTTACAGAACTTATTCAAAATGACTTCAACAAAAAAAGATTAAAAAAAGAACTTAATATAATTTTAGACGAAAAAGAGCGTTCTAAAATATTTGCTGATTATAACGAATTAGAAAAAATATTGGGCGGAAAAGGCGCTAGTGAAAAAACCGCCAAATTAATTTATAACGCCATCAAAGCATAACCAAACCTATGAAGAAAGCCATTATATTGTTATTAGTAGTTTTTTCTGGAATAAGCTGTAAAACTTCAAACCACATAATAGTAAAAAAAAGACAAGCTATTAAAACTGGTATTGAACAACCTGAGTTCGATGAGAAATTAATTTCATCTGATTTTGAAATAAATACGGCTTACACAAACAGCGTTGAATCTGAAGATGCTAAAGTAATGAGCATAGTCGATTATGCAAAACAATTTAATGGTGTAAAATATAAATTTGGAGGCGCCACCGCAGATGGAATGGATTGCTCTGGTTTAGTTTTTGAATCGTTTAGAGCATTTAACATTTTATTACCCAGAAGCTCTAGGGATATGGCCAGAAAAGGTGAAAAAATCTCGTTATCGAACACACAAGAAGGCGATTTACTATTTTTTAAAACCTCGAACAGAAGAAACGACATAAATCATGTTGGACTGGTAGTTAATAGCGAACCCGGGAAAATAGAATTCATACATGCTACATTAAGTGCAGGCGTAACCGTTTCGAAACTCTCAGAAAATTACTGGAATTCTGCCTTTGTGGAAGCCCGTCGGATTTTATAAGAATTTTTATATCTTTCGGTGAAATGAGACTACTAAATTTCACCATCATAAAATTAACTTTCTGCCTAGTAACTGGTATTATTATTGGTTACTTTTTTAATATTGCTTTAAAGTTAAACTTGATGCTTACCGGGGTCTTGTTTGCTCTACTCCTCTATTCGTATCTCATTGCAAGAAAACAATTCATTAAAACCATTTGGTTTGGTTTATGCACGTATCTGCTAACAATTTCTGTGGGAGTACTACTCACCAATCTACACAACGAAAAAAACAATCGGTTTCATTATACACATCAACTTTTTGAAGCAAAAGATTCTCTTAAAACTATCAAATTTAGAGTGCGTGAGGTTTTAAAACCTGGGAATTATTATGACAAATACATTGTCGATTTGTTTGAAATTGACAGCAAAAAAATCTCCGGAAAAACACTCTTAAATATTCAAAAAGATAGCTTACAAAATACTTTAAAAGTAGACGATGTCTTTATAACAAAAACCGAATTTAAAGATTTAATTCATCCTTTAAATCCGTATCAATTCGACTATAAAATCTATTTGGAGAAGAAGTATATTTATCATCAAATTTTCACATCAAAGCAGGCGCTTTATAGATTAAATTCCGATGAACTTACACTTTTTGGCATTGCGAATAACATACGTAATCATATTAACAAAAAACTAAAACGCTACCCTTTTACGGCAGATGAATTAGCCATTATTAATGCCCTTTTACTCGGGCAACGACAAGACATTAGCGAAGAAATTTATTCCAGTTACACGAATGCTGGCGCTATACATATATTAGCGATTTCAGGACTCCATATAGGTATCATTTTATTGCTTTTGCAATTTGTATTTAAACCAATAGACCGTATTAAAAACGGAGCGCTTTTAAAGTCAATCTTAATAGTTTCAATTTTATGGAGTTTTGCCATTATAGCAGGACTTTCGGCTTCGGTAACCAGAGCGGTTACTATGTTTAGTATTGTTGCCATCGCTATGAATTTAAAAAGGCCAACCAATATTTATAACACTTTAGCGATTTCCATGTTTGTAATATTGCTTTTTAAACCGCTTTTTTTATTCGATGTTGGTTTTCAGCTAAGCTATTTGGCCGTTTTGTCTATTGTGGCTATCGACCCCTTATTATTCAATTTATGGAAACCCAAAAACAAAATTGTGAAATTTTATTGGCATACTTTAACGGTAACTGTATCGGCACAATTTGGCATTATACCACTTAGCTTATATTATTTTCATCAATTTCCTAGTTTATTTTTCCTTTCTAATTTAATTATTATTCCGCTTTTAGGTCTTATTCTAGGTTGTGGTATTGGCGTTATTTTGCTTGCTGTTTTAAATGCACTTCCACCTGTTGCAGCTAGTATTTATGGCTATATTATAAGTTTAATGAATAGGTTTGTTGCCTGGGTATCTCAGCAAGAATCATTTCTATTTAAAGACATCCCATTTAATCTTTTATATGTTATAGTCGCATATATTTTTATTATCGCTTTGGTTGGCTTCTACATTAAGCGCAACTATTCCACTTTAAAACTTTTTTTAATAGCCATTCTAATTTGTCAGGTTGCCATTAGTTATACTTCATTAAAAAAACCAGAAAATGAATTTATAATATTCCACAAAAGCAGGAATTCTCTTTTGGGAACAACAACAAAAAACAAAATTACTGTAGCTTCAGATTTTGACAGTGTTAATGAAGTAAAAAGCAAAATAATTAAAGATTACGTAGTTGGTAATCATATAAAAACCGTTGAAAAAGATTCGATTCAATCAGTGTACTTACTTAACAATAAAAAGATATTAGTAATTGATAGTTTAGGTGTTTACAATATAAAATCGTTTGAACCTGATTATGTATTGCTTCGGCAGTCGCCTAAAATAAATTTAAACAGGCTGATTGATTCGCTAAACCCAAAACATATAATCGCAGATGGCAGTAATTACAAATCATACATTACCCATTGGGAATCTGTGTGCAAAAAACGAAAACTCCCTTTTTACCAAACGAGTAAAAAAGGAGCTTTTGTTATAAAATTTTAGGTTTTCCCCTATTAACAGACGGTGTTAGCTATAATAGTTTATCCTTTAAAGGCTGGTTTAAACGCCGAATAATAGGAGTTAAATTTTTCTTGAGTATCTAAGGTTTTATGCTCATCTGCTCTAAACATTTTTAAATACAATTCTAATTGCGGCGGTGATTGATAGCCTCTTATAGGTGCAATTACATCGCCTTTTTCATCTAGAAAAACAATGGTTGGATATGCCTGAATTTGCAATAATCGAGACAACTCATGAGCTGAATTACGACTGTTAACCAACTCTGGTTTATACCCAGGATTGGTATAACTTTTACCTTTATAATTTACTTTCTCATTGCCCTCGGCATTAAACTTTACCGCATAATAATTGGCATTCACATATTTTACAACATCAGCATTTCTGAACGTGTTTTTATCTAACATTTTACAGGGCCCGCACCAATTGGTGTAAACGTCCATCATAATTTTCTTTGGAGTCTTCTTTTGAAGTTCAATCGCCTTTTCTAAAGACACCCAATTAATTTCTTGTGAAAACCCTTCAACAGCCGTTAAAAGAGTCAATACTAATAATAATCCTAATTTCTTCATAATTCAATTTGTAGCAAAACTTGTTCCGAACTTACAAAAAATGCTCCAAATTAGGAGCATTTTGAAAAATTTTTAACGTTATTTTCGATTAACGAACGCCATGCATTAATTTTTTAAGCAATGGACTTAATGACAGTGCTATAAAACCTATAATAATGGGCACAATTGTAAATATTAAGAAAAAGGTTGAAATATTATAATTAGCGGTAATTTCATCAATCATTGAGCCCATTTTACCAGATGTTTTATTTCCAATGGCCAAAGCTAAATACCAAACTCCAAACATAAATGCAATCATACGTGGCGGCACCAATTTACTCACATAGGAAAGCCCTACAGGCGATACACATAATTCGCCCAGAGTATGGAATAAATAAGCCAAAATTAACCAAACAATACTCACTGAAGCCGTTTTTGCCCCTTGTGGAATACCTGCCGCACCATACGCTAAAAACGCAAATCCAATACCTAAGAAAAAGAGTCCGATGGCATATTTGTTCGCAGGTTTTGGGTTGTATTTGCTTTCCCACCATTTTGAGAATAATGGGGCAAACGTAATTATAAATAACGAATTTAATATTAAAAACCAAGTTGCAGGAATCTGAATTTCATTGTCCTTCTTTCTTACAATTGTAGCATCAATATTGGTATCTATAGAAGTTGCTTGTTCAGGGGTTAAATACTTAAAGTTTGCTCCTTTTTTATCAATATCAATAATGTCGATTTGATCGTTTTTAACAAAATCGTTTGATGATAAAATAACAGTTGTATTTTCAACTAAAACAGCATTATCAGGCACGACTGTTTCGGAATTAACAGGAAATTCTTTTACAATTTCTTTCCCATCAATAGTTTCAGAAATTTGATACGTATTATAAGTAATTTCATAAGAATAAGTATTGAAATTGTTATAAATTTTCCAAATTACAATTCCCCAAATTAGCACGAAGCTAAATGCTAAAATTAAATTTGATAAAAAGTATTTTTTGAAAGTTTGCTTAAACAGTAAAAACAGCACATATGTAATTATAGCAATTGGAACTACGGTTATAATAATATCGACAATATTAAAAATGAAGGCAGCATTACCTGATAAAATACGACTTGTGTAATCTTTTGCAAAAATACTCATAGAACCTCCGGCTTGTTCAAATGAAGCCCAAAAGAAAATAATAAAGAAAGCAAATACAACCACAGCTAACATTTTATCGCGTGTAATAGGACTATATCTTACAATTCTTGAACCCAATAAATACACGAATAAAATAAGTGTTACAACAATTATTTTTCCCGAATAATCGACACCACCAAATTCTAAAAAATTGACAGTTCCAATTTTTGAAAGCGGATCGTTTATAACCCATGTTAAACCCATAATTGAAATCAATACAATTAAAATTTTGTCAATTGTTGTAAATGGGTTCAATTTATCTTCAACCTTTGTATGATCGTCGGTTTCAATGGTTTTGTCCTCTTTATTTGGTCTATTTCCTACTTCACCAAAAATAGGTTGGGCGAAAGTAAATTGTAACAAACCCAACAACATAAAAATACCAGCCAATCCAAATCCCCAGCTCCAACCTAAGATTTCACCTAAATAACCGCAAAGCATAATACCCAAAAAGGCTCCTGCATTTACACCCATATAAAAAATGGTATAAGCCCCATCTTTTTTATCTGGGAAATCTTTATATAAAACAGAAATAAAGGAAGTCATATTTGGTTTAAAAAAACCAGTTCCAATAACTAGTAAAGCTAAGCCTGAATATAAAAAAAACGGATTTGATTCTATCGCCATACTTGCGTGACCCAAGGTCATCACAACAGCTCCTATAATAATTGCTTTTCTATTTCCTAAATATTTATCGGCTAAAGTTCCACCAATGATAGGCGTTAAATAGAGTAAGGCCAAATATGTTCCGTACAATGCAAGTGCGTTCTCTCGTGGCCAGTCCCAACCGCCAATGCCTAAGGCACTTACTAAAAACAGAACCAATAAGGCGCGCATTCCATAAAATGAAAAGCGCTCCCACATTTCTGTGAAGAATAATACAAAAAGCCCTGAAGGGTGTCCTAAAACCTGAGTGTCAAAAAATTCGTTTCTTTTTAAATTCATTTTTTCAAATTAAAAATTTAGTTTCCTGCTTTAGCAGCTGCTTCTTTTGGACGAATAACTAATCTGTCATAAATTGATAATGCTAAAATTGTAACAATACCTATAGCTACAATTACATACCAAATTTTGTTTGGATTGTATGTATCCCAAACCATTTGAGTCATTTCAACTTGAGTCATTCCTAATTTTTCAGATGCGGTAGCAAAATAATCGTTTTTTGTAAATTCTTTAGTTATTTCTGGCATTGCTATATTTCTGGAAGCCATTTCTGTTTGTAATAAACTAATTTTATCTGACCAAGCTTCGTATAAATTTCCAGAAATAAAAGTGGTTAAAAAATTACCTAAGAATATCGGTAAGAAATAAGTCCCCATATATAATGCTTCTTTCCCTTTAGGAGAAATTAAAGCAATGAATGAAGAAAATGTTGGATTCGTCATCATTTCACCAATAGCGAAAATAACAATACCTAAAATTGTATAAAGACCGTTTCCGGTATAAAATGTAATTCCAATACCTATTGAAGCTATAATAAAACCGGTAATCATTGCGCTGACATGACGCATTTTAAGAACAAAATAGGATACAAGTAATTGAAATAAAATAATAGCACCTGCATCAATATTTATCAACATTTCTGGATTAATAGATGTACCACCACCACTCATAAAACTTGCCAACCAGGGAGAAATCTGCGCGATAGAATCGTGTAATGCTGCAGTATCTACCCAATCTTCGATGAATGTAGGAAGTGTATAAAATAATTGATTGAACATAGTCCAGAAACCAACCATTATAACCAAAAGAACAGAAAGACGCGTGTCTTTAACCGCTTCCCACATATTTTTAAGTGAACCTATAATTGCTTCCCCTAATGTATCGGTACTTTTAACTCTATCTTTTTCTTTGTAAAAAAGTAGCAGAATTACTAAGTTAATTGCAATAACCATTGCGGCTTGCAAGAAAATAATTTTCCAGCCGTATTGTGTTCTTAAAGTTGAAGACATTGCAGGACCAACAAATCCTCCAATATTTACCATCATATAAAAAATCCCGAAGCCTAAGGTCGAGTTAGATTCATCAGTATTTTTTGTAATTATAGCTGAAGCTACTGGTTTAAACATAGCGGCACCAACGGCTACCCATAGAAAAACTAAAAATACAGAAGAATAACTTGAAACTTCACCCATTAAATAATAACCAGTGATTAATAAAATATAGGCTATTATTAATGAACGTTTATAACCAATTTTATCAGCAATTACTCCAGTAATCATTGGTAGAAGGTATAATATTGCAGTTACAATACCCATAATTTGTCCTTTCTCAGTATGGGTAAATCCTAGGCCGCCTTCATCGGTTGACCCTGTGAGATATAAGGCTAACACCGCGAATAAACCGTACCAAGCCCAACGTTCAAATAATTCCATTCCGCTTGCCACCCAGAAGTTCTTATTATAAGACTTCATTACACCAAAAAATGATTTTTTTTCTATACTCATAGTAGATATTTTCAAGAAAAGCTCAAGAAACTAATTTCTTGAGCTTTTAAAATTATATTATTATATTTTTTGACATTTTAGTGAATACCTTTCATTGCTTTGTTTAAGAAAGGAGACAATATAACAAGACATAGTCCTGAGCCTAACATTAACATAGTTATAAAAGGATATAACTGGAAATCATATTTAAGTAAAATACTTTCTAACATACCAGCTAAATAGTTACCTGCAGCAAAACTTGCCATCCATAAGCCCATTACAACTGAAACTAATTTTTTTGGTGCTAGTTTAGTAATCATAGAAAGTCCAATTGGAGATAACATTAATTCACCAAGAGTTAAAACAACATAAACAATTACTAACCACCAAGGAGAAACTAAATCTCCGCCAGCAGCAGAATTACTTGCTTGTGTCATAATCCAGAAAGCGAATGCTCCTAAAAATAAACCGATGGCAAATTTTATAGGTGTTCTTGGGTTAAATTTCATGGCATCTAACTTTAACCACATAATAGAAAAAATAGGTGCAAAAATTAAAATTGCAATCGGATTTATATTCTGATACCAAGTTGCAGGAACTTCCCATCCGAATAGAAGCCTATCTGTATTTTCTTTTGCAAATAAGTTCATTGTTCCACCAGCTTGTTCAAATCCTGCCCAAAATGCAACGTTAAAGAAAGCCAATACTAAAATAACAATCATTCTACTCCATTCAGCCGAACCATTAGTTCCTTTGAATACAACAGTCCCGAGACCAATAATACCAACTGCAAAACCTACATAAGTAATTATATCGGTGACATTGTAGGGCAACATTCCCCAAATAAAAACAATTACTAATGTTGCAACTACTAATGCAATAGCATATACAATAATATCGCGCCAATCTTTGCTGTCTAATATAAATTTATCGTCAGGTGAATTTGGTGGTAATCCTTTTTGTTCTAATGTACCTTCTCTCATTTTAAGCCATAAAACACCTATTATCATACCTATACTTGCCGCTAAATAACCATAACCCCAAGACACATTTTCACCTAAGGCACCTGCAACAAATGGTCCTAAAATGGCTCCTAAGTTTATTCCCATATAGAAAATATTAAAAGCAGAATCCTTTCTAGGGTCATTATCATCATAAAAATCTCCCACTATTGTAGAGATATTTGGTTTGAAAAACCCGTTCCCTATAATAAGTACACCTAAACCAAAGTTAAATAGAAACAGTCGTGTTTCTGGATCCAATGAATGTGATAAAAATGCACTTGCAGCCAATAAAGACTGGCCAACTGCCATAACCAAACCACCAATATAAACTGTTTTTCTTTTTCCAAGGAAATTATCGGCAACCCAACCTCCAAGTATTGGAGTTAAGTAAACTAAACCTGTGAAAATGGCATAAAGTGCTAATGATTCTTCTCTATTCAAACCAAATCCACCATTTGCTAATTCAGCAGTAAGATATAAAGTTAATAAAGCTCTCATTCCGTAGTAGCTAAATCGCTCCCACATTTCTGTAGCAAAAAGCGTATAGAGTCCTTTTGGATGCCCTAATCCCTTGTCTTTAGAAAGGTTATTGTCTGTATTCATATTAATTTATTGTTTTATAAAAAATTTAAGCTATTTATTTTTTCATATTCAAATCCAAGTACCATTCAAAAATTTTACTGTTCATTATCTTCTGCTGCATGTGTTAAGCGTTTTAATGGCTTCAATAGTAAAATAAATATCGTTCCAATGAGTACCGTAAATATTAAAATGCCAGAAAACACCGAATATTCGCCGTAATTAGAAGCCGACTCACCAATAAGGCCTGCTACTTTATTTCCTAAACCTGACGATGCAAAATAAACGCCCATAATCAACGAAGCGTATTTCACTGGCGCCAATTTAGTTATAAAAGATAATGCGACTGGAGACAAACATAGCTCGCCAATTGTGTGAAACAAATAAGCCAAGACTAACCAAATCATACTTGAAGTTCCAGAACTCTCAAATTCCATAGCTGCAAATACCATGAAAAGAAACCCAAAACCCATTATGATAATACCCAATGCCATTTTAAATAATGAAGAAGCTTCCTTACCTTTAAGTTTCCGTTTAGCCCAGAAACCAGCAACTATAGTCGCAAAAATGATAATAAAACCAGCATTTAAACTTTGAAACATTACTGTTGGAATTTCCCAACCTAACAACACTCTATTGGTCTTTGTATCTGTATATAAATTCATTAGCCCTCCAGCTTGCTCAAAAGCGCCCCAAAATATTATGACCATTATAAAAGAGAGTAATAAGACTAAGAATCTGTCTTTAAATATTTGCGAATCTAATTCTTTATAAATCATAATTAGCAACGCAGCAATGGCAGTTAAGAAAATGAATAACAAACCAAAGCCCCATTCTAATTTATACCATCCATAAATTGAAGCTAAAAGTAAAATTCCAACAATAAGTAATTGTTTTGGAGAGGTTAACAGATTAGAATATAATTTGCCGTATGATACTTCATTTTCATCGTTAGTGCTTGGTACAAAATCACCCACTTTATCTAAATACTTTTGACCAAAAACATAATTAATCAACCCTAAAACCATAACAATACCGGCAAGTCCAAAGCCAGCATGCCAACCCCATTTCGCCACGACACCTCCAATAATCATAGTTGCTAATAATGATCCGGTATTTATGCCTATGTAGAAAATACTAAATCCTTTGTCTCTTCTAATATCACCTTCTGCATACAATCCGCCAACCATGGTCGAAATATTTGGTTTTAATAGACCCACCCCTAAAATTACAAGGCCAAGTCCCGTATAAAACGCCCAAATATCTGTTAATATTAAAACGCCATGACCCATGCACAAAATTATAGCGCCATACAAAACGGCCTTTTTTTGTCCTATAAATTTATCTGCAATCATCCCACCGGGGATTGACATAACATATACTAACATGGTGTACCAACCGTAAAGTGCGAGTGCCTCTTTACTCGTCCAACCCAAACCTGCGCCTCGCGCATCATCACCCAAAGTCGAGGTAGTCATGTACAACACCAATAATGCCCGCATACCATAGTAAGAGAAGCGCTCCCACATTTCGGTTAAAAACAATACATACAATCCAATGGGTTGCCCCCAAAGTTCTTTCTGGTGTGGTTCTAACTTACTGTTTACCATTTATTTATTATCATTATAACTATTCCTGAATTCATGAATTTTATTCTGGTAAGATTAATATAATCTTGTTAATTTCAATCATTCATTGCGGTTTTATTAAAAGTTTCCAAGTTTACTAAAAATTCTTCAAAAAACAGTAATTAATCACAATTAAATAAGGCTCGACATATATAAATATTAGATGTAGTATCTTTGTGTTTTTAAAATTAAAAAACATGTGTGCTTCAATTTCTGGTTTTTCAAAATTATCGAAATCAAAAAAAATTGATTGGATCGTTGAAACCTACTTTTCTAATGCCGAAGATGCCAAACGTATTTTAAAACAATACTGGAATACCAACGACAAACTTCAGCAACTTCACGACGAATTTATTGAGAATACCATTACTAATTATTACTTGCCATTAGGTGTAGCTCCCAATTTTTTAATTAATGGAAAGCTGTACACGATACCCATGGCTATTGAAGAAAGTTCGGTGGTTGCTGCGGCTAGTAAAGCTGCGAAATTTTGGATGGACAGAGGCGGATTTAAAACCGAAGTAATTTCGACTACCAAAATCGGGCAAGTGCATTTTATGTTTCAAGGGGATTTCGAAACATTGCAGCGCTTTTTTAATGACATAAAATCAAAACTTATTCAAGAGGCATCACATATCACCAAAAACATGCAAAAACGTGGTGGTGGTATCTTAGATATAGAATTAAGAAATAAAACTCAGGATATTCAAGGCTACTACCAGCTCCATGCATCATTTGAAACTTTAGATGCTATGGGTGCCAATTTTATAAATTCTTGTTTAGAGCAATTTGCTAAAACATTTAAAAACGAAGCTTTAAACTTTGAAGGTTTTTCTGCTGAAGAAAAGAACATTCAAATTGTGATGAGCATACTTTCTAACTATGTGCCCGATTGCCTGGTACGAGCAGAAGTAAGCTGTAAGATTGAAGATTTATATGAAGATGACAGCATTTTACCTGAAGAATTTGCCTTAAAATTTATTCAAGCGGTGAAAATTGCTGAAGTTGAACCTTATCGAGCAGTAACGCATAACAAAGGCATTATGAATGGCATCGATGCGGTGGTTTTAGCAACAGGAAACGACTTTAGAGCCATTGAAGCTTGTGTACACGCCTATGCCTCTCGAAATGGAACATACAGTAGTTTATCGCATGCAAAAATTGAAGATGGCATTTTTACTTTTTGGATAGAAATCCCATTAGCCCTAGGAACCGTGGGTGGTTTAACAGGATTACACCCCTTAGTGAAATTGTCTCTAGAACTATTGCACCACCCGTCTGCAAAAGAATTAATGCAGATTGTTGCTGTTGCTGGTCTAGCTCAAAATTTTGCTGCACTCAAATCGCTTACAACCACTGGTATTCAACAAGGCCATATGAAAATGCATTTAATGAATATTTTAAACCAGTTTAATGCTACCGATGCCGAAAAAAGTACCCTAACCAATCATTTTAAAACCAATACGGTAACCCATAGTGCTGTTGCCGAGGCTATTGAAAAATTAAGAATGTAGATTAATAATCAACCAATGCAAAAATTTTATAGCAACGGAAAACTTTTAATTACCGGAGAATATGTGGTGCTTGATGGTGCGTTATCGCTTGCCTTACCTACTAAATATGGTCAATCGCTACAAGTTGAAACGTTTGAAAATCAAACTATCGTTTGGGAAAGTTATGACGAAAAGGGACAAGTTTGGTTTGAGGATACCTTTTCTTTTAACGAACTTGCTTCGGGTTTGACGAATGGTCGCAATGACATTTCGAATAGAATCATTCAAATTTTAAAAGCAGCACGATTATTAAACCCAGAATTTTTAAGCATAACAAAGGGTATTAAAATTTCTACACACTTAACATTTCCAAGAAATTGGGGTTTGGGCACTTCTTCAACCTTAATTAATAATGTAGCGCAATGGACTCAAGTAGATGCCTACAAATTATTAGAAAACACTTTTGGTGGCAGTGGTTACGATATTGCTTGCGCACAACACAAATTCCCCTTAACATACCAATTGAAGAACAGCGTACCACATGTTAATAAAATAGATTTCAATCCCACTTTCAAGAATAATTTATATTTTGTTTATTTAAACAAAAAACAAAACAGTCGAGATGGTATCGCTAGTTTTAAAGCGAATAAAGGCTCTATTGATACCGCTATTTCTGAAATTAGTGACATTACTAATAAAATTATACAGTCTAAAACACTTTTAGATTTCGACACTCTAATTACCCAACACGAAGTCATCATTTCAAAAATAATTAAACAACAACCAGTAAAAGAACTATTGTTTAACGATTATAACGGAAGTATTAAAAGTCTTGGTGCTTGGGGTGGCGATTTTATATTAGTCACTGCCGAACTAAACCCATCGGAATATTTTAAAAATAAAGGCTATCATACTATAATACCATATAAAGAAATGGTACTATTATAAAACAAAAAATGCCTCGATTTATTTCGAGGCATTTTTGTATACATTATTTAATAAGATAACTTCTTATTGAATTTGGTTTTTAGCTCTATAGTCTTCAATTTCTGAAGCCTCTTTTAAAGCTGTATAAAGTTTAGAAGCCACCACATTTAGTTTTTGTTGTTCAACTCTATTAGCGACTGCTTGGTAATTATCTAATTTAGGTGCACGTTCTATTTTAGTTACCTGTACCATATACACACCATTAGCACCATCTATCAATTTAGAGGTTTGTCCTTGTTTCAAAGCAAAAGCAGAACCAACCACAAGTGGTTCTCTTCCCACACCAGTAATGGTTGGGTTTTTCATATTAATTCCGGTAGCAGTTCTTACGGTAGTTTTTTCAGCTTTCGCTAATGCTTCCAAAGTAGTTGCAGTAGCTCTTTTTCTAATCATTTCTGCTTTCTTCTGGTTACGAATAATTGGAGCAACAGTTAATTTAGCATCTTCAACAGACATAAGTCCTTTTTTATGTTTTGCAACTAACTGTGCAATTACATAACCATTCGGAATGTTAAAACGTTTAATATCGCCAACTTTAGCATCTTCTTCAAAAGCCCAACGAACAATTGTACGTTGACTACCAATTCCTGGAATATTTTCATCTAACTCCTTTAAAGCATTCACCGGATTAACAGTGTATTTTTTATCTTTAGCGGCGCTCTCAAAATCTTTATCAACCACGGCTAATTCAAAATTTGAAGCATCTCTAAATACTTTGTCTACTGTAGTTTCAGAAGCTTCAATTTTTCTAGCGATTGTTCCAACTTTAACTGCTTTGTTTTTAGCTTTTTGACCTTCAATTTCCATAATATGGAATCCGAAAACCGTTTTTACAACGCCCATATCACCAACATTACCTTCAAATTCAAAGTCGTTAAATTCAGGAACCATAGAATTATATGGATGCCAATCGTAACGTCCTTCTTTTTCGATACTTCCTTGGTCTGAAGAATATTCTTTTACAAACTCTGGAAATTTACTTTTGTCAGCTTTTAATACATTTAATAAACTGTCTGCAAAAATTTTAGCTTGAGCTTCTGTTCTGCTTACATCTGCTCCTGCACTTTGAGAACCAACAAAAGGAATTAAAATATGTCTTACTTTAGCAGAATCTGGAATTTGCTTAACAGCAATTAGTTTAGACATTTTATAGTAGCCATTATCTTTATATGGACCATAAATTGCACCTTCTTTAAGGTTATAAATACTATCGGCTGCAGCTATAGGTAAACTAGATTTAAACACAAAACGGTTATCAAATTTAATGTCTGAATTCGAGTTAATAAATCCTTCGTTTTCAGTAGTATTTAAAAATCCAACAATAGTTTCACTCGATTTAGAACTTTCGTTATACTCAACTTTATTCTTTAACAGACCTTTTAAATCTGCCACAATCGCTTTCTCATCTTCCGGCGAAGCAATCTCATTAAACTGTACAAATTTAATATCTCTTGTAGCTTCTACTTCAAATTGTTTTTTGCGCTTGCTAATATAATCTGAGATATCTGATTTGCTAATTTTCACTAAACTATCGGCTATCGAAGTATATGGTATTTGAACAAAATTAATATCTACTTTATTACCTTCTAATTTATGCTCTAATTCGCCTTCTAACAAAGTACCCGTTAAACCAGCCTTAACCATATTAATATAGTTTTGCTGTAAAGCGTTTGCTGCGATAGTTGTTTCGTAATCAACCCAACTTTGGTAACCTTGCGGCGATGTTTCTTTTAAATTGGCAATATATTCATTCATTTTATTTTCATCGAATAAGCCTGCTGCATTTAAAAATTCTGGACTACCAGACAATGCCGTTTTTAACAAATCTCTCATTTGTTCTTTCTCGATAGTAATACCAAGTTTCTCGTATTGAGATTCCATTACTGCTTGTCTAACTTCTTGCTCCCAAACTTGATTCATTATTTGAGTGCTTGTTGCATTAGGTCCTGCTTGACGTTGTAAAGCTTCAACTTTTTCTAAAAAATACTCACGGGTAATATCTTTTCCATTTATAGTTGCCACTATATTTTGGGATTTACCTGCAAATGCATTTTCGTTTTTAAACAAATCTGCTAATACAAAAGAAAATAACGCTAATGCTATTACTATTATTAAAAATAGGGAACGTTGTCTAATTTTATTTAAAACTGCCATCTGATATTATTTATTTTACCTAATCTTAGGATTTACTTGTTAAGTTGGTTGCCAACTGCTAATTGACTAATTATCGTGCGCGAAAATACTATTTTCTATTTAATAATAAAAGCAGTTACATGTTTAATTATTTTAAGTTAATCGTCGTCTAAAAGTTTGAGTTCTACTAAGTCTATTTTAGTATTTGAAACTTCTAAAATTGTAAATTGAAATCCCTCAATTTTAACTATCTCATTTTGTTTTGGTATCTCTTCAGTATGGCTAACAATTAAACCTCCAAGTGTCTCAAAATGTTCATGTTCCGGCAAATTAAGCTTGAAAGTTTCGTTAATATAATCAACCTCTAATCTTGCAGAGAACTTATAAGTTGAATCGTCTATTTTTTCTTCAATGGAATCTATCGTATCGTGCTCGTCTTCAATTTCGCCAAACAATTCTTCAACAATATCTTCAACGGTCATTATTCCAGAAGTTCCACCATATTCATCTAACACTACTGCGATGCTTTTTCGTTTTTTAATTAGCACATTAAGCACGTCTTTAATAAGTACTGTTTCTGGCACAAATTCAACAGGAAGCAACATGGCTTTAATGTTTTTTGGCTTTTTAAACAACTCGAAAGAGTGCACATAACCAACAATATCGTCAATAGTGTCTTTATACACCAATATTTTAGTGAATCCGGTTTCAGTGAAGAGGGCGTTTAATGATTTGATGGAATCGTTAATTTCTACAGCTGTTATTTCTGTACGAGGCACCATGACTTCCCTAGCTTTTACTTCGGAAAATTCTAAAGCATTTTGGAAAATTTGAATTTCTGAATCTACATCGTCGTGCGCTTCAACAGATTCCATTTGTTCACTAATATAATTACCTAACTCTACTTTGGTAAAAGCCAGTTGTATTTGATCGCCTTCGGTTTTAAAAACATGTTTTAATACAAAATCTGATATCCAAATAACAAAATCTGAAATAATAGAAAACACAACATAAAACATATACGCGGGTACCGCTAATGCCTTAATTAGTTTGTTAGCATATATTTGAAAAAACACCTTTGGCAGAAATTCGGCAGTTACCAAAATTACCAATGTAGAAATTATAGTTTGTGTTAATAAACTAAAGTCGGTAAGCATTAAATCTAAAAATGCCACCGATGTTGGTACCATTGTTTTAAACCAATCGACCAACAAATCGCCCATAAAAAAACCATAAATAACAAGTGCGATATTGTTTCCAATAAGCATACTTGCAATATATTTTGAAGGTTTAGAAGTAAGTTTTGTTAAAATTCTTGATAGTAAACCATCCTGCTTTTTTTCAATTTCTATATGAATTTTGTTTGAAGAGATATAAGCAATCTCCATTCCTGAAAAAAACGCAGAAAGTATTAATGATACTATAATGATAATAACATCGACACTCATTTAGTTTGAATTATCTTTATTCTGATTTTTTGTGTTAAATCTTCTTCTAAAAAAAAACATAAATATAGCAAGTGCCGCCAATCCTAGCGATAAATAAGAGGCTGTTCTATCTAGGTTCCATTTTGAAATACCATCATATAAAAACAATACAGCAAACACCAAATATGCGTATTGAAAAATCTTAGAAAACATCATAATTATAAGTTTAATCTTGGGTAAAGATAATTAAATTTAATCTTCGACAGTTACATATCCTGTAACTTCTAACACTTCGGCATTAGTGAATTTGGAGTTAGAATCGAAACCATTGCCATTAATAATATCTTTCTCGCTTGAAAAAGTTACTGGCTTATTCGTATACAACCATTCCCTTTTCTGGTCGTAGTATAATTGCTCGGTTTTTAAAATTCTATTATCTGCAGTAGTAATTACAACATTACCTTGTAAATCTATAAGGTTAGTAGCGTCGTAAATAATGGCGTAATCTGAAATTACAGTACTTTTTTTATTCTCTTCATCATAGATATAAAGTGTAATACCTTGAGGGAATTCATTATAAGGGAAATCTCTGTTAGTAAAATCTAGCATTTTCGGACTTAATAGATTTGCCGTTACTCTGCCAGAATCTGTATATTTTAAGTTAATGTTTTCTGCAACACCAACGGGTTCATTATCAGAAATTCCCATTTTCTGAACCTGTTTAAAACTGTCGTTACATGAAAAAAACATAGTCACCAAAAATATGGTGACTATGTTAAAAATATTATTTGAAATTTGTTTTCTCATTAAAGGTTCGGCACTGTTATAGATGCTCCTATCCAACAACCAATATTGATTGTTTTTCCAGCCATACCACCACTAAATATTTCGGCTTTAGTTGGTGCTTTAGATAGGTAACTAGCAGCGGATTGATTTGCATTACCTTGTTGGGTTGCATCAACACGTCCCGCTTTTCTTGCCTCTTCTGCCGCTAACCAATATACAGCTCTTTTGTTAAAGTTAGTATCACCACAACTATTAGCACTTGCAGCATACATAGCAGCAATTGATAAATATGGACGACCGTTTGATGGGTTCAATCTAAGTGATTCTCTGAAAAAGCCTCTAGCTCTACCATAATTACTTTTTGCTTTTAATTTCAATCCGATTCTATTGTTTAAATCAGCTTTTTTGTAATTATCTGTTTCTAATTTAATAGCTTCCTCGTAGAAAGAGATAGCCTCGTTAGATTTTCCTTGTTTATCTTTAAGTACACCTAAGTAATATGCAGACTTAGCTGTTGGGCTTAATTCGTGATAAGCATTTACTAATTTAAAGAATAATGGATCGCCTGTACAGTCTTTTTCAACCATTTTACCTGCTGCTCTTTGTAACCAAACGGCATTTTCTTTATTAGATTCGAAATTCTTTTGATATAAAGGGATTAAGATTTCGCAATTTGCTCTAGACCCCATTTTTTCATCGATACCCGATGCAATTAAATCGTAATTTGTTAAGTAACTTTCGAAATATGCTTTGTACTGAGTATCTTTTCTAGATAATTCTGTTCCTTCTTCTTCCTTAACAATAATCTCATTTAAGCTTTCAGAGTAATTTTTCACTTCCTCTTCTACTTTTTCTACAATATCATCATATTTGTCGAATAATTCTTCAGCAGGTTTTTTTCCGGCATCAAACAAATCAACCATTAATGAAAAATATGTATACAAACTTTGTGGGTTTGTAAAAGTAGCTTTATCTTCTTTATATACAGAATCAAAACACGCATATAACTCATCTATAGATGCGTTCATAGCACCTTTATTATCATACATTAACTGACATGCTTGCGCGCCGTACTCACCTTTTGGGGTTTTGTCTGGAAAGTATTGTGCTCTCTCTCCCCACATTTTTACTAAGTCTTTAATGGCTGCAACTTTCTCTGCACCAGTAAATTTCTCAACTCTGTCTTTTAAGATTTTCTCGCCATCTACATAAATAGCATTATTAAATTCTGGACATTTTGTTCTCACATCCATCCATGGTTGATAAGCTGCGTCATAGTTTTTTGCTTTTACATATTCGTGGAATATGGACAATTTAGTCATGCATTCTTCATCTTGCTGCGCAAAGCTTATATTTAACCCAATAAATAAAAAAGCTAGTAATAATGTAATTTTTGTTTTCATGTTAATAATGTTACGCTGTTAATCATATTTTCTTTTCACAAACCATCTATCGTTCAAAGATAAACTTATTTGGAAATTAATAAAATTCTCTTGAATTAAATTATTTTTTGTAGTTCCTCTTTTCCCTATTTCAAATCCTACGTTCGCATTAGAGAAATAGCTCCCTACTGGTAAACCTACACCAAAAGATATGCCAAACTCATTTATCGACTCATTTTCTATATTTAATCCGGTTTTTTCGTAGTGTAAACCAGCTCTATATACAACACGTTTTAAATAACTATCAAAAGAATTATACATTGGTATATAAAATCCTCCTAAGGCTATAGTACTTCCGTCTTCGTATTTTGTTGCACCACTGCTATACAAATCATTAGAGAAATTGCTCGTTTTTTGTGTTGTGTACTCTGCCCCAACAAACCATTTTCTCGGTTCGCCAATACCAGTTCCTATCGAAAATTTAGAAGGCATTACCAAATCGGTTTCCTTTAAACCAAGAGATTCTAAATCTGTATCGATGGTATTGATTTCAAATTCTTGACCTGTAGTAGCGCTGATGGTGATGGTTGAAAATGATCTTTCATTTTTAGACACCAAACTACTTTCTGGTGTATATGTAGCTCCCGAAACGAGTTCTAACTTATCGGTTATCATCTTTTTATATGATACTCCTAAATTTAAATTGATTCCACTTAAATCTGACCGATTATTTTCTCTTGATTGATATTGCGTTAAATTACCATCACTATCGTAAGTATAAGTAACGGTGCTATTTTGTACATTCCCAAAATTATAATGTAAATCGACACCAATACTTAATTCTTTAGTAACTTGATATCCTAAACCAAGAAAAGCCTTATTTAAACCTCCTTGACCTCTAAATTTATCAATAACATTTCCTTCTGAATCGTTTGACTGTAATTTATAACCAACCGATGTAAAAGGCAGCAATCCAAAACCGAAACCAAATTTTCCAACAGGAACAGATAATGCAAGATAATCAAACGTAGCTGAAGATGCCCTATCGGTTTCTACATCGCTTTTTAATTTAAGTGCATCATTACTACCACCAACCGTAAACTTAACTGGTCTGCTTTCATTATTCCACATTTCCAGACTATTACCAGCATAAGACGCAGGATTTTGTAAATTTATATGAATACTGTCTGTATAAATACTTAAACCACCCATACTTCTATTTTCGACTGTTCCTTTAAATTTTAGGCTACCAATACCATAAAATGAATAAGGTGAAGCTGTTCCTTCTTGTCCGTAACTGCTAATCGTTAAAACTGCAATAAAAACTAATAAAAGTTTTTTTATCATTCGTTTGAATTATAATGTAAAATAAAGTTTAATCCCTCTAAAAGAAAATTAGAAGTCGCAAATATGCTACTTTTTAATTGTTTAGACAAGAAATTACTATCACCTCCTGTTAAAATAACTGTTAAATCTGAATATTTTTGATTATAAACCTCTATAACCCCTTCTATTTCCTTTAAAACACCATAAACAATACCCGAATGTATGGCTTGTTGCGTTGAGTTTCCTGTGATGCTTAAGGGCATTTCGGTATTTAATAACGGTAATTTCGCCGTAAAATTATGTAACGATTTATACCGCATCTGTAACCCTGGTGAAATGGCACCTCCAAGGTATTCGTTCACTTCAGTAATAAAATCGTATGTTATACATGTACCTGCATCTATAATTAGGACATTACTATTTGGAAATTGTTGTACCGAGGCGCATACTAATGCTATTCTGTCCACGCCTAAGGTTTTAGGCGTTTGGTATGAATTTTTAAAAGGTAAGTTTGTGTTCGCATCTAATATTAATACGTCGAAATATTGTTTAATAACAGCAACAGCATCACTTTTTAAACTTCCAACCGAAGAAATAATGGCACGTTTAATTAGCTTAAAATTATTCTTTATGGCCTTAACTTCTTCAATAATTAAATCTAATTCAACTTGTTTTTTATATTCAATCTTGTCGCCGTTAAAAACAGCAAGTTTTACAAAAGTATTACCGACATCGATTATTAAATTCATAATTTTAACTAAAAGGGATAAAATTACAAAATGACAATTTATTAATATTCTAATTTAACTTATTATATTGATTTCAAATTACATAAAGTTAAATATTTCTTACATATAAAAAATCGAGTGATTTTTTGCAATTTTCTTTTGGTGAATAGCAAAAATGAATATATATTTGCAACCGCTTTGGCGAGGTACCTTAGCTCAGTTGGTAGAGCAAAGGACTGAAAATCCTTGTGTCCCTGGTTCGATTCCTGGAGGTACCACGAAAAAATCCCGAAACTTTTGTTTACGGGATTTTTTGTTTATTTATACATGGTACACTTTCTTTATATTCTATTCAGCCCATCTAAAAACACCCATTATATAGGTGAGACTTATAATTTAAATGAAAGATTAGCAAAGCACAACAACCACCAATATACAGGAAGTTTTACAAAAATAGCCAATGACTGGGAACTTGTTTTACATTTAAAATGTCATTCAAAAGATGATGCTATCTATCTTGAAAAATTCATAAAACGAATGAAAAGCAAAAAATTCATTCTCAAAATTATTGACAATCCAAATATTTTAACGGATATACTCAATAAAAAATAACTCTGCCCTGGTTCCTCCGACGCTTCGGAGCTGGAGGTACCACGAAAAAATCCCGAAACTTTTGTTTACGGGATTTTTTGTTTTTTGTAACTATTTCTATGTCACTTCGGACTGAATCTATAACAAAACAAAAAAAGTTTAGAGGTTTTCAAATACAGGACCTTTTGTTTATAACCAGTTTGTTCAACCTTTCTTTTAAATTAAACTCATTTCAAAAGCCATACGCACTAGAGCGGCTGTATTTTTAGCTTCAAATTTAATGAGTAAATTTTTTCTATGTGTATCAACCGTTGTGGTGCTTATAAACAATTTTTCAGCAATTTCGTTATTGGTTAGTCCTTTCGAAATTAACAAAATCACTTCTTTTTCTCTTCTTGTTATTATTGGGATTTTGGTAAGTTCAGAATTATGCATGATTAATGCAGCCTCATGACTCAAAAATAAATCACCTTTTATAACTGCATCTATTGCTTTAATTAGTTCATCTCTAGAGGCATTTTTTATAACATACCCAGACGCACCGTTATCCATCATTTTTTTTATAAAACTTTGCTGATTAAAAGAACTAAGTGCAATAATTTGAATATCTGGGTAATGCGTTTTAATTTCTTTACATAAATCTATGCCGCTTTTGTCTGGTAAGTTTACATCTAAAAAGAGAATATCGGGCTGTTGGTTTTTTATAAAAGCTAAACAAGAATCTGCAGTCATGGCATGACCAAGCCATTCAATGTTTTTTTCGTCTTGAAGTAACGATCGAATGCCTTCAATAATCATATAATGATCGTCTGTAATAAAAACTTTTATTGCCATTTATATATTTATTTCTATCAATACAGAAGTACCTTTTCCTTCTTCTGAATCAATATTGACTTTGCCTCCAAGAAAATCAATTCGATTTTTAATATTCTCCCAACCCATTCCTTTTGAATTTTTAATTTTTTCAGGATTAAATCCTTTTCCATCATCTTCTACGGTTAAGGTTAAAACCGAATCTGTTAATGTTACTTGTACGATGGCTGAATTTGCCTGTGCATGTTTTATGATATTGTTTATTAATTCTTGAACAACTCTATAAATAGTTATTGAGGTGGTTTGGTCTATTTTAACAGCATTAATTCCTATTGATTGGTATTTTAAATTTAAAGCTCCACTTGTGTTTATTTCATTACAAAAATCTTTAATGGCTGTATCTAACCCAAATTTTACCAACGATTCAGGCATCATATTATGAGCTACTCGGCGCATTTCCCTAATTGAACTATCTAACATATCCATACTACGCTCAAAGGATTGTTGGTTATCTGGAGTCATAATAAGATTTTGTTTCATACTTTGGAAAGAAAATTTTATACCCGAGAGCATTCCTCCTAACCCATCATGCAAATCTTTAGCCAACCTAATACGCTCGCGTTCTTCACCTTTTAATACTGCTTCGGTTGCTGTTAACTGTTTTTCCTTTTCTAATTCGTTTATTCGATGTTGCTGCATTTTTTGTTTGTGACTGTAGTTTTTAAATAAAAGAAACATAACAAGTAAGGCTATAATGGTAGAGCCAATAAGAATATAATTTAGTGTGTTTCTCCTTTGCAGTTTTAAATCTTGCAATTTTATTTTAGCGTTTTTTTCTTCAAACGCATATTTCTTTTCTAGCAATAAGGTGTTTTTCTGAATACTTTCGTTTAAAATACTGTCATTTAACAAGGTACTTTTAGTCGCATACAAATTTCCTTCTTTAGTATTTTGAACTGCAAAAGAAAGGTTGGATAAAAGTGTATATATTTTTACGCGTTCTACATTTAATTTATATCTATTAGCAAGTACTAATGCTTCTTGTGCATATTTTTCGGCCGTTGGATAATTCTTTTCGTTCAAATAATAAAACGCCAGTCCTTTAAGGGCGATGACCTCTGTTTCATAAAGTTCCAATTCTTTTGCAAGCATTAAAGCCTTTTCCATAAAAGGTTTAATCTTTTCGTACTCACCTTTTTGAATATAAATATCTCCAAGATTCAGGTTTTGAACAGCAATAGCATTCTTAGAATTAATTTTAATACCTAAATCTAACGCTTCTTTAAAAAGAGCTTCGGCTTTATCTAATTGTCTTAGGCTACAATAATTAGTTCCAAGATTATTAAGCGAGCTAATTAACCAAGGCAAATTATTTAGTTTTTTAAAACCTTTTACAGCCCTTTCGCCATGTTCAATACCCTTCTTATATTGCCGCATATTATAATAAAGAAGTTGAAGCAGGTCGTCTGCCTTATACGCGGTTTCTTCGTTTCCAATTTTAGCAAATATTTTTTTTCCTTGAATATAATAGCTTATCGCATTTTCATAATCACCTAACATGCTATACGAGGTTCCTGTATTAAACAAGGTATTTGCAAGATTTAAAGAGTCGTTAATTTTTTTTGAAAGTGCGACCGCTTGCAAGTTTAAAATTAAGGATGAATCCTTTAAACTTTGCATATTTAGCACATAAGTATAATTAGAAATATATTTAATAATACCTTTTGGATAATTAATCTCTTTGCTTAAATCTCTCGCCTTTCGATAATATTTTTTGGCAATTTCTGGCTCGCTGTCTTCAAATTGCTGACCTATATTTAAATAAAGCAAGACTGTAGAGGTATCCTTTTTTGCGTTTGGCAGCAATCTTAACAAACTGTCTTTATCCATTAAATTTTGTCCATGAGTAATACCACCCAAGCCCAAAAACAATAACAGAAGCCAAACCTTTTTCATAAAACAAGATTTTCTAGATACAATACAAATTACGCATTTTACATACTATTTCTTTATCCCCTTTTTCCATGATTTTTTCAATTTATTGCAATATCCTGTTTTTAGGGGATTGTTTGGTTTTGTATTTATAATCAATTTTACATCAGAAAGTTACGAGATTACAAACACTTAAAACACACATATTATGAAAAAATTTACAGTTCTCTTGTTAATACTTTTTACTTCGTTATCAAGTTTTTCGCAAACAGGTAAAATTCGTATTTCTTTTGCAGGTTTTGATTGTTATCGTGAAACCTGGGATGATATTTTACACACCGATGGTAAGGGTGATGAAGTTTACTTCACATTTGGCATTACACTTGCCGATAAAAACGGCAACACTAAAATAAACTATGATAAACGTACTCCAGTTTATGGCGACGCTACGGGAGCTTATAATAATCGTGTAAATGTTGGCTCTTTTGTTGATGCCTTTGGGAACAAACGCGGTGGAATTAAAGGAGGAGACACATACCGCTGCAATGATATTATAGGTGAGTTTGATATGAACGATGGTAGTATGAAAGTTTTAAACAGTGATGGTGCAACTTTGGCCAATGGCTCTTATACGTTTAATAACAACGTTATTGCTGCTACTTATAATTATACTGGCGGCGGCACATTTTCTATATACGGAAATTACGAAACCAACAGCGGCAAATTAATTGGTACTTGGGGTAGTAAATCCAGTAATACTGATGGTGGTAAATGGGCTATGTTAAAAAAATAGTTTGTTTGTATAAATCTATAACAAATTTTTACACCATAAACCATGAAAAAAATAATATTTCTTACTGTTCTTTTGGGAAAAACTATACTTATATCTTCCCAAACACCTTTTCTGGTAAAGGATATAAACCCAGGAGGGCAACCATCCTACATTACTAATTTAACCAAAGTAAACAACACCTTATTTTTTGCAGCTTTCGACCTAACCCACGGTTTAGAGCTTTGGAAAACCAATGGCACCCATTCTGGTACCGTATTAGTGAAAGATATTAATGTAGGACCTAACAATTCGGCACCTTCAAGATTGACCAATGTTAATGGAACACTTTTCTTTAGAGCGGATGACGGAATTAATGGTCCTGAACTATGGAAAAGTGATGGCACCGAGACTGGTACGATGATGGTAAAAAACATCAGACCAAGCACTCTTAATGATGGTATTTCACATATAGCTGAACTTACAAGTGTTGGAAACCTACTTTTTTTTGCGGCAAATGATGGTGTTAACGATTATGCCTTATGGAAAAGTGATGGCACAGAAACTGGAACGGTTATGGTAAAAGATATTAACCCAACAACGCAATTAACTTCTTTAGGACGATTTATTGATATTGATGGTACGCTATTTTTTGGAGCTTTTGATGGTGTGAATGGGCATGAATTATGGAAAAGTGATGGAACTGAAACTGGAACTGTAATGGTAAAGAACATTGCTGCCGGAATTCAAGATGGTTTTACTGCTTATCCTTTTATGACCAATGTAAATGGCACGCTATTTTTTGTTGCCAATGATGGCAAATATTTACATGAACGAGAACTATGGAAAAGCGATGGGACTGAAGCTGGAACCACAATGGTTAAAGATATCTATCCCGGCGATAATGGATTTACCGCAAACAGTTCTGTACCCTGGGATTTAAAGAATGTGAATGGTACTTTATTTTTTCAAGCGCAAGATGGTATACATGGAAGCGAGCTCTGGAAAAGTGACGGTACTGAGTTTGGAACAGAATTAGTAAAGGATATCAAATCAGGAATTTTTTCTTCAAGTCCGAATCTTTTAAGCAATTGTAACGGAACGCTTTATTTTCGAGCCGTTGATTCTTCAGGCATTATTGATGTTTGGAAAAGCGATGGGACTGAAACTGGAACTATATTATTAAAAAATCCATCTACTGGCCACTTTTATTCAGAACCAGCAGAGTTTACATATCTTAATGGCTATGTTTATTTTGTTGCAACTGGTAACACCATTGGCAGAGAATTATTTCGAACAGATGGTACATCAGAAGGAACAATTGGATATAATTTAAGATATCTTACCGAGAGTTCATCGCCTGAATATTTAACCATCGTTGGCAACACTCTCTTCTTTATTGCAGACAACGGAGCTAACGGCAATGAACTTTGGGCTCTCGAAACGCAGTCGTTAGATATAAATGATAACAAATTAACAAAATCAAATCTTTCCATTTACCCAAATCCATCAAATGGCTTTATTAATATTAAAAACGAATCGAATATAACAATTGAAAAGCTGATTGTTTATAGCATCACAGGCAAACATATTATTGAGCAGAACAATGTTTCGAACGGCATAAATATAGCTCATCTGAAAAACGGCTTGTATTTTATCAGAATTCAATCAAGCAATGAAACTTTCACTTACAAATTTGTGAAAATTTAAAAGAATGATAACTGCTATAACTTTAATCTAACAATGGAATTAATCAGCCCTAAATTTTATTAACTAATTAATTATGAGATATATGCGAAATATTACTAAAATTATTACTGTTTTTTGTTTTTCATTACAATCAATTGCAATTGCTCAATGGAACATAAATACAAACCAAAATAACCCAATTTGCAATATTGTGGGTTATGATGTAAGTTCTCCACAAATAGTATCCGACGGTAAAGGTGGTGGCATAATTGTTTGGAGCGATAATAGATCTGGGACTACTACAGATATCTATGCACAAAGGATAAACGCTGATGGTTATGTACAATGGGCGATTGATGGAATTCCAATATGTACTGCAACCGGAAATCAAAGCCAAGTAAGAATTATAAGCGATGGGGAATTTGGTGCAATTATGACTTGGGTTGACACTAGAAATGGAAATTGGGACATTTACTCACAACGTATAAATGAAGCAGGGATTCCTCTATGGGCTAATAATGGCATTGTAATTTGTGACGCACAAAATTTTCAAAATAAGCCACGAATTATTCCTTATCAAAATAATGGTGCAATCATAAGTTGGACAGATAGAAGAAATAATTCAACAAACGACGATATATATACGCAAAGAATCGATGGCAATGGAACCATCCAATGGGCTTATAACGGAATTCCTGTTTGTACTGATTGTATTGAATCGTTCTCTACCACAAGTATTCCTCAAATAGTCGCCGATAACACAACACAAGAGATTTTCTATACTTGGCCAAATTTAGATGCGAGCGAAACCGATATTTATGCTCAAAAATTAAATTCTAATGGTATTCCTCTATGGTCAACAAATGGAATTCCTATCTGCACTTCACCAAATATTCAATCAAAACAAAAATCCGTTTTAGATAATACTGGAGGTATAATTGTATGTTGGGAAGATAACAGAACAAATACTGGTAATAATATTTTTGCGCAAAGAATAAACGCCCTAGGCAATATACAATGGGCTCTTAATGGTATAGAAATTTGTAATGCTGCTGGTTACGAACAAAACCCATACATGCTTGCCGATGGTAATGGAGGTGCTTACATAGCTTGGGAAGACGAAAGATTCTTTGTAAAAGACATTTACGCTCAAAAAATTAATAATAATGGAATTTCTCAGTGGCAAGCAAACGGTATTCCAATATGTACGGCTGCAGGTACACAATCTGGACCTGCCATAAAAACAATAAACCCATCAGGTATTGTTATTGCATGGGAAGATAATCGAAATGGAAGCGGCGATATTTATGCACAACAAATAACAAATAATGGAAACGTTCTTTGGGCATCAAATGGGGAAATTATAACTAACGCTTCAGGTCATCAATATACCTTCGATTTAACAAATGGAATCTCAAACAACTTAATTTTTACTTGGGAAGATAACAGAAATGGTCCTACAGATATTTACGCCACAACATTGAATTCTAATGGCACCTTAAATAGTTTAACAACTAATTCTACCGAACAAATTAGTGTTTATCCTAATCCAACAACAAGTTTTATAAATATAAACAACCCAAACAATTTTAAAATTAACAAATATATTATCTCAGATATGTCTGGAAAAAAAATTACCGAGCTAAACGGAGACTCCAGCAGTTTAAATATTTCGATGTTAAGTAATGGACTTTACATTATGCAAATACATTCAAATCATACAATATTTTCTACTAAAATCATTAAACATTAAAATTGGAAACAATGAAAATTCATTTCCTAATAACACTATTTGTTTTGAATATTTCCACTGGTTTTGCTCAAAAAACTAAAAACGAACAGGAAAAACCGCCTACACAAGCCGAAATGCGGGAAATGTTAGAGGAGTTTCAAAATATGAGTGAAGAAGATAAAAAGGAACTAGAAAAACTAGGAGTAAAGATTCCAACATTAAAAGACATTCCGCAATTAAGTAATGCCAAACTAGTGGATGCTTGGGAACATGAAAACCGACTAATTCCAGTTCGAAATGTTGCAAAAAATGCCTCTATATTAAAGGATGTTCCGTTGGAGCGCATGGAATTCTATATAAACGCCGTTCAGAAAATAGTCAGTGAGTCATTAAAAAACGACGAAAAAGAGATTTGTACAAAAGCTTATAACTATATACAAACACTTTCTAAAAATAATATAGAACAAGGCAATATGGCCATGGGGTTTTGGCTTGCAGGTAAACCTACAATTGCTTTACACACGTTAGGACAAGTGTTGCTTACTTCTCCAGTAGATGATAATAATTTATCAAACTATGCATCAATGCTTTCCTTATTAGGCGGGCAACACTTAGCCATACCTGTGTTAAACAACCTAAACTCAAGATACCCAAATAATAGTACCATACTCAATAATTTAGCACAAGCTTGGTTTGGCCTAGGAGAAATAAATAAGGCTGAACAATTTCTAGACCGTGTTCTTTTAATGTCACCAAAGCATCCTCAAGCTACTTTTACCAAAGCCATTATAGAAGAAAGCAAAGGCAATACCGTAAATGCTATAAAGTATATTAAAACATCCATTCAAGCTGGATATTCAACAGAAAAAGAAAATAAATTGGAAGAATTAGGCTCAAAACTAACGCTTAATGACGTCACACTTTCTTTTAAACCTGGACCAGATCCGCTTAGTCTAGGCAGTATTCATCGACCAGATTACCCCACTAATTTAAGTGAACTAAAACGCCTTAAACCTGAATGGGAAAAGTTTAATGAAGCATGTGACGTGAAATTAAATAAGCTTCAAATAGAGTTAATTGTAGTTGGCGAAAACTATTCGAAAGATTTAAACAAGTTGGCTGCTGAAGATATAAAGGTATTTCAGCAAGGAAATCCATTATCAAAATATACTAAAGTTCCAATGTTAGCAAAAAAAGCCACACTAGCTATGACTGAAGCACAAAGGCATTATGATGTGCGAATAAAACATTTAACCGACGAATTTATAGTCTTAACAAACGATTTATCCAAAATTAAAAACTCGCATAAAAGAGCAGTTCCAGAGGCGCCTTGTAAAAATCATGTAGATATCGAAAATAATTATTTAAAAAAATATAATGAACGTAAAAAGATTTATGATGAAGAATTTTTAACCACCCATAAACAATACCTAAATGAAATAGGTTACTGGTCTCAATTTACAAGTTTAGATGAAAATATTTTTGAAAGCATTCGTATACAATTTTTAATTGATTGGTTATTAAAGAATAAAGAATACCAGCCTCTACTATATTCCGAATATGAATCTTTTGAATGTGTTGATGAAGATAAAAATCAAAGTCAATGGAAATTATCAGAATTTGATAAAGTTGCCTGTAAATACAATGATACACTCGATTTAAAAATAATCAAATTTTATAACAACTGTAGCCGCATGACCAGCAAACTGGATCTTAAATTTCTTGAAATAACGCGGCTCGATAATTTTGAACGAGCCATAGACGATGAATATGAAAGCTGTACTATAAAAATAAATGCAGAAAAAGGTATTGGAACATTTGAAAAAGGACCTTTAAAGATAGAAGCAACCGCCGGAGTAAGTATCGAATTTGAGTTAGACCGCGACGGCATTAAAGATGTTAACGCAACCGCAGGTGCCGAAGCACAAGCTACTTTAGGACCAAATGTTGGAAAAAAGGCCGTTGATGTAACTATTGGTATTGAAGGGAAAATTAGTCTTATTAGTGGAAAAACATCAATAACAACAAGTTCAAAAATCAATGGTTTGAGCAATTCTAAAATTGTCGAACTAAATTAAAACCATATCAAATGGAATCTTTTAAATAGTCATCAACCTTTTATCATTAGTTCCTCGTTCCAACAAACTAAAAATAATCAGCAACAACATTATCTAGCCAAGGCGAGATAACAAAAACCGAAAAAATACGAGGGCTTAACGATACCAATAACTCAGATACAGAAATTTATAAAGTTTTACAAAACAATAATATTAATAACTAAAAATAAAGAAAATGAAAAAACTAATTTTTACTCTTTTGATGCTCCCATTACTTGTTGGCGCACAAAAACAAGATGTTTATGTAAAGCTAGTTGATGCAAAAGGAACTATGCTCAAAGGCGATGTTGTTACAAGAGGATTCGAAAACCATTTAAACGCTCTCACCCTTGCCACGACAGGTTCTAACAATTCAGTAGTAAATTTTACTATGAATATTACAGGTGCATCGGCAGACCTCAAAAAAGCAATAGCTAATAAAGAATATTTAATGTCTGGATACATAACGGTAACACAAATTGGCAGTAATGGCATGCCAATAACCGTTTATACCATTGCGATGGAAAAAATTAAAGTGCAATCCTGTAACGAAAGTATGGGTTGTAATAGCGAAATGACCACGTCTGTAACCATACAACCCGTAAGAATTGGTTGGACTTACTATCAAAATAATATAAAATCAGGCATTAAAACGGTTTCTAATAAATATGGTTTTGATGCCGAAACTGGTGGTGCATGGACTAATTTCTAATGTCAATTAGAAAAAAATATTTCATTTTAATTATTACTAATTAATACAGTTTAAATTATGAAAAAACATGTAATAGTATTAGGAGTTCTATTATTGAGCATGAATTTAAATGCGCAATTATTGAAAAATCTCAAAGAAAAAATAGTGAGCAAAACAGAGCAAAAAGCCGATGCTAAAATTGATCGTAAGATTGATGTAACTATAGATAGTGTATTAGAAGGAAATATTCCGTTTCCAAAAAAAATGAAATCTAATAAAAATGATTCTATTTCAAATAACCAAAACAATCAAGAAACAAAGCGAAGTATTAAACCCAATTATGTTTCTAAATTCGATTTTGTACCTGGTGCAACTATCTTGTACTTCGATAATTTTGAAAAAGATAATATAGGTGAAGCACCTGAAGGCTGGATAACATCAAGATCTGCAGAAGTTGTTAGCATTGAAGGTTTAGAAGGCAACTGGCTAAAACTTGCTTCCACTTCTGCAAATCACTTAACTCGAAGCAAAAAACAATCTTGGGGAAATAACTTTAGCGTGGAATTTGATCTTTTGATGCTAAAAAATAATTACGACCCTCGCATAGATATTTCTTTAATAAACACAGGAGGCAATCTGGTTACAGATGAAGCTATTCTAAATTCAGGGAAAGCAGTCATTAACTTTTCAGCAATTGTTAGCCAAGGAAACTCCAGTAGAGCAAGCTTGTATGCCTTAGATAAAAAGATATCCGATGGAATGTCCGAAAATTTGCCATATGATAGTTCGGCGCCAGTTCACATAAGCATATGCGTTCAAGGAAAAAGATTTAGAATGTGGTGGAATGAACGAAAGCTTTATGATCTTTCGGCAGTAAATGAAGAATATATGCCCAATCAATTAGGTATCTCCTTTGGAAGTGTTGGCGGCACCGATTTTTTCATTTCAAATATTAGAATTGCTAAAGATGTACCAGATACCAGAAAACGCTTTGAAGAAGGCAAATTAGTGAGCAATTTATTATTCTATTCTGGCACGGCAACGCTTAAGCCTGAAAGCATGGGCACATTATTAGATCTAAGCAAAATTTTAAAAGAAACAAATTCTCCGGTAAAAATTGTAGGGCATACCGATAGCGACGGCGATTCTGCATTCAACCAAAATCTTTCAGAGCAACGCGCAAACGAAGTAAAGAAAATACTCGAGACCGTTTATAACATAGATAAATCATTACTCACAACAGAAGGAAGGGGCGAATCGCAACCCATAGCCGATAATAACACACAAGAAGGGAAAGCACAAAACCGACGCGTAGAATTTATATTTAAACCAGAAGCCGACACCTACGAAAAAACTATTGGCATAAACACAACAAGCTCTGGTCAAGCACAAACTCTAAAATCTATAAATACTTTAAATAATCAAACAACAGCGACGACAAATACCGAAGTAAAAATTCAAAGTGCCGTACTTACAACGTCATTACCATTTGCGCAATTTATAAAGTCTTCAGACAATAAATATACCTTTATCGCAAGCAAAGAAGAAGGAAATAGTAAAGAGAATTTTATAAAAATCAAACTGGAATCTGTAAACTCAAGCTTAAAACCAGAAACTTTTAACTTCAAAGAAATCAATCAAAAAAACACTTTATATGGAACAAAAAGTTTTGCCGAAATAAGCAATACAGAGGCAGTCCTTTATTACGGTGCTACAAAATCTCCATATATCTACAAATTTTCACCAATTATAGCAAATGGGCATATGGCGACTTATTACGATGAATCTCTTGCAAGTAATCTTCCCGCTATATCATCAAATTGCAAATTTGTAATTGAAAAAATAGAAGATGGCAAAGCCACTGGCTACTTTATTGCGGGGATAATGTCACAGGGTTTAAAACCTATCAAAAAAGGCGATGCCATGCAAGAAACCTTCACAACCGGATTTACTGGCGAAATAAAATGTGTCTTCAGTAATGTCCCCATTTATTAAAACCAAAGAGATAATAAAAACAATAATTAGCGGGATTTTTAATTTATAATGGCAAGTTTTTATAAAACATAAAAACCGCGCTATCCGTTGTATCTTTTTATGGGGGACT
>NZ_JBHTIB010000029.1:0-2077 GCF_042676825.1 Mariniflexile aquimaris
CTGACTTTTATGGTTATAATATTATTTCAAATGGAAAACGTCAACGAGTTAGGTATGGAGCTGACACGGAAATCAAAATTGATTTTGGAGAAAAACTTCCAGAGGAATTGGAAATCCCGAAAGACCCGCTTTTCGGACTTTATCTTGAAGAACTTAAAGAGTTTCAATCTTCAGACAAGGACTTTACCAAAAAGCAAATGAAAGCGGAAATAGAACAGGAAATTGGTGTACGAACTTTTTTCAAACTGACTTCAAGATATTTTGGAAAACCAATCGACGAAAAAGGAACTGATTATAATAAAATTAAAGTGACAAAATTTAAATAAAAACGAACGCCCAACACCGTGTAAAAAACATTGCTTATTTTAGTTAAGCCGTTTGGTCGTTGCCTGTTTGCTAGCTTCTGATTTTCCTTCGGAAAATCCTCGCACTCAAACACGCAACGTTCCTTACACATAAACGTTAGGCACAATATGAACAAAACCGTGAGACAAATATTATCAATTGGTATTATGACATTATTACTATCCCAAATAGGATTTAGTCAAGCGATTGAAAAATATTTTGACTCAACAATAAAAGTTGATAACCGAAATGTTCCAACAGATTTAAACCAACCTTACTTTCCGTTAGAAATGTTTCCTTATGTTAGAACAGATTGGGTTAAGGTAAACGATTCTTTGACTATAATTAGGTCAGAAATCATAGAAGGTACTTATGCAGATTTTACTATGAATTTTTTTTCAAAATATCTTCACGCAATGGAAGAACCTTTGTTATTTAATAAAAAAATTGACAAAGAAATTTATAGATTTACTTGGCTAAGGTCTTTTCATAAACCAATGACATTTAGGTTTGAAAAGAAAAATGACAGTTATATTATGTTCTATAAAGTATTAAGTATACCTGATGAATATGGTAATAACATTGGTGAAATAGAGTGTTTTCGACTAAAAATATTAAGCAAAAAAGAATGGATTAAATTCACTCAACTCATTGAAAAAGCAAATTTTTGGGAAATGAGGTTAGGTAATAGTTCTTATGGTGATGATGGTTCTCAATGGATTATGGAAGGTGTTAATCAATCAAATTATAGAGTTGTAAGTGCTTGGACACCCAGTAAGGGGGCTTTTTTTAATGCTTGTAATTATTTGATTTCTCTAATGAATTTAAAAATACCAGAAAAAGAAAAATATTAAAATACTGTGCCTAACACCGTGTATAAAAAATTGCTAGTTTTATACTAAACCAATGTTAGTTGCTTTGCTTGCCTGCATCTGATTTTCCTTCGGAAAATCCTCGCACACAAGCACGCAACTTTCCATACACATAAACGTTGTGGTGCATTTAAACAAACCCTAGAAATGAATTTAAAATTTGCCAAATATTTGATTATTATACTGCTTTTGGCAAATTGTGGAAAGCAAGAAACTGAAATAAAGAATTATGGATTGCCAAAAAGCGAAAGTGGAAGTTTAAATGTATCTCTTGAATTATCGGAATTTAAAAATTATGGAAAGCTCATTGACAGAATTCGTGAAATAACCTGCAATGATAGTATTCCAAAATTAGTTATTAAAGAAAAAAATCTGATTCGCAATATATATCCGACTGAACTTTGTGAACCGATAATTTTTGACCCAGAAGGAAAACACTATGTTACTTTCCGAAAAGGAAAACCATACGAGTGGCAAACTATTATAGAAATATTAACTGACTCATTAAGCAAAAAACTGACTGAGGATTTTTCATATTATCGGAATTCGGAAAAACTTGAAAGTTTTCTGATTATTTTAGAATCCGAACGAAATGAAAAAACAAACGGAATTGAGAAATTTATAATTGACATAACAAAAGAATACGATAAACTAGAAACTGATTTGGAACTTAATTTTGCATTTTGGGAAGTAGTTCCATATTTGCCACCACCACCTGCAAATGAAAGCGAAAATGAATAAAAACGACACCACAACACCGTATATAAAAAATTGCTGGTGTTAGGCTAAAACAAAGGTTGTTGCACGTTTGCTACGTCTGATTTTCCTTCGGAAAATCCTCGCACGCAAACACGCAACTT
>NZ_JBHTIB010000030.1:0-6734 GCF_042676825.1 Mariniflexile aquimaris
ATATAAATTAACAGCGTAAATTCAATTTTAACCTGTAGCCATATTTCAGGACAAGACATTTTGACCCGTTGCAAATTCAAATATTTTACTTACCTTTGACGTTAGTAACGTAAAACGAAAATATGATTATTTCTTTTGGCTCGAAAGAGACCGAACAGATTTGGAACGGAATCCGAGTTAAGAAAATGCCGGTCGAAATTCAAAACATAGGACGTCGGAAATTGAGAATGTTGAACAACTCGCAGGATATTGCCGATTTACGAATTCCACCATCAAACCGACTTGAAAAACTGACTGGAAAATTAAGTGAATATTACAGTATTCGGATTAACAAACAATGGCGAATTATATTCATATGGGACAAAGGAAACGCAAGCGAAGTGGAAATAATCGATTATCACTAAAAAAAGAAAAAAAATGGAAAAGTTAGCAAATGTACACCCTGGAGAAATCTTGAATTACGAATTTCTTGAGCCATTGGAAATCACAGCATACCGACTTTCCAAGGACTTGAAAATTCCGCAAACCCGAATTTCGGAAATCATAAAAGGAANTGCCTGTTGCACACCGTGTAAAAAAAAATGCTAGTTTTATACTAAACCAATGTTAGTTGCTTTGTTTGCTTGCATCCAATTTTAAGACAGATATATATAATATTTTCAATAAATTAAGAAATTTGATATGAGACTCGAATCTAATGCAACTATACAAATTCAAAAACCAGTAGAAGAAGTTTTTGAAGGGATTGTAAATCCAGAGAAAATGACCAAATATTTCATTTCGGAAAGTAATGGAAAATTGGAAACGGGAAAAGACCTGATTTGGAAATTTCCTGAATTTGATGATAAGTTTCCTATTAAAGAAATAAAATTAGAAACCAATCGTTCAATTTCCTTTGTTTGGGACCCAGAAACTGTTGTAATAATTACACTAGAAAAATTACCAGACAATAGTACCATAGTTAGAGTAAACGAAAACGGAAAGGAACTTAATGAGGACAACTTGAAATGGGCACTAGAAAATTCAGGTGGATGGGCAAACTTCCTAGCATGTCTAAAAGCCTATCTGGAGTATGGAATACAACTTAGAAAAGGCGCATTTGACTTTATGCGAAAAAAATAAAAAACGCTGTTAACAATGGCCAAAAGAAATTGTTTGGCCTCACCTACTTACGAAAATCCTCTCGGATTTTCTATTCGGTTTATATGCTTAAATTTAAACCTATATTATTCAAACTAAAGAAACACGTTGTGCCTCATTTTATAAGACTTTACAGCGGTGTAAAGAAATGAAAATTAATAAACTGGATTTTCAAAAAGAAACCATTCGGGTGAGAGGATACATGAAATTTTAATCTAACACCTTTAAAAAAGGTAAATTATTCTTATCTTTTAAAAAACTAAGGATTAAAATAAAAGTCTTAATTTTTTGATTATGAGAAATAAACTAAAAAAAGATTTAGGATTGTTCGATGTTTTTGCAATTAGCACTGGGGCCATGTTCAGTTCAGGGTTCTTTTTGCTACCAGGTATTGCTGCGCATTACACAGGACCATCTGTATTTTTGGCTTATTTAATTGCTGGCATATTAATATTGCCTGCTATGTTTAGCATTGCCGAAATTTCTACTGCCTTACCTCGCTCTGGAGGAGCGTATTTCTTTCTGGATAGAAGTTTAGGTCCTGTAATGGGAACTATTGGTGGCTTAGGAACATATTTTGCTTTAATGTTAAAAACAGCTTTTGCAATCATCGGTATTGGTGCTTATGCTGCTATATTCTGGGATATCCCAACTAAAACAGTTGCCATAATTGCAACGCTTTTCTTTATGGTTTTAAATCTGGTAGGTGCAAAAAAAACTTCTGCCTTCCAAAAAGTATTTGTTATTTTTCTTTTGGGTATTTTAATTGTTTTTATTGCCGACGGACTTTTTTCCATTTTCTCTGTAGAATCGATAAGAAAGCAGGCCATTGAATCTCAGTTCACCCCATTCTTTTCAAATGGTATGAGTGGATTGTTTACAACAGTAGGTTTTGTTTTTGTTTCTTATCTGGGATTAACGCAAATTGCAAGTGTTGCCGAGGAAATTAAAAACCCTGAAAGAAATATTCCCCTGGGAATGATTTTATCATTAGTTGTTACTGGACTCATATACGGTTTGGGTGTTTTTATTATGGTTGCCGTTATTGAACCAACCTCATTTGCCAACGAAATGGCGCCGGCAGCTACTGCTGCCAAAGAAATTTTTAAATGGTTGCCCGAAAATGCAGGAGTATGGTTAATGTCCATTGCTGCTCTTGCCGCATTTGCTTCAACAGGAAATGCAGGACTTTTATCAGCATCACGCTATCCCTTTGCAATGGGGCGTGATAAATTGTTTCCTGCTGTTTTATCAAAAATTGGGAAGAAAGGAACTCCAATAGTAGCTATATTGCTTACAACAGCCTTAATTATCTTATTCATCCTAATATTGTCTGAAGAAGGAATTGTAAAACTTGCAAGCACCTTCCAGCTTCTTATTTTCATCTTCATCAATTTCTCTGTTATTGTTTTCCGAAAAAGTAAAATAGAATCATACGACCCGGGGTATTTGTCTCCCCTTTATCCTTATATGCAAATTATTGGAATCATTATTTCGGTTATACTCATTATTTACCTAGGATGGATGCCGGTTCTTTTTACAACTGGTGTGGTTGTCATGGGGCTGCTATGGTATCATTTTTACTCCCGCGGAAAAGTAAAACGGGAAGGAGCAATATATCACTGGTTTGCACTATTGGGCAAGCATCAATACGACGAATTGGAAAATGAATTAATGACTATCTTAAAAGAAAAAGGCCTTCGTGAAGGTGACCCATTTGATGAAACTGTAATTAAATCGAAAATAAAAATATTAAAAGCCGAAACAGATTTTGAGGAAATATTAAATAAAGTGTCCGTTAATTTTAGCACGAAATTAGAGAGTTTTAAAGAAGATATTACGCAGAAATTTACCCATTCATTGCCCGAAGAATCAGTAATAACCTTACCCGGTGTTTTAATTTTTCATGATAAGTTTAAGAGTATTGCACACCCTTCGATGCAAGTCGTTGTTTCCCAATCTGCCATTAATTGTACAACGCTATTTAGAGATAATGAATTAAAAACTCCAATACACATCTGTGTTTTTTTAATTAATTCCGACGAAAATCCTAAACAACAGCTACGTATGTTATCTAGACTCCTAGATATTTTAGAAAGAGAACACCTTGTGAAAGCGATACTTAAAATGAATAGCCACAGAGAAATTAAGGAATATTTGTTGCAAAATGAGCGTTTTGTGAGCATAAAACTATTAAAGGGAACTCCACAAGAGGCAATGATTGGCCGTCAATTAAAAGAAATTCAGCTTCCCAAAGATGTTTTAGTTGCCTTAATTGAAAGAAATAATAAAACTTTTACTCCTAATGGTTCTACAATTTTAATGGCTGATGATGTTCTAACCATAATTGGAGAAATTAAATCCATTTCAAAATTATACAGAGAGTATATGATTTATGAAATTGAAAAATTAGATACTTAAAAAATACAACGACGCAACACCGTTTAAAAAACATTGCTTATTTTAGTTAAGCCCTTTAGTCGTTGCTTTGTTTTCTAACTTTTGATTTTTCATTCGGAAAATCCTCCACGCAAACAATCAACGTATCATACACCTAAACGATAGCCTATATTAGTAAAGTAGCAATTTAAAATCATTAGAAATATGGAACAGGAAAAAATGAATGAAATTTGTTGGGGAATTATTGGTGTAGGTGATGTTTGCGAAACTAAAAGCGGACAACCACTTATACAAACACCCAATTCTAGTGTAAAGGCTGTTATGAGAAGAAATTCTGATAAAGCAAAGGATTTTGCCAAACGTCATGGAGTTGAAAAGTGGTACGATAAGGCAGATGATCTACTGAATGATCCTGAGGTAAACGCTATATACATTGCAACGCCACCGGAAACACATGCTGAATATACATTGAAAGCAGCAGCGCTTGGAAAACCGGTTTATGTAGAAAAGCCAATGGCACGTTCATATAAAGAATGCATATCAATGGTAGAAGCATGTAAAAAAGCAAATGTTCCTTTATATGTGGCTTATTACCGCAGAACACTACCCAATATTCTTAAAGTAAAGGAATTAATTGATAGTGGTACCATTGGAGACATTAGGAGTGTCGATATAGCTGTACAAATGACCATTGAGAATGAAATTGTAGGAACGCATGATCATGCTAATAATTGGCGAGTTGATCCGGAAGTTGCAGGGGGCGGTTATTTTTACGACCTGGCTTCACATCAATTGGATGCACTCGATTTCCTTTTTGGTCCTATCACCGAGGCAAAGGGGTTTTCTGAAAATCAATCAAAAACTTATAAGGCTGATGATATCACCGTTGGTGTTTTTAAATTTAAAAATGGAATTATAGGAAAAGGCTTGTGGGCTTTTAATACCAGTAAGGCTTCACAATATGAAATGACTACAATAATTGGTAGTAAAGGGCAAATTTCTTTTCCTTTTTGGGGTGATCATCACGTTACTTTAAAATTAGAGAATGAACCTGTCAAGACATTTGAATTTGAAGTTCCTCAATACATCCAGGAGATACTTATCCAATCAATTGTTGATGACCTACATGGAAAAGGTAAATGTGTTAGCACAGGAGTTTCTGGTGCCAGAACAAATTGGGTATTAGATAAAATAGTAGGGAAAATTTAACTCGATAATTTCATTATAAAAACTTCAATTAAGACAGGAATATTATCTTATGGAATGTCTGGCAAGTTTTTTCATGCGCCATTTTTGAAACAACATCCTGAATTTGAATTATCAGGTATCGTAGAACGAACCAAAAAAAAGGGGCATTTAGATTTTCCGAATATAAAAAGTTATCATTCGGTAGATGAAATTTTATTAGATGATACTATTGAGCTTATTATTGTAAATACCCCAAATAAAACACATTTTGAATATGCTTTAAAGGCTATTAAAGCCAACAAACATGTATTAATCGACAAGCCTTTTACCGCTACTTCTTCGCAAGCAAAACAACTATTTAACGAGGCAAAAAAGAACCGTGTATTGTTGATGCCTTTTCAAAACAGAAGGTATGATAGTGATTATCTATCAGTCAAAGAAGTTATCGAATCTGGGAAATTAGGAAATTTAATTGAGGCTCATTTTCGATATGATAGATATAATATGGCAATTAACGAAAATAGTTGGAAAGAAGTGGCTGGACCGGGAAGTGGAGTTCCATTTAATTTAGGTTCACATACAATTGATGGCATTATCGCATTGTTTGGTATTCCTTTAAAATGGTCAAAATATCCTACATTTGTCCGCCCTAAAACACAGGTAGTTGATTATGTTCATATTCATTTACAATATCCTGATTCCTTACAAGTATTTGTAACGATTAGTTTTTTAGTTGCAGATCCATCACCTGCGTTTATCATTCATGGCGCATTAGGAACCTTTAAAAAGCACCGAACTGATGTTCAGGAAAATCAGTTAATTGAAGGAATGCTTCCAGACAATTCAATGTACGGGGTAGAATTACCAGAGAGTGAAGGACTATTAACTACGATAACATCGAAAGGGTTAAAAAAACAAGAAAAAATAGCTGCAAAAAGAGCAAGTTATATAAATGTTTATGAAGATGTTTATCAAACCATGAGAATGAACAAGGACTATCCGGTAACTGAAGAACAAATAATAGCCCAATTAGAAATTTTAGAATAATAACATTACTTCTTCAAAAAGAAAAATGACATGTTATCCTTATTCAAACTGAAAGATTTTTGAATAATCATGACAATCTATTTTACAAAACAACGAATGGTGTACAACGCATATAAAAAACACTATTCAAAACTAAGACATAAGTAACTATTTATTCTTACCTGCTTCTGAAGCCAAAGCATAGAGCCCAAGAAATAACCGAAACCTTTGTAAGGTATTAAAAAATGAAACGTCGAAAATTTGGCAGAGTAAAACAATTTCAGTCAAAAAAGGAGAGATATAACTAAAATAATTAAATGAAAAAATTAAAAGAACTAACGGATGCTAAAATTGAATCGGGTCGACTAGCTAATCCTGAGTTTATGAGTGGTGTTGATGCTATTTTTAAACAAGAAAAAGCCTTTGAACAAGGCAAAAATGCCATTAAAATTGGCCAGAAAGCTCCTAATTTTGAGTTACCGAATCCTGAAGGCAAATCAATATCTTTAAATTTTTTATTGGAGAAAGGTCCTGTGGTTATTACCTTTTACAGAGGTGATTGGTGCCCTTATTGTAACTTACAACTTCGAGCTTTACAAGCCAGATTAGATGAGATTGATGCCTTAGGCGCTACATTGGTTGCTATTAGCCCACAAGTACCTGATGGATCCTTAACAAAAGATGAAATTAGCAAGATGGACTTTATTGTATTGTCTGATCAAGACGCCAAAGTAGCTTTACAATATGGTGTTGCATGGGAAGTACCAGAGTTTTTAATAGAACACATGCGCGTAGATCGTAAACTAGATTTAAATAAAATAAATAATGGTAACGGTAATGTGTTACCAATTCCAGCAACGTTTATATTAGGACAGGACGGCGTAGTAACATGGAGTTATGTTAACGTTGACTATAGAACTGACCCGTCCTGAAATAAGGCTACATAATTTTAAACATTATGTATAGAAATGACAAAGTAA
>NZ_JBHTIB010000031.1:0-1685 GCF_042676825.1 Mariniflexile aquimaris
CAAAGCAACTAACATTGGTTTAGTATAAAACTAGCAATTTTTTATACACGGTGTTGTGTTTAGTTTTTTATTTTTTTCACGTTGATTTTGTCTTCTAAGTCAATTCAGGAAATCAATTCTTTTTTCAGTTTATGAGTGAGAAATTCCGATTGGTTTATTAGAAAATAAAATCTGTCGTTATTATTAAAATCAATATAACTCGCGGTCAAAAGTCCGTATTTAATACTTTTTATGTCCGCTTTTTTAAATTTTTTTTTGTCAGAATCTATGTAGACATAATTTTGGTCAAATTGAATATTATGTATTTTTTGAATTTTAATTAGCTTAATTAAAACGAATAAAACTAAAGAACTACTACCTACAAGTAATAATACTAAGTCAGAATATTTCTCTCGATTAAATAAGACAATGCAAATCAAAATCAGTACGAAACTCATTCCTGATATTATCAGATACAATATTGTTTTGGCTTCTTTAAATGATAAATATTTCAAAATTTACGTAATTTTTTAAATTAAACACAACGTTTATGTATAAGAATAGTTGCGGGTTTGTATGCGAGGATTTTCCGAAGGAAAATCAGATGTTACAAACACGCAACGACCTTTGATTTAGCACTAAACCGCAATTATTTTTATACGGTGTTGTGCCTCGTTTTTATTATTCGTATATGCATTCATTTCTTACTTTCACGCCTTTTGCTTCTAATTTCTTTTTCATTTCCAACCAAGTTTTTTCTCTTAATGTTCCTGCTGGATAAAGTTTATTTCTAAAATCATTTGTTATAACTCTCATACAGTTTGGTTGTTTTCCTTGGCTCTCAAAAACTACTTCTTTTATATCAGAATAATTGTAAATTATTTCTTTCCAAATGAAATTATGATTCCGAATAATTAAAAAGTCTTTTGTTAGTCCAAAGTAGTGCATTAACCAAGAATGCAATACAAACCAAAAAGTACCAAAAAGGAAAAAGAATATTAAACCTCCTAATTTTAGACTTGTTCCTTTAATAATTATCGGAAAAGCAAAAACTCCAATTAGAACCCAAAGTGAAATTCCCCTCAAACTTGTGAACTGATTTCCTTTAAATATTTCTGTGTTTTCAAATCGAAGTTTGTTACTATTAACTTTTTTTGGTGTATTTATTTTAAATTCTTGCTTGTTGATAATAACTTGTTCGAGAAACGATTTCACTTCGTAACTATTTGAATACATATCATCGAACAAAATTTTATCTCTACCATCATTAAATAAAATTGCAGTTCCCTCCATTGGAAAGTTTATTATAAAGCGAAAAGGCATTTTTCCTGTTAGTATTACATCTTTGATACTGTTAAGTCTAAACGTCTCATTTCCAATTTTTAAATTATTTCGGTCAATAGTAATTTTCGGTGAATTTTTCCAATATGAATAGACCATCCAAATCGCTAAAAGACAAATTAGACACCCAAAAATTGGCATAATAATACGTTTGGTCTCCGCTTGTTGATTTGGTTCATTTTCTAAACCAATGAAAATCATAAATGAACCTAAAGCAAATAAAAAAAGAAATCCAAATGCTAATGTTGCATAGAATTTTAATGGGTGTCTTTGTGTTTCAATTATATTCATTAAGTTTTTTTCAAATGTCTTGTCCTGAAATATGGCTACAGATTAATCCCGAAGCTTCGGGAGAATTTACGCTG
>NZ_JBHTIB010000032.1:0-2105 GCF_042676825.1 Mariniflexile aquimaris
TGGAAAGTTGCGTGTTTGTGTGCGAGGATTTTCCGAAGGAAAATCAGATGCAAGCAAACAAAGCAACTCACATTGGTTTAGGATAAAACTAGCAATTTTTTATATACGGTGTTACCAAATGTTTTTTTATTTCGTCTCTAAATTCAATTTTTCCAACACAGTGTTTAATTCCGCAAGAGATTTTTTTTCAATAAATTCCGTATTGATTTTTAATTCAGATGAGTCAGTTTTTAGGATATAATCTCCAGCAAACTTATTAATCCGTTTTATTTCATTCAGATTTATTTTTTTTGGAATCAGATTATTTTTTGAGATAACTCCGTTTTCTATTGTCAGATATTGTTTGTTGTTTTCAAAGAGATAAGTTCCTAAAAATAAAATCCCCATTATTAAATATCCGTAATTAAAAATATTATTCGAATCAAAAATAATTGCTGTTGTTCCGAGTACTAACCATAGAATTCCGAAAATCAGATAATATTTAAGTCGTTTTTTTGTAAATCGTATTTTCATTTTTTTTCAAATATTTGGTAACGGTTTTGTGTATGGTTAGTTGCGTGTTTCAGCAACTAATTTAGTAAACAAAAACGAACGCGAGAAAATTCCGAAGGAATTTTCCAAATAAGCACTTGCCAAAGCAATTAATTATACACGTTGTTGTACCACGTTATTATTCAGTTACTTATTAAAAAAATCTTCCTCGTCTATACTTTCTGTTGTCATATTTCCGTTTTCAACTGCATATAACGTAATTGTTCCTGTCGTATAACTTCTGCTCGTATTTTCAATTCTTATTTGGTCGCCAATTTTATCTGATTTGCTAAAACTCACGTTTCTTTCAAATGCTCCATTTATTCCGCAAAAGTTCTTTTTATTTGGATTCCAATCGTTTCCATAATATACTTTTATGTAATAAGTTCCGCTCGGAATTTTACTCATTTCAAATGTTGCACCTGCTCTTATATATTCGTTTCGGATTGTCTTATGGTCATAACTCCTAACTAAACAAACGACTGCATCTGACTTGTTACTATTGTCAAATTTTAACCAAGCATTTTGTGAATAAACTCCTTTTCCAAAACAAGCATCTAAAGGTGAAGTTCCATTTTTTAGTTGATTACCTCGATATTTACTTGGTAGTATATTAGGGTTTTCAAATATTTTCTTGTATTCGTCGCTTTCTAATTTTTTACTAATTTCATTCATTTTTCGAACAGACTTTTTTGTTTCTTCGTCCATCCAATCATATATTTTTATTTGTTTAGATTTTTCAGAATTAGCAACTTCTGATTTTTCTGTTTCGTCATTCTTTTCGTAAACAGAAGGATTATATTTCATTTCGGTTTTGTCATTATTTTCAAACCACTCAAATGGATTAATGTCAAAATAATCCAAACCTTGACCAAAAATCATTAATGCAATTATTGGTGCAACGATTAAACCAACAATTCCAGAACCAATACTGTCTATTTGGTTGACATTTTTTGCAGTTTCTAAAAATAAAAATGATGCTCCATAAAATCCAACTACCGTAATAAACCCTAAAAATCCGTTTATATAAATTCCAATAAATGGTAGAGCTAATAGGATTATTTGCAATAAAATTCCAAGTTTGCCTTTCAAAGTCAAATTTTTGAAGTTTGTAATCTTTTCCGAAATCAATCTTTTTGGATTGAAACTTTTTATTCGGTCAAAATAACTTCTTTTTGCTTGAGGTTTTGGTCTGTAAGTTTGTTGCTGTTTTTCAGCTGGTCTTTGTTGATATGTGGTATTAGTGTTTCCGTTTGCTTTGTTTATGAAAGCATTATATTTTAAGTCATAATTTCTTTTAGACACTGGATTTGACAAAATATCATAAGCGTCTTTAATTTCTCTAAATAGTTCATCAAAAAAGTTATCTCCAACATTTTTGTCAGGATGAAATTTTATCGCAAGTTTTCGGTAGGCTTTTTTAATTTCATCTTGCGAAGCGTTATTTTTTAATCCTAAAGTTTGGTAATGGTTTTTCATATTTGGTTAGAAATGGCGTTTTTCGGTAATGTGGTACAACGTTTATGTGTAAGGAACGTTGCGTGCTTGTGTGCGAGGATTTTCCGAAGGAAAAT
>NZ_JBHTIB010000033.1:0-1304 GCF_042676825.1 Mariniflexile aquimaris
AAGCAAAGCAACTGACATTGGTTTAGTATAAAACTAGCAATTTTTTATACACGGTGTTGTAGCACGTTTTTTATTCATCATATTTTTTTAAATCAGATTCCAATGTCTTCTTAAATGATTTGATTCCTCTTTTTAATTTGAAATAGAAAAATAAAGTCAGAATTGTTGATAAAAGAATTATCGGAAATACTCCATAGTTTTGATTTTTTATAAGATCAAATAAAGCACCACAACTAAGTCCAACTATTACAATTAAATATAAAATACTAAACCAATTATAACCTATAATCCGAATTCCAATTTCAGAAGTGTCATTTTTAATTATTCCACGAGCTTGCGCAAATGAATATTCATATCCAGGTCGAATTTTAAATTCCGAATCAGATATGTTTCCGTAATATTTATTAGGATTGTTGTCAAAAAAATCCAAGAATATTGTTCGGTCAGGCTTGATGTCTTTTTTAAATTCATTGATGAAATCCGCTTTTTCATTTTTCAAGATAAAGTTTAGATTTTTAGTCAATCCGAAAAAGTTTATTACTCTGTTCATCAGTTTTCTCAAATGTGCTACAACGTTTATGTGTATGGAAAGTTGCGTGCTTGTGTGCGAGGATTTTCCGAAGGAAAATCAGATGCAAGCAAGCAAAGCAACTCACATTGGTTAAGCTAAAAATAGCAATTTTTTATACACGGTGTTACAAACAGTTTTTATTAATTTTTCAAGGTAAATCACTCGTCAAAATTACTTCAAATGAGTCTGTTATGTCAATAGTCGTGTCGTTTGCAAAAGTCAGTTTTAAATTCACATTATATGTTCCTTCGGGTTGAGGCGGTTCATAACCTGGATACCAAGTCAAATTATTTATATTGTTAGTTGAGAAAATCTCTTCGCATTCGTTAGAGATTTTTAATTCTCCGCTTTTTAGAAATTCAGCGGAATTTATACTAATTGAACTATCAAATTCTCCACCGCTATTTTGGTCTATTATAATTATCGAGAATGTATCTCTTATTCCATCTCCGTTTGGTGATGAAAATGTAGAAATCCAAATTTCATAATTGGAATCAGCGTAGATTTCTTTATGACTAACTATTTTAAGTTCTTCAATAACTCCTACGTCTATAGTTTTACTTTTTAAGCAATTATTGTTATCAGATGAGCAAGATGAAATTCCTATTCCTATTAAAAGAGCAAGAATCATAGTCAATTTTTTCATTTGGAAGTGTTTGGTTTAAATTGTTTGTAACGTTTATGTGTATGGAAAGTTGCGTGCTTGTGTGCGAGGATTTTCCGAAGGAAAATC
>NZ_JBHTIB010000034.1:0-4715 GCF_042676825.1 Mariniflexile aquimaris
ATTTTCCTTCGGAAAATCCTCGCACACAAGCACGCAACTTTCCATACACATAAACGTTGTACCCAATTTGAGAATGAACAATCTAAAAACGATATTTCTGATTTTTTTATTGACTTTTTGTCTTTTGTCCTGTAAAGACAATAGAGAAAAAAGAAAAGAAATTGTATCAGAAAAAATTGAGCAACTTTCGGAAAAACAAACTGAATGGAATAATTTGACAAATCGAATTTTAGAAAATCAGTATGTGAAATCAAATCTCGGAAAAGGAATTTACCCAACCGATTTAGAACAATCTCTATCGACTGAATTAATAAAAAACGGAATTGAATTTATTACTGTTCGCAACGATTCGGAATGTAAAGAAGTGGAATACGCAACAAAATGGACTAAATATCCAATCGGAACTTTATATCTGACTTGGACAAATTGTGATTCTGAACAAACCGAACAAGGATATTATAAAGATAATTTCGATTTGAATTTTATAGAAGTTTGGGGAATTGGAAATAATTGGTTGATATGGACTGATAGCGACTTTATCTGAAAATAAAAACTGGGTACAACACCGTGTATAATTCATTGCTAGTACTCGCCTACTTACGAAAATCCTCGCGGATTTTCTATTTGGTTTGTATTTGCTAAATTAGTTGCTCAAACACGCAACGAAATCATACACAAACACGTTGCCAGTAATTTGAAAGAAACATTGGAAATCACCAAAAAAGATGTCGAAAAATTAATTGAATTGAGAAAAAAAGACACTATTCTCAATCATTTATGGAATGTCTTTTCACGTGATTTGAGACCAGCAGGAGAAATTAATCGGAATGAAATAAAAGTTTGGAACCAGAATCTTTGGAATGCCACTTTTTATCCAATTTTCAAATTTGAATTTGATACTAATAATCATCTAGTTAATATTACTGACAAACTTAATCCAATTGGAAAAATATTAATCGGAATTTTTGTTATCGGATTTCTATACTTTGTGTTTCCAAAAAATCCAACTGAATTTAATTATATCGGAAATTGGCCATTAATTGCCTTTATAACTGCATTTGCTTTAGTTTTTGTTTTAGTTGCGCGAATGATTTATAGATTTGAGAAACGCAATCAGCTTGACGAAATATTTGAGCTTTTGGATATGGAGATTGAGGAAAAGAAAGCCGAAAAAGAATGGTCAACTAAAAATATATTAATAAGATTATTTACTTATCCTTTTTGTTTGTTTTTAATTGGACTTAACCTCTTTCTGATTATTCCGAATGGTGGTTACATTGTGGCAATTGGAATATTTGGATTTGTTGGGTTTTACTTGATTTCGGACATGAGAATGATATTTAAAAAATAAAAAACTACTGGCAACAACGTGTATAATCCATTGCTTTTTTAGTCGTTTAAGTGAAACTTTGTATTTTAGTGTGCGTACGATTCCTACTTTGAAAAATCTCCGATTTTTCGCCGCAACGGAATCATACACGAACACGTTGCCATTCATTGCGGAACGCACTCTGAATCGAATTTTTAAAATAATTCTGTAACATTTTAAAATAATCAAATACTAATAAACAAAACCTGTTAAGCTTTTGACAAGTTATACTAACACTTAAAATATTAATAATATGAATAAGTCTAAAAAAATAAATTATTGGTATATAATTATTGGTTTTGTATTAATTATGTTAGCTTTTGGATACTTTTTTGAACTTGGAGAAGCATTTGGTAAAGCCTTAGCCAATTAATCCAAAAGATACTTAAATTTAAGCCCTAATTTTGGATTAAAATCTATGCGTAATTTCAAATGTTACGTTGAATTCTCACTTAAATGTTGAATGAAAAGGTCGACGGACTTTTAGCTTGTTTGCGGAATAAAAAATCAAAAAACATCTGACTGACCAAAGCTGTGCGCAACTGTTGCGTCCGACTGATTAGCGAAACGCAAAAAAAGATTTAACGGCTGATCAAAAGTTGTAAGAAAAAAAACAACGAAATGGCAACACCGTATATAAAAAATTGCTAGTTTTAGCTTAACCAATGTCAGTTGCTTTGTTTGCTTGCATCCGATTTTCCTTCGGAAAATCCTCGCACTCAAACACGCAACTTTCCATATACATAAACGTTGCCCACAATTAGAAAAATGAACGCATAGAACAAAATGAGCGCAATTACAGAATCATTAGTTGAACACTCAAAGTCCGCAATTATAGGTTGTGTTGAACTACACAATAAACCTGTTTTCAAATTTAGATATGAGGTTTGTACAATTTTGGCGATAAATGGATGGGAATTAATTCTTAAAGCATACATAGCCGAACATAATCCAGAGGTAAAACTTATACGGAAAGATGGAACCTCAAAATCATTCGAGGAATGTGTTGCATTCGTTACTGGGAAAATCGGAAATGAATTTAGAGCAGTTGAGGAAAATTTAAATAAACTCTATGAATTTAGATGTCATATAATTCATTTTTACAAAGACAATATTGGTACAATTCTTTATTCGCTTCTTCATAAATCAATTATTTTTTATAATGAATTTTTGCAAAAACATTTTAATATAGACCTCGCAGAAGAAACGAACTTAATGTTATTACCTATTGGTTTTAAACCATTCGTAACGCCTGTTGATTTTCTGACAAAACAATCTGATTTAAAAGAATCATCAAATGCTGTTCAAACATTTATTAAAAGCATAATTGGTTCAACCGAAAAACTTGTACAAGAGGGAATTGAAGAATCTATTTTGACAGGTTATAACATTGCCGTTGTGAATGAAAATCGGATTAAAAATGCTGATATAATTGCAGGAATAACAAAAAATGAAACTGAATCTAAACTTTCAGTTTCCAATGTATTAAGTGCAATAAAAGTGACAAATGATGACAGTGCAAAAAAAGTTAGTATAGAAGAAGAAACACTTTTCAAAACTGTTTATACTCAACCATATTTAACAATTGTCAAACAAGCGAGGGAAATTTTTTCAGATTTTAAACAAGGCGCTAAATTTAACAGGATTATGAGAGAAATAAAAAATAATCCAGCGCTTCATAGAAAACGATTTTTAGATGTAGTAAATAAAACTGGAGTTGGAAAGGATTATTACAATCCTGAGGTTTTGAATGAACTTGCTAAACATTATAAAATAAAAGAAAAATAACTGTGGGCAACACCGTATATAATTTATTGCTAGTTCAAGCCTACTTACGAAAATCCTCGCGGATTTTCTATTCGGTTTGTATTTACTAATTTAGGTGCTTAAAACACGCAACAAACCATATACAAACACGTTGTGCATAATATGAGAAAAACGCTAATATTGATATTTGGAGTTTTGATTTTACAACTGAATTCCTCTTGTAAATCCCAATATTCTGTGTCTGAACTCAACAATAACTTTACGACTGAACAAATATCTGATTTAAAAAAAATAACTGACTTTTTTAAAAATCAAATGTGCTTAAACACAAACTCAGACTTCAAAAAATGCTATAAACAAATTCCACACGAATATTTAGAAGCAACTGGAAATGGGTTTTGGGCAAATATCAACTTTGAAAAACAAAAAGAACTTTATGACCAAATTTCCGAATCAACCTTTAATGAAATTTGGCTGTTCTGTAAATCGACTGAATACAAAACAGGTCTAGAAACGAAAAGTCTTTGTCCTAATTTGGTTGGTAAATATCAAAAATACTTATCTGATATAGGAAACTCAAATCCAAGGATAGCTAAATATGTAGAAAAGATAAATATGTCAGGTGATTTTTATCCTATGAGTATTAAGTCTTGGTACATTTTAAATGATAAAAAAAATTTCGATTTAGAAGATCCTAATATCCAACTGATTTTAATAATCCATTATTTATCTCTAAACGACCAAGAAAAAAGAAATGAAAAATGGATGGTGGAATAAAAATACTATGCACAACACCGTGTAAAAAACATTGCTTATTTTAGTTAAACCGTTTGGTCGTTGCTTTGTTTGCTAGCTTCTGATTTTCCTTCGGAAAATCCTCGCACTCAAACACGCAACGTTCCTTACACATAAACGTTGTAAAACATTTGACCAATCAATACGCTGACTTGAAAAAACTCAAATCTGACTTCACAATTAACGAAATTGGAAAGTTCCAATTTTATAGCGGAATTGCAATTGGAATCGGATTTAGCTTAATTTTCAATTCATTATTTCGAGTATTTTTAAAAATGTGTAATGTTGGAGAAATTATCACGGACTTGAGCTGGTCGAATTACTATAGTTACGAATTTTCCATTTATTATTTAATTTTGATTGGTTTTACTTCAGTTGGCTTTTCTTTTTGTTTTACTACTTATTTGTGGATGAGCAAAACTTTTGCGACTAACAGAAAGAAAAACATAAGATTGAGAATGGCTCAAACGAATACGATTTGGATTTTATTTGGAACATTATTTTTTCTTCTGCGAATGTTTTGGTTTTTTGCTGGAGTAAATTTGACAATTGAAAAGGACTTTGCTTATTTGGGATTTATGTTTCCGATATTTATTTATTTGTATTGTTGGAATTTAATTTCAGATATTTATAAAAGTAAAAAACCGTTTCTTATGACTTCATTGATTATAATAGTTATCGGAATTATATTGAGCGGAATTTAAAAATAATAAAAAACGTTTTACAACACCGTGTATAAAAAATTGCTAGTTTTATACTAAACCAATGTTAGTTGCTTTGCTTG
>NZ_JBHTIB010000035.1:0-4688 GCF_042676825.1 Mariniflexile aquimaris
ATTTTCCTTCGGAAAATCCTCGCACACAAGCACGCAACTTTCCATACACATAAACGTTAGCATACATTAAAAAACAACAACTATGAAAAAAATAATTCTACCATTATTCCTTATTTCTTCATTTTTAGCAAAATCTCAAACATCAATAGAATTTCCAAAAGACGAAAAAGGGCATACTATCTTTAAGGAAATTGTTGAAAGTGAATTAGATTCTACAACTCTTTTCTCAAATGCAAAAAATTGGATTGCAAAAACATTTGGCAGTTACAAAAAGGTTGTCCAATTTGAAGATGATAAAGACTTAAAAATTATCTTAAAAGGAGAGTCTGATATTCCTATTAGAAATATTATAAATTCAGCAGGAGTAGAAAAAGATTATTTAACATTTACAATTACTATAGAATGTAAGGACAAAAGATATCGGTATATTATTGACGATATTGAAATTCAGCACACTCTAACCGTCCTTGGAATTGATGTAAAAAACTCAATATCCACAGATGAGAAACTTGAAAATATTGGAGCAAAGAAAAAAAAATTAGATGAACTTAATTCCATCGATATTTCAAAATTAAAAAAAAGTGAGAAGGAAAATTTATTAAATGATATTTCAAATGCTGATAATGCTTACAAAACAGATTTATTAATTTACGAAAAGGAATATAATACTTTTATCCAATTGATTAAATCATTGAAAGAAAGAATGAAAATTAATGATGATTTTTAACCTAGTATAACGTATGCTAACACCGTGTATAAAAAATTGCTAGTTTTATACTAAACCAATGTCAGTTGCTTTGCTTGCTTGCATCTGATTTTCCTTCGGAAAATCCTCGCACACAAGCACGCAACTTTCCATACACATAAACGTTACCTGCAAGCTAAAGAAACATCGAGAATAAATTATGATTGAATCAATTCTATTAAAAAATATCGCCTCATATGACCAAAATGGAATTGAAATTACAGATTTAAAAAAAGTCAATTTTTTCTTTGGCGCAAATGGTTCAGGAAAATCCACGATTGCCAAATATCTTTATAATTTAAGTAAAAATGCAACTGACAGAGTTGATGATTTCAATGATTGTAGTAATAGTGGTTACGACCAAGCAAATCAACAGATACTAGTATATGATGAAAACTTCGTTGATGAAAATTTTAACAGAAATTCAGTTTTAAAAGGTGTTTTTTCATTAAATCAAACCAATGACAGTATAGATAGACAAATAGCACTTAAGCAAACAGAAATACAAAATCTGACAGACAATAAAGAGAGAAAAGAAACCCTAAAACAAAGAATTCTAGATAATAAAGAACAAAAGAAAACGGAGTTACTAAACTTTTGTTGGACTAAAAGAAATAACTTTTCTTCATTTTCAAAATTGAGCCTAGGTTTTTCTGGAAGTAAACAAAATCACCTTCAACAACTAAAAACAGTTCTAGAAACACTTCCAAGTACAATTCTCTCAATATCAGAATTGACAACTAGTTATAATGAACTTTATGAAAAAGAGATTTTAGAAATTAAAACTACTATAAGTTCTACTCTATATAAAGATATTCGACAACTAGAAATAGAATTGAAACCTCTTCTTTCAGAAGTAATCGTTGGTAATGAAGATGTTAATATAGATGCCTTAATTAAAATACTAAACTCTAGAAGTTGGGTTGAAACTGGCATAAATTTTCTTAATCAAGTTGATACCACTTGTCCATTTTGTCAAAAGGAAACTATTGACCAAAATTTAAGAACTCAGTTTAATCAATATTTTGACGAAACATCAAAACAACAAATTCAACTAATTGAGAATTTACTTATTGAATACCGAGCCAAAACAGCGTCTTTTTTGGAAAATATTTTAGCAATTCAAAATGTTTTCAATCCCAACAATCTTGTTTCTAATGTCTATATTCAATTGCAAGAATTGTTTACAAATAATATTAGTGAGGTTGATTTAAAAATTAAGAATTCAAATGAACGAAAAGATATAATTTCTGTAAACACCGTTAAAGAATCATTATCAACAATTATAAGTTCAATAAAAGCAAATAACAAATCTTTGCTTGAACTAGACCAAAATAAAAGAAATCTAATTTCTAAGATTTGGCAATTTATGGCAAAAAAATGTCAAACAAAAATTGAAGAATTCGAAACTAAAGAATCCAAATATCAAAGCATTAACACTCTGGCAAATCAAATAATTGATGGATATAATACTGATAGTACAAATCTTAAGCTAGAAATTGAAACTTTGAGAAGTCAAACTATAAATACTCAAGATGCTGTTGACAACATTAACTTGATATTAAAAAACTCAGGCTTTGAAAGTTTTGAAATTAAAGAGAAAGAATTAGTTAATAATATTTCTCAGTATTATTTAAAAAGACCAAATGATAATAGCGAAAACCAAATTTTTAAAACTTTAAGTGAAGGAGAAAAAAGTTTCATTTCATTCTTATATTTTTATCAATTATGTATCGGAACAGATGATATTCAAAATAATAGTACCAAGAAGAAAATAATTGTCATTGATGACCCAGTTTCTAGTTTAGACAGTCAAGCACTTTTTGTCATATCGTCTTTAATTCATCAACTTATTCTTAGAAAAGCCAATGATAATAGATCAAACAGAATGCTTTTAAAAAATGAAAACATCTCACAGGTTTACATTTTCACTCACAACCTATATTTTTATAAAGAAGTTTCATTTGACAAAAGACCAATGTGCACTGATTTTTGGCATTATAAAATAACGAAAACAAATAATAACACATCTATATCAGGTCAATACAAAAAATCCATTACTGACGATTATGCTTTGCTTTGGGAAACAATAAAAGAATTAAAAGGCAACTTACCTGAAGATTCAAATCTTAATGTTTTAATAGCAAATTCTATGAGAAGAATAATAGAAAGCTACGTTCATTTTATTGGAATTGGAAATGATGCTTGGAGTTCAATTTTAGATGATGATAGACAAAGTCCTGAATACTATTTGAAATATGCTTTTGTGGCTTCAATAAATGATGAGAGTCATAAAGTGACTGCCTTAGATGGCGTATATTACCAGAAAGTTTCAAGCGAACAACCACAACTATTATTTGACGTTTTTGAAAACATTTTCTCAAATATTGGAAGAGAGCATTATGAAATGATGATGGGCGAATAAATAACATTTGAATAAAAGCCAGCAGGTAACACCGTATATAATTTATTGCTAGTTCTAGCCTACTTACGAAAATCCTCGCGGATTTTCTATTCGGTTTTTATTTGCTAAATTACGTGCTAAACCACGCAACAAACCATATACAAACACGTTGGCAATAATATGACAGAAAACGAGCAAAATAGCAAATTAAACAAAACTGAAATTATAGCAAATCTATTATGGACTGCTTTCGGAATTATTGGTGGAATAAATTATTATTCAAAAAAGGAATATTTGATTTGCGGAATTATGACTTTAGTTGGAATTTTATATGCTTACAAATTATTTAAATCAATAAATTTAAAATGAAAAAAATACACTTCGATAATCTGAATAAAAATTGGTTTTTAATCACTGTTTTAATTTTATCAATAGTATTTTTACTTGTTGGAATTTTTGAGCTTATTCCTTTTGAAAACCCTAAAATAAATAAAAGGTTAAGTGGAGTTGGATTTTTACTTCAAGCGCTTTTTTTCAGTAGAATGTTCTGGTATAAAAATTATATTCAGTGGAATAAAAAAGGAGCAGTTATCCGAATTAATTCTCTTTTGGGGAAATCGTTAAGTTTTGACCAAATTAAAACAACTGAACTGAATGAAAAAAAGTTGAAAATAACAAAAACTAATGGAGAAATAGTAATATTTGACTTGAAAGAAATAGCGGAATCTGACACTCAAAAACTGAATGAAATAATAGTAAAAAATACTATTGCCAACACCGTGTAAAAAACATTGCTTATTTTAGGCTAAACCAAAGGTCGTTGCTGTTTTGTTACATCTGATTTTCCTTCGGAAAATCCTCGCACACAAAACCGCAACGTTCCTTACACAAACACGTTAGCTTTAATGCTGAACAAAAATTATGAATAAAATTAAAACAAAATTATGAATCATTTTTTAGCGATTGGACCTTGGCAAATAATTCTGATATTAGTAGTCTTATTTCTTGGGATTTTACCGACAATAATTGCTCTAGTAGATATTTTAAAGAGTGAATTTAAAGGAAATAATAAAATTGTTTGGATACTAGTTGTTCTATTTGCAAACTTTTTTGGTGCGATTTTATACTTCTTAATTGGCAGAGAACAAAAAATAAAGATTGAAAAATTGTAAACTGACTTTGAGCAAGTTTACGGAATTTAGAAAACCAAAAATACTCGGTTGAGCAATTTCAAAAATACGCTGAATTCTCACTCAAACTCTGAATTGAATTGCGTCTGACTTTTAAGCTCGTTTACGGAATCTAAATCTGAATTAAAAACTCGGAATCTCACTCAAACAAAACTTAGCAAGTTGCGAAATTGCTCACTCAATCGGAATTGAAAAATATTGCGGAAATTTAGCAAGTTTGCGGAATTAAAAACTGACCGAAAAAAGAAAATCGGAAAGAAATATTAAGCGGACAAAAAAGCACTAAAAGCTAACACCGTGTAAAAAACATTGCTTATTTTAGTTAAGCCGTTTGGTCGTTGCTTTGTTT
>NZ_JBHTIB010000036.1:0-2170 GCF_042676825.1 Mariniflexile aquimaris
TCTGATTTTCCTTCGGAAAATCCTCGCACACAAAACCGCACTATTCTTATACATAACCGTTGGCACACATTTGAATGAAACTTACAGATAAAGAAATAGAGCTTGGTTTTTGGAACAAATATTCTCGGGAACCCAAATGGTTGAATTCAGAAAACCCTAAAGTTTATTCTGAAAAAAATCTTGGTTTAAATCTTTCAGAGACTAATAAAGCAAATGATTTAAAAAAATGGATTTCTATTTTGCCAAATCTTGCCAAGACCGAATATTTATGGACTTATCACAAAGTAAATCAAGAAACTTTTGACATAATTTGTCGAATACCCAATCTTAAAGGCTTGAATATAAAGTGGAGCGGAATAAAAAAGCTTGACTCTCTGAGCGGTTTGTCCAAACTTGAAAATCTATATATAGGTAGTTCTTCAGAAATAACTGATATTTCCCCAATTTCGAAATTACCAAGTTTAAGAACTCTAGAAACCGAAAATTTTAAGTCAGTTAAAGATTTTTCAGTTTTATCGAATATGACTTATTTAACTGGCTTAGGCTTAAATGGTGGAATGTATTCTACTTTAAAACTTGATACTTTAAAGCCAATAGAAAATTTAGTGAATTTAGAATACCTGCAACTAATAAGTACTCAAATTTCAGATAAATCAATTGAACCACTTTTAAATCTGAAAAAATTAAAAAGTCTTCGACTGGCTAATAAGTGGTCGGAATCTGATTTTGAACTTTTAAGACAAAATCTTCTGAATTTAAAATATGGAAATGTTGTACCTGACAAAAACGCAAAACGACTTTTGAAAATATTTGGAAAATAAAAAAAACGTGTGCCAACACCGTGTAAAAAACATTGCTTATTTTAGTTCAACCGTTTGGTCGTTGCTTTGTTTGCTAGCATCTGATTTTCCTTCGGAAAATCCTCGCACTCAAACACGCAACGTTCCTTACACATAAACGTTACCATACATTTAAAACCAAATGAAACGAATGAACTACATAATAATTGGAATTATTGCTGTCGTGGCTTTTTTAGCTTTTCAGTTTATGAATAAAAGTAAAACCGAATCGAAAAATAAAAACTACACTTCAAAATTCAACGTTGAGAAAAAACTAACGAAAAATGATAAGCAGATTTTAGTTGAAAATGTGGACTACAATCTGATTAAAAAAGCTGTTCAGGATTTTACGAAAAATTACGACAATTCACAACAAAGTCATCTAAAACCGATTTCAAGGCTGCATAAAACTGACAATAACCGAATAGTAATAACTTTTCCTTACGACATTGATTTTGAAATACTTTGTTACTATATCAATTACTTAAAGTATCCAATGGACTTGAATTACAAAGCGAATGTAACAGGTTGGACTTCGACAAAATCAACCGACAATTGGTTGAATAAGGAATTTGAGGATGAAAAAATAATGTTATTTATTGACCCAAATGACAACGAATATGATAATGTTATGCTAACCACCAAAAAAGGTCGGACTTACAAAATCGGATTTGCAATTGGCGAAGGACTGCAAAATCATAACGGAACAATATTAAAATATAAACCATCGGAGTTTGACAATTTGGAGTTGGAAAAATTTGAAAGCGAAGAAATCAAATAGCAGAATAAAACGTATGGTAACACCTCATAAAATTTATGCTTACATTTAAACTAAATAACGAACCGACAAACATTCAACAATCGATTTGCTACGTCCGAAAAATCTCCGATTTTCCAGTCGCACAAATCTTATAAAAGCCCGTTAGGCAACATTTGAGAAAACCCGTTGCAAATTCAAATATTTTACTTACCTTTGACGTTAGTAACGTAAAACGAAAATATGATTATTTCCTTTGGCTCGAAAGAGACCGAACAGATTTGGAACGGAATCCGAGTTAAGAAAATGCCGATCGAAATTCAAAACATTGGACGTCGGAAATTGAGAATGTTGAACAACTCGCAGGATATTGCCGATTTGCGAATTCCACCATCAAATCGACTTGAAAAACTGACTGGAAAATTAAGTGAATATTACAGTATTCGGATTAACAAACAATGGCGAATTATATTCATATGGGACAAAGGAAACGCAAGCGAAGTGGAAATAATTGATTATCACTAAAAAAAGAAAAAAAATGGAAAAGTTAGCAAATGTACACCCTGGAGAAATC
>NZ_JBHTIB010000037.1:0-62276 GCF_042676825.1 Mariniflexile aquimaris
TTAGCGCAAAAACATTCGAATTAAAAGTCTTAAGGTGAAGTTGAGCTATTGCTTCACAACGGTCTCGGCTATGAGTAGTTGCGTGGGTTAGTACTTAACTTTGCAAGTACGCACCAAACTGAAAATCCGCAAGGATTTTCAGAAGTAGGCGAGAACAAACAATTACTTATAGCCAATGTTGTGTGGCGTATTTTTTTTCAGATTTTCAAAATCCGAATTGGTTAATATTTTTATGTTACAATTTTTATTTTCGTTCAGTTCGTGTACTTTTTGGATTTTCGACCAACCAAAGTCAGCTCCGATAATAACATAATCGACTTTGCTTGTAATTCCAGATTTTATTATTCCGCCATTTTGTTCGATAAATTTTTTTGCTTCACTTCTGTCTGTCGTTATTTCTCCAGTAAAAATGAAACCTTTGTCTTTAATCTCAATTTTTTCGAGTTCTCCGTCTTTTAGAGAATAGGCTTGTACATAATCAAGATTTTGATTTTTAATTTCTGCTGTTTCTTTTTGTTGAGTTATTTTTTCTTGAATTTCTCCGAAACTCAAAGTTTTTATTAAACTCTCATAGTCAGGATAAAGTTTTGCAAGTTCTCCAAACACATAAGCACAAACTTTTGCATCTTGTTCAGGATTGTGTTTGTCAATATATTCAATGTCAAATTTTTCTGCGAGTTCAGCTAACTTTTTTGAATTTCCTGTTTTCTCTGCAAGTTGCATTGTGTCCAAATAGTTGATATTGAAATCTGAAATTGAATAGTGTTCAAAGAGATTTTTTAAAACACTCAAATCCATACTTGCGTTATGGAAAACAATTAAGTTTTGATTAAAATATTTTGAAAGTTCAAATTCCCAAAGTTCATCGAAAGTCATTGCGTAATCTACGTCTTCGGCTGTAATTCCGTGAATTCCAATATTTCTACTTGAGAATTTTTCGGTTTCTGGTGGCTTGATATGAAAACTTGTTTGATAAGCTATTCTGTCATTTTTTATGAAAACCAAGCCTAAAGCACAAGCACTAACTCTGTTTTGGTTTGCTGTTTCAAAGTCGATTACAATATGGTCAAATTTACCGCCGAAATATTCTGGAAAACTGTGAGGATTTTTAAATTCAGATGTTGATACTTTTTGTTTAATCGCTTGTTCGTATTGCGGTTTAAATTGAATTCCGTTTGCTTTTGCTTTCTCGTACCATTTTTGCAAATGAGATGCAAAAGTCAATTCCACAAAGTTGTAGAACAGAAATTCATTTTCCGTTTGAGGATTTATTCCGCTAACTGAAATTTCAATCGGATTTTCTATTTTTTCTTTCTTTTTAAACCAATTAAACATTGTTAAATTCGATTTTCGGTTTTTTGGTCAATATGACACACAACGTTTATGTGTATGGAAAGTTGCGTGCTTGTGTGCGAGGATTTTCCGAAGGAAAATCAGATGCAAGCGAGCAAAGCAACTCACATTGGTTAAGCTAAAAATAGCAATTTTTTATACACGGTGTTGTGGTTAGTGTTTTTTTATTCAATGGTATAGTTTTTCCAGTTTTCAATTACTTCTTTTCGTGTTAACGTGTCATTTTTAATATAGTAATCTAAAATTTGCATTTGATGTTCAGATTTATAGTCCAGTTGCATTTGTTTTAAAACACTATCAGCGCTTTTATTTTCGTTCACTAACTTTAAAGCTCCTGCAAATTCCAATGTCAAATTGAAATCACTTGAATCAGTTTTAAGTAAATTTTTGTATTGATTTACACTTTCTGTATATAGTTTGAAAGCGTTAACACTGTCCTTTTTCAAGTCGTAAACGAATCCTTTTGTTAATTTCCAATAAGGTTGATTTGGTCTAAGTTCGACCATTTTATTAATACAACTAAACATTCCATCTATGTCTTTTTTTTGGCTTAATAAACCATATTTGTTTTCATAAGCCTTGAAGTTATTTTTATCTAATTCGATGGCTAAATTCAGGAGCGTTAATGAGCTATCAATACGAGTTTTATTGTCCAAGTTATAGTCGGTAAAGACTACCATAGCTTGCTTAGTAAGTTCTTTTGATTTTTCATTTTTGTTACAGCTTATAACTGAAAAAATCAAAATTAAAATGAGTAAAGTTTTATTCATTTAGCAGGTTTTTGGACATTAACCACAACAATTGGATATAGACAATTGTCTATATCCTTCAAAAGGTACAATTGTTTATATCCACATTATAAAACTAAGATAGTAAATCTTTTATTTCCATAAACGATTTATTTGCTACATGTGTGTAAATTTCTGTCGTTTTGGTAGAACTATGTCCAAGTAATAGTTGTATATGTCTAATATCTGTTCCGTTTTCTAATAGATGAGTAGCAAAACTATGTCTTAGCATGTGGGGTGTTACCTTTTTACGTATTCCCGCTTTTTTAGCCGCTGTAGAAATAATATTTAATACACTTGTAACACTATATTTATCCCCTTTTTGACCTTCAAAAAGATATTTTTCGGGGCGGTATTCTTTGTAATATTTTTGTAAATCTTTTAAAATACTCGGGCTTAAAACCGAAATGCGGTCTTTATTTCCTTTTGCATTTTTTATAATTACAACCATTCGTTTACTATCTATATCGGTCACATTAAGGTTTAGCAGCTCAGCTCTTCTAAGTCCAGAGGAATATAACAGCCCTACAATACATCGGTGCTTAATGTTGTTGGTATTATTTATAATTTTAATAATTTCTTCTTTAGATAAAACCTCAGGTAATTGCTTTTCTTTTCTGGGTCTTTCAATAGAATAAAATCTATTAGGCATTCCGTGAACAATTTCATAAAAGAATTTTATACTATTAACGGCAAGATTAACATAGGAATTAGACTTTCCATCCTGTATGAGTTTTTGCAAATATTTTCTAACATCATTTTCATTTAAATTGATTGGGTCTATCTCATAATAGTGATTAATGAAAGATTCAAAGCAAGCCACATAGTTGCGAACAGTGTTGTCTGAATATCGTTTTAGTTCTAATTTTAGTAAATATTCTTCCGGGCAAAGTTTAAAGCCTTCTTTCGGCTTCCTTTTTCTGTAACGTTCTAAATTAAGAATAGGATTGTCTTCGTTTATAACTTTTTCAGTAAAGAAATAGTTGCCATTTACCCAAGCAACACCATGAAACGTCTTAAAAATTTGTTCCAAATTATTTTTATTATTTGGCAAATAGAACATGCCAAATTCTTGACTCCATGCAATATTTGGTAGCGTATCAACAAGTACTTGAATAACTTTGTTGGTCGTAAACTGAAGTCCAATACATTTTTTTTGCTCAACAAGCAAATGTTTCAAAGTGATGCTTTTCTGTAGTTCCATAAATATTTTTTTACTAATTTAAAGTATATAAATGATTTAGTCGTATCTTATTCGAATATGATTCGTATAAAATACGGTTAAATTTAATTTCATGAGAATTTATAAGGAATGTTTACATTGTGGTAAAGAATTAAAAGGAAGAACCGATAAGAAGTTTTGTGATCCACAATGTAAAAGCGGGTATCAATATCAAAAAGAAAAGCAAAATCCAGAACGGTTTTATAATAAGGTAGACAACCAACTGAAGCTAAATAGAAAAATACTAAAAGAATTTAATAAAGGAGGTAAGGTTACCGTAAGGGCTGAAGTGTTAAACGAATCGGGGTTTAATTCCAACTTTTTTACACATTATTGGAAAAACTCCAAAGGAGATGTTTACCTGTTTGCATACGAATATGGATTTTTAAAAAGAACAGAGAATACTGTTGAAAAATACATTTTAATACAATGGCAGGATTATATGGAAAAATAGTTTCTTGTTATCCTAAAATTTATTAATTTCATCAAATATTATTACTAACAAAAGTGAACATAAAACGGAACACGTTTTAGAACACGATTTTCAAAAATAACATCGGGAAAGCCCAGTGTTTGCGTTAACTACAAACCCTGATTAGAGCTCATAACCCGAAGGTTACTGGTTCGAGTCCAGTTCCCACCACTCGTAGTTCCACCAGTTTTTTTGTTGAAGTTCCTTTTAGATAAACGATAATTGATTTGCCTGTTGTTATTTAGAGAAGACTGAATTAGACGTTTTATACTTTTTGTAATCAAAGACATATATAGAAATCATCCCGAAAACTATCATTGATGTAGTTGTTTCAATAAAATGGGATATTCTAACCATTTCAGGGAATATCGGATTTGGCAAAATTATTTGAAATCCAAAGCCACCGAAAATGAGGGCAAGAATAATTGACTTCTTTAACTTTGAACAATTTAGCATGGTATAAAATATATATCCTGATAGCCCGAATAGTATTCCTCTAATAAAATGAACTATTACAAATTTAGGATCGCTAAAATTAATCCATAACATTGTAAAAAAATCTTTTAATTCAGAAGTGCCAGTGTAATAAATTCTTGTTGCCTCAAATTGCCATGCCACAAAATATCCGAATATATTATAAAGCAATATATAGATCCCACCTATTAACAAAAGGCGTTGAGTAAGCAACTTTAAATTCAATAAGTTTTTTCCGTTCTGGTCTGTTGTATTATTCTGTTTGTACAATAACGATAAGTAGGTTGAAAACAATGTAAAGGTTATAAAATACCTGAAAAATATTTTAACGTATTCATTATTATCAACAACCTTTAGTGAATCTAACCAAAAAGAGGATTCGATGAATCCCATAAGAGGAAATAATAAAAATGTTGCAGCAACCAATTTTATATAAACTGAAAGTTTACTTTGATTAGTGTTTTTTATCAATAACCAATAAGAATAGGAAATATATATGGAAAATGTAAGCAGTAAAGGGAAAAATAGTTCCATTTCTTTCGGGTTTATCCTTTCTAAAAGTGATTTAGAAACAGGAAGGATCGCAGTCGGAGTAATAAATAATAATATAAAGACAAGGACAATTGAAATAAATTGAATTGCAGAAATTAATTTTTTCATCATGATATTGGTTTTTTATTTTTTGTTAGCTTTCAAATAAACTTGGTAAGTAATTTAGGCACATTATTATTTCCTTTTTTCAATAAGATCTAATTATTCATTTTAAGGGCTTATTTTCTCTTTACATTATGCCTATTAATTTTTGGTAAAATAGATAGGGTAGTCATGATAATTTTGTACTCATTTTTAATCTTCAATTCTGCTCAAATTATATTTTACACTTTTGTATACCAACTCTCCGTATATAAATTCTCCATCAGGTTTTTGATAAATTAGTTGTGCCCTGCTTGGTAATAAATATCCATTTATCATTTTGTAGTCTTCAACCGGAGTTGCCCAAGGGTAACTGATGTATTTTTTACCATCTGTGTGGTAGCGGTCATTGCTAATGAAGTTTACAAGTTCACCTTTTTCATTGAAATAGAGCATAGCACTTATGCTGATACTTCCAATTTTAAATAGAACTTTTACCGAACTGTCATTTATCGTTTCCCAAGTTATTCTGCGGTCTATTAATGTTGCTGGGGCGAGTACACACATATCATTTAGTAGTGTGACCGTTTCTGCCTGATTCATTTTGTCTCCTTTGGAATCTACAACTTTAAACCAATGCAAAAGTTTGACTTCAAATGTCGCCGTTTCGGTTTGGTATAGATGTAATCCCGTTGCGGGTAGCCCCATTTTGCTTGCAGTCATATAAAAATAGCGAGATGGTTTCTGGTAAAAGTTATACTGCAAAGATTGTAAGGTCATAAACTCATCATTCGGTGCGGAACGCATACCCCCTGTAAATTCAGCCCTGAAATTCTTCACTTTAGGTTGTCCTACTGATTTGGTATAATGCAGATACTTCTGCACAACAATTGGCAAATGCGCTATGTCGGTTTCAGTCAGCAGTTCAGTGGAAAGCTGATTGTTTTTCTCGAAATCATCTTTAACACGACTGGTAAACTCACTATGTAGCAAATAAGAGCCTAAACCCACCAAGGCAACAATTAGGATGATCAAATTAGGAATTGTACCAAACCTAGCATCTTTCCAAAAGTAAAAGATTAATATTTGAGAAACGATCACAGCAATAATTGCTATAAGCCAAGCTTGTTTATTATTAATAAAGTATAGAATGCCATATATTAGGAATAAAATGGCCCCAATAATCCAAAACGTTCCTTCTAGTTTGGAAACGGGAAGTGTTAACTCTTTTATTTCTTGAAAATTAAATGCTTTTATAAATCCAAGCAAATGAATTAGTCCGTGCAGTAAAACGATTACTAAAAATATTGTTCTCATTGTCGTTCACTATTTCTTCATTCAGCATTATTTTTTAAAAATGTTCGTAATAAAACTATTGAAAGTCCTAAAAAGTAAATTGTTGTAAAAATCAATTTATTATTTCTGGCTAGCCAATTAGGTAGAAAAATATCGAAATTATCTTTTCTGGAATTTGAATATTTTCTTGCCATAAGGGTCAGTGGGCAAAACATTTTGAATACCAAAAGTACTATTCCCTCCAAGATTATCAATCCTATGCCAATCCAGGTATATGTATTAATGCTGTCGGAAATTCCAGAATATAAAATATAGAAGATCACGACTACAAAGAATAACCAGATTAAAGTATGTATCAATTTTATCGTGAAAAGTTTATTTGCTTGATTCATTTCTAAAGAAAATCAAATGATATACAACAATTGAATCTAGACACTATAGATACTCAAAAATAGAATCTTATTGGAAAATATTATATGATAAAAATCATGTATTTCGATGTAATCACTTAAAAATCAATATTGTAAATCGCTTAATAAAATGTGTTAAAGAATACCGTGTTAGTACTATTTTAAATTTGGAAGAAGACTCGTTAAGACCATTATACTTTTGAATTATAGGGTCACGTCTATTTGTAGCAATTCTATAAACGAGTCAACATTTAATTTAGACGCCTTATTAAAATAATCCCTTAGCCACTTATCACATATTTCTAAAAATACAATAACTCACATGGTTGAAAATAAAAAAAAACATTAGAATACTATTCATACAATATCCCCGAAAATTAAACTCGCAAAATATTTGCTTTCAAATTTGTCCGCATTAAAAATCGGGACCCCCTGAAGGTTTCCCCCAATTTTTCACTTGAAAATTTGAGACAAAATTTTGTCTTTCGTTTAAGTTGATCTCAAATATTGTTTAACTTAAAAATTTCCATCATGTATTTAGAAAATTTACAGCAAGATGACATTTTCGTGGCTACCCAAATGGCATCTTTAAAAGACTTAACAGGAATTCAGCCTCGAAGAGGATTGGAACATGCTATCCTTTCCAATGACAAAATTGTGAACATTGTGTCCAAGAGCTATGGGCACATTCCGAATGAACTGTTTTTCAAAAATGCAGAACAGATGCTTATAGATGCCAAGCTGAACTTCATGAAAAGGAGCGTTAATAGAATGGACCGAGCCTTCATCATGGATTTCATTATCGCTGACGGCAACCAGTTTTCATTGAAACATTCAGAAGATTTAATCCTACCCATGCTACGCTTTAAAAACTCCTATGACGGCAGTGAAAAAACGTCAGGGCATTTTGGATTCTATAGAAAGGTATGCTCTAATGGATTACATGTGTCTGAAACTAAAATAGAGTTTTCAATACGGCATACCAAAAACAGTACCGATCTTATTATGCCTAAGCTAAACCAATTATTCGATAGGTTTTTGGATAACGAGTTTTACAGCATAATGAACAAGTTCGATAAAATGAAAAGCGTCGAGATCATGGATACCGAAGCATTTGTTAGGGCCATTTTGGAAGAGACCAAACTATTTCGATATGAATGTAGCGATAAGAATGATAATCCTTCCAAGAGATCTCGTGAGGTGATAGATATACTTTCAAACGAAGCCATACTTTTAAATGAAGTCCCGAATCTTTGGTTGGGATACAACGCCTTTAATTCGGTACTTCATAATACTCTTAAAAAAAGTTTTTACCAACAGGAGAAATTGGACAGGCAACTGTTCGATACCGTATTTGCGATGACGTGAAAAGGTCCGACTTAGTAAAAGGTTGCTCCAGTACCTCATAAACTGGAGTATTTTACAATTGGTAACGAACTACTAAACCATTGCAGCACATTCCCCTACATGGCGCGAAGGGCTCCATTCCGGGAAAAGCGCTTCATTAAAAATCTTGGACACCATCCCGAAATTTTAGACCTACACTCTGTTCCTCCCGCCGCATAAGGCGGGAACACGTCGTTCCGGGTCTAAAATTTCGGAAAGGAGTCCGCCTGCGCAGAACACACATCAGCCCGTCGTTTTCAGAAATCACAACCCCATATTTTATTAACGCCAGTATCGGCAAAGTCTTCTCGGAACTTTGCTGGATTCTGCCTAAAAATATGGAGTCGCTCTTAAACATTTTAAGGGGTTTTATAATGGATGGCGCCCTTGGTTGTTTTTCGGGGCATCGAAAAACAGGCGGGACATAAGCACTCCTAATAAAACCTTATTTGCTTTTGTTGCTTAACAACCGGTACACCCCAACACAAACAGGTTTTAAAAGATTGCTAATGCCCCAGTGGAACTTGTCAAGCCTGTACAAGTTTTAAAAAAAAATAAGGTATCCACTTTCTTGAAAACCCAAGGGTTTTGCTACGTCGCAGACCCTCCTGATTTTGTTTTAAAAGCCTTGACAAAACCCACGCCATCCATTGGTTCGTTTCACGAGAGAAATTGAACAAAACGCCCCTTAAAATGGCATCCGTTTGCCATCCCATCGGGGAAATATAAACCATTTAAATTTTAACATCATGAGTACATTAAGAAACAAAGTACAGTTGATTGGGCATGTAGGGGCAGACCCCGTTATGACCAATTTGGAGAATGGAAAGAACCTGGTTCGATTTTCATTGGCAACCAATGAGACCTACAAAAATGCCAAGGGCGAAAAACAGTCCAATACCGATTGGCACCAGATCGTAGCATGGGGCAAAACTGCAGACATTATCGACAAGTATGTAAGCAAGGGCAAGGAAATCGCCATTGAGGGCAAACTGACTTCAAGAAGTTACGAAGACAAGGACGGGGAGAAACGTTACGTGACCGAAGTGGTAGCTAATGAAATCCTGTTATTGGGAGGAAATCAATAGGCCGGCCATGGAAGATAAAGAGGGTACTCCCTTTAACATAGTACCCTCTTTTTATTTGATTCATCATTAACACTAAAATTAGAAAACAATGAACAACAAAAATATAACATTACAGGAAAGCCTGCAACAATTTCATGGGAGTGAACAATTTTATCAATTGGCACTCATCCAAACACGCTTTACAGATGGTGTGCACTATTTGGCGGAAAAAGCAGCCTGCTTTTGGTTGGTAACCGATGCCTCAGTGATCGCCAAGAGCCTAACGGACATAAGCTATTTTATAACCATCGATTTTAAGCGCCTATCTAAAGCTGAACAGGAGGAGCAAGGCTGTGAAGCCATAATAACCTATGGTGATGGCAACGATACTATTTTGGAAACGCACCGCTATAACGTGACCGATTTTCCATTGGACACCTTACGGTTGTTCTTTGTAAACAATACCTTGATGCTACCCAGCGAATATTGAATTTAAAACATCCAATTATGATTTATTTGAATTACAATAATCTCGATTCAGAAACTCAGGAGCGTTTGTTAGCAAAATCGAAAGAGGAAGTGACATATAGACTTGGAGAGGACCTAAAACGCTTCGCAGAAAAACACCATTTAGATTTTGAAGCGCTGTTGCATGAAGAAGCCGTTAAGAACCTATACAGTTACACCTATGTGTTTAACATTTGATTGGGATTAACTAAAACAGGAACATAGTAATAAGGCCTTTTGAATATCAAAGGGTCTTATTTTTTTTTGTTTTCACCCGCCTATTTTAGAAAATCTGACGTCCGAATTCCAATATTTTAAGGAAATCATTTTTTTCAGTACCAAACCCCACCATTTGAAAGCAAACCCCGTTTGGGCGTCAGAAGACATTCCTATATCTTTAAATGAGCAGGAAATCAAAGAAAAGCAACTTGGTTATTAAAACTAAGTTGTTTGGAGATTTTGGTCCCTGCGGGACAAAATAGGAATAGCAAGAGGGTAACGCGCGATGCGACGTTACAGAAAACAGTATTTAGCGCAATCCCTTGCTATTAGCGGGATTGAAAGTTTTTAATTTGAGACCGTCATAACGTCTTTTTACTAAAAAACCGCCGCAGCCCAATAAAAACCACAAATTTTTTACTAAAAAATGGACAAAGGGTATGAAAAAGAGAAATTTGAAACCATCAAGATCAAAACTTCGGTGGTTAAACGCTTTAGAACCTATTGTAGAAACATTTCCAAATCGCAATCCATGACCTTGTACCACATGGTAAATTTTTTTGAAACCAATGGCATATCCCCAGAAGACGATTTAGGAGATACCATTTCAGCACTTAAAGGTCAGATCATTAAACGTTCCAATGCAGTGATTGCCATCATCAAGAACATTGAAAAGATACATCACAAACCGACTACGGCCATTTTGCAGTCCCTTTTTGAAGAAACCGCATCTATTGAAAAGGAATCTGACACTCTTTTTGATTTTGGAACACCTACGCTGATAACGGAAAACGAAGAACTGACCTATTACAAAAATGCCTATTACAGGTCTCAAGAGACCCACAATCAAATGAAACGGGAAACCAAGGAATTGCTCAAAAAAGTAAAATACGTCAAGAACAATTTTGGCATCGGGCATTATAGGTGGAACATCACCACGGACACTCTCGAAGCCTATAAGCAAAAACTAGACTGATTATGTACATTACCATAACACCACAAAAATTGGGCGATAGCTACGCAGAATCCGTAGCCGATTTCGTGGCCTACCTCGAAAAGGAAAACGAGGACAAATCCGTGGAGGACATCGAACCTTTTTTTAACCAATATGGAGATGCTATTTCCAGCAAACAGGTCATCCATGATATAGATGGCAATACCTCCAAACTCAAAAAGAATGAGCCCAAATTTTATTCCATTACCCTCAATCCAAGCCAGTATGAATTGAAGAAACTCCAAAACCATTCCGAAGCCTTAAAAGAATATACCCGGGAGGTTATGAAAAGCTATGCCGCTTCCTTTAACCGCGAGATCAATGGCAGACCAGTCACTGTGGATGATATAAAATATTATGCCAAGATTGAGCATGAACGTACGTATAAAGGAACCGACAAAGCCATTCAGGAAAACGCCCCATACCATAAAAAAATAGTAGCCTTGAAAAATGAGATACAACAAATAAAAAGTGGTAGGCAAACAGGGGACATTACAGAAAAGCAACAACAAATCAAGCAATTGGAAAAAGAAGCACCCCGTAAAATCAATGGACAGTTGATTGTTCAAGGCATGGCAAAGGAAGGTTCACAATCCCACATCCACATCATCGTCAGTAGAAAGGACCAGTCGAATCGTTATAGCTTATCTCCAGGAAGTAAGTATAAAGCTTCGGAGGTAAAATTAAACGGCAAAACCGTAAAACGCGGGTTTGATAGGGATGCATTTTATAAAAATGCGGAAACCACCTTTGACAAATTATTCGATTATAAACGCAACTATGTAGAAACTTATCAAGCGAGAAAAACCTTTGTAAAACAGCCACAGCAGTATTATATGAGTATTATGGGGTTGCCAGCGAATGAAAAGGCGATTGCTTTTAAAATGCTTGGTAAGGCTGGACTCAGTACACCCCTTATGAACATTCCAACCAATAAAGTTCAACTCGTAATGAAAGCTATAAAACAACTAAAACGTGGCATGGGCAAAGCCATCGAATCGGGTTCGATAGGGATATGATAATGATGATTCAACATATGTACATGTACATCTTTTTGGCAATGCTCCTAATAGGGTTGCTACTGTATGTATTGTTGGATAAAGACCATCAAACAATCCATAAAAAATATCGAGTTTATTTTAAATTGAAGTCTGGTAGATTAAAAATAGATAATGTTAAACGTGGGGTATCCATTATTGGATCTGCCGGTAGTGGCAAAACCGAATCTGTGGTCTATAACCTATTACAGCATTTTAGCAAACAGCAATTTTGTGGCATCATCCACGATTATAAGGATTTTGAACTCACTGAAATCGCGTATCCCTTATTCAGAAAAAACACAGAAATAAAGTTCTATACCATTTCGTTTGATACCATATATTACAAGGTCAATCCCATAGCACCTCGATACCTGCCTAATGAAGAAAGCGTCAACGAACTGTCACGGGTTCTTATTGAAAATCTATTGGAACAGGGTGAATCCATGAACGCCACCACACGCTTTTTTAACGATGCTGTGGAAGGCTTGTTGGCGGGTCTTATTTGGAAACTCAAAACCGACTACCCCAAGTTTTGTACTTTGCCACACCTTATTGCCATATTTCAAAGCATGGATACAAAAAAACTTGTGGCGTTTCTTAGTTCTAACTTAACTTCCAAAAGTATGTCCAGTGCTTTTATCAATGGCATCGAATCCGAAAAGCAAACGGCAGGAGTGAAGAGTACCTTGGCCAATGCCTTTAAGAAAATAAGCTCCCAAAAACTGTTTATGGTTTTGTCTGAAGATGAAGTGCCATTGAATATTAACCATGAAGAGAACCCATCCATCATTTCAATCATAAACAACCCCAAATACGAATCGGCTTATGCCCCCATAATTGCAACCATCATGCATACGGTCATCAAACAAATGAGTGTTAGAAACCAAAAGAGTTCCTTTGTGCTTATGGAAGAAGCGCCGACCATAAAACTGTTGAACATGCACCGCATTCCAGCAACGCTTAGAAGCTATGATATTGCTACCGTTTATGTGATGCAGGATAAAATACAAAATGATATGCTTTATGGTGATAAAGCCAGTAAAGCCATTTTGAGTAATTTATCGTATCAGTTCTTTGGAAAAGTGAACGACCCTGACACCGCTAAGTACTATGAACAGTTTTTTGAACTTATCAAAGTTCCAACCAGAAGTGTGAGCAGAAGTAGTGGGTTGACTCTGGAAAGCCGTATTACTAAGGGGGAAAAGGAAGTATCAAAAAGGCGTGCCAGCATCTTTTTTACATTAAAACAAGGTGAGTTTGTGGCTTTTGCGGATGGGAAGGATCGGAAGGTTAAATTTAAGTTGCAACGGATAGAAAAACATATACCAGATAGTAATAGCAAATATTCTGAAGAAAAATTGATTTTAAATTATGACAGCATATATCGAGAAATAGGATTACTGTTTTCGAAAAAACAAATTCCTCAAAAATAATAGTGCCTTGAGATAGTCTCTTTAGGAAAGTAAACATATCTATTTTTAAGTATAAGTTTCTAAAAAAAGTTCAGTATTTCAATCTGAAAAAATAAAAAAATAATATTGTATTGAAAAATTATTAACTTTAGTATTATTAATTAACTGAAAAACAATGGTTTGTGTCATTACTTAAAGCTGTATATGATAAAGTATTATTCAATCAATTTTTTTATTCCGTTAAGACTTTTAAAAACTCTCTTTAGTTTATTGTTTTTACTATTCACACTGCATGGAATTAGCCAGAATAATGTCTCTTCTGTAAATCCAGACTTGCTTAAATCAAAGTCTTTTGAGGAGCTAAAAAACTTATGTAATCAATCATTGGTAAATGCTGATTTTGAGAAATTATCTAGTTACCGAAGTCATTATCTTAAAAGAGCAAAAAGTTTAAAGAATGAGATAGAAACCGCTCGTGCTTATTACTACTTTATTAGTTGGGAAAATTTAGAGCAAGATTTACTTTACTGTGATTCGATAATAAGAATAACCAAAAACAGTAAGCATGAAGCTTACCCAACCAATGGATACTTGCTTAAAGCAGATTTATATTATAATAATTCAGAATTTGATAAAGCATTGGATAATTATATTATAGCCAATGATTGGGCAAATAGGAAACATTATAAACCACTGCAATTGGAATCTTTACTTGGAATTGCGGCTATTAAAAATGTTTGGGGACTACATCAGGAAGCTCTTGATATTTATAGGGCTAATTATTTGGAGACCTTAAAATTGCCGGATTATTTAAAAAATCATTATGATGATTATATATTATTAGCTAATAATCTCTCATTATCCTATATTAGAAATGATGAACCGGATTCAGCTTTAGTAGTTTCCGCCAATGCGATGAATTATGCAAGAAGCGTTGGAGATATGAATTCTTATTTTGATTTAGGAAAAGCTCATGCTACTGCAAATTTTTATTTAAAAAAGTATCCCAACACGCTCGATTCACTCCTGAAATTTTCGAATAACTATTCGGATATCGAACTTGCAGATAGTTATTATATGCTTGCAAAAGTGTATCAATATAAAAATAACCATAAACAAGCTATACTATATTATAAAAAAATCGATTCCATTCATAAAATTATTAACGACCCATTTCCAGAATTAAAAGTGGTTTATAATGAGTTATATAAATATGCATCAAAATGGGACGATAATGATAAGCAGTTATATTATTTAAATCAACTAATAACCGTTGATAGTATTTTGGATTTAAATTATACCAAGGTCAATGAAAAAATGCGGTTGGATTATGATATTCCAAAGTTTAAAGAAGAAAAACAAAACCTAGCAAAGAAATTAAAGGAACAACAACAACAATTGTGGTTATATATTATCCTTTCAATTTTGTTTTTGACAGTAATAATCACGTTTTATTATAGCCGTCAGCGGAAATTAAAAAATAGACTACACAAATTATTGCAAACAGAAGTTATAGAAACTTCTGAATTAATATTGGAAAAACCAAAGACCAATTCTTTGGAAATATCAGAAGATATAATTAGTGACGTTTTGAAAGAACTCACCATTTTCGAAAAAACAAAAGGATATCTGTCTAAAGACATTACTCTTTATTCTCTAGCAAAAGAATTTAATACAAATTCAACTTATTTGTCAAGTATAATCAATCAAGAAAAACAAGTCAATTTCGCAACTTATTTAAAAAATTTGAGAATTATGAATGCTATAAATGAATTAAAGTCAAACAGGGAATTTCTTAAGTATTCGATGAATGGACTAGCAGAAGAATTTGGTTTTTTCACGGCAGAATCCTTTTCGAAGTCATTTCGAGAAAAAACAGGCATAAAACCTTCCTATTTTCTTGATGAATTGAGAAGGGAAAAAAGAAAATAATATACACGTTATTTATAAATGACGTGTAACAATATATGGATTGAACAACATGCTTTTATACATTTAAAAAATTATTAACCCATTTAATTATAAAAATAAGATGACGACAACAGAAAAAAAGACATTTAAGCTAAGTAAATATTTGAAACAGAAAATTAAAAATTCTGAGTCTATAATTGGAGGAGCGAGCGGTCCTATCGATAGGGATAAAGTTAAAAAACCAGATTGCAGATATAAATAAGATTCTTTAGCTAAGCTTAAAATGCGTATTATCAGTTTTGAGCTTAGCTAAATTAAATTAAGTTTTAAAATATGAAATTCATTAAACTCCTATTATATTTTATAGTTTTTCAAAGTTGTGTACAAAATATATCAAAACAAGATTTTAAGGAATACCCTAAAACAAAAACAAGTTCCGAAACGGATGATTATTTTGGAACCATAATTAAAGATGAATTTCGTCATTTAGAAAATCTGCAAGACACGACTGTTTTAAATTGGTTTAAAGCACAAGATGATCATGCCGAAAAGTTTTTAAGCAAGTTAGAGAACCAAGAACGTATTGCTACTCAAATACGAAGCTATTACTCAAAAGACAATTCTATCTATTCAAAAGTTAAATATGCCGATAATGGATTTGTCTTTTTTCTTAAAGCAAATAATAAGAACAGTATTCAGAAATTATTTTATAGAACGTCATCATATTCAAATGATATTGAACTTTTAGACCCGACGGCATTCCAAAAACAATTGAATAGAGAATACAACATTAATTATATCCAACCATCTTGGAATGGAAATCATGTATTGGTGTCCTTGTCCTATGATGGCATTTCGGGATCAAGCCTAATTATTATCGATGTTTTAAATAAAAAACTATTGCCTGAAGTCATCACTCATGCTGAACCAGATTCTTACTTGGGTGTTTCATGGCTTCCTAATTCCAGTGGCTTTTTATATTTATATATACCAGTATTGGATCCTAATGATGAAAACTATATGCTAAATTCCAGTACTGTGCTTCATAAATTAGGGGATGATCCAAACAAGAGACGTATCGTTTTTTCATCAACTTCAAGTTCACAAATAACTAATGAAGATTTACCAATCGCAAGAATTCTATCAAAGAATGATAACTATTTAATTGGTTATAAAGCTTCGGTTGAAAATTATTGGTCAGCTTATTATGCTAAGATTAGTGATTTGGATAAAGAAAGTATTGATTGGAAACTATTGTATTCATTAGATGAAAAGATTTATGCCGACTATGGTTATTTTTTGGGTGATGAATTCAAATTCATTTCAGGAAAAGAGGCTGATAATAGAACGATTTCCAGTTTTAATTTGAAATCTAAAGGCCCAAAACAAACCAACATTTTAGTCCATGAAAAAAAAGATGAAGTCATAACTTCCTTATATGTAGCCAATAATAATTTATATTATACCACCTCAAAGTTTGGGGTAGAAGCATTTTTATATGAGTACAAAGGAAATCATGAAGAGAAAATTAAATTACCATATATCACAGGTACTATTGAACTTAATAGCAGCTCGAATGAAAGTGAAAATCTATATGTGAATATGGATGGATGGACGAAAGACTTCACACGATTTATCTACAATAATGGACTATTTAGTTTAGATCCTTTATCGAATCATCAAACTTATTCTGAATTTAATGATTTTCAAGTAAAGGAAATTCAAGTAGAATCTTTTGATGGTGTTCAAGTACCTATGTCATTAATTTATAGAAAAGACATGAAGTTAGACGGGTTGAATCCAACCTTTATTTATTCTTATGGTGCCTATGGAGAATCTATGACACCATTCTTTTCTCCCATATTTTTAAATTGGGTGCAAAATGGGGGTGTGTTTGTTGTTCCACATATTCGTGGTGGCGGTGAAAAAGGTGATTCTTGGCATGAACAAGGGATGAAATCAAAGAAGTCAAATTCATGGAAAGATATTATAGCATGTACAGAATATCTAATCCAAAATAAATTTACATCTAAAGAAAAAACGGTGCTTTACAGTAGCAGTGCTGGAGCTGTTGCAACTGGTATGGCTATGGTTGAACGCCCTGATTTGTTTAAGGTTTTTATAGCCGATGTTCCAATGTTAAATCCACTAAGAAGCGAGGAACGCACCAATAATGCTTCTAATTATTTAGAATATGGTACGGTAAAGGATTCCACAGAATGTATGGCGCTTATTAAGATGGATCCTTATGTGAATTTAAAACCTAATGTAGACTATCCGGCATCGTTAATTATTTCGAGTTTTAATGATGCACGCATTGATCCTTGGATTCCAGGAAAATTTGCAGCTAAACTACAAGCATATTCGACATCCAAAGCTCCAGTCTTTTTAGATATTATATATGATGCAGGTCACGAAGGAGGAGATACCATGGAAGAACGCATTAAAGAGTACTCTAGAATATTTGCCTTTGCATTTTGGCAAACAAACCATACGTTAAAAATCTAAATATTAATCTGGTGTTCCCATCTTATAAACAATTAGATACGAAAGACTGTGGAGCAACCTGTTTAAAGATTATTGCGAAGCATTATGGAAAATCCATTTCCATCGAAGAACTTCGAAATCTTTCTGAAACAACCAGAACAGGAAGTAATCTAAAATTTTTGGCTCATACAGCTGAAGCAATTGGTCTAAAATCGCTTCCGGCTAAAATTAGTTTGAGGGAATTAGAAGATGCACCCTTACCCTGTGTTTTACATTGGAACAAGAACCATTTTGTGGTACTTTATAAAATAAAAAAGAACACGTTTTATGTTTCAGATCCTGCACAAGGATTGGTAACTCATCACAAGTCTAATTTTATAAAACATTGGATAGGAAATAATGCTAAAGATAATGATGACGAAGGTGTTGTTTTGTTAATGGAACCATCTTTGAATTTTAATAAAAATCAATTTGACGATAAAAAAGAACCATTGAATATTCCTTTTTTATCTCAATATTTAGTGCGCTATAAATCTTTTTTATGGCAATTGTTATTCGGACTAATTGCAGGAAGCATTTTACAGCTCATTTTTCCCTTTTTAACACAAAGTATTGTAGATGTTGGAATCCATAACCAAGATATACATTTTGTGTATTTGGTTTTGATGGCGCAATTGTTTTTGTTTATAGGAAGAACAGCAGTTGAAGTCATAAGAAATTGGATTTTATTGCATTTGAACTCTAGAATTAACATCTCTATGGTTTCAGATTTCTTTATAAAGCTCATGCAATTGCCCATTGCCTTTTTTGACACAAGACTTACTGGTGACATACTTCAACGTTTAGACGACCATGAACGCATTGAAAAATTATTGACTTCATCTTCATTGCAAGTCTTGTTTTCTTTAGTAAATCTTATCGTATTTGGGTTTGTGCTCATTTATTATAATATCAATATTTTTCTTATTTTTTTGTTTGGTAGTTTAATATATCTAGGTTGGATTCTATTGTTTCTTAAGAAGCGCAAGATATTGGACTACCAAGAGTTTTTAGAAACAGCAAAAGAACGGGGCAAGGTTATTGAACTGATCAATGGCATGCAGGACATTAAATTACATAATGCCGAAAAACAATTCAGATGGGATTGGGAACATATTCAGGCAAAACTATTTAAAATATCAATTGTAAGAATGACTTGGGATCAATATCAAAATATTGGTTCAGGATTCATAAACGAATTGAAAAACATTTTAATAACAGTATTAGCGGCTAAATTAGTAATAGACGGTGAAATCACACTCGGTATGATGTTGGCGGTAAGTTATATTGTTGGTCAACTAAACGCTCCAATTGTTCAATTGATTGATTTTGTTAGAGATTTTCAAGATGCAAAAATTTCTATAGAACGGCTATCTGAAATCCATACAAGAGATGATGAAAAACTCACAAGAAATATCGATATGTCAACGTTTAAAACTTCGGATATAAAGGTTAATAATATAACCTTTAGATATCCAGGAGTTTCATCCGCAACATTGAAGAACTTAAATTTAATGATTCCACACAATAAAGTGACTGCTATAGTAGGAGTAAGTGGCAGTGGAAAAACGACCTTGATGAAATTATTATTGAAGTTTTACGAACCCCAAGAAGGCACTATAAAAATTGGTGACTTATCACTTAAAACCATTCCCCATGATTATTGGAGAAACTACTGTGGGGTTGTTATGCAGGAAGGGTATCTTTTTAGTAACACCATAACAAGAAATATAACTATGGGTAATGATGATATTGATAAAGGCAAGTTATATGAATCAGTAAAATTGGCCAATATTCAAGAATTCATTGAATCCTTACCACTTTCGTATAATACGGTTATTGGTGCTGAAGGCGTTGGACTTAGTGCAGGTCAAAAACAACGTATTCTTATTGCCAGAGCTATTTATAAGAATCCTGAATATTTGTTCTTTGATGAAGCCACATCAGCATTAGACGCCAATAATGAAAAAGTGATTATGGAAAATTTAAAACCCTTTTTTAAAAATAGAACAGTTGTCATTATAGCGCACCGGTTAAGTACAGTAAAAGACGCAAACCAAATAGTAGTTTTAGAGGACGGTTGTATTAAAGAAATAGGGAATCATAAGACATTGATAGATGTTAATGGTTCCTATTATAAATTAGTCAAAAATCAATTGGAATTGGGGACATAATTATGGATGATCCATTCAAAAATATTAAGTTAAGAAACGAGGATATCAACGATATACTTAGCCAAGTTCCATCAAAATTGATTCGTTGGGGAAGTTTTATGTTTTTGGCGCTAATCATACTCCTTTTATGTTTGTCATGGTTAATTAAATATCCCGATGTCATTACAACAAAAGCTTATGTTACTACAGTAAACCCGCCTCAGAAAGTGTATGCCAAAGTAACTGCTAGGATAGATGCTATTTTAGTTTCAAATAACCAGAAAGTAATTAAAAATGAGGTGCTTGCGATATTGGAAAATACTTCAAACAACCAAGATGTATTGTTTTTGAAATCTATTATAGATACCATCACGATTAGTCAAAATCAGGTTGTATTTCCATTTGATAGATTACCAATTCTTTTACTTGGCGACCTTGAAACACCTTATTCAAATTTCGAAAACAGTTATTATAAATATATATTGAATAGGGATTTCAAACCCCACTCAAATAAAATAACAGCTAATATGTTTTCTTTGATTGAAGGACGTAATCGAATCAATAATCTTGTGGAACAACAAGCACTTAAAAACAAAGAACTGGATTTTATAAAAACAGATTTAGATAGGCATGAACAGTTATTAAAAAAAGGAGTTATCTCACAACAAACTTTTGAAAAGAAACAAATAGATTACTACGCTTCATTACGGGACTATCAAAATACAAATCAAATAATTTCTCAACTGAGACAATTGTTAAGTGATTCAAAAACGGCTACTAAAGATATCCAGTTTGATATGCTTAGGGATGAAACTCAGTTGCTAAAACAGGTACTTCATACGTTCAATCAACTTAAAAAAGCCATTATAGATTGGGAGTTAAAATATGTTTTAAAATCAAATATACAAGGAAGGGTTTCGTTTTTAGAATTTTGGGATACGAACCAAACAGTTGTTAAAGATGATTTGGTGTTTACCATCTCCCCAGCTATTAGCACGCACTATGTAGCTAAACTGAAAACACCAAAGTCCAATGCAGGAAAAATCAAAAAAGGGCAGCTGGTGAACTTGAAGCTCGATGATTTTCCAGACTATGAATTTGGCGTTATTCGAGGTCATGTAGATCATATATCAAACATATCAGATGATAAAGGCACTTATATTGTAAATGTTATTATTCCGAAGGAATTAAAAACATCTTATAATAAGCATATCGAATTCAAACAAGAGATGCAGGGAAGTGCCGATATTATTACTGAAGATTTACGGCTTTTGGAACGTTTCTTTTATCAGTTCAGGAATCTTTACTCCAGATAATCAATTAAATGCTTTAAGATAAATCTAACTTAGGATACTTTTATTAAAAGCTAAGTGTATTCGTATTCATCGTTATTTATAAATTACCACTTTTTATTTATAAATGCCATATTAAAGCATTTTTTAGAATGCCAATTTCTAACGAATTTTATCAAAAGTGTTCAAAAGAATACAAAACGATATCATTTGAATGATTAGAAATTCTGAGTAAAATGGATCATCCCTCAAAAGTAGAAAACTTTAAGCACCAACTAAGTGCTGTTGAAAATTCAAATACTTCAACCTTAAAAAAATCACAGGAAGCCATTATGCTATGCCGTGATTTATTAAGCGGACTTAAACAGGATATAAAACAGAACCCCTTTAATTCCATTGCCGATGAGATTGGATTCTTTAAGGAAACCAAACAAATTCCCCTGTCCAATTTGATATACCATCTGGAGATCTACGCTTTTGAAAGCCTGTTTTTAAAAGCAACTAAAAAAATGCAACAGAAGCTGCTTGAAAAAGCCCAAAACAAGGCACATCGGTTCTTTATAGACCATCTGGATTTCATGAATTATATCGAACAAGGACAAACGCATTTAGACTCCCATTATTTTACTAGAAACCATTCAAGCCATTTAAGTATGATGCAAGCGCAAGATTACTTTTTCGATATGGATTTTAACACTTCCCACGACCTGTTGTTGGGAAAAACAAACGCCTTCAAAAGGTTTTCGAGCTATTTAGCTAACCATAACACCTGCAATGGAAATTCCATAGGTCCAAAGGAAACTCAATTAAAATGGACATCCTCTAAAGTAGCATTAACGGAATTGATTTATGCCCTATACCATAGTCACGTTATCAATTATGGGAACAGTGACATCAAAGATATCGCTATGGTATTACAAAATAGCTTCAATTTTGAGCTGGGGGACTTTTACAAAACCTACTCTGATATCAGGGGGCGGAAAAATGACAGGACCAAGTTTCTGGACGAACTCTCAATTTCGCTGGTAAGCGCAATGGAACGTCGTGATTCCTAATTTTTCACCCAGTTTAAATGTTAAAAAAACACCGTACTCGGGTTCACCCCCTGCTTTTTGTTATTTGACCAAAAGAGTCATTCATTTTAGGGGTTTTTGGTTAGACAGAACCCATTTGAAAGTACCAAAATACATCAAAACACGCTAAAAATCAAAATGTTAAATTTTCACCCGACCTCGGGTCAACTCGGGAATAAAATACAATCAAACGCCACATCTTTGTCAAACGAAAGTCAAATCGAAGCAAAGTCGTCATTTAAAAACGAAAACCTTGGCGGCTTTGTTTTTTTAAACAAGAAAAATTATGGCAGCAACAATTATTACCACAGACGACCTTCGGGAGTTCAAAATGGAACTGCTCGATGACATTAAGAAATTACTAAGCAATAAATCTGGCCAGATGACCAAAAAATGGTTAAAATCACCAGAGGTCAGAGAACTGTTAGGCATCTCTCCAGGAACATTACAAACCCTAAGAATCAACGGCACATTGCCATATACCAAAATGGGAGGTGTCCTGTATTATGATTATCAGGAAATCATGCAAGTTTTGCAGAAAAACAAGATTCACAATAAATTCTGAGTCTGTATTGGAATCCATGAATTATATCAAGCATCTTAATAGTGTTTTGGAAAGGTTTTCTAATGATAATCGCTTAAATCCTTCGCATATAAGTCTGTATATGGCACTCTTCCAGATTTGGAACAATTATCATTTCAAATCAGGGTTTTATATCAATCGTGCCGAAGTGATGGATCTATCAAAACTAGGCTCAAAAACCACTTACCATCGTTGCATCAAGGAACTGAGCAGTTGGAGCTATCTGTTGTACAAACCATCCCATAATCCGTTTCGAGGGAGTCAAATTAAGATGTTCGTTTTTGGGACAAGCGATGAACTACCTTTGGACCTCTCCCGTACCAATATCGTGACAACCAATGGACAAGCGCTGGTATCTAAAGATAAACATATCAAAACAGGAATAAACAATACAAACCTATCAAAACAAAAAATTAAAAATAAAAAAGTTTTTGAAAAAGGAAGCAAACAAAACACAACTGTGCCATATCAGGACAACCTAAGGACAAGTTCAGATAAAAATTACAACGAGCCTTTATGAATACCACGAATCCACATATCATCATAGAAGGCCCCAATGAGTATACTTTAGGGGAACTTAAGGGCAATGTAATCGTTTATAATTTTAATGAAATTCTTAGGTATCTGAATGCCAAAGGGAAGTTGCTTTTTGGAACTGATTTTAAAACAGTCATTGACGATAGGGACGTCCTGTTTAAGCTATGTAATTATTTTATCAAGGACGAAGCAAACTGTAAAAAGTTGGACATTGACATTCATAAGGGCATTCTTTTAACCGGACCTGTTGGCTGCGGTAAAACAAGTTTGATGAAACTGCTCAGGCATATCGTACCACATCAAAAAGCCTATAAAATAATCCCCACCAGAAATATTGTGTTTGGCTTTAATCATGTGGGGTATAAGACTATCGAAGATTATGGGAGCACCAATTACTTTTGTTTCGATGATTTGGGTGTCGAACCCATTGGAAGGCACTATGGAAAGGATTGTAATGTGATGGGTGAAATCCTGTTGTCTCGTTATGAATTTTTTTTAGATCATAAGGTTAAAACACATGCGACATCCAATCTTAATGCACAAGAATTGGAGGAACGTTATGGGAATCGCGTACGTTCCCGGATGCGGGAGCTATTTAATTTGGTAGCCTTTGATAAGGGAAGTCATGATAAGAGGAAATAAAGTAGGACACTGACATAACACCGACACAACACCGACAATTTTTCGTGTTTGCTAACAGATGTAGGTACAAAATAATATATCAAGAGCTCAATAATTTAAATGTTACACTTTTAATTTAAATAAGGGCAATTATTGCCTTTGAATAAAAAACGAGAGTAATTTTTCGTTATATTTACACGCGTATTAATATCAAAGGTATTTTGTGCCTTCGTTCAAAATCGAAAATATGGAAGATAAAACAGCCTATAATCCAGAAATACCATATAATAAACTACCTAGTCTTCCACCAAAAAAGGAGATAGAAAGTACAACCATACTTAAAAAAACGATTACAGCAAGTAGGGCATTATCAGAATTAAAAGGAGCCATTACCAACTTGCCTAACCCCATATTATTTATTGATACCATAAATTTACAGGAAGCAAGGGCGAGTTCTGCAATAGAAAACATCATAACTACCCAAGACGAGCTATTTAAGGCCTCAATTGCAGATAAAAAAAACGACAATCTAGCAACTAAAGAAGTGATTCACTATAAGGATGCTTTATGGTTTGCTGTGGAAGAAATAAAGAAAAGACCAATACTTACAACCAACCTCTTTGTAGCTATTATGCGCATTATTAAAGAGAATGAATCTGGTATAAGAAATGCTCCAGGAACACAATTAAAAAATCCTAGAACGAATAAAGTGATTTATACGCCACCTGAAGGTGAATACATCATTAGGGAAAAGCTAAAAAATCTAGAGGATTTTATTCACGCAGAAGATAATATGGATCCATTGATAAAAATGGCAGTTATTCATTATCAATTTGAAGCAATACACCCATTCTTTGACGGAAATGGTCGTACAGGTAGAATAATACTATTACTGTACCTGAAATTAACCGAATTAATGGATTTGCCCGCATTGTATTTAAGCAGTTACATCATTGAACATAAAAACGACTACTATAAAAATCTCAGAAAGGTAACAGAAGAAGGCAATTGGGAAGACTGGATACTGTATATGCTCGATATGGTGGAGCAAACAGCCTTAAAAGGAAGGCAGCAAATATCGGAAATTCAAAAGCTAATGAATGCCATGGGATTGGATATTCAAGAAAAGCTCCCAAGGGTCTACTCAAAAGATTTAATGGAGCAGCTATTTAGACTTCCTTACACAAAAAGAAACCAATTGGAAAAAGCAGGATTAGGTAACTTAAAAACCGTTGGTAATTATCTCAAAGATTTAGAAAAAGCAGGTTTTTTAAAAAGTGAACAAGTGGGTAAAGAAAAACTATACCTAAATTTTAGACTTTTAGAGGTTTTGAAAGGGTAAGAAATGGTTCTTTTATTAATTAAAAGGGTAGTTAAGTGGGTAGAAAACAGCTATCATAATAGAACACGTATAGAAACTCTTGACTATAAATCAATTATATGCTGCCCTATGTGGGTAGAAAGGTGGGTGGTAAATGGATAATATGAAAATTTATTTAGCATTTCCATAAAGCAAAGAATCTAAAATTATATAACCTAGCTTAACTTTCAAATTATATTCAGTATCAAGCACTTTGGCTTTATTGCACATTTCTAATAATTTTGAAAGAGTGCTTGTTTCATTGTTATTTTTTTTTCTGGTTATTATAGCTAGAATTTTTGTTCTTAATCCTTCAGGATTTTTAATGGCTTTTACATTATTTAGCTCATTAATGAAGTTTCTATTAAATGGCTTAAACTATAAAAAGATTGTTATTTCAATTATAATTAGTGTATTTGTATGAAATAACAATCATTTAAATGATGGATGAGAAAAGTAAATGCCATTTCCAATACAGACGAACAACTTCGTAATCATGGTTTTATTCTAACAAGTCTAGGGTAGGTTTTGTCTCCAGCCTACGATTTAACCCATCCAAAGATAAAGATGGGTTGGCACTCAATACCGGCACAGATAACAATGCACTGGATTATAATTTGGCAAAAAGTGTAGGGACATTTTATCGTCTAGGAGAAGAGTAAATGGATAGCATAATAACTGAAGTTAGAGCTGTTGTTTCAACTTGGAAAAATGAAGCTGATAAAACAGGAGTAACCAAAAGAGAATAAAGTTTAATGGCTAAAGCGTTTAATGTTTAATATTTCAGATCATTTTTTAAGTAAAAGAATAAATTCTTTGATCGCAGTTTTAATTATCTCTTTTAAACTCTTCACGATCTCAATAAACAATTTTTCCATAATTCATTTTAAATAATTAAAAATACCAACCAGAATAGCCAAAGCCATAGCCCTAATATTTTCAGGCTTCAAAAAATAATCAGCTTCATCTTTATTGGTCACAAACCCCAATTCAACAAGAATAGTTGGACAAAAATTAGTCATTTCGCGTAAGACTTGAAAATCAGCAAACTTTACCCCACGTTTTTCAAACCCTAATTTACTATTGCTTTCATTTATAACTGATAACCCCAAAGCAATTGATTGTCTAATATTCAATTTTTCAGAATTATGCACATAAACTTCAATACCTTTGGAATAAGTTGGAGATGCATTACAATGCAAAGACACAAACACATCCGCCTTTAAAGCTTTAGCCAATCGACTTCTATCAGAAAGTGCAATAAACGTATCAGAGTATCTGGTCAAATAAATATCCATTCGATCATCTAAAATCGTTTTATTAAGCCTAATAATCTCCTTGGCAACATTTAAAACCACATCCTTTTCTTGGATGCCATTTATGCCAATGACACCAGAATCTTTTCCACCATGCCCCACATCAATAACAATTCTTTTTCGTCCATCCAAATTTTGACCAAAAAGGAAGCACATTTTTAGCATCACTAGAAGAAATACGACGTTTTTGAGCTTCATTTTCAAGTCAGTTTTCATAATTAGGTGTCTTTTTCGCATCCAAAATCATAAGATTTAATGCTCTTTAGTTGCAATTAAAAACAATTAAAACTAAATAATATTTTTTATATAAAATATTGATATTCAGTTGTTTAAAAGTAAATATATTGTAATTTTCATAAATCAAAACTATTAAAAACTTAAACTTTAATTCTTATGAAAAAATCAATCTATTTAACCTTGCTATTGGGTTTTATTTCAATTTCCATTTTTGCGCAAATTGGAGGCATTGAAGATTCTGTAAATGATGTTTCCGACACCATTAGAACCATTTTCCCCATCATTTTGGGTGTTATTTTCTTGGTAGGTTTCCTATTCAATGCCGGTCATTTCTTTGGAGAGAATGCCGATCTAAAAAAAGGCATCACTCGCGTATTGGTATTTGTACTCATTGCCGGCGCCGTGGTAGGCATCTTTACCTATTTAATTGGAATCGTAGTCTAAGTTGCTAAGCAACATTATATAATAAATCACGCAGCTGTGAAAACCTTTAAAATCTATAAAAACATCAGAAAACGTGCGATGATCATGGGATTGCCCATTTCATTGTTTGCACTGATGATGATCGCTATAATAGGATCCCTATTATTTATCATCTTTTCTTTTAGTTTTTCGGTCATTATTGGGGTGTTTCTTTTTAACGGCATATTGTATATCGCATTGACCCACTTTACAAAGAACCCATCTCTGTTGCATTTTAAAAAAGTGTTTCCACAAACCATTAGTAATAAAAAACAAAACCACTTGTATTATGAAGGCCATTAACCTTGCTGCATACCATCCCATATTGGACATTCAAGATCATATCTTGTTTGCAAACAATGGCAATGTGGTTTTATGTTATAAAGTAGAGTTGCCAGAAGTATACTCACTGTCAGAATCCGACTTTGAAGACATGCACGGGGCTTGGTTTCAAGGGTTTAAATCCTTGCCAACAAGTACCATTATCCATAAACAGGATATTTATCAAAAGAAACTCTATGAAGCAGATCAACTTCCCAATGAAAGCTTTTTAGAAAAGGCTACGCATGATTATTTTAAAGGAAGGGAATACATGCAACATAGTTGCTATTTGTATGTTGTCATGCCCTATAACAAAACTCTGAATGCCAACAAATTCAGCAATCCTTTCAGAAGCATAGAAAAAGGGATTCACAAGCAAATGGATCATAATGTCCAGGAGTTTATTAACTCTGTAAACGATGCAGTATCCTTTATCAATAACAGCCGAAAGTTGGCATTGATACCATTGAATCAAACCGACATACTAACTATTACGGCAGCTTACTTCAATGGATTCAATGAAGGTTTTGACACCGATATTCAACTTAAGAAATCCGAAATTGAAATCGGTGAAAACCATTTTGATGTATTGGCGGTCAATAGTGAACTCTGTTTTGGGGATATCGTACAGAGTAGCAAAACCAATGATAAGTTTACTTCAGACGATTTTGTGTTCCATCAAGGGTTTATCGATGGCTTAGGTTTGAACCTTAATGAAAACCATATCATCAACCAAATCATCTATTTGGATGATAAGCACAAATGGCGAAAACTGCTGGAGAAGAAAATAGAGGAACTCAACAAAAGCTCCAATTTCGGTACGCAGAACAAGGTGGTCTTAAAAAAAATCGAAGACATTGTAGATCAGATTAATGCGGATGATTCCTCACGAATTATACGAGGGCATTTGAACATCATTTTTTGGTCTCAAGAAGCCCAAGAGCTCAAACGCATAGCATCAAAGATAAAAGCCGAGTTTAAGGAACTCGATATCATACCGTATTATCCCAGAGGAGAAGAACGGAAGCAATATTTCCTAAATAGCTTTTGTTGTTTTGCTTCCAACTTCTCCAATGTGGATTTGTATGTGACCGATTTAAAGCACGCTCTGTGTTTATACATCAATAACACCAATTATCGCTCCGATGCTAAAGGCATCATTTTCAATGATAGACAGCATAATATTCCGGTACTTAAAGATGTTTGGGATGAGCAAAAGAAGCGCATCAAAGCCAGAAACTTTGCCATTTTCGCTCCAACGGGAGAAGGAAAATCTTTTCTGGCCAACAATATCCTACGGCAATACTTCGAGGCCGGCGTCCGGCTGGTGATTATCGATTTGGGAGGTTCCTATTCCAAGTTTGCCAAATTATATCCTAAGGACCATATTATTTTGAAATATGAACAAGGTAAAAACCTGGGCATTAATCCTTTTTATATTTCCGCGGAAGCTGATTTGACACCAGAACGATTGGAAGATTTGACGATGTTTCTTTTAGAGCTTCTGGCTTCAGGTAAAGTGACCACCAAAGCGGAACAAGTGGCCATGAAAAAAGTATTGTTACAGTATTATGCACAAACTCGGGAAGCACATTCACTAGCAACATTATATCAATTTGTGGATGGTGAAAAGGAGACGCTGATAAAGAAGTTGAACATTCAAGAAGAACATTTTAGTGTTTATAATTTTCTACATATTCTATCGGAGTATGTGGGTGACGGCCTTTATAGCTTTCTATTCAATATTAGCGAAGACCAAACCTACAAGATAGAGGACAAGCGATTGATAGTCTTTGAACTCGATGAAGTCAAGGACAACAAGGAAATCCTATCGGTGATGTTGAAGCTTATTAAATCGGCCATCCAACGTACCATTTGGCGAAACAAAGCCGAAAGAGGCATCATTTTATTTGATGAGTTTGCCAAACAATTGAAGTTTGATAATGTACTTGAAAGTGTCGAATTCTATTATCAGGCCATTCGAAAACAAAACGGGGCGATAGGTATTATTCTGCAATCCATAAATCAATTACCCAATAATTCCACATCGGCCAGTATTTTGGAAAACACCCAGGTTATTTACAGTCTCCGAAACGAAAAAGGGTATGAAGAACTTCAAAAGCGACTGAGTCTCTCTAGCCATGATCTGAACCAATTGAAATCCATACGGAACAACTTAACAGGCTCTAGGAAGTACACCGAAATGTTTATAAAAATAGGGAAGGAGAGCAACATTTTTAGATTGGAAGTACCTAAAGAAGTGTATGCAGCTTACCTGACAGATGGTAATGAATCAGAGACTATCATGAAACTCTTTGATGAACATCAAGATATGGAAAAAGCCATCAACATATTTATTAAGCAGCAGCCTTAGGCTGTTTCACTATTAGCACTTTAAACACTAAAAAAATGAAAAACAGCACCGTTACCATCACATTGATACTAACCGTCATCATGTTATTGCCTGCACGTGCCACGTGTCAGGGGATGCCGGTTTATGATAATACCAACTTTATAAGTTTGGCTAAGTCACTTGTAGAATCGGCAAAACAAACCTCGCAGCTTTTAAAGTCTGTTGAGTTTTTAAAACAACAAAAAGAAAACATTGAAAAGGTAAACAATGTAATTAAACAACTCAAAGCCGTCAAGGAATTGACCAAGAACAACCAGAAACTCTTTAATATGGTTCAAAATGATTTAAGGGACATTCTAAACTCTCCATATATCAAATCTGAAGAAGTGGATCGCATTTCAGAATCATTCAATAGTATTATAGAACAATCCTTGGATGACCTCGATTTTATAGGTCAGATTTTGGCAAGCGATACCATGAAAATGACCGACGCGGAGCGTGCCATGTTTTTAAAGGAAAAAGAACAACAATCCAAGGAAATGGTTGCAGAAATAGAACAAAAAACCAGACTGTATAAAGAAATTATCTCTTTTAGAAGCATGCAGGATAAAATCAATAATAGAGAAACCAATTATTAAACATGGCAGGTATTTTTTTAGGCATAGGATTGGAATATGTGGATGCTGTGTTTACCACGATCAAGAACAGTGATTTTTCACAGTATACGATTACAGGCATGAAAACCTTGGCGATTTTGTTCTTTCTGATCAATATCCTAAAAAAATATAATGAAGGCATTGCCAATAATGATGGTTATACCTGGGGACTGACCCCCACGGAACTTGCTAAGAATTTTGCGGTGGTCATACTAGTTATTTTCTCAACACAAGTGTTAGGTGTTTTTGATTCCATATTGGTGGCCATAGAGACCCAATATAGAGATACGGCTCCAGCACTCCTTCCATTGCAGATGCAGGATGTGGATTTGGAACAGGATGTGAGTGCTTTGGAAGCCGCCAGTAAAGCCATGTCTTTGCTTTATGAAGCACTGGTGACGCCCTTGTTCGGATTGAAGGTTATTGCCTTTATCATAGGTCTGTTCCTATGGTTGTTGGATCTGTTCATTTACCCATTGTTTCTGGCAGAACGCTACTTTTTATTAGGGATTATGCAAGCCTTTTTTCCATTGGTCATCAGTTTGGCGGTCTTTGAAAAGTTCAGAGGGCTGGCTTACAACTTTTTTAAACTGTATGCAGGTGTCTATATGTTAGTGCCCGCCTTTTTTCTAGTGAATGTCTTTATCAATAATCTATATACAGAGGTGAACACCAATTTTTGGTCGACGCTGTTTGGAACGGACTGGGGCAGTCAATTCTTTGCTCCCGTTATTCAATTGGGATCCATAGGCTTTGTGGTCCTGCTGAAGTTCAGGCTGTACCGAAAAGCTATAAGCTTCACACTAAGACTCTTTACGGGAGGCTAAATTATAAAACAAATGCAATTCAAATCAATAAATGAAAACACCTTATAAAAACATATATAACGTATTAAAGTTAAATCGCTTTATCGTTTTGGTGACCGTTATAGGCGCCGTACTTACAGGTATGACCTCTGTATTCATGGTTGTTAAATTGCATAAGGAACTGGTCAACAACGCCTTTGTAGTGAATACAGAGGGAAGTGTCATTCCTTTAAAACTGGTCAATCAACAGGAAAATTTGGAAGTAGAGGTCATGGCACATTTGGAACTGTTCCATACCTATTTTTATAATATCGATGCTTCAAATTATGAAAAAAACCTAGAAAAGGCACTATGGTTGGGCAACAGTTCAGTGGATGCTTTATATAGGCAGAAAAAAGCAGATGGTGTTTATAATCGTTTGCTCCAGTACTCATTGGTCCAAAAGGTATTGTCGGTCGAATCCAAATTGAAACTACAAAAAGAACCCTATACATTTGAAACTCTAACGGTATTTGAGGTGAACCGAGGAACGATAACGGACACCTATGAACTGGTCACTACGGGAAACCTGATCCATGTGGATAGAAACTTTCCGAAGAATACCCATGGACTGTTGATTACCAATTTTTTTGAAAACAGCTTACGAAAAATAGAAAGCCTATAAACACATTTAAAAACCAGAAAAAATGAAACTAGAGAAAAATAAAATCTTGATTATTGGCGTCATTATTTGCATCATCCTATTTATTGGGGTTTATGCCTCGATAGTATTGGGAGCCGATGAAGCACCTACCTTAGACAGCAACCAGATTCCTGTGCCAAGGTTAAAAGATGGACAAAAGGAATATGATTCGAAATTGGATGCCCTCAATGATCTAAAGGAAGTCAAGCAGACCAATGCACCAAGTATCTATGATGAACGCTTATTGGATTCTACGGGTATTTATGACCCAGATTTATTGGAAAAGGATAAGATGCGCATGGTGGATAGTATTTATAGCCAAGGGCGTATCAATTATTCTGAAAACGCATATAGAAATGAACCATCTAAAGTGCCTTTTAAGGTTGTCGAGCCAAAAACAGATTGCGTAGTATTAGAACCTATTATCTCAGTCAAGGAATTGGGATTAGAACATCAGCTCTTTTTTGCCTCAGATCCCAAAGAAAATAGAACTCAATATAAAGCCAATTCGATACCCGTCATTGTGGACGGTACACAAACCGTTAAAACAAATTATAGATTGCGAATGCGTTTAATGAAGGATGCCATTATCAATAATATCAAAATACCAAGAAATACTCCGGTGTATGGATTTGTGAGTTTTCAACCCAATCGAACTATCATTGAGATTGAAAATATTAACCATCAACCCACGAAGCTAAAAGCTTTTGACCTTCAGGATGGAAGCGAGGGTATTTATGTGGAGAATAGTTTTAAAGCTGATGCAACTCGTGAAGTTGTAGATGATGTGGTTCAAGATATAAATATAGCAGGCGTGCCACAAATTGGAGGCGTTAAGAAAATATTCCAACGCAACAACAGAAATATAAAGGTAACGGTTTTGAATAACTATCAATTAATTTTAAAAACTCAATAGTCAATTAAAATATACACATTTATGAAAACATTTATTATATATACAATACTCGTTTGGTCTTTGGCTATAAATGCCCAACAACCTCTGGACACGATTTTTGCTAATGACCAAATGAATGTCGCACTGTTTTTTCCAAATCAAATTCGTCAAGGAATTACTGGAAAAGACAATTTTGTGTTTACTTACAATAGGGAAAAGGAGCAATATTTTGGATTGTTACAGGCAAAGTCTGGAGAAGAAAGCAATTTATTGATCATTACAAAAGATGGTCTAGTTTACTCTTATATTTTAAAATACTCAAAGCAATTATCGAAGCTGAACTATTTCATTTCTGAAGACGAAAGTATAGGCAATGAAAAGCCTAAGTTCAATGATTCATTATATGTTGCAGATACTTTAAATAATAAAGATAAAGATCTTTATTACAAAAAGTTTTCGGAGTATCTATTAAAATCAAAGAGTTCTTCAATTACAACAAAAAGAAAAAAAGGTATTGTATTACGACTTTTAAAAATGGTTTATCACAAAGAAGAAGTGTACTTGGTTATAGAAATAAAGAACAATTCTGGTATAGATTTTGAAATTGATTACTTGAATATCTCAAGAGTGCAGGGTAATAAAAAACGAAAGGCTTCTTACCAAAGTTTAGAGCAAGAGGTCATTTATAAACACGACATGCCAAAAGCTGTCGTAAACAATAATGCCAAGCGATTGGTTTATGTACTTCCGAAATTTGTATTAGGTGAGAATGAGAAGTTAATTATTCAAGTCCAAGAACTTAAGGGTAGGAGGAGAATTACCTTAATGACCAAGTTATAAATTTAAGGTATTTCCAATATCTTATTGATTAAATTTAAGTCTTTTTCTTAAAGCTTTCATATCATCACTTACTTTCTTGTCTAATATTTTTGCATAATGCTGGGTCGTTTTTAATGATTTATGACCGAGCATTTTACTTACCGATTCAATTGGGACGCCATTACTTAATGTAATGGACGTTGCGAAGGTGTGTCTCGCCAAATGGAAGGTTAGGTTTTTGGTAATTCCACAAACATCGGCAATTTCCTTAAGGTAGGCATTCATTTTTTGGTTACTCAAAACGGGTATTAAAAATTTACTATTCATTATATCGGGATGAGAACTATACTTATCTATAATGGCATCAGCTATGGGTAAAATAGGGATGTTGCTCCTTGTATCGGTTTTTGTTCTTTTGGTTTTTATCCAGCGCTCTCCATCCATTCCGATAACAATGTCGTTACTTGATAATTTTTTAACATCGGCATAAGCCAATCCAGTGAAACAACTGAAAATAAATATATCTCTCACTAATTCTAAGCGTGAAATATTTACATCCTTTTCTATTATTTTTTGAACTTCCCACTCGCTTAAAAATTCACGTTCTACTGTTTTCCAATTAGCTTTCCAACGAAAAAAAGGATCTTTGGTTATCCAATCATTTGCATATGCTATTCTTATTATTTTTTTGAAGTTAGTGAGGTATTTAGTAATGGTGTTTTGGTTAGCAGTAAGCTCTATTTTTAGAAAATACTCAAACCCATTTATGAATTTCAAATCCACATCCTGAACAAAAATATCATTCAAATGGTATTCTTTTTGGATATAGCACTTTAAATGTTTACATGTTCTTTCATAACGTTTAAAACATCCCGAGGAATAATTTTTCCCAACCAATTTTTCTATTTGGTTATTATGCTCGTTGAAAATTGTTATAAGTGTTTTTCTTTCACTGTTTTTGTTTAGGAAAGTATTTTTTATCATTAAAGAAGTAAAAGGTTTACCTTCTATTAAGAACTTTTCCTGAATTTTATAGATTTTGACACTGATGGCGTTAATGTATCTGTTAATTCCAATGGCTTGTTCATTATTACCGTTCATTCTTCCTGCAACAGAGTTCCATTTTGCTGGGTCAATTTTTCGCTGTATGCTTAATTCACTGCGTTGGCCGTTAACCGTAATTCTAAGATAAATGGAAACTTTTCCGTCCTTACTTATGCTGTTTCCTTTTGGGAAAAATAATAATGAAAATCTATCATTCATAATTGAATCTATTTATATGATTAAGTTATATAATTTTTGGTCAAAAACAAAGTGTAATATGTTAAAAATCAATAAATTAACATTTATTCGGTGCGTGGTTTTTTAAAATTCAGAACACGCACCGAATAGCCCACTTTTTAGATGGTATTATTTGATATCAATTGAAGACAATAAAAATGAAAAAGCCTGAAAACATTATGTTTTCAGGCTTTTTGAATAATTCTAGAAGTGTTCTAGTGACCGGGCTGGGATTCGAACCCAGGACCCTTTCATTAAAAGTGAAATGCTCTACCAACTGAGCTACCAGGTCTTGTTTTTTATTAACTACTAACGTGTTGTTGTTAGCGGGTGCAAATATAAAATCTATTTTTAAAAAAACAAGGCTTTTTTTAAAGAATTTTTTGTTTTTTTGTGTCGCGGATACGTATGTTTTTAATAATCAATTTATAGCGAGAAAATGATTTTAGTTTTAATTGGGTATATGGCTTCAGGAAAGTCGACTTTTGGAAGGATTTTAGCAGAAAAGTTACACTATGAATTTATTGATTTGGATGATTATATTGAAAAGAACGAAAAATCAACGATTAGTGATATTTTTAAAATAAAAGGAGAAATACATTTTAGAAAATTAGAAACACAGTATTTAAAAGAGTTATTAGAATCAAAAAAAGATTTGGTATTATCTTTAGGAGGCGGAACACCATGTTATAGCAGTAATATGAATTTGATACTAGAATCTAACGACGTAAAAAGTATTTATTTAAAAGCTTCCATACCCACTTTAATGGCTCGATTAAAAAATGAGAAAGGTAAACGCCCTTTGGTGGCTCACATCGAAACAGACGACATGCTTGCAGAATTTATAGGAAAGCATCTTTTTGAGCGCTCACCGTTTTATAGTATGGCAAATGTTACCATTACTACAGATAATAAGTCTTTAAAGGCTATTATGGAAGAATTAGTTTTAGAGCTATTCTAAGGTAACTTCAAACTTCTTACCATCTAAAACCACATTTACGTGTTCGTGTAGCGATGTAGAAAAGGAAATCCCTTTAAAATCGGCTTTCACTGGGTATTTTTTGTGATTTCTATTTACCAATACGGCAGTTTTAAATTTTTTAAGCGGTACATTTAAAAAATGTTTCACACCATAAATTAAAGTGGTTCCAGAATTTAAAACATCATCAACAAGTACTAAAGACTTATTTTGGTAATCTTCTGCTGCAATCGAGGTTTTTATAGGGTTCTGTGGATTTCTTTTATCCATAATCACTTTACAAAGTATCGGATTGATATCGGATATTTTTTGAAGTTCCTTTTTTAATTTCTTAGCAAAAATATAACCATTGCTATCAATCCCAGCTAAAATAACTTCCTTTTCATCTACATTGCTTTCGTAAATTTGAAAGGCTATACGTCTTATTTTATGATTAATTTCGTTGTGGTTTAATATCACATTATCTGTAACGTCCATGTTCTTGCTGTATTGAATTAAAGTATAAAATTACTCATTTTATCTGTAACTAGTAATTTTCTAAGTTCTAAATATGTTAATCGAATTATTACTCTTCAGAATCAATTTCTTCAAAGTTATCGGTAGCGCCATCAGAAGTAACGTCGGTAAACCCGTCAATATCGCGTCTGTCTTTTTTAGTTGGCCTGCCCACACCTTTTTTTCTGTAATAATCTTTAGAATATTTTAATAATTCTTGTGCTTCAAATTGCTCTTTTGGCGTGGTATCGGTTCTGTAAATATCAACTAAATTGGCGCCAACACGACTTTCAGGAATATCATTTACAGTTAGTTTGTAGTTAATCTGGTCTTTTCTAAGTTCGATAACATCCTGAGCATACACCTCTCTGCTGGGTTTAACAATGTCTTGGTTTACTCTAACATGGCCTTTTTTACAAGCGGTAGTTGCTAGTGTTCGTGTTTTATAATATCTAACACACCATAAAAATTTATCGATTCGCACAATATTTTTGTTTTATTTACATTCAAATATAAGTTTTATTCATTAAAAAAGGACTTGACGTTAATATCAAGTCCTTTTTTATCTAAATATGAAAGTTAAAGAAAATTATCTAATAAGATAAAGAAACAGAACTAATTTCATCATTCCAATTACGACCCCAACTAGCCCTACGTAAGTTTTTTAAATTTGATATTTGAAGTAAAACACTACCTCTCGCGTCTAGAACAAATGATCTCCCTCCGAAGTTAGAGTCTTCATAGCAGCGTGCATAGCAGCTAGAAACTCTTATTGAGCTTATTTTGTCATTAGGATTATTTCCAATAAATTCATTACTACCACAAATATTCAGGAAACTTCCTTGGAAAACTTGCCACATACTTATATTTGAGAAATTTTGTAATCTTTCTGAGTTCGTTCCATACTCAAAATAACATCCATTTGGTATTGATGTATGATTGCCATTAGAATAAATAGGAGGGTAATTTGAATGCCATGTAACTTCATTATTGTAATCACTATTACTATATATTCTTAATGAGTAAGGAGAATCATAAGGATCCAAAAGTTTTGTAGATGTATTTTTATTCATACTTACTACTGGGCTTACATAAGCTAATAAATCTTTTTCATTTTCAAATAAAATAAAGTTAGTGTCATCTAATACATAAGTAATTAGCGATTCATTTATTTCATTGATTTCATTTAATAATTGAAATGAATCATTTTCAATAGGTACTAATTCACCACTTTTTTCATCTTTTGTCAATGAAATAGTGAGTATTTGGTTTTTGTATGTAAAAAAATGTCTTTCAACAATTTTATTTTCAATATTAATTGATGAAGTAGTTTCATCAGTAGAATCATTGGAGCAAGATAAATTAAGAAGAGTTACCATGAATAGAGTAAAAAGAGTGATTTTTTTCATTTGTAAGTTATTTTAATTATTTATTATGTTTTATATCTTACAATATTAGTAAAAAAAAGTGTCAATTATCTAAAAAAAGTAATATTTTTATTATAAAATTAAAATAGAATTTTGACTTGCGCAAACAATCTTTTGCTTATAGCTTTTTCCTAAATAGTCAAAAAGATTATAATTAATATTTTTTTATGTACATTAATTGTCTGATTAATTTACTTTTGTCAAAGCAAATAATAATATAATATTAGAATAAATGAAATTAAAAGAAATAACTCTATTTGTTTTATGTTTAACATTAGGTTTTATATCGTGTAAAAAAGATGATGATTCTGAAACGCTTACTATAGAGATAAGAGATCGTGCAGAGCAACAACTTGCAGACATGGAATCTTTAAACGATTATTTAGCAACTCATTATTATAATTCAGACGAAATAGCATCGCTTTCTAATCCAGGTATAAAAGATTTAGTTTTTTTTAAGCTTGAAGAAGGTGAAACAGTGCCAGTAGGCTCTACTTTATTAAAGGATGCCCCAGGTTTAGAAAAAAAATCGGTAACCTACGCAGAAACCGAATACGAGTTTTATGTACTAACCATTAATCAAGGCGGTGGCAGTGATACGCCTACTTTTGCAGATAATGTAAATGTAGTTTATGAAGGATTTACCTTAGATGACGCTGTTTTTGATAGTGCTGTAAACCCTGTGACTTTTGATTTAACCTCGTTGATTCCTGCATGGAGAAAAGTGTTGCCGCAATCATTTTATACGGCAGAAAGTTATGTTGAAAGTGGTGATGGAACCGTTGAATATGTAAATAAAGGTGTAGGGGTTATGTTTATACCTTCTGGTCTTGCTTATTTTTATAATGCTTCAACAGGTATTGATGCCTATTCTCCTTTAATTTATAAATTTGAATTACTTAAAACATCTCAAAACGATCATGATGGCGATGGCGTGCCAACTTATCTGGAAGATTTAAATGGAAATGGTGAATTAACAGATGATAATACCGATGGAGATACAGATAATTTTGGTAATCCGATTAATAATTACTTGGATCCAGACGATGATGGTGATGGTATTTTTACAATCAACGAAGATATTAATAACGATGGCGACCCTACAAACGACGATTCAAACGGAAATGGGATACCTAATTATCTAGACAAGACAGATAAAATAAGAAAGAGCTAAACGTTTTTAAAAACAAACAAAAAACCTCGCCATTTAGCGAGGTTTTTGTTTTAAATAAACTTTCTATTTTTAAAGTAGTAGCGATAAACTTAAAATTAATTGGTCGGGTCTGGTGTCTAATCTACTTGTTCCAATACCGTTATTATTTAAAAAAGTAGCTTCATTATCATTAAAGCCTCTTTCGTATCTTACATCAATACCAACGCTATTAAAGTTTAGGCCAATTCCAAAATTTACGCCAACAGAAAATTCGTTTTCAACATTATTAATAGAAATACCATCAAATTCAGTATCTAAAATATATTGAAACGCAGGGCCACCAAAAACACTTATTGGTCCGAGTACTTTTACCCCGAATAACATAGGAGCATCAATTTTTTGCATTTCAAAAGTATCATCGTTGTAATCGCTTTTTGTGCTGGTATACATGACTTCTGGTTTAAAATAAAAACGATTCCCTATTTTTCCAAATAGACCAAAATGATAGCCAACGTTGCGATCTGGGTGTTGTGCATTGTCACTAATAGATTCAAAATAATCACCATTAGCGTTATAATTTAAACCTCCTTTAAAGCCAATTCCCGTAGAGGTTTGCGCCATAATTGATGTAGGAATTAAAGCCATAAAAAATAAAATAATAAATAAATGTGTGTGATTGTTTTTTAAACTTTTCATAATTATTCGTTTTAAGATTTGGTTTATGATATCAAAAACGCTGCCAAATGAAATTTATTACACATATTATTAAAATCAAATTTTGTTTTCCAAATATCACTTTTTGTAAATAACAGCGTTTAAACCAGATATAATTAAGATTAAATTCAAATTAAAATTAAAAAAATATGTAGGTTTGCCAACTGAATATTTTCTTTTTTAAATGAACCTTCCATAACTAAATTTAGATGCTAGAAGGAATGATCATAAGGTAGCTCCATGTGGCCATTTAAAAATAATAGAAACAACACATGAAATTCGAATTAAACGCAAAAGACCCGCAAAGTAAGGCAAGAGCAGGTAAATTAATTACAGATCACGGAGTTATTGAAACACCTATTTTTATGCCAGTTGGTACTGTGGCAACGGTAAAAGGGGTGCATCAGCGTGAGCTAAAAGATGAAATAAACCCAGATATTATTCTTGGTAATACTTACCATTTGTACTTAAGGCCTCAAACAGATATTATTGAAAAGGCTGGCGGACTTCATAAGTTTATGAATTGGGATAGAAATATTTTGACTGATTCTGGAGGATATCAAGTGTATTCTTTGTCTTCTAACAGAAAAATAAAAGAAGAAGGTGTAAAATTCAAATCGCATATCGACGGGAGTTACCATGTGTTTACACCCGAAAATGTTATGGAAATTCAGCGCAGTATTGGTGCCGATATTATAATGGCTTTCGATGAATGTACGCCATATCCATGCGATTATAATTATGCAAAACGCTCTATGCATATGACGCATCGTTGGTTAGATAGATGCATCAATCATTTAGAAAAAACACCTTTAAAATACGATTACAATCAAGCCTTTTTTCCAATAGTTCAAGGAAGTACGTATAAAGATTTACGCCAACAATCTGCCGAATATATTGCGAAAGCTGGCGCTGTTGGAAATGCTATAGGAGGACTTTCGGTTGGTGAACCTGCTGAAGAAATGTATGCCATGACCGAAATTGTAACCGAAATTTTACCCGAAGACAAACCACGCTATTTAATGGGAGTGGGAACACCCATCAATATTCTAGAAAATATTGCACTAGGTATCGATATGTTTGATTGTGTGATGCCAACAAGAAATGCCAGAAATGGGATGTTGTTTACGGCTCATGGAACCATCAATATTAAAAACTTAAAATGGGCAGACGATTTTTCTCCAATCGATGAGTTGGGCATTACTTTTGTTGATACCGAATATTCGAAAGCCTACTTAAGACACTTGTTTTCAGTAAACGAATTACTTGGAAAACAAATCGCTACAATTCATAATTTAGGGTTTTATTTGTGGTTGGTTCGTGAAGCAAGAAAACATATATTAGCAGGAGATTTTAGAACATGGAAAGACCAAATGGTAAAACAAATGGATAATAGATTGTAAAAAGTTAAAAGTTAAAAGTTAAAAGTTAAAAGTTAAAAGTTAAAAGTTAAAAGTTATTTCAATTAACTAAAAACCAAAACGCCTCTCCTTTGGAGAGGTTGGGAGAGGATGAAAATACTAGACTGGTACATATTAAAGCGCTATTTGTTTACATTTTTTATGATGTTACTCTTGTTTATTCCTATTGGAATAACGGTGCATCTTGCAGAAAAAATTGGTAAAATACTTGAAAACGAGGTGCCTATCGGCGAAGTACTTGTTTATTTTTATGATTTCACTATTTATTTCGCGCATTTACTTTTTCCGCTGTTTTTATTTTTATCGGTAATATGGTTCACCTCTAAACTAGCCAATAATACCGAAGTTATTGCCTTTTTAAGTTCGGGTGTGTCCTTCACCAGATTTTTAAGACCTTACTTAATAGGAGCAACTATTGTTGGTATTTTGTCTATTGTTTTAGGTTTGTTTTTAGCACCAAAAGCCAGTGAAGGGTTTAACGATTTTACCTATAAATACTTAAAAAAAGGAAAAACAGCTTTCGAAGAAACTAATTTAAATGTATTTAGACAGATAAACGACAAGGAAATTATATATGTAAGTAGTTTTGATGTTGGAAATAAAATTGGGCGCGATTTTACTTTAGAGCATTTTGAAGGGAACAAGTTAAAGCATAAAATAACGGCGAGTAATATTAAGTACATTGAGGAAGATACAACGTATCGATTAACCAATTATGTGAAACGTATAGTAGGTAGCGATATTGATAGTTTAGAAATTCAACCTACCAAAGACACCCTTTTTGCCTTTGATGCAGACGATTTAATCCCTGTTATATATGCCGCCGAAACTAAAATGTATGGCGATTTAAAACGCTTTATTGCCAAAGAAGAGGCGAGAGGTTCATCAAACGTAGGGCGTTTTAAGTTAGTGTTATACAGAAAATGGAGTTTGCCAGTATCGGTGTTTATTTTAACCATTATTGCCGTTGCGGTATCTTCTATTAAGCGTAGAGGCGGTATGGGTGTTAATCTTGCCGTAGGTATTTGTATTGCCATGGTTTTTGTGTTCTTCGATAAAATATTTGGGGTAATGGCAGAACAATCAGACTTTCCACCATTAATAGCCGTTTGGTTTCCTAATGTTATTTTTGGTATACTAGCCATTTATCTCTTGCGTAATGCTAAACGTTAAGTTAAAAAATCATTTACACCTTCACTTTTTAGTTTTTATAGCTGGATTTACTGCTATTTTAGGTGAAATAATTACCATAAGTGCCGTATCATTAGTCTGGTACCGCATGTTAATGGCATCTGTTTTAGTATTTATTTATATTAAAATTGCAAAGGTTAATATTAATATAAGTCCTAAAGCGTTACTCCGATTGTTTATTGCAGGTGTTATTATTGCGTTGCATTGGATTACTTTTTTTGGAGCGATAGACGCATCAAATGTATCAATAACACTCGCCATGTTTTCTACGGGTGCTTTCTTTGCATCCTTAATTGAACCCGTTATATATAAAAGACGTATAATTTGGTACGAAATACTCTTTGGAATCATAGTCATTATAGGTGTTTTTATAATTACTCAAAGTGAAATGAAATACATCACGGGGATTATATTAGGGATATCATCAGCGTTTTTATCTTCCTTATTTGCTGTACTCAACGGGAGTTTTTTAAAAAAGCATACAGCCACGGTAATTTCATTTTATGAGTTTCTTAGCGGTGTTTTATTTATTTCAATTTATATTATGATTTTTGGAGATGGGTTTTCAAGTAGTTTTTTTAATGTAAGCTATTCAGATTTAGGGTATCTTTTTATATTGGCATCCATCTGTACTGCCTATGCTTTTATCGCTTCTGTTCATGTTATGAAGGTAATAAGTCCATATACAGTAGTGCTTAGTTATAATTTAGAGCCCATCTATGGTATAATTTTAGCCGTTATTTTGTTCCCGGAAAAGGAGCAAATGAGTGCTTATTTTTATTATGGAGCGCTCGTTATTTTCACCACCATTTTGCTAAATGCCATTCTAAAAAACATAAGATTCTTAAAAAGAAAACGTTCTTAGCTACAAATCATAATTAAAGTTTTTATATTTGTACACTAACTTAGATTAATAGCCAAAAATAAAATTCTTATGGAATATTTAGAATTTGAACTTCCAATAAAGGAACTTGAAGAACAACTTACTAAATGCCAAATCATTGGCAAAGAAAGTGAAGTTGATGTTACAGAAACTTGTTCTAAAATTGAAAAAAAATTAGTTGAAACTCAGAAGGAGATTTATAAAAATTTAACACCTTGGCAACGAGTTCAACTATCACGTCATCCTAACAGACCTTACACATTAGATCATATTAATGCTATTTGCGGGGAGTCTTTTTTAGAATTGCATGGCGATAGAGGCTTTAAAGACGATAAAGCTATGATTGGTGGTTTAGGTAAAATTGGCGATCAAAGTTTTATGTTTATTGGCCAGCAAAAGGGATATAATACCAAAACACGTCAGTACAGAAATTTTGGAATGGCTAATCCAGAAGGCTATAGAAAAGCGCTTCGTTTAATGAAATCTGCCGAAAAATTTGGTATTCCTGTTGTAACCTTAATTGATACTCCGGGTGCATTCCCTGGGTTAGAGGCTGAAGAACGTGGACAAGGAGAGGCAATAGCTAGAAACCTTTTTGAAATGACACGACTAAAAGTGCCTATTATTACGGTTATAGTAGGTGAAGGCGCTTCTGGAGGTGCTTTAGGTATTGGTGTTGGTGATGCGGTACTTATGCTAGAAAATACTTGGTATTCTGTAATTTCTCCAGAATCTTGCTCTTCTATATTGTGGCGTAGTTGGGAGTATAAAGAACAAGCAGCCGAAGCTTTAAAATTAACGGCTTCAGATATGAAAAAATTGAAGCTGGTTGACGAAATTATAAAAGAACCACTTGGTGGAGCCCACCGCGATAGAGAAAAAACATTTTCAACGGTTAGCAATGCCATTGTTAAAGCTTACGAGTCGCTTAAAAACTTATCACCAAAAGATTTGGTATCTCAACGTATGGAAAAATATACAGAGATGGGCGTATACAAAGATTAATACGGTCAAAACCATAACAAAGTAAAATCTGAAGTGTCATACTTCAGATTTTTTTTATGCTTATTGACAATATTTTTAAGTTATTAACAGTTAAATTGTTAACTAACTGTGAACAACCATAATACAATTTTTCATTAAAAACACATTCATTTTAGTTACTTTCGTATTCATGAAACAACCCGAACAAATAAGAGGATTTAAAGTTGATAAAAGTACATTAATTAGTCTTGAGAAAGGCAAGATTCCACCTCAAGCTATTGATTTAGAGGAAGTTGTACTTGGAGCGATGATGATTGATAAAAAGGGGGTTGATGAAGTTATTGATATTTTAAGTCCCGATGCGTTTTATAAAGAAGCCCACCAGCACATATTTGAGGCGATTTTTCAGTTGTTTGAAGGAAGTGAACCGGTAGACTTATTAACCGTTTCTACACAACTTAAAAAAAACTCCAAATTAGAACTTGCTGGAGGCGATTTTTACCTTATTTCCTTAACTCAAAAAGTGTCTTCTTCGGCGCATATTGAGTTTCATGCACGTATTATTTTGCAGAAATTTATTCAACGTAGTTTAATAAAAATTTCTAGCGAGATTATTGAAGATTCGTATGATGAAACAAAAGATGTTTTCGATTTATTAGATAAAGCGGAATCAAAATTATACGAAGTTACCCAAGGAAATATAAAAAAGTCTAGCGAAACCGCTCAAGAATTGGTAATTCAAGCCAAAAAGAAAATTGAAGAAATTTCAAATAAAGAAGGTTTAAGTGGTATTCCAACAGGGTTTAATAAATTAGATAAATTAACCTCTGGTTGGCAACCGTCCGATTTAATTATCGTGGCGGCGCGTCCTGGTATGGGTAAAACAGCATTAACCTTATCTATGGCAAGAAATATTGCGGTAGACCAAAATATACCTGTAGCATTTTTCTCTTTAGAGATGGCTTCAGTACAATTAATTACGCGTTTAATTTCCAGTGAAACGGGCTTATCTTCAGAAAAATTACGTACTGGTAAACTCGAAAAACACGAATGGGAACAGCTTAATGTGAAAGTAAAAGGGCTGGAAAAAGCACCCTTGTTTATTGACGATACACCATCACTTTCAATTTTTGATTTGCGTGCAAAAGCCCGTAGGTTATCATCGCAGCATGGTATAAAATTAATCATGATCGATTATTTACAGTTAATGACAGGCGGTAGTAGTCATGGCGGAAACCGTGAGCAGGAAATATCTATGATTTCTAGAAACTTGAAAGCATTAGCAAAAGAGTTAAATGTACCAGTTATTGCATTATCACAGTTATCGCGTGCGGTTGAAACCCGTGGAGGTAGTAAACGTCCGCTGTTATCAGACTTACGTGAATCTGGTGCCATCGAGCAAGATGCAGATATTGTTAGCTTTATTTACAGACCCGAATATTATAAAATTGATGAATGGGATGATGAAGAACGCTCGCCAACTGAAGGGCAAGCAGAATTTATTGTCGCAAAACATAGAAATGGTGGTTTAGAAAACATCCGTTTAAAATTTATCGGGCATTTAGGTAAGTTTGATAATTTAGATGATTTTGACTCGCCGTTCGAGTTTCATTCTAAAATGAACGCTGCAGCTAACGATGATACCTTTAAAACAGATAACTTTAAGGCAAGTCCAGACCAGGCTTTTGGCAGTTCGTTTAATGAGGATGATGATAACGATGTGCCGTTTTAAAAGGTAATCTTCTGTTAAAGACATGCTATAACGAATAAAATTTAAGTATATTTCAGCTTAAATAATAAAACTTTTTATTGTTATTTATGTTAAATAATACCAAAGGTTTGATTAAAGTATTACTTCGGTCGTGAAAAAGATATTTCTCGTTTTTATATTTACGTTTTTTGGTTTGCAAGCTTATGCATCGTACATCCTGATTCCCATGGATGCTGATAGCCAAAAAAATCATTTAAAAGCATACGGTATAACCTATTGGATCCTATCTAAAGAACTAAAGGTGAAATGGTTGCTGAATTATCGTGGTGGTTCTTTTTTATTGCCTGATACTCAAGAAATACAACGGGAATGTCAAATACGTGGTGTGTCGTTCGAAATACTTTCGGATGCTAAAACGGAAAATATTTTAGAAGAAATTAGCAGTCCCAGTCAAAATATGGAAGCGGTGGTTTTAGAGAAAGCACCGAAAATAGCTGTTTATACACCGTACGGTAAAAAACCCTGGGATGATGCCGTTACTATGGCGTTACAATTTGCCGAGATTCCCTACCAAACGATTTATGATGAAGAAGTTTTAAACGACGGCTTATTGGCGTTCGACTGGTTGCATTTACATCATGAAGATTTTACAGGGCAATTTGGAAAATTTTACGGTGCTTACAGAGCGGCATCGTGGTATATTGAAGAAAAAAAGGAGGCCGAAAAATTAGCTGCAAAATTAGGCTATAGTAAGGTGTCTGAAGAAAAGTTGGATGTAGCATTAAAAATTAGAGACTTTGTGATTGGCGGAGGGTTTATGTTTGCCATGTGCAGCGCTACCGATAGTTTTGATATCGCATTATCTGCCGAAGGTGTAGATATTTGCGAACCCATGTTTGATGGCGATGGAAGTGATTCTGGCTATCAAAACAAGATAGACTATAATAAAACCTTCGCGTTTACCAATTTTATTTTAGAACGAAATCCGATTGTTTATGAATTCTCTTCTATAGACATGACTCAAAAACGTGTGATTCCAAAAACGGCCGATTATTTTTCGTTGATGGAGTTTTCTGCGAAATGGGACCCGATTCCAACAATGTTATGTCAAAATCACACCGCATTAATAAAGGGATTTATGGGACAAACTACCGCCTTTACTAGAGATGAAATTAAAGCGAATGTATTGGTTTTAGGTGAAAATAAATCCAATGGAGAAGCTAAATATATACATGGAATTAAAGGAAAAGGCTTCTTTACGTTTTATGGTGGTCATGACCCCGAAGATTATGAGCATAAAGTGGGCGACTCTAAAACCGAATTAGATTTACATCCAACCTCTCCAGGTTATAGATTAATTTTAAATAACATTTTGTTTCCAGCAGCTAGAAAGAAGAAACAGAAAACCTGATTTCCTTAATCTTCATTATCCAAAACAAGTATTCTTCTAAAGGTATAAATATAACCATCGGCTCCAGTGCCATTGGTAGTTATATTTTGGTCTATGATGAGCTGGGTTTCAGAAATATCAAGGGATCCATATTCATTAGAGTTAATTGAAAGAAACAACATGTTATTGTCGCCAGTAATCAATGTGTACGGGTATGTTCCTGTATCTAACCCATCTTCAACATCAGTACTATTGGTATTAGTAACTTTTAATGTGTTTTCTGTTTCATCAAAGAACCAAACAATTTTATTTAAATCAAAATCATTATTTACCCCAGCAAATCCGCCACTCACGTTAACAAGGTGCCAATATGTTTTATAGACTTGTGGATTGTAATTTTCGTCGTTGTTAAGTGAACAGTTGGTTAACGTAATAAGGCTTAAAAATGTAATTAAAATTGAATGTTTCATAGCGTAGTTTTAGGATTGTATTTGTTAAATAGATGCTTTAAAGTCTAAAAGGTTGCTTCATAAAATTGAAAAACATGCTTTAAATGCGTGGTAAAATACTAAATTTAGCATTGTTATAATTAAGATTATACTATGAAGTTTTATCAAAAGCAAATTCAATTAAAGCCATATCAACGAGGATTTCATCTCATTACAAGCGATGTTTTAGATGCAATGCCAGAAATAAATCAGATACAAATAGGGCAATTACAGGTGTTTATTAAACACACATCTGCAAGTTTAACTATTAATGAAAATGCTGATTTTACTGTTCGAACCGACTTTGAAAGTCATTTTAACAAGATGGTTCCTGAAAATGCGCCATATTACAAACATACTTTTGAAGGAAGTGATGATATGCCGGCACATATTAAAGCGTCGTTACTTGGTTCGTCTGTACAAATACCAATTACCAACGGGAAGTTAAATTTAGGTATGTGGCAGGGAGTCTATTTATGTGAGCACAGAAATTATGGTGGATCTAGGGAACTGGTAATTACAGCCTTTGGAGAATAAAAAAAATCCGGTTCGTAAGAACCGGATTTTTAATATATTAAGCGAATATAATAAGTTTGACAATAGGCGAAAACGCCTTATTTTACTTTCTCTATTACGGCTTTAAAAGCCTCAGGGTTATTCATAGCTAAATCTGCTAAAACCTTACGGTTTAATTCAATATCATTAGCTTTTAATTTTCCCATAAATTGAGAATAAGATAATCCATGTATTCTAGCTCCTGCGTTAATACGCGCGATCCATAATGCACGGAATGTTCTCTTTTTGTTTCTACGGTCTCTATACGAATATGACATCGCTTTTTCAACCGCATTTTTTGCTACTGTCCAAACGTTTTTACGACGTCCGAAGTAACCTTTTGCTTGTTTTAGAACCTTTTTTCTTCGGGCTCTTTTTGCTACAGAATTTACTGATCTTGGCATAATTATTAATTGTTTTTTGTAGTAGGCGGTTAATTTAGTTGCTGGTCTTTGGTTATTAGTTGTTAGAAACTTTTAACTTTTAACTTTTAACTTTTAACTTTTAACTTTTAACTTTTAACTCTTTTTATTGCCTAACTCCAGGGTTTATAATTTATTTTAACCGGTTAAAATAGATGTTACTTTAAACGTAACATGATTTTAACATTATTCTCATCCGCCTTATCTACTAATGTATCATGCGTCAAAGCGAGCTTACGTTTTTTAGACTTCTTTGTTAAGATGTGACTTTTAAAAGCGTGCTTTCTTTTTATCTTACCAGTACCAGTTAGCTTAAAGCGTTTTTTGGCACTAGATTTTGTTTTCATTTTAGGCATTTTCTTTTCCTAGGTTTTAATTATTTCGCTTAATTATGTTTTGCTGTCCCGAAACTTCGGGATTTTTCAGCATCTTATTTATATAAGATATTCTTTTATTTTATTTTTTTGGTGCAATAAACATGGTCATACGTTTACCTTCCAATTGTGGCATTTGTTCTACTTTACCATATTCTTCAAGGTCTTGTGCTAATCTTAGTAATAAGATTTGACCTTGTTCTTTAAATATTATCGAACGACCTTTAAAAAATACAAAAGCTTTAAGTTTTGCGCCTTCTTTTAAAAATTTTTCGGCATGTTTCTTTTTAAATTCATAGTCATGATCATCTGTCTGAGGACCAAAACGTATTTCTTTAATAATAACCTTAGTCGCTTTTGCTTTTATAACCTTGTCACGCTTCTTTTGTTCGTAAAGAAACTTTTTATAATCCATAACTTTACAAACAGGAGGATCTGCGTTTGGAGAAATCTCTACTAGATCTAGTCCTTGCTCGTCTGCTATTTTTAAAGCATCTCTTGTAGAATAAATACCAATTTCAACATTGTCCCCAACTAAACGAACATTGGGTACATTAATTTTAGAGTTAATTCTATGTTTGTCCTCTTGTGAAACCCTCTTAGCGGGTTGCGATTTTCTTCTAATTGCTATGGCTATATATGTTTAAGTTAAACTTATTTTTAAAACGATTTTAACGTTTTGTTTATTTCTGTTTTTATAATTTTCGAGAAGTCTTCAATAGAAATCATTCCTAAATCTTCTCCACCGTGCTTACGCACAGTAATCTTGTTTTCTTTTTCCTCTTGTTCCCCAATAATAATCATAAAAGGGTGTTTTTGCATCTCAGCTTCCCTAATCTTCTTACCAATGGTTTCATTTCTATGGTCAACAAGGGCGCGAATTTCGTCATTTTCTAGCAAATTTAAAACTTTTTCAGCGTATTTTTCATATTTCTCGCTAATTGACAGTATAATAGCCTGAGTTGGCATCAACCAAAGCGGGAAATTACCAGCTGTATGTTCTAATAAAATAGCAATAAAACGTTCCATACTTCCAAAAGGTGCCCGGTGAATCATTACAGGTCTGTGTAATTCGTTATCGCTTCCTTTGTATGTTAAATCGAAACGCTCTGGTAAATTGTAATCTACTTGTATTGTTCCTAATTGCCATTGTCTGCCAAGAGCATCTTTAACCATGAAATCTAATTTCGGACCATAAAATGCTGCTTCTCCAGTTTTAACAGTATAAGTTAGGCCTTTATCAATGGTCGCACTCATTATAGCTTTCTCAGCTTTCTCCCAGTTTTCTAGGCTTCCTATATATTTATCAGGATTTTCAGGATCTCTTAAAGATACTTGCGCTGTAAAATTCTCGAAACCTAACGACCCAAATACATACAGTACCAAGTCAATTACATTTTTGAACTCTTCGTCCAACTGTTCTGGAGTACAGAATAAATGAGCATCGTCTTGTGTAAAGCCTCTAACACGAGTTAATCCGTGGAGTTCACCACTTTGCTCATATCTATATACGGTACCAAATTCAGCATAACGTTTCGGTAAATCTTTATAACTCCATTGCGCATTATTGTAAATTTCACAATGATGCGGACAATTCATCGGTTTTAATAAAAACTCTTCGCCATCTTTTGGAGTGTTAATCGGCTGAAAACTATCGGCACCATACTTCGCGTAATGTCCAGAAGTAACATAAAGTTCTTTTTGGCCAATATGCGGTGTGATTACCATTTCGTAACCTGCCTTTTTTTGAGCGGCTTTTAAAAAGTTTTCTAATCGTTCGCGTAAGGCGGCACCTTTTGGTAACCAAAGAGGTAAGCCTTGTCCAACCTTTTGAGAAAATGTGAATAACTCTAATTCTTTACCAAGTTTTCTATGGTCGCGCTTTTTAGCTTCTTCTAATAACTCTAAATACTCCGTTAAGTCTTTTTGCTTCGGAAATGAAATACCATAAACACGCGTTAATTGCGGATTATTCTCATTACCTCTCCAATAAGCACCAGCAACTGAAAGTATTTTGGCTGCTTTTATAATGCCAGTGTTTGGTATATGACCGCCACGGCATAAATCGGTAAACGTAGAATGGTCACAAAATGTAATGGTGCCATCTTCTAAGTTTTCAATCAGCTCTGTTTTAAACTCGTTGTTTTTATATAATTGTAATGCTTCAGCTTTTGTTGCAGAACGCATTTTAAAGTCGTGTTTCCCGCGCGCAATATCCAGCATTTTATCTTCAATAGCCTTAAAATCTTTTTCAGAAATGCTATGGCCGCCAAAATCAACATCATAATAAAATCCATTTTCAATAGCAGGTCCAATGGTTAGTTTGGCTCCAGGATATAATTCTTCAATGGCCTGAGCTAATACGTGCGCCGATGAATGCCAAAAAGCTGTTTTGCCTTCCGTATCGTTCCAAGTATATAAAACCAAACTACCATCGGTAGTTAATGGTGTTACAGTTTCTACAGTTGTACCATTAAAACTTGCCGATATAACATTTCTAGCTAAGCCTTCACTAATGCTTTTCGCAACATCCATTGGAGTAACGTTTTCATCAAACGTCTTCACACTGCCATCTGGTAATGTAATATGTATCATATAAAAATTTGAAATTCGCTTGCAAAGATAATAGTATAAACATAGACATACAATATTATAGTGAGGTATAATTTGATAAAATCTTTTATAATAAGATTAAATTTCTTCAGATAGATTTAGTTTTTGTTGATGGTGATTTTTCTTTTATCATAACTGGTAGTTTGGTTATTTATGTATGGGAACCATTTTCTTTTAGTTGTTTTAAAAATTTATTTCATAAATAACAAACTATATAAAACGTATTATTAACGTTAAATAGAATTCATTGAATATTATGAAGGGATTGTCTTAAAAAATTAATAATACAATAAAAATTTGCTTATTTAGTAAATTTTAACAGACTTAAATTGAAAGTAACTGTATTTCTTATTTATATTTGAAAAATAATAAGCGTAAAAAATACGTTTAAAAAAACAACCAAGCTAAATAAGGATATTATGAAACCAAACCAATTTCATTTTAAAACAACAACCTCACTTTCTTTAGTACGTACTAAAAATAGTCGCGTATCAGCATTTAATGGTGCTATCATTAAGACCTTCTTAATGAGTATATTAACAGCAATGAGTTTTTTTGAGCTTACAGCGCAAACGATTGAGAAGAATTTGCCTGAAGTTGATAGTATTATTAATGATGACTATAAAGCATTTACGGCTGGTGCACATATTAAGAATATGCATTTGTGGCATGGGTTTGTTGTGCACCCCGGAGCTATGATAGCTACTAACCTAGAATTTAATTCTAAAGATAAAAAATTCACATTCGGTTTATGGGGTGGTGCAAGTTTTACAACGGTTGATGTGATAAATAAAAACACAAATGAACCGATAAGTGCGCATTATCAAGAGTTTTCTATTTATACAAAATATCGTTTTTCCGATAAGTTTTTTATTGAAGCTGTTACGCATAACAACTACACAGGTGTGGAAGAGCGCGGTGATGTGTTACATTATTGGAGTTATGATAAAACGCAAGGATATAATTTTGTTGATCTTAACTTTGGATACAATATTACACCAAATACACTTTTATATTTAGCTACCATTATTAATGGTGGTTCTGGCGATTACGAAGTGCAATCGGACGGATCTTTAAAAAACTCATGGACGCATTATTTTGAAGTAAGCAGTAAGGTTTGGGAAAAGGGAGATTCTAATTTAACTCTTTTTGCAGGTGGCGCATGGTCGTTCACAACAGATAAAACTTTTTATACAGAAGGTGCGGGAAATGTGATAAACGTTGGCGCTACCTTTAGTAAAAATGTTAAATTAGGTAATTATAATTTACCTATTGGTGTAACTGCCATGTGGAATCCGGAGAAAGAAAAAACCGTACTTCAAGTAGATTTTACTATATTTTAAACAACCAATAAACTAAAACATAGAAATTAACTAATATATTAATTATGAAAACAACAATATTAAAACCATTAATGGTACTTGCTTTAATTTTCAGTTTGTTCAGTTGTGTTGAACAAACTAATACTACAAAAGCAAATGTAAATTCAGAAGAAGAAACAGGAGACATATTCGAAAGCGCGATCGATCTTTCTGGTAAAAAAATAGGCTATTGTACGCCTACCTTAAATGCTCCTTATTATCAGGCATTATTGCAAAGTATTCAATCAACTACAGAAAAAAATGGCATGATATTTATCGCTGCAGATGGACAGGATGATATTACCAAACAGGTTGCTGCAGTAGAAGATTTAATTACCAAAGGTGTTGATGCTTTACTGTTGAATCCTAAAGATCCAGATGCGTTAGTTGGCGTTACTAAAGCGGCAAAAGCGGCTGGTATTCCTGTATTTATTATAGATAGTTCTATAAATCCTGATGCTGAATTTGTAACAACCATACAGTCTAACAATCTAGCAAATGGCGAATTAGCAGGTGAGTGGCTTGCCAAAAAATATGGAAGTAAAAAAATGAATATTGCCTTATTAAGTGGTAATGCAGGAAACCCGGTTGGAAAGACACGTAAGCAAGGTTTGCTACAAGGTATTACTGAAGAACAATTAAGAAGTTTGGGGTATATCGATTTAAATATAAAAACACAAGCTTACACAGATTGGTCGTATGCGGGTGGTTTAAAAGCTATGGAAGATATTTTGGTAGCGCATCCAGATATTAATGTGGTAATTACAGAATCTGATGTTTGCGTATTAGGTGCGATTAAGGCTATTGCCCAAGCTGGTAAAACAGACGATATATTAATTGTTGCTGCTGCCGATGGTCAAAAAGAAGCCATTAAATACATTATGGAAACAAATTTCTACGGATGTACAGCAATGAACAGTCCGGTACAAATTGGTAAAAATGCTGTTGGTTACGCCATTCAATACATGAATGGTAAAAGAGATTTTCCTAAAACATCATTTACTCCGCCACTCTTAATTACTAAAGAAAATGCGGAGAAATACTACAATCCTAAAGCTTTATTTTAACCTTAAAATTAATTGATATGCAAAATTCAAAACAAGAATACCGCTTAGAAATGACGGGAATATCAAAGAGTTTTGGTGTTGTTTCGGTTCTAGAAAATGTAAACCTTAGGGTTAAACCAGGAGAAATCCATGCACTACTTGGTGAAAATGGCGCCGGAAAATCTACGTTGATGAAAATACTTAGTGGAGTTCATCAGAAAGACAGTGGAAAAATAACATTAGATGGCGTAGAAATTAATCCAAAAAACACGCACGACGGACAAGTGTTAGGTATTAGTGTGGTTTATCAGGAATTATCTTTAGTTAATGATTTATCGGTAGCCGAAAATATTTATCTACATAAACTAGGCGCGAGCAAATTTTGGATGAACTGGAAACAACTCACAGCCGAAGCTCAAGAATTAATAGATTCTTTAGGCTTTACAATTAATGCATCGGCTAAAGTTAGAAGTTTGAGTATTGTTCAAAAGCAAGTAGTCGAAATTGCAAAAGCACTATCAGAAGACACAAAAGTTTTAGTATTAGATGAGCCAACAACGGTTTTTGGTCCTATCGATACACAAAAATTATTCGATAATCTTTTCAGATTGAAGAAAAAAGGGGTTTCTATTATTTATATCTCCCACCATCTAGAGGAAATTTTTAAAATAGCCGATTCTGTTACGGTACTTAGAGATGGTGTAGACACCGGAAGTATGGCTGTTGCAGATACCGATACTGATGGTGTTATTCGACTTATGATAGGCAGGGAGTTAAAAGATTTATATCCTGCACGTCATGCCGAAATAGGTGAAGAACCCATTTTTGAAGTAAAGAATTTAACGGCCCGAGATACTATTGTTCATGATGTATCATTTTCGGTGCGTCCTGGAGAAGTTTTAGGAGTAGCAGGTTTGGGTGGTAGCGGAAGAACCGAAATGGCTAAACTTATTTTTGGTGCTCATAAAAAGAAGTCCGGTACTTTATATCTTAATGGTAAAGAAATAAAAACCGACACGCCTGTTTGTGCAGTTGGCCATCAAATAGGTTTTGTTTCTGAAGACAGAAAAGAAGAAGGTGTTTTTTTACCGCTATCTATTAGACGAAATATTAGTATGACGAATTTTAATCCTATTTCAGGTAGATTAGGTTTTATAAATATAGATCACGAGTATAAAAATGTTTTAGAACTCATTGAAAAATTAAAAATTAAAACGCCTAGTTCTGAGGTTAATGTTAAAAACTTAAGTGGCGGAAACCAGCAAAAAGTAGCCTTGGCTAAATGGTTAAGTATTAAAAGTAAAGTGATTTTAATTGACGAGCCTACCCGAGGAGTTGATGTTGGAGCTAAAATAGAAATTTACAACCTGATTAATGCGGTAGCTCAAAAAGGAGTTGGTGTTGTGGTCATTTCTTCAGATATGCCAGAAATAATGGGAATTTCAGATCGTATTCTTGTTATGCACAAAGGAACAATTTATGGTGAATTGGCAAAAGAAGACTTTTCAGAAGAAAACATTTTACGCTACTCTATAGGGCAGCCACTTAAACAAGAACAATTAAACTAAAAAAATAAAATCATGGCATTAACATTAAAACAACAATTAAGTACTCCAGCAGGTATACTTCAGTTTATTGTAAAACACAACACAATAATAATATTTTTATTGTTGGTAATATTTTCAGCGCTTATATCAGATGTGTTTTTTACATCGGTGAACCTTTCAAATTTATTAAAACAAGTTTCTGGCATTGGTATAATTAGTATAGGTATGTTACTTGTAATCCTCACGGGAGGTATCGATTTATCTGTCGGCTCCATGGTGGCTTTATTAGCGGTAACTTTTGCACTAATGGTTAACGTGTTTATTTTACCGGTAGCCATTCTAATAACCTTAGTTATTGGTTTTGGTTTGGGTAGCATTTCCGGTTATCTGGTGGCCTACCAAAAAATGGCGCCGTTTGTGGCGACCTTAGCTTTAATGACTATCGCTAGAGGTTTAGGGTTTATCTATTCTAAAGGATCTCCAATTACTTTTAAAACTCCAGGTGGCGAATTCATGTCCAATTTTGCTAATAATTCAACTATTGGAGTGCCTAATATTGCAATCGTATTCTTCATCATCGTTCTGCTAGCAATTGTTATGTTACGCTATAATGTATTTGGAAGATTAATTATTGCCATTGGGAGTAACGAACAGGCATCTAGATTATCAGGACTTAAAGTAAACAAATACAAGTTTTTAGTATATGCGATATCTGGTGCATTAGCGGCTACAGCTGCTATAATTGTAGCCTCTAGAACAAATTTAGGCTCTCCAAATATGGGTATGGCTTGGGAATTAGATGCTATTGCCGCAGTGGTAATTGGCGGTGCTAGCTTAAATGGAGGAAAAGGTACCGCCATTAACACCCTAATGGGAGTGCTAATTTTAGGTTTAATAGGAAATATTTTAAATCTGTTAAATGTACCATCATATCCGCAACAAGTAGTAAAAGGTGCTATCATCATTTTTGCTGTATTACTTCAAAGATTTGAAACCAAATAAAATATTATTAAAATGACAAATTATAAATTAAATAACTTGAATCTTTCAAAATTAAAAGAGCAAGTTTCCATTCCAGAATATAACAGATCCAATATAAAAACAGGTATTGTACATGTAGGTATTGGTGGTTTTCACAGAGCGCATCAAGCCTATTATACCGATGAGTTATTACATGATGAATCTGTAAAAGATTGGGGTATATGCGGTGTTGCTTTGTTAGATTTTGATACTAAAATATATAATGTTCTTAAGGAACAAGACGGATTGTATACCCTTATTGTAAAAGAATTAGATGGTACACTTACAAAAAGAGTAATAGGTTCTATTGTGGAGTATTTGTTTGCACCAGAAAATCCACAAGCGGTGATTGAAAAAATGGCGAGTCCAGATGTTAAAATCATATCCCTAACCATTACCGAAGGTGGCTACAATTATAATGAATCAACAAAACAATTCGATTTTAATAACCCATTAATTCAATATGATTTAGAAAATCCTTCAAGCCCAAAAACAATTTTCGGATATTTAACTCAGGCCTTAAAATTACGTAAAGAGCGTAAGTTAAAAGGACTTTCTGTACAATCATGCGATAATATTCAGGGTAACGGACATATGACTCAAAAAATGTTGTTGAGTTATGTGGCCAAAGCAGAACCAGAATTAGTGGATTGGATAAATTCTAATGTATCTTTTCCTAACGCCATGGTGGATAGAATTACCCCAGCTACAAGTGCTTCCGACATTTCAAACTTAAAAGAAACAAGCGGTATTGACGATGCTTGGCCAGTGGTTTGCGAACCGTTTAAACAATGGGTTATCGAAGATAATTTTGTCGCTGGAAGACCTTCTTGGGAAAAAGTTGGTGCTCAATTCGTGGAAGATGTCGAGCCATTTGAGAAAATGAAACTTCAATTATTAAATGCAGGGCATTCTGTATTAGGAATAATTGGCGCGTTAATGGGATATGATACGATTGATGAAGTGGCAAATAACGAAGATGTTAACCGCTTTTTACGAGCTTACATGAGACAAGAAGTAGCTCCTATTTTAAATGATTTAACTGGTGTAGATTTAGAAAGTTACGAAGCTTCGTTGTTAGAACGTTTTGGAAACATATATATAAAAGACCAAATTGACAGAATTTGTTCAGAGAGTTCGGCTAAATTCCCTATTTTTATTCTGCCTACCGTAAATGCTCAGCTTAAACAAAACGGAACTATTAAACATGCGGCCTTAGTAATCGCTGCTTGGGCTATTTATAGTTTAGGTGTAAATGAAGCCGGTAAAACGTTATTAATTAAAGATGCGATGCAATCAACTTTACAGGAAAAAGCTTTAGCCGCAAAAAACAACCCTAAAGCCTTTTTAGAGATTGAAGCAATCTTTGGAGTATTAAAAGATTCAGAGCCTTTTGTAAAAGCATATACGGCGGCGTATCATAATATTGTTAAGAATGGTATCGAAAAATGCGTTTTAGATACCAATAGGAATTTGTTAAAATATATTTAAAATGGCAAATATTACATGTTTTGGAGAAGTTTTATGGGATGAATTTCCCGAACACAAAAAAATTGGAGGTGCTCCTTTAAATGTGGCTGTTCGGTTAAAATCTTTTGGAAATGATGTTTCTATGATTAGTAGAATAGGAGATGATAATGATGGACGCGAAATTTTAGAATTCATTAAAAAGAATGAAATTAATAGTGGTGGAATTCAAATTGATGAAAAACTCGAAACAGGAAAAGTAAAGGTAGTTTTAGATGAAAAGGGTTCGGCTTCATACGATATCATGTTTCCACGAGCTTGGGATACTATTCAATTAGAGTCGATGTCTAAAGAAATTGTAAAATCTTCCGATGCTTTTGTGTTTGGTAGTTTAATTGCAAGAAATGACGTTTCTAAACATACACTGTATGAGTTGCTTAAAACAGCAAAATATAAAATTTTTGATGTGAATTTAAGAGCGCCATATTATACCAAAGAAATTCTTTCGTATTTAATGAATCAAGCCGATTTTATAAAATTTAATGATGATGAAATTTTTGAAATCAGTGCAATGTTAGGATCAAAATCTTCCTCATTAGAAGATACAATTCATTTTATCGCAAAACACACCAATACGAAAACAATCTGTGTAACTAAAGGTAAACATGGAGCTATTTTATTTGTTGATGGTAAATTTTATTCCAATAATGGCTATCATATAACTGTGGTTGATACCGTTGGCGCTGGAGATTCTTTTTTAGCATCATTAATAAGTAAGTTGCTACATAACGAAGATCCTCAAAAATCTATTGATTATGCGTGCGCTGTAGGTGCTATAGTGGCGAGTAAAGCAGGAGCAAACCCAAGTATTTCTAACGAAGAAATACAGCAAATGATGCATGCTTAATGATTTTTAATTTTATAATAACAAGTTATTAGTTGATACCATCCATATATTAAATAGTTAAAAAAAATTGAACAGAAGAAATTATTCGGTTTTCTGATTAATAGCAGAAAGGGTTTTACAATATTATTGTAAAGCCTTTTTTTATGCTTTGTAAGTTCTATTAATTTGTTCTAGCTATTAATCAAATTAGCATTCATTTCCTTAATGCATGTTTTCACATCATGTTTTCTTAATAAAGAAAGTGAGGCTTCATAACTGTCGGTAAAAATTTTATGAGAACTTAAGTCTCCAAAAACAGATTTAATCTCTAAAAACTTTATCGGGTTTTGGTGCGATAAGGTTGCGTTTCTAATTAATGTACCACTTATACTATCTGTTATGTTGTACGAAACATTAAAGTCGTTAACGCCATCATTATATTTACACCAGGCGGCAATTATAAAGGCGGCTCTTTTTATGTTTTTATCTTTTTGTAATTGATCGTTTATCGTTGGCAGTATAAAAAGAGGAATCTTTGCAGAGTTTTCTTGGCAAATACGCGATAGTCTATCGTTTATATGTGGGTTTTGAAATCTAGCTACCAACAATTTTTTGTAGTTCTTTACATGAGTAGCGTTCGATTCGTTAAGCGTTGGCTGTACTTCTTCATTCATAAACGATTTCAGAAAAATTATAAAGTCTTCATCAATGGCTGCTTCATGTACCGTTTTATAACCATGCAAAGTGCCTAAAATACCTAAAATGGTATGGCCCGCATTAAGCAATCGTAGCTTCATTTTTTCATAAGGCTCAATGTCTCGTGTAAATTGTACGCCCACTTTTTCCCAGTTCGGTTTTTTAAAAAGAAATTTATCTTCAATTACCCAGTCTGCAAACGGTTCACAAACTACCGGCCATTGGTCTTCTATTTGGAAGTTTTGTTTTAATTCCTCAACATCGTCAAAATCAGTAATGGTAGTAATTCTGTCCACCATCGTGTTTGGAAAGGTTGTGTTTTCAGAAATCCAATCTAAAAGATCGGGAGCTGTTTTGCTAACATATTCTAATAACGAATGTTTCATGGTGTCTCCGTTAGACTTAATGTTGTCGCAAGAAAGTATGGTGCACCCAGGTAAATTTCTTAATTTCCTTAATTTAAAAGCTTGCGTTAAATAACCAAAAACGGTTTTAGGGTTAAATGGGTTTTTAATTTCTTCACTCACAGCAGGGTGGTTTATATCAAAAACACCCGTAATTTCATTTAAATGGTACCCGTCTTCCGCAATTGTAAGCGAAATAATTTCAATATCAGGACTTGCCATTCTTTCAATAACCGCCAACGGATTTTCAGGACCAAAAAAATATTCAACTACAGATCCAATTATTTTAGCTCTATGGGCTCCATTTGGTTCTTTAATATATAAGGTATATAAACCATCTTGGTCTTTTAAAATATTATATATCTTTCTGTCAGAATCTAACAAGTCTACACCGCAAATCCCATAATTTAGTTCATTGAATTTCTCAATAAGTTCATGCGAGTAATACGCTTGGTGCGATCTGTGAAAATTACTTACCCCAATATGCAGTATGCTCGTTTTAATTTTGTCTCTATCAAACGAGGGCTTTAAAACGGTATCAGGCATTAGTTTTAAATTTTCCATGTTAAGCAGAAAAGACTTCGTCATTATAAGTAGTATTTAAACGTGTACTTTTTAATCATTAATATATAGTTTATTAAAAATGGGTTTTCACACAGCAAAACGCTAGATATAAAAACAAACTATGTTATTAAAAAACATCATTAATAATAAACAGTAATAATAAGAGATTGATTAAGTTTGTAAAAGCGTAAATTTAACGTTTTAATTGATATGGATTTTAGAAAAATTGATAATTTATCAGTAGACTGTGTGGTTTTAAAGTTAGAAGATAACGCGCTTAATGTTTTATTGCGCAAACGCACCCTAAATTTGTATAACGAAAACTTACCAGTTATAGACGATTGGGTATTACCTGGACATTACGTACTTAAAAGTAATAATTTGGGTGAGACCGCTAACAGGGTTTTTAAAGAATTAACAGGCGAAAATCACTTCAATAGAAATCAATTTAGAACCTATGGCAATGCCGCTCGAATTAAATCCGAAAAAGATGTGCTGTGGGTACGAAGTCGCGGGGCAAAAATCAGAACCATAACAGTCGCTTACTATTTAATCGTAGCGTCCAATAAAGAATTGTTAAATATGGACGATTCCTTAAAGTGGTTTAAATTAAAATCTCTGCCGCAATTAGGCTTCGATCATCTACAAATTATTAACGATGCTTACGACGATGTTAAAACTAAAATCATAACAGACCCGCTTATATTCGACTTTGTACCAATTAAATTCACGCTAAACGAACTTCAAGTCGCCTACGAAACTATTTTAGATGTAGAGTTAGATAACCGTAATTTCAGAAAAAAAGTATCCAGCAAGTCCTATATAGTACCGTTAGACGAAAAACAAAAAGGCGTATCAAAAAAACCATCACGCTTATATATGTTTAGTAAAGATGTGTACAATCAAGTTGTCGAGACCGATTTTATCATTCATAAGTAGCCGCCGCACAAAACATTTTACCTATATATAAGGTAACAAATCGTCTTTTATATTTCTTTTTATAAAATAATTAGGGCGTTCCCCTTTGGGTCGGGCTTTGCGCTACAAGTCCTCGCGCCCCCAAAAGGGTGGGGTCGCTGTGGGCTTTCCACTGCAATCCCTAACGCGCGCCAGCCATCCAAGGTCATTTTTTAGGAGCGCCACAACCGCAAACAACAAAAAAACCACAAAGACTACGGTCAATAAACAGTTACAATTAATATAATAAGCGTAGCCAAAAAAAAACGGCAGCAGCCAATAACTAATCAAAACCGACCATATCGCACCAAAAAAAGGCAGGCAAGCAAGAGTATTCTCCCATAAAGTAGGGTTATAAAAAGGGCATGAGT
>NZ_JBHTIB010000038.1:0-31135 GCF_042676825.1 Mariniflexile aquimaris
ATTCTTGTGGTTCCATGAATGATTAAGTGTTAAGTGTAACACTATTCTAGGACGGGACAATATTTTTTTATAAAAAAAACCACGCTAATTAGCGTGGTTTTTTATTTTTTATGGATGTTAATTAATAAAGGATGTTATTTTTAAGTGTGGTTGTGTTTTTAAAACTTATTTAAAAGTATTTCTATTTTAACGACCCACCAAGTCTTTTATTTTGCTTTTAGATGATAAGACGAAATAATCGTTTAAAAACTTTACACTGCGTATTTAGTCGGATTTATTAATTAAATTCTTGTATTAATATAATAAATTCAAGGCTTTCGAGCGTTTCATATAAATCACATCCACTTAAATAATCAAGGTTAAGTAACACAAAAGATTAGCAATTAAGTGCCAATAATTCGTTCATATAATCGCGGGTGTTAGAAAGTCTTGGGACTTTATGTTGTCCACCCAATTTATTGTTTTGTTTTAACCAGTCGTAAAATAAATTTTTGCGTGCAATATTTATTTTAGGTTTGTTAAGGGTAATGTTGTTGTATCGCTTTGCTTCGTAATCTGAGTTTAGGGCTTTTAAAGCATTATCGAACAACTCATTAAAATAATGAATATCTTTTGGTGGTGTTTTAAATTCAATTAACCATTCGTGCGCGCCTTTTTCTTTGCCTTCCATAAAAATAGGAGCAGCTGTATAATCTATAATTTCAGCTTTGGTTCGCTTGCATACTTTTTTTAATGCTTGTTCTGCATTTTCAATTATAAGTTCTTCGCCAAAAACATTTATAAAATGCTTTGTTCTACCTGAAACTTTAATTCTATATGGGCTAATAGAAGTAAATCTTATGGTGTCGCCAATTTTATAACGCCATAAACCTGCATTGGTAGTTATAATTACGGCGTAATTCTGGTTTAATTTTACTTCGCTTAACGGAATGGCTTTTTCTTGGGCTGTTCCATAAATACTCATGGGGATAAACTCGTAAAAAATACCGTAATCGAGCATTAACAACAACTCGTTAGAATTGTTCTGATCCTGGATAGCAAAAAAGCCTTCTGAAGCATTGTAAATTTCGTAGTACTTAAAGTCTTTATTTGGCAGTATTTTTTTGTATTGCTCATGGTAAGGTGTAAAACTTACTCCGCCATGAAAATAGACTTCTAAATTAGGCCAGATATCATGTAAATTTTGTTTGCCTGTGGTTTCTAAAACATTGTTTAAAAGCACCAGCATCCAAGATGGTACGCCCGCTAAACTAGTCACGTTTTCTTGTATGGTTTCATTAACTATGGCCTGCATTTTATGCTCCCAATTGCTCATTAAAGAAACTCTGTTACTTGGCGTACTACTAAATTCTGCCCAAAAAGGCATGTTGTCTATTAAAATGGCCGATAAATCACCAAATACGGTCCCGTTTTCACGGTACAATTCTTTACTGCCACCAAGGCGTAAACTTTTCCCCGTAAATAATTGAGATTCTTCGTTATTGTTTAAATACATACAAAGCAGGTCTTTGCCGGCTGCATAATGACAATCTTCGAGCGACTCTTCACTCACTGGAATAAATTTACTTTTAGCACGGGTAGTACCACTGGATTTTGCAAACCATTTAATAGGCGTTGGCCAGAAAATATTATGTTCGCCTTTTCTAGAGCGTTCAATAACATCCTGCCAACCATCATAATTTTTAATTGGAATTCTATCGGCGAAAGTTCTGTAATTCTTTATAGATGCAAAATCGTATTGTTTGCCAATTTCTGTGTCTTTAGCAATGTCTATTAGTTGAAGTAATAATTCGTTTTGTACTTCGTTGGGATATTTTAAAAACAATTCGATTTGATGAAATCGTTTTTTTAAGAACCAGGAAGCAATCGAATTTACTATAGGTATTGGCATAATTATATTATCTTTCAGTTCTTAAAAATAATACTTTTTTTTATGACTTATCAAGGTGTTTTAACAAAAATGGAAACAGAATTTACGAGTCCAATTCAATACTATTTAGTGTTTGAAAATGATTTTATAAACATGAACCAGTTGTTAGACAAAACCATTACTATTCAATTTGTTAAGTACCAATGTTTAAATTGTGGTTTAGATAAACCTATTTATAGACAGGGGTTTTGTAGAAATTGTTTTTTTGAAATCCCACAGGCAGCCGATTGGATTATGCGACCAGAGTTAAGTACTGCGCATTTAGACAAAGAAGACCGCGATTTAGAATACGAGAAGAAAGTACAGTTACAACCGCATGTGGTGTATTTGGCAAATTCCAGCAGTGTAAAAGTTGGTGTAACCAGAAAAAGCCAGATACCAACACGTTGGATAGACCAAGGTGCGCATGAAGCTATTGAGATTGTAGAAGTGCCAAATAGATACCTGGCAGGTATTACCGAGGTAGCTTTAAAAGACCATGTAGGCGATAAAACGAATTGGCGTACAATGTTGAAAAATGAGGTGGTAGATGAAAATTTAGTAGAATGGCGCGAACGCCTAAAAAAATACATTCCAGACGAAGCTAAAGATTATTTTATTGAAACTAATACCGAAACTAATTTAGAGTTTCCTGTGGTAAAGTATCCGGAAACTCCTAAAAGTCTGAATCTTATTAAATCCCATTCCTACACCGGAAAGTTAACAGGCATTAAAGGGCAGTATCTTATTTTTGAAGATAACACTGTGTTTAACGTGCGTGGAAATGAAGGGTTGGTGGTTGCGTTAGCGATTGCAGTGTAAAGCCCGCAGTGACCCCGGTACTTCGGGGGAGCGAGGACTTGCAACGGAAAGCGCGACCCTTTTGGGTAACGCCAAAAAAAATCCCATAAACAACGTATTGTGAATGGGATAATTTATTTTCGCCTAAAGCCTAAAGCCTAAAGCCTAAAGCCTAAAGCCTAAAGCCTAAAGCCTAAAGCCTAAANTATCTTCTTGGTCTCTTAAATTTTGTATATAAGCCGCTTTTTGTATTTGGCGACGTCTTTTAACAGATGGCTTCGTAAAAAATTGTGCATCTCTTAAGTTTTGCATTACTTTAATATTACGGTGTTTACGTTTGTAACGTTTTAATGCACGTTCAATGTTTTCACCTTCTTTGATAATAATTTTTAACATGTATAGTTTTTAATCGATTTGTGTTTTAGGATTATCCTAAATACGTTTTTAATACTTTGCTTTTTGAGGTATGTCTCAATCTGCGAATTCCTTTTTCTTTTATTTGTCTAACACGTTCGCGGGTTAAACCAAAAGCTTCACCTATTTCTTCGAGGCTCATGGGTTGTTCGTTACTTATGCCGTAATAATTTCTAATAACTTCGGCCTCTTTTTCTGAAAGTGTATTTAATGCACGATTAATTTCCACATTTAAAGAGTCTTTCATTAACGCATTATCTGGTCTTGGCGATTCGTTTAGGTTTACTACATCGTAAAGCGTTGAGGTTTCCCCTTCTTTTAATGGCGCGTCCATAGATATGTGTCGGCCAGAAATTTTCATAGATTGCTTTACATCGCTAACGGTAAGGTCTAAATTGTTAGCAATTTCTTCTGCACTTGGCGGACGTTCATGCGTTTGTTCTAAAAACGAATAGGCTTTGTTTATTTTATTAATAGAACCAATTTTATTTAATGGCAGTCTTACAATTCTAGATTGTTCTGCCAATGCTTGCAGAATGGCTTGTCTAATCCACCAAACGGCATACGATATAAATTTAAATCCTCTTGTTTCGTCGAAACGTTTCGCTGCTTTAACCAAACCAGCATTGCCTTCGTTAATTAAATCTGGCAATGTTAAGCCTTGATTTTGATATTGTTTTGAGACAGATACTACAAAACGTAAGTTAGCAGTTGTTAGTTTGTCTAAAGCTTCTTGATCTCCTTGTCGAATGCGTTGTGCCAGTTCTACTTCTTCGTCGGCTGTTATTAATTGTATTTTACTTATGTCTTGAAGATATTTGTCAAGTGATTTAGATTCTCTGTTGGTAACTTGTTTCGTAATCTTTAATTGCCTCATATATTGTTTTTAAGTTATAAATTATTTATCTACAACTTAACTTTTTTATTGAGATAACCTAATAATTACGGTGTTTTCTTTCGAAAACGCACTAATTCATGCGAAAAAGCCTACTTAACTGTGTCTTTTTGCTTTTTCTTGCCACTTAATAAGCCTCCAAGAACATTTTTTACAGCATCTTTTGGGGTTGTTTTGGTTTGGGTAGAGTCGGCAGTGGTTGTTTTATTTCCACTAACAAGACCGCCTAGAACATCTTTAACCGCGGTTTTTTGTGCTGCAGAAGCAGAGTCTTTTTTCGTTTTATTACCCGAAATTAAATCACCAAGCATATTGCTTACTTTGTCTTTTCCTTGGTTAAGGAGTTTTTGTTTTTCAATTTCAACCAATTGTTTTGTTAAGTTAGTAACACCACTGCTTAAATCTGTTTTTACGGCGGGTTTGGTATAGGTTCCCGAAATATTTGCCGTGATTGGGATGGTTAAGTTTTTGGCAGAAGCATCGTCAATTTTAGCAATAAGTTTGTTTACATCGCTTCCTAAATATTTTGCAGGCACGTTAAAAACTGCGTTGTAAGCCATGGTTTGATCAAAACTATGCGACCCAGCAACTTCAATTTCGATATCTTGATATTTAATTTTAAACGGTTTTACGCTTACTTTACCTTCATTAAATTCAAATCTCGTTTTTAAGTCATTTAAATTTAATTTGGTGAAATCCACAAAGTTTAACGAGCTTCCCAATAAATTTAAAACTTCAGATTGTTTTGGGCTTATCGCAGACGATAATATTTCGGCAAAAGCACCACCAGATAAACTAGTTAAATTTGGGGTAAAATCGTCTGTTAAATTACCCTTTAAGTTTAATGTGGTGTTTAATTTTCCTTGAATAATTTTAGCTAATGGTGCTAATTTTTGAAACAATTCAATCCCTTCAAACGATTTAGAAATATCGAAAGCACTTATACCTAAGTCCATGTTAAAGGTAGGTGTGTCTGTTTTTGTAGATACAACCCCAGATAGTGCCAACTGACCATCGAACAGATTGGTTGTAAAGTTTTGTAGATTAACTTGTTCGTCTTTAATAATTAAAGTGCCTTTAGCATTTTTTAATTGTAAATTATCGTAAAGCACCGTATTTGCTTGTGCATTAATAGTACAATCAAGGAACGCTGGAATTTTAAGAGATTCTTTAGTAGTAGGTGCTTTTTTATCGGTTCCAGTTTTGCTTGTTGTAGTTTCAACCGCATCAGTCATAAAATCGTTTACCGCAAACGTATTAGAATTCAAAGTAAAATTACCTTCAAGATTTTTGTTACTAAACATAAATCCTAATAAATTTTTAATGCTTCCTGTGGCATTTAAATCGCTTTTTCCGGTTTGTGCTTTAAAACTATTTAATGAAACGGTTTCTGGATTAAAGGTAATGGCCGCTTCCGAAATAATTAGCGGACTTTTAAACTCTTCTGAAGCATATTTAAAATTACTTAAACTCATGCTTCCGCTATTTTTTATGCGCTCGTAAGCATTTTTCTCAACAGCTTCCATATCAAACGCCGTATTAACATTCGCTTTTAAAATACCTGTTAATTGGGTTTCTAAATCTACGGGGTAAACTTTAGCAATATTTCCCAAATTAATAGTGCCATCAATAGCAGCATTTACCAACATGTTGCCAGTTAAATTTTTTATAGTGGCAGACGATTTGAAAACATCTTGGTCTATTTTAAAATTCAAGGTGTTTATGTTAACATAGGTGTCTTTGGTATAGCCCGTTTCGTTTTTTATTTCTGTGTCGATAACTATATTTTGAACTCCTTTTGGCAAAGAAGGATATTTAAAAGAGGCGTTGTTAGATTTTATACTAATATCTAAAGTTGGAATGGTTTCATCGGTTACCTTTCCTTTTATGATGCCTTTTACTTTAAAATCGCCCGTGGTATTTACATTTTCGATGTTTTTAGAATAGGTTTCTGGTACTAATGCTAAGAAACTTTTAAACGACGATTCAGGATTTTCGAAGGTTATATCTACATCTTGTCCTTCTTCTATTAATTGAACAAAACCATGAAATTCTATAGGTAATTGATTGATATAACCTTTGTTGTCTTTAAAGGTGTATTTAGAGTTATTTAAATCCATATCTATTAAGGCATCCAACTTAATAGGGTTGTTGTTTAAATAATTAGAACCATCCATTGAAAGGCTAATTTTGGCGTCACTTTTGGTGATTAATTCCGATTTATCCGCCGAAAACACTCCTTTTCCTTCATGATTGAATTCTGAAATTTTAAAAAGGATATTCGATTCTTGGCTTATATAATTGATGGTGCTGTTTGTAATTTTATAATCTTCAATATCAAAAGCAAAACTGCTAGGTTCGGTTGATGCGTTTTCTTTTTCTTTAGTAATATCGTAATTAGCAACGCCTTCAGCATTAGTGATTAAATTAAGTAACACATTTTCGGCATTAATAGAATTTACGATAATGGCTTCATCGGCTTTTTTAAATAATTCTTTAACCGACATGGTAAAGGCAATCTTTTTGGCACTCACTAAGGTATCGCCTTTAAAAGGTTCAAAATTGGTAATCGCCAAATCGTCTATAGACACATAGGCTTGCGGAAAACTTCTTATAAAACTTAAATCTACATCGGTAAACTCTACTTTGGCGTTCATGTTTTCGTTAATAAATCGCTTAACCATATCTTTAATTTGCGATTGAAACATAAATGGCGCAGTCACTAAAAGTAGTATTACAATTAGTAAAGATATTCCTGAGATTTTAAGTGCTTTTTTCATGATTTGGGATTTTATTAAAGTACAAACAAAAATAACCAAAAGCTGGTCGAAAATAGAAAATTTAATAAAGATTTATCAGTTTTATAGGAGTTCTATTTCTTCATTTACTTTTAAATTAAACCTTCTTTTAAATATATAGACGCCTAAATATAGCAGAGGCGTATCAAATAAAGCTATAAGGGCTTTAAATAAAAAACCGGCTATAAGCAAACCGGTAAATTTGTCCCATGCTATAATGTTGAAAGAACACAATAAAAGTAGAATGGTTAATGTATCTACAAACTGTGACGAAAAGGTTGAAAAATTATTGCGTAACCACAGGTGTTTGCCTTGGGTTAAGCGTTTCCAGAAGTGGTAAATATGTATATCTATAAATTGCGCAAATAAATACGCCAGCATACTCGCAAAAACAGCCAAAGCAGTATTGCCAAAAACGGTAGAAAACATGCCATTGCCCACGGGCGACCAACTTGTGGCAGGTGCAGCGTTAGAAACAAAAATAATGATAAGCGAAAATATGGAAGCAAAAATGCCAACCACAACAACATCATTCGCGCGTTTTTTACCATAAATCTCGCTTATTAAATCGGTAATTAAAAACGTAACGGGGTAAGGTAATATGCCAACAGAAAGTTCAAAAAGTTTGGTGCCGAAAATTTCTAGATGAAACGGATACCAATAAAAGAATTTTTGAAATATTAAATTCGAAACTACTAACGAGGTAATAAATAGGGCTCCAAGAACCATGTAAATACGCTGTGCTACTAGTTTGTCTTTAAGTGTCATATAAATTGTGAATAAATAGGTATCGTAAATATAAAAGAATAAAATTTGTTTTAGTTATTTTGCCGATACTTATGATGACTCCACAGACATTCTACATAGCTTTAGGAAGCAATAAAGGCGATAAATTTAAAAACCTTCAAGATGCCATAGATTTAATTCATGCCCGTGTTGGTAACATTATACGCATTTCTAAAGTATACAATTCACCGGCTTTTGGCTTTGAAAGCGACGATTTTTTCAACGCCTGTTTAATTTTAGAAAGTTATTTAACACCTAAAAGGGTGTTGCAGGAGTTATTACAGATTGAAGTAGATTTAGGTCGGGTTCGCACAGAGGCGCCTACTTACGAAGCGCGCAGCATCGATTTAGATATTATTTTAGTTGAAGATGTCGTAATTGAAACTAAAACACTGCAAGTGCCACATCCAGAAATGCATAAACGTAAGTTTGTATTGCTGCCCTTGGCAGATATCGCTCCCAAAGTAATTCACCCCTTATATCATAAAGACATTGCCGATTTGTTAGAGGCATGTAATGATGAAAGTGTTTTAGAACCGATAAACATCTGGTTAAAAAACTCCAGTAAATTTTGTGATTTTTCTAAATACAATTTTATAGCCATTGAAGGGAATATTGGTGCAGGTAAAACCAGTTTGTCTAAAAAAATAGCCCACGATTATAATGCAAAACTAATTTTAGAGCGCTTTGCAGACAATCCATTTTTACCTAAGTTTTATAAAGATGCCGTTCGCTATGCGTTTCCGTTAGAAATGTCTTTTCTTGCCGATCGCTATCAACAGATAAGCGACGATTTAAGTCAGCTCGATTTGTTTAAAGATTTTATCGTGAGCGATTACGATGTGTTTAAATCGCTTATATTTTCGAAAATCACCTTGCAGGAAGATGAGTTTAAACTCTACAGAAAGCTCTTTTATTTAATGTATAAAGATTTAAGAAAACCCGATTTATACGTGTATTTATACCAAAATACAGAGCGTTTGCAGGAAAATATAAAAAAGCGTGGACGCGATTACGAACAAAATATAGACAGCGATTATTTAGAAAAAATAAACGCAGGGTATTTAGAATTTTTAAAAACCCAGGGCGATTTTAATGTTAAAATTATTGATGTTTCAGAAAGAGATTTTATTGAAAACCGAGGCGATTATTTGTGGGTTTTAAATGAAATTTGTGGGGAGTGAGTTGAAAATTTTTCTCGTGTTTTAACCATTAAGTTCCAATGTTTTCTTGTTTAGTCTATTTTTGCACAGAATTATTTTACTCAATTCAACATTTTTCCATTGTTGTTAAATAGTTTAAAACTTTTGTATGAAGTTGAAAAGAATGATTTCTCTTCTTTAGTCATTAATTCGTCGAATTTATAACCAGGTAAATCAAAATCCTTTGGAATTTCTAAAGTCAATAAGTTACTATTGGCTAGCAGAACAAAGCGTACATGTTTTCGATTTGGAAATGTAATGTACAAAGAAATTGCGTTGTTGAAATCTATTGAAGAAGTTAATTCTGTAGGCATTTCAGCAGTTACCTTATTTTTATAGTTGGCAAATGATTTGTCATTTGTGAATTTTACATACAATTTGTTGTCGCAATTTTCATTAAGGATTTCTTGTAAAAAAGGATGGCTTATGATACGAGATTTCAATTCATCTTTTTTGTTAATGAAATTTTGTAAAGGTGTTATAGCTTCTCCAATAGCCATTGTCAAATCATAAATGATTTTTCCGTTTGAATCTTTCTCTAGTAATTCTGCTTGCCAACAATCGCCATTGTAACTGTATGAGTGAATATTTCCAATTATTGAGGATTTAATTTCAAACTTGTCTAATTCTTTTTTTTCTCGATAAAGTAAATCATAAAGTTGCTTATTAGGATTTTTGATTCGTGACTTAATTTCATTCGGTAGTAAAGGTATTAGTTTATTAATATTTTTATCTACCTCATTTTTTTTGAGGCTATCTTTTAGAAAATAATGATAATTTTTATAAGTGTTATAAAAATGAAGCTTATTAAACGCATCCATTGATTTATCGCTAATTATTTCAGAAATTGTTTTTTCAAAATATTGTTGATATTTAAAATCTAAATTAGCGTAAGCTTTAGCAATTTTATTACCATCAGAAAAATAGTGTTTTCGAATCGTGTCTTGAATTCTCAAATTAGATCCCAACAATATTTTGTGAACATCTAAATCTAACTTAGTCAATTCATTTATATTGGTGTTTCTCGCATTAGTCGCTATATTACTATTGGCAATTCTTGTGACGTTATCATTCATAACATTTAGGAATGTCTGAATAAAAACTTCCCAATTTTGATTTTGAGCAGCAAGAGCAGCCATTCTTTTTTGTTGGATTATTGGACCATCATCATAACTGCAAGAACCAACTTGTCTATTTTGTCGCATTAATTCTAAAGCTCTGTTTTTGGAAATTAATTGAGCAGTAAAATCTTCTAAATCTCCGTTCGAAATTTTATTTTCTTCGGCGTATGATAAGGCTTCTATTAATAGTTTTTTAAATTGTTCGTCAGTTTTATATAAGCTATCGGAGAACTGTTGCTTATGTGACTGCCATTTGTCTAATTCTTGTCTATAAACAAAAAAGTCTTGTTCTTTCTGATAAGGTGGTTTGTGAGTTTTAGTTTCAAAATAACTAACTAAAGAGTCAATAATAGTTTTTTTATAGCTTTTTAACCCACTAGATTCTTCTGTGTTTTCATAGAAAATAGATGTTTCTGGTTTTACTATAATATCTGTATAGGTTATCCAATTTGAATAATTTTTAGGAATATTAATCGCTCTAAATTTATCAATTATATAAAACCCTTGAATGATGGAAGCATCTTTGTAATCGCCCCAAGATTTTTTATGTATTGAATACAGAAATTTAATGTTACTCTTGTTTACAGAATCGCTAAATTTTAACTCAATTAAATGGCTTTTACTATTACCTATCTCAAAAGATTTGACTTCAATTAATTTTTCCTTCTTATAATTGAAACCTACATTTTTTATTATTAACAATTCTCTATCAATTTGAAGGTTTGGGTTTTTCTTAATCAGGTGTTCAAAATTTTTAGCATTGTGTAAAGAGTTTAGAAAATCATTTGGTTTGTTTGTAATTATTTTAAAGTAGTTTGCCGTTGTATATGGTAATGATTTATATGTTAGAGTGTCATTTATATTAAATTCTTTTTCTAAAGATTTAATTATTGAATTTAATTTAGGGATATCATTCTCATTCACAATTTGATTTTGAGCAGAGATATTATATGAAATCAAAGTTAATATTAATGTGTAGAATGTCTTTTTCATAATTGTTTACAACGTTTACTTGTAAGAATAGTGTGGTTTTGTATACCAAAATTTTTATCTCAGTTCTTTGTTGCAGCCAGTTTTATTCTTCTATTATTTCAACTTTTGGTTTTGTGATTTTTATCTCAGAAATGTCTTTAATTTTCTCAATAGTTTCAATTCCATTTTCATCTATTATTTTTTTAATAAAATTTCCATTTTTATCCTTTTCGATAATCTCTTTAGAACCATTCTTAAAAGTTGTTTCTTTTCTTATTAAACTACCGTCATTTTCAAAAGAGACAGATTTTGAAGTTGGTATCGAGTTGTTGAATTTCTCGAACTCTTCAATAGTTTTAAAATTCAATGTGTTTTCTGGTTTAAGGGTTTCATCAAAACTCCAGTTATCACCTAATAATGAGGTTAATTCTAGTGCGATTCGAGTTTTTTTAATGTCATATTCTTTGTTTTTAGTTTTTAAGAATATTCCCTCAATTTGCTCTTTCGTGAGTTTTTCTTTCGTTTTATCAAATGTAATTTTTAAACTATCATTTTCTCTCAATAAAGTTTTGACAAATTCTGTTGGAATATAATTGACACTAACAAGTTCTTTTTGTTGAGAAAAAGTAAATTTAGAAAATCCTAAAGAAAGAATTATAATAAAAATTATTTTGTTCATTCGTTTTTTGTTTTAATTGGCTACAACAATATGCTACAAAAATTGCCTATATCGACATTCTATATTTACAAAACTAATAAATATTAACTTACAAAAAATTCTTTTTTAAAACCGTCAGTATTAAAATAGTTGGCTTTGGTTTAGGTGATTTTGTTTTTATAAAACGTTTATCTTGATGTTTCAGGAGAAATCGGCATCAAAATATGGTGTACAAAGTGGTAACTATGCACCCTTTGTTTTGTTCTAGAACATGCTCATTTAAAATAGTTGCTTCTTTAATTTTTAAATTAAAAGGCGCTTCTAATAAATTAACGCCACTATGTTGTTTTAGTCTGATGCCTTGTCCGGAGATAATATCTTTGTTGGGGGTAAAGTTCCCCCATGGTAAATGCTCGGTTAAAATAATGTATTTATAAGCGTGTAGTTTTTTAACAACCTGTTGTATTTCTGAATTTGAAATGTGCTGTAACACTTGGCGTAATAGGATGCAGTCTGCAGGCGGAAGTTGGTCTTTTGCAATATCTAAACAGTGAAATTCTAAATGCGCTTCTTTAAAGATGTTTTTGTTTCTAGCAACAAGGTTTTCAACAATATCGATGGCATAATATTTTTTGGTGTATCGAGTAAGGTGTTTGCCTATATTAAAATCGCCACAGCCTAAATCGCAAACAACTAAAGCTGGGTTGTGCGACTCTAAAAAAGTTATTATCACTTCTAAATAAGGTTGAGTGATTTCAGGATTGTGCGAGCCGAATCCAGAATAAAAATCGAAGTCTTTGCCACCCCAAAGCTTCAGTTCGTAAATCTGATTCATGGCATCTTTTGTAGGCCAGGGTTTTTTATTTTTTTTCAAATTGAATACTCCATATTCCGCGCACTTCATTTTCCGAATAACCAATGGCTAAATCGTTCGGGTATAATTTCAATATTTTTGAACGCACTTCAGGCGCCATGTTTTCGGCAGTTCCATGGCATTGTAAACACATGGCATTGGTGGTTATTGGGTAATAAAAATGTATTTTAGTGTCCTTGTCAATGGTAGTTGGCTTTATTTCCTGGTTAGTAGCCACTTGGTTTTTGTAATATTCAATATATTTTAATTCTTCGGCGTTGGCTTTATTTTCAGGGTTTCTGTTTTTATCAGACACTCTTTTAATAATCGCGTTGTGTTTTGTAGACATGCTATCTGTTAACGGAATGGCTTTTATACTACAAAAACTTAAGGCGTCAATCGTACCGTTTTTCTGAATAGCTTCTATTAAATTGAGTCCTAATACTTTTTTTGTTGCCAGGGCATATTCTAAGCCAATGTCTTCAAAAGATTCTGTAGTTGTGTCTGCTGTACTATTATTTTCAACGTTTTTGTTGTTTTTACAGCTTATTAAAAGCAATGATATGAGTAGTAATTGAATTAGTTTCATAGTCTAAATTTAATAAAAACAAATATCATATTAATCATTTACTTTTATGGTAACATAAGTCACTTCAAAAATAATTGAAGAAGTTTTATCAGTTCACTAAGCTGCTTGAGTGTTACTGCAATTAAAATTATTTTTTGTCTTCTGAGGTGTTATGGGTTTTTAGCCATTCTTCACCATCCTTATCTCTAAAGAAATCCATCCATACATAATACATTTCTTTGTTGGCATCTACACTTACAGAATGGCTTGATGCTAATGGGATATGAAGTAGAGAATATTCTGGGAAATCAACCTGTGCGTCATCAGCATAAACAATGGTATTGTTGTCGGTAAGACCTAAAAACAATTGTTCCAGCATGCCATGTACATGGGCGCCAACTTTATCGGGACCAATAGTTTTAACAGTTCCCATGGCCACTCTTGGAATGTATTTATTAGGTAATATGGTTCGGCTTGTTGTTTGCGGACTTTTAATAGGTTCGGTGTACGATTCGCAGTCGGTAAATTTCTTAAAATAGATGGTGTTAATATTTTCTTTTGGAAACGTTTTTATGTCTTCGAAATCCAGTTCGGTCTGGAAAACCGAAATTTTAACGTAATGCAGCGTATCATTGGCTACAGGTTTAAAGCTGATACCTTTTACATTGTTTGGTAGCATAATGGTTTCGGGAACAATTTCATACGTTTTGCCGCCCGAAGTTAAGGTGCCATAGCCTTTTATAAACAGGTAAATGGTTTTGTGCGCCTTATCAATAGCAACCTTTTTAGTAATATCGCTGGTAATAGCAACGTGTTCCGACGTTACTCCTGGAATTTCATTGGCTAAAATAGTTTTGTTTAGTTCTTTTTGATTTGGTTGCAAATTCATTGAAAGAAGTTCAATAGGAATGTCTTGTGCACTAATGGATGTAACAGAGAGAACGAGAGCCGATAAAAGCGGAATAATAAATTTTATACGCATTTGAAATGATTTAAAAAGTGTTGTGTTTAATTGGATTTTTTTTGATTTCTGAAGTTGTAATAGGTAGTTTAAAATATGGTGATAAACGGGCTTAATTAATTTTTTTCAATTTACTGAATAAATCCCAAACCACCACGCCGCAGCTAACAGAAATATTTAAAGAGTGCTTGGTCCCGAACTGCGGTATTTCAATTACCACATCGCTGGCGCTAACTACCTGTTGCGAAACGCCTTTTACTTCGTTACCAAAAACAAGTGCGTAGCTTGTTTCTTTTTCGGGAGTAAAGGTGTCTAGCATGGTTGCGTTTTCGGCTTGTTCTATGGCGCATATGGTTACATTTTCGGCTTTTAGTTTTTCAACCACTTCAAGCGTGTTTTCAACATATTCCCAATCTACCGTTTCGGTACTACCAAGCGCCGTTTTTTGAATGTCTTTATGTGGTGGTGTAGCGGTAATGCCACAGAGATATATTTTTTTAATTAAAAAAGCATCACTTGTTCTAAATACCGAGCCAATATTGTTTAAACTTCGAATGTTATCTAAAATGATAATAAGCGGTGTTTTGCTGACTAATTTAAAATCATCGACGCTTAATCGGTCTAATTCGCTGTTTTTTAGTTTTCTCATTTGGTAAAAATATTCAAAAAAAAACTTCCTTAAAAAAGGAAGTTTGATAATACGATTAAAAAAAGGTCTTAATTAACCGCTTCTTTTGGAGGGTTAACATTACCTTTTATATGAATTATTTTTGAAGGTGCATTTACCGCGTTCGAAACTAATGTAATGCTTTTATTAAATGCGCCAGTTCTTTTTGTATCGTAATGTACTTTTATTGCTGCAGATTTTCCAGGAGCAATAGCTTCTTTTGGCCATGTAGGAACAGTGCAACCACAAGAACCTGTAGCATTGGTAATAACTAAAGGTGTTGTACCTGTATTTGTGAATTTAAATTCTCTGTTTCCATCCGAATTGTTTTCAATAGTTCCGTAATCTAAAGTTTCAGTTTCAAACTCGATGTTCGCTCCTGCTTTTTTTTCTATTACTTGCGATTTTGCAACTTTTGCTTGCGATTGTGCAATCCCTGTAGATACCACTGCTAAAATGGCAAAACTGCACAATAAAATAACTTTTTTCATGGTGAAATAAATTTTTAAGATTTGTGCTAACAAAGTTAAAAAAACTTATTTGTTGGCACATTTTTTAACAGAGTTTTATAAAAATTTTCTTAGAAAACTTCAGGATATTATCATTTTAAGGAATAATAAGAAGAACTGGGGTTGTTATAAACAATTGTAAATAACTTATGTGTAATCTGCTTTATAAAAAATCAAAATAATGTTACTTTAGCATCCCTTGCACTAATTGTAGGTAGAAAATTAAAAACTATTCCATTGGCAAAAAAAGTAACTCCTTTAATGAAACAATACAATGCTATAAAGGCAAAGTATCCAGACGCCTTATTGTTGTTTCGTGTGGGCGATTTTTACGAAACCTTTGGTGAAGATGCTATTAAAACCGCAGGTATTTTAGGGATTATTTTAACCAAACGCGGTGCCGGTAGCGAGAGCGAAATAGAATTAGCAGGGTTTCCGCATCATTCGTTAAATACCTATTTGCCAAAATTGGTAAAAGCGGGAGAGCGTGTGGCTATTTGCGACCAGCTCGAAGATCCTAAACTTACTAAAGATATTGTAAAACGCGGTGTTACCGAGTTGGTTACCCCTGGTGTAGCGTTAAACGATGAGGTATTGGTATCGAAATCCAATAACTTTTTGTGTTCGGTACATTTCGATAAGAAATATATTGGCGTCTCGTTTTTAGATATTTCAACAGGCGAGTTTTTAACCTCTCAAGGGAATGCCGAATACATTGATAAATTACTTCAAAATTTTAATCCGAGCGAAGTGCTTGTTTCTAAACAAAAACGCACCACGTTTAATGAAACTTTCGGAAAAGATTTCCATACCTTTTATATGGAAGATTGGGTATACCAAACCGATTATGCTTACGAAACGCTTATAAAACATTTCAACACAAAAACATTAAAGGGTTTTGGAATAGAAGATTTATATGAAGGCATTATTGCATCGGGTTCTATATTGCATTATTTAGGTGAAACGCAGCACAAAAAGCTACAGCATATTGCATCAATTTCCAGAATTGCCGAAGATGAATATGTTTGGATGGATAAATTCACCATCAGAAATTTAGAGCTTTATAATTCTACGAATAATAATGCGGTAACCCTGTTAAATGTTATCGATAAAACCATTTCGCCAATGGGTGGGCGTATGCTAAAACGTTGGTTGGCATTGCCTTTAAAGAATGTTGATAAAATAAAGCAGCGACATGAAGTGGTTAGTTTTTTCACCAAAGAAACGGCCATACATCAAAAAAATCAGAATCATATTAAACATATAGGCGACTTAGAACGCTTAATTTCTAAAGTAGCCACAGGAAAAGTGAATCCGAGAGAAGTCATTCAGCTTAAAAATTCTCTTGAAGCCATTGTACCTATTAAGTCCTTAGCATCCAATTGCAACAATGAGTCGTTAAAAATTATTGGCGATACACTACAAAGTTGCGATGTGCTTCGTGAGAAAATTAAAGAAATGCTCAACGAAGACGCGCCTGTTAATGTTTTAAAAGGAAAAACAATTGCGGCGGGCTTTTCTTCAGAATTAGATGAATTAAGAGGCTTGTCGAAATCTGGTAAGGACTACTTAGATAAAATGCTTCAGCGCGAAAGCGAGCGCACGGGTATTACCTCTTTAAAAATTGATTCTAATAACGTCTTTGGCTATTATATTGAAGTTAGAAACACGCATAAAGACAAGGTTCCGGAAGAATGGGTAAGAAAACAAACCTTGGTAAGTGCAGAGCGGTATATCACCGAAGAATTAAAAGAGTATGAAGCCAAAATATTAGGTGCCGAAGATAGAATCCTTGCTATAGAACAGCAGTTGTTTGCGGAGTTAGTAAGTTGGCTAAATCAGTACATAAAACCAATACAGCAAAATGCTTTTTTAATTGGGCAATTAGATGGTTTATGCGGGTTTGCACAATTAGCCAACGAAAACAATTACAGGTATCCAACCATCGATGATTCATTCGACCTCGATATTAAAGAGGGTCGCCATCCTGTTATAGAAAAGCAGTTGCCTATTGGAGAAGCTTACATAGCAAACGATGTATATTTAGATAGAGCAACCCAACAAATCATCATGATTACGGGTCCGAATATGTCTGGTAAATCGGCCATATTACGGCAAACAGCGCTTATTGTGTTATTGGCTCAAATAGGAAGTTTTGTACCTGCTAAAGAAGCAAGAATTGGGTTGGTAGATAAAATTTTCACCAGAGTAGGTGCCAGCGATAATATTTCGATGGGCGAATCTACCTTTATGGTTGAAATGAATGAAACCGCTTCCATATTAAATAATATTTCCGATAGAAGTTTGGTGTTATTAGATGAAATTGGGCGGGGTACCAGTACTTATGATGGTATTTCTATTGCATGGGCTATTAGCGAATATTTACACGAACATCCGGCAAAGCCTAAAACATTATTTGCTACCCATTATCATGAGTTGAATGAAATGGCCGAAACATTCGGGAGAATTAAAAACTTTAATGTTTCTGTAAAAGAATTGAAAGATAATGTGCTTTTTTTAAGAAAACTGGTTGAAGGAGGAAGCGCTCATAGTTTTGGCATTCATGTGGCGAAAATGGCAGGCATGCCGCAGCAAGTTTTGCATCGCGCCAATGCTATTTTGAAGAAATTAGAGAAGTCTCATAGTAGCGAAGAACTTACAGATAAGGTAAAAACGCTAAATGATGAGATGCAACTCAGTTTTTTTAATTTAGACGACCCGTTGCTCGAAAATATAAAAGAGGAAATATTACATATTGATATTGATACACTTACGCCTGTTGAAGCACTTATGAAACTCAACGAAATTAAGCGAATGTTGGTCAAGAAAAAACGCGCTTAAAATAAATTTGATTTATTTTACTAAAAGGCTTTGCATTTAATAGAAATATTTTAAATTTGCATCCGCAATAGAGATGTTGCACGCCTGCAAAGCGCAGGTAAGTTCTTAAAAAACTGCGAAAGTAGCTCAGGGGTAGAGCATCACCTTGCCAAGGTGAGGGTCGCGGGTTCAAATCCCGTCTTTCGCTCTGAAACTTTCTAAAAAACATACCAAGTCGATGTGCTAAGCACAATCGAAGTATGCTGAAGTGGTGGAATTGGTAGACACGTTGGACTTAAAATCCAATGAACATTAGTTCGTGCGGGTTCAAGTCCCGCCTTCAGTACTAAAGCCTTTACAATATTTTTTGTAAAGGCTTTTTTTATACGCCAATTTTACCTTTTAACAGACTATTTTAGCTTTAATGGTTATAAAAATCAAGATATTCGACTTTATTTGGCCATTACTTATATATTTGTAAAATTAAAAATTATAAATTATGGAAAGTAAATACAGTAAATGGTATCATCCTTATAAAATCTCTAAAGATTATTCAAAAAAAGCAGCCTATTTCAGTATGGAATTTGGCATTGATCAAGCATTAAAAATTTATTCTGGCGGACTTGGCTTTTTAGCAGGGTCGCATATGCGTTCGGCATTCGAGCTAAAACAGAATATGATTGGTATTGGGATGCTTTGGAAATATGGATATTATGACCAAGCTAGAAATGAAGACCAAACCCTTCGAACCGATTTTATTGAAAAAACATACGATTTTCTTGAAGATACTGGGATTGAAGTAGAAATAAAACTGCACGATAACCCACATGTAAAAGTACGCGCTTATGTTCTAAAACCTGAAATTTTCGGAACGGTGCCAATTTATTTATTAAGTACCGATGTTGAGGGTAACGATTTTATATCTAAAACAATTACAAATCATTTATACGATGCTAATAATTTAACCCGTATATCGCAAAGTATTGTGTTAGGTATTGGTGGCGCTAAAGTTGTAGAAGCTTTAGGAGGTGCAGATATCTATCATTTAAATGAAGGACATGCGTTACCAGCGTTTTATTATTTAAAAGACCAAGGCGTAAAGAAAAAACAAATGGTGTTTACAACACACACACCAGAAAAGGCGGGTAACGAAGAGCATGATGCCAGACATTTAAACCGTTGTGGATTTTTCGGAAGAACGTATTCTGAAGAAGAATTAGGTAAAGAAATGGTAAATGGTAGTATGATCAATTATACGGTTTCGGCTTTAAGATTTGCTAGAAAGTCTAATGCGGTGTCAAAATTACACAGTGTTGTTGCTAACGATATGTGGAAAGATTTTGATGGAATTAGCAAAATAATACCAATAACGAATGCCCAAAATCAATTGTTCTGGCAAGATGATGTTATTGGAAAGGCGTGGACCAAAGGAAATGCCAAGGCTTATAAAGCTAGAAAAACAGAGCTTAAAAGCGAATTGTTTCAAGAGGTTTTAGAGCAAACAGGCAAGCGTTTCGATCCTAATGTGTTAACCTTTGTGTGGGCAAGACGCTTTGCGGGATATAAGAGAGCCGATTTGTTATTGCATGATTTAGAGCGTTTTCATAAATTAATTTCAAACAGTAAATATCCAGTTCAAATTATTTGGGCAGGAAAGCCTTATCCGTTCGATTATTATGCGATCGATATTTTTAATCATTTAATCCATCATTCTAAAAATCATCCAAATTTAGCGGTTTTAGTAGGCTACGAAATCGATTTGTCTAGAAAACTAAAATGCGGATCGGATGTGTGGTTAAATACTCCAAGAATTACCAGAGAAGCTTCTGGAACTAGTGGTATGACGGCTGCAATGAACGGTTCGGTAAACGTTTCAACCAACGATGGTTGGATACCAGAATTTGAAAAAGATGGCGAAAATTGTTTTGTGTTGCCAACAATCGATTATAAATTACCAGTTTGGGAGCAAGATAAAATAGATGCTAACAATTTATACGAAATATTAGAGAATAAAGTGATTCCAACGTATTACGATACGCCTAAAAAATGGCAAGACATTGTATTTAAAGCGATGGATGATGTGATTCCAGAATTTTCTGCAAATACCTTAGCCGATAAATATTATAAAGAATTGTACTAAAAGTTTTTTTAAAACTTTATAGCAAAAGTCCAAACCCGAATTTAAATTTTAAATTCGGGTTTTTTGTTTTTTATCATCACAGGATTGCTGATTTTATTATACAATCAATGTTAAATTTTAAAATTTTGTTTGACCTATTAAAATTATAAGTATATTTACATACCAGAACAGAACAGGACGGATGGTTTTGACAATATGGAGTTTGATATAAATTTTAATAGTGATATTCCTAAATATCAACAATTAGTAAACGCAATTAACGATGCGTTATCTAATAATTCGCTATCCAGCGGCGAAGCATTACCTTCTGTAAACAGCATTTGTAAAGACTATAAATTATCCAGAGATACGGTTTTTAAAGCATATTCAATTTTAAAGGATAATGGTGTTATTGAATCGGTACCCAATAAAGGGTATTACGTGGCCAACGACACGCGCAAAGTGTTATTGGTTTTAGATACGTTTAAAGCGTACAAGGAAGTTTTATATCATGCTTTTGTAAATAATTTGCCCAAAAATGTTATTGTAGATGTGCAATTTCATCATTATAACATAAATAATTTCAAGACTATTTTAAATAATAGCAAGGGTAAATATTACAAATATGTGGTGATGACATTTAATCATAAGGAAGTTTCAGATGTCTTATCAGATATTGATAACGACAAGCTTTTGCTTATCGATTGGAATGTGCATTCAAAAGCTTCAAATAATTATGTGTTTCAAGATTTTGGTAAATCGTTTTATAACGCATTAGAAGGTGCAATTTCAGCTTTTAAAAAATATAAGAAACTGGTGTTTGTTTACCCGACTTTCACCAAACATCCTGTGGAATCTGTTACCTATTTTAAAAAATTCTGTGAAGCCAATGGCTTTAAATATAAGATTATAACAGACCCTGCCGAATTTATTATTGCAAAACATGAAGCCTATATAAGTGTAAGCGATAGGATATTAGGCATGTTTTTAGAACAATGCAGAACCAAAAATTTTGAACCGGGAACCGACGTGGGCTTTTTATCATATAACGAAACACCTACCAAAAAGTTTATATATAAAGGTATTTCGGTGGTGTCAACCAATTTTCAGGAATTGGGCGCCACAGCAGCCGCTTTTATTACCAACGATAAAACAATTCAAAGTTATATACCAACAAAATTAATATTAAGAGAATCATTGTAAATTATGTACTATTTAGGATTAGATATAGGTAGTTCTTCCATTAAAGCCGCTTTGGTTGAAATAGCTACGGGCAAAAGTTTGGGAGTTGTGCAAGAACCAGAAAAAGAAATGGGCATGTTTGCTCAAAAAAATGGTTGGGCAGAACAAAAACCAGACGATTGGTGGCATCATGTATGCAACGCCATTACCAAATTAAAAAAACAATACAATGTGTCTAGAACACAAATAAAAGGTATTGGTATTTCGTATCAAATGCACGGTTTGGTAGTTGTAGATAAACAAGGTAGTCCTCTTAGAAAAAGCATTATTTGGTGCGATAGTAGAGCGGTAGAAACAGGAAACAAAGCATTTACAGCTATTGGAGAAGATGTTTGTGCGTCGCATCTGCTAAATTCGCCAGCCAATTTTACAGCATCTAAATTAAAGTGGGTAAAAGAGAACGAACCAGACATATATAAAAACATTTATAAATTTATGCTTCCAGGCGATTACGTAGCCTACAAATTTTCCAATACCATAAACACCACCATTTCTGGATTGTCTGAAGGTATATTTTGGGATTTCAAGAAAGATGAGGTTGCCGGTTTTCTTATAGAACATTACGGCATCGATAAAAATTTAGTGCCTGATATTGTCGATACCTTTGGGATGCAGTCCGAAGTAGATAAACAAGGAGAGACCGATAGCGGTATCGCTGCCGGAACGCCTATATTTTATCGGGCCGGCGATCAGCCTAATAATGCCTTGTCGCTAAACGTATTCAATCCGGGCGAAGTTGCCGCAACAGGAGGTACTTCGGGCGTGTTTTATGCCGTAACAGAAAGTCTTTCGGGTAAAGAAAGTACGCGTGTTAATAATTTTGCACACGTTAATTATAAAAAATCAATTCCGAGAATAGGCAAGTTGTTAAATATTAACGGTGCAGGCATTCAGTATCGTTGGTTACTAAATAATTTGGCGGTAAGTAGTTACGAAGAAATGAACAACCTAGCATCCGAAATTCCAGTAGGATCCGATGGCGTATGTTTAATTCCTTTCGGCAATGGCGCCGAGCGTATGTTAAATAACAAAGAAATCGGTACCCGTATCGTCAATCTCAATTTGAACAACCACCACAAAGGACACATATGTCGTGCGGCACTCGAAGGTATCGCCTTTTCATTCGTGTATGGTATGGAAATTTTAAAGTCCGATGGTATCAAACCCACCGTTATACGCGCCGGAAACGACAATTTATTCCGATCAGAAATTTTCGCGAACACCGTGGCGACCTTAATCGAGCAAGAAATAGAAATTTACAACACCACAGGCGCTATAGGGGCCGCAAGAGCAGCAGGGTTGCACAAAGGCGATTTCGATAGCTTCGGAAAAGCCATCATCGACAACGACCATGTTATGACTTTCATGCCTTTTAAAGACAAAACCAAATATCAAGAAGCCTATAACAACTGGAAATCCGAATTAGAAATCATTTTAAACAGCAAAAAATAATCAATAATCAATAAAAAATAGAAAATAATTTTTAGGGCGTTACCACTCCCGATAGCTATCGGGAGGTCGGGCTTTCGCAACTCGCTTTTTTTGTTATGTCACCTTGAGCGCAGTCGAAAGGTCTTTTAACAACAAAAAAGAGCTCAAACAAATTGCTCAATCCCTAACGCAAATCGTAACACCAAATAATCAATTAAACAAATAAGCAAATCCACAAATAAACATTTAAAACATGGCATTAATAGGAAACAAAGAATACTACAAAGGTATCGGAGACATTAAGTTTGAAGGAAAAGAATCAGACAACCCATTAGCATTTAAATACTACAACCCAGACCAAGTGGTTGCTGGTAAAACCATGCGCGAACATTTTAAATTTTCAGTAGCATACTGGCACACCTTCTGTGGTCAAGGAAGTGATCCATTTGGTCCAGGAACACAAAATTTTGCTTGGGATCAATCATCTGATGCTGTTCAGGCAGCTAAAGACAAAGCCGATGCAGCGTTCGAATTCATCACCAAAATGGGCTTCGGTTACTACTGTTTTCACGATTTCGATTTAATTCGTGAAGGAGCAACTTTTGCAGAATCAGAAAACAGATTAGCTACCATCACCGATTATTTAAAGCAAAAACAAGCAGCATCAAACGTGAAATTACTTTGGGGAACAGCGAACTGTTTTTCAAACCCACGTTACATGAACGGCGCGTCAACAAACCCAGATTTTAATGTGGTTGCTCGTGCTGGCGGACAAATAAAATTAGCTTTAGATGCTACAATGGCTCTAAACGGAGAAAACTATGTGTTTTGGGGAGGTCGTGAAGGTTATATGACTTTACTCAATACCGATATGGGTCGTGAGTTAGACCACATGGGGCAGTTTTTAGCTATGTGTAGAGATTACGCAAGAGCACAAGGGTTTAAAGGTAATTTCTTTATCGAGCCGAAACCAATGGAACCATCTAAGCATCAGTACGATTTTGATACGGCGACTGCGATTGGTTTCTTAAAAGAATATGGTTTAGATAAAGATTTCAAAATTAATATCGAAGTAAATCACGCTACGTTGGCACAACACACATTCCAACACGAAATTGAAGTGGCTGCAAAAGCAGGTATGTTAGGAAGTTTAGATGCAAACCGTGGTGATTACCAAAACGGTTGGGATACAGACCAGTTCCCAAATAACATTCAAGAAACAACCGAAGCCATGTTGGTATTCTTAAAAGCAGGAGGCTTACAAGGTGGTGGTGTTAATTTTGATGCGAAGATTAGAAGAAACTCTACAGATATGGAAGACGTGTTTTTAGCTCACATTGGTGGTGCAGATACCTTCGCTAGAGCGTTGTTGATTGCAGATAAAATCATCACATCTTCACCTTACGAAAAATTAAGAAAAGAGCGTTACGCATCATTCGATTCTGGAAAAGGAAAAGATTTTGAAAACGGAAAATTAAGTTTACAGGATTTATACAAAATAGCTCTAGAAAATGGCGAATTACCATTAATAAGTGGTAAACAAGAATTGTTCGAAAATATTATTAATCAATATATTTAATCATTCAATAATATGGAAACACCAACTAACACCAGTTATTTACTAAAATTAACCTTAGTTGCAACACTAGGAGGGCTCTTATTTGGATACGACACTGCAGTTATATCCGGAACAGTAAGTTCATTAGAAAGTTTTTTCGTCCTTCCCTTTGGACTAGGAGAAATGGAAGCAAATGCGCGCTTGGGCTTTGTTGTTTCCAGTGCTTTAATTGGATGTATTATCGGCGGAATTTCAGGCGGAATTGTCAGTAAAAAATTAGGTAGAAAAAACGGTTTAATTTTAGCGGCAGTACTTTTTTTATTGTCTGCATTTGGTTCTGCAATGCCAGAAATGTTATTAAAACCAATTGGAGAAGCAGATCATACTTTTATTTACATCTTTATTGTTTATAGAATAATTGGCGGTATTGGTGTTGGTTTAGCATCTATGCTTTCACCGTTATATATTGCCGAAATTGCTCCTGCCAAAATTCGAGGAAAACTAGTGTCTTTAAATCAGTTTGCAATTATTTTTGGTATGCTGGTGGTTTATTTTGTGAACTACTATATTGCTAGTCAAGGTGATGATACTTGGTTAAATGCCGTAGGTTGGAGATGGATGTTTGCCTCAGAAATTATACCAGCATCGTTGTTTTTGTTTATGCTAATTTTTGTTCCCGACACGCCAAGATCTTTGGTTTTAAAATCGCAGCCAGAAAAAGCGTTAGATATTTTAACGAAAGTGAATGGTGCAATCGAAGCTAAAAAAATACTTGCCGATATTCAAAATACGGTGGTTAGTCATTCAGGGAAATTATTTTCTTATGGTATGACGGTTATTGTAATTGGAGTTTTATTGTCTGTTTTTCAGCAGTTTGTAGGTATCAATGTTGTGTTGTATTATGCGCCCGAAATTTTTAAAAGCATGGGTTCAGGTACCGATGTAGCATTATTACAAACCATCATAGTTGGTGCTGTTAACTTATTGTTTACCGTATTAGCAATAATGACGGTAGATAAATATGGCAGAAAACCTTTAATGATTATCGGTGCTCTAGGAATGGCAATCTCCATGTTTGCTTTAGGAACAACTTTCTTTATGGAATCGGTTGGTTTTGGAGCTTTAATTTTCATGCTCATTTATGTGGCAAGTTTCGCCATGAGTTGGGGGCCTGTTTGTTGGGTATTATTATCTGAAATTTTCCCGAATAAAATTCGCGGAAGAGCTTTAGCAGTTGCAGTTGCAGCACAATGGATTTCAAATTATTTGGTATCTTGGACTTTCCCAATGATGGATAAGAACTCATATTTGTTAGAAAAATTCAATCATGGATTTGCCTATTGGATTTATGGCATTATGGGATTGTTAGCCATGTTTTTAGTATGGAAATTTGTGCCAGAAACCAAAGGAAAAACATTGGAAGAATTGGAAGAAGTCTGGAAAAAGAAATAATTTCTTAATAAAATATCCCAAAATAAAAATGGCCTTCAAGCAATTGAAGGTCATTTTTTATTTTATAGTGTCCCGAACATTTATATTTTTCTATGCTTCAAAAAAAACTATTGGTCTTATAATTATGTAGATTCTTTCAAAAGTAAATTTTACAACCACCTTAATTAAGTCCCTATAAATCACAAAAATCGACATGATTTTTGAATAAAATCCTCATAAAAAATTTAGAAACGATAATCGACAAAAGGTATAAAAAATCCTTTGAAAATAAAAAATAATGCATTTCATCGAAAAAAAGTTACATTTCATGGATTTTTTTTATATTTTTGATTTTTGTTAATGATAAATAATTGCGGTTAAAAATTAGTTAGGTATTAAACAAAACCGCAATAGCATACTAGGGGATTTCTTTTTTTTGGGTTTAGATTATGATTTTGAGAAGGGTTAAAGGAAGTTTTAATTAGTATTAAAAACGATTATTAATAAAACAGAATTATAAAACTAAGAAACCAAATATTTTTAAAATCTCTCAGAAGAATGAAAGTCCCAAATCTAGTTATCATGAGGAAAATTACCTTTTTTAAACATGTACTTGTTCTTTTATTGTTATTAAATGGCTTGCAGGCTATTGCTCAAAATTTTGTGCCTTTCAACCCCAGATTTAATCAGGACGTTAAAGGGGATATTCTTTTAATAGGTAACAATATTCTAGGGCCTAATAATAATGCATATAACGATAATAACGCCTATAATAACAATGTCCGTATGCGGTATATTGATATTGATGGTGATAATTCTACATTTAGTTCATCGAGTGCCGATTTAGTAATTCCTAACCCTGCATGTTATGAAATTATTTACGCTGGTTTGTATTGGGGCGCAGTAACACCAGGAGCTGCACCAATTACTAATGTAAGATTTAAAGGGCCTTCAGGGGGGTATAATGATATTACAGGTACTGTTATTTATAATGCGGGTGGTTCTCAGGTTAGTAATAGTTTTCCTTATGCTTGTTATGCTAACGTCACTTCGATAGTAAGGGGTTTAGCAAATAATCAAGGTACTTATACAGTTGGTAATGTCTCATCTGCTGAAGGTAGAACAAGCGATTTTGGAAATGGAACCGGCTATTCAGCAGGCTGGTCTTTGTTTGTAGTTTATCAAGATCCTACATTGCCTGGAAAATCTATTACAAGCTTCGATGGGTTTAGCGCCATTAGTAGTTCTGTGAACTTAGATGTTCCTGTTTCAGGATTTCGCACAGTTCCAGCACCAACTCCGGTTAGAGCTAACTTTGCTTTTGCTGCCTTAGAAGGTGATAAACCAATAAGTGGAGACAGACTAAGAATAAATGGTACTAGTTTGTCCGCTTCAGACCGCCATTGGAATAACTTTTTCAATAGTTCGGTAACCCAATTAAGTGGTTTGCCAGTTAATAACAGAAACCCCAACAGTACTAATACTTTAGGGTTTGATACAGGTATTTTAAATGTTCCAAATCCAAGCAATACCGTCATAGCTAACGATGCGACTTCTGCAGTGGTGCGGTTAGAGAGTTCGCAAGATGCGTATTTCCCTTATTTCTATGCTTTTGCTGTCGAAATTATTGAACCAAAGATTGTACTTACTAAAATTGTAGAGGATATTTATGGAAATGATATTGGAGGTCAGGATGTAACACTTGGAGACCAATTAAATTACGTTATCGGATTTCAAAATACAGGAAATGATAATGCGACTCAATTTACTATTAAGGATATATTGCCAATAAATGTAGTTTTCAATTATCCTGCCGATATAGGAATTCTGCCATCTGGAGTAACGGTACAAAGCTACAACCCAGCAACGCGAGAAATTATTTTTAGAGTTGATGATTCTGTTGTTGAAGTAAATGATCCAGTCTTAGAGATTCGTTTATCAGTTCGGGTTGTGCCATTGTGTAATATGCTAAGTGATGCTTGTTCTAATAGCATAAACAACCAAGCCTATGCAACTTATAGAGGAAATACAAACCCATCGTATGCCATATCAGACGACCCAAGTTTAAACACGAATACAGGTTGTTTGTTAATACCTAAGGCGACAAATTTTTTAGTAGGAGTAGATGATTGTTTATTTACAGGCACCGAAGTGCTTTGTGGTGCAACAGTAGAATTAACGGCAGCAAATGGATATAGTTCTTATTCATGGTCAACCAGCCCAACGGGAACTCCGGTAATTGGAACGACTCAATCTATAACCGTATCAAACACAGGAACGTATTACGTTCATAATACAGCTATTGCACCTTGTTTATCTATTAATCAAGAGATTACAGTTGTGCCGTTTGGAGGCGTCTTAACAAATCCTGTAATTCCTTATGCCGATGAGGTAGCGATATGTCCGAATGATGGTAAGCAATTACCTAATATCTTTTTGTGTGGTGCGAATGCGTCAAGAGAAATTACGACTGGTATTTCGGATGGATCCACCATTATTTGGGAAAAGTTAAATGAATCTAGTTGTGCCGCTGTTTTTAGTCCTAATTGTGCCAATGAGAATACTTCATGTACATGGACACAAGTTGGCACCGGACCAGATTATACGGTAACCACTTCAGGACAATTTAGATTAACATTAAATTATTCAGGAGGCTGTTTTAATCGATTTTACTTCAACTCTTATCAAAATTTATTAAACCCAACCGTAACAACTCAAGACATTATTTGTACCACACCTGGTAGAATAACAGTTGGTGGGGTTCCTGGGGGATATGAATATAGTTTAGATGGGTCAACATATCAGTCTAGCAATATTTTTACTATCAATACACAAAATACCTATACGGTTTACATAAGACAAGTTGGTGTTACTTCCAACCCTTGTATATTTACTGTGCCAGATATTCAAATTAGACGCAGAAACTTTACGGTTTCAACAATCGTTACACCTCCACTATGTAATGGTGGAAAAGGAACAGTGAGATTAGCAGCTAATGATGTTAGACCACAATATACGTATTCCATTTATAGCGGTGCAACACTTGTAAATAGTGTGGGACCAATTACTCAAGGAAATTATACGTTTGCTGATTTAAATCCCGGCACCTATAATACCCGCGTAGAAACAGAAGATGGTTGCGTGTATACCGGTTCAGTAACAATTACGAATCCAGCGTTATTAACAGCCACCGCGGCAATCACAAAACCGTTAACATGTACAGATGGTGAAATTACTGTTTATCCAACTGGAGGTACAGCCCCATATTTTTATTTTGTAAATAGTACTACAGAGTTTCAAGATTACCCAGAAATTGAGGTTACAACCTCAGGTGTGTATAATATTACTGTTGTTGATTCGAACAATTGTAGTACCACCACATCAATAACCGTAAATGCCACACCACCACCTGTATTTAATATCACGAAAACAGATATATTATGTAGCGGTTCGGGGAATACTGGCAGCATAAATATTAATGTAACAAATGCCAATGGTAACAGCTTATTGTATAGTATCGATAACGGTGCGACCTTTGTTAGTTCTCCTACTTTTACTGGACTAGCTGATGGAAATTATGAGGTTGTAGTGCAATATACTACTGGTCCGGACGCTTGTACTTCAACACCGCAGACTATAAATATTGCAACCTTGCCAGCAGTTACAGGAACGGCAACTTTAACAACGCCTTATACTTGTACAACAACAGGAGTTATTACTGTTTCTGGAGTTTCAGGAGGAACGGCTCCTTATTCATATAGTATTAACGGTGTTACTTTTCAACCGGGGCTTACGTTTTCAGGACTAACAAATGGCACGTATACGATTACTATAAGAGACGCCAACGGATGTACATTTAATACAAGTTCAATCAATATAGCGCCTTTAACACCACCAACCGATTTAACATTTAGTAGTTCGGCGTTAACATGTCCAACCAACACCTCTACAGTTACTATAACTGGTACAACGGGCGGTTTTGGAGCCTTAGAATATCAAATAATAGCACCAGCAGGTGCTGCAACGGCGTACCAATCTTCAAATACATTTTCAGGATTAGCGCCAAACACCTACACATTTCAGGTAAGAGATGCTAAAGATTGTGTTTATAACGAATCTTATACCATCACGCCATTACCTGCATTAACGGTTGTAGGTCAATTGATAAATGATGTTACTTGTTTTGGAGGTTCTAGCGGGTCAGTTAGATATACTGTTTCTGGTACTTCAGGATTTACATATACTATTAATGGAGGGGCATCAATTGCTGGTACATCACCAATAAACCTAACAGGGTTAGCAGCGGGATCGTATACCATAGTTGTTACCAATACAGCAACAAATTGTCAAGCAACAACTTCGGTAACAGTGAGTCAGCCTGCTGCGGCACTTAGTGCAACAACTGTAGCGAGTCCTATTACTTGTAATACAAATGGAAGTGTTGTAATTAATGCTACTGGTGGCTGGGGAGGATACTCTTATAGCTTAACGCAACCCGATGCATCTGTTTTGCCTGCACAAGGAAGCAATACTTTTAATAATTTAACACAAGTTGGTACATATATCGCATCTGTTACAGATTCTAATGGTTGTGTTGTAACAAGTTCGTTTGCATTAACTACGCCAGGTATTCCAACAGCAAGCATCAGTGCAGCTTCTAATTTCTGTTACGATGGTGTAACCGGTGCGTCATTAATAGTGAATGCTTCTGGAGGACAAACACCTTATGAATATAACATTAACGGTGGACCATATCAAACAAGCAATACCTTTAATAATTTAGTACCAGGAAACTATACAATAATTGTACGAGATGCATATGGATGTAGTGTTACCTTACCGGTACAAACTATAGCAGCACAATTATCTGTAAATACAGTTTTAACCAAAGAATTAGATTGTACCGCATCACCAAATGCAGTAATTACTGGAACTATTGCTGGCGGTTATGCGCCTTTTACGTATGAGGTTTCTATAAATAGTGGTGCATATGCGTCATTAGGTTCAACCGGAACACCATTCACCTATTCAACTGTAACGGCAGCAACATATCAATTTAGAGTAACTGATGCCAGAAATTGTCAATCGGTGTCAAATGTGATTACGATTAGTACAATAACTAATCCTACAGTTTCAGCAACCACAACAAATGTAAGTTGTAATGGGGCTTCTGATGGATCCGCACAATTAGTTGGTTCAGGAGGTTCTGGAGGTTATACGTTTAGTAATGACAATGTAACATTTACAGCGTCGTCTCTATTCACCGGTTTATCAAACGGTTCGCATACGTTTTATGTTAGAGATAGTAAAAACTGTACTTCTAGCGTAACGGTGAACATCACCCAGCCAACGCCATTAGCAGCCACAGCAAGTGCTACGGCCTTTAGTTGTAGTGCTACTAATGCCAAACAATCGGCAGT
>NZ_JBHTIB010000039.1:0-18256 GCF_042676825.1 Mariniflexile aquimaris
AAAAAAAAACGAGTTCTTAAAAGGAACTCGTTTTTTTTTGCTTTATAATTTAGAAGCGAATAATTTCACATCTTGTTCGCTTATTTCTGTTCCACCAAGAATTATTAAGCGTTCTACAACATTGCGTAGTTCTCTAATATTACCGGTCCAATCGTAATCCTGAAGTAATTTAATGGCTTTATCTGAAAACACTTTTTTAGCAGTTCCTTGTTCTCCCGCTATTTTTTCGGCAAAGTAATTCACTAATAAGGGTATGTCTTCGCGTCTTTCATTTAAAGACGGTACTTGTATTAAAATAACTGCCAATCTGTGATATAAATCTTCACGGAAGCGATTTTCTGCTATTTCCTTTTTTAAATCTTTATTGGTAGCGGCAACCACCCGAACATTAACTTTTATATCCTTATCACTACCCACGCGCTGTATGCGGTTTTCTTGCAAAGCCCTAAGCACTTTAGCTTGCGCAGATAAACTCATGTCGCCTATTTCATCTAAAAAAATGGTACCACCATTAGCGGCTTCAAATTTTCCTGCTCTATCCTTTACAGCACTTGTAAATGCGCCTTTAACATGACCAAACAACTCACTTTCAATAAGTTCGCTTGGAATCGCAGCGCAATTTACTTCAATCATGGGCCCGTTAGCACGTTCACTTTTTTGATGTAACCAATGTGCAACCAATTCTTTACCTGTTCCGTTGGGACCAGTAATTAGAACGCGCGCATCAGTCTGAGCCACTTTTTCAATAATATCTTTGATATGAGAAATCGCGTCACTATCGCCTATCATTTCAAAATTCTTACTTACTTTCTTTTTAAGTAATTTGTTTTCAACAACAAGCTCTTTTCTATCTAATGCGTTACGCACGGTGTTTAAAAGTCTGTTTAAATCTGGTGGTTTCGATATGTAATCGAAGGCGCCTAAACGCATGGTGTTAACGGCGGTATCTAAATCGCCGTGACCAGAAATCATAACAATAGGAATTTCGGGTTTTATTTTTTTTGTTGCTTCTAACACTTCAACACCGTCCATTTTCGGCATTTTTATGTCGCAAAAAATTAAATCATAATCGTCGTTTTTTATTTTCTCTATACCTGCTAATCCATCTTCAGCTTCTTCAACTTCATAGGTATCATTTTCTTCTGAAAGGATTTTTACTAGCACTCTTCGAATAGCAGCTTCATCTTCAATTATTAAAATTTTTGGCATATTTTTTTTCTTTTTAAGACCTTTGAAGCTCTTTCTAAACCAGCTTCAGCCTATCAATTAATATTGTTATTGTATTTATTCCTTTGGTTTTGAGATAATATGAATATCGCGCTGCGGAAAAGGAATCGTAATATTATTTTCTCTAAATAATCTATCGATTTCAAACCTGACGTCACTTTTAGGAAATCGGGCATTAAAACTATCATTAATTGTAAATGCCACTCTAAAATTTAAAGAACTATCACCAAAATCTGTGAATAACACATTTGGTTCAGGCTCTTTTAAAATAGTTGGATTGTTAGCCACTGCCTGAAGTAACAACTTTTTAACCAATTGCACATCACTACCGTAAGCGACACCTACTTCTACCGATTCGCGGGTATTTGTACCATTTTGTGTCCAGTTATATAAACTGTTTTCCAAATATAAATGGTTGGGTATAATTAGAATTTTATTATCGGAAGTTACGGCTCTAGTGGTTCTTAATTTAATCATCTCTACTCTACCAACTTTACCTTCTAATTCTATAATATCACCAACATGTACGGTTTGATCTACCAAAATAAAAATACCAGATATAATGTCTTGAAACAATGTTTGCATTGCTAAACCTATACCAATTAACAAGGCTGCAGATGCTGCAAAAATTCCAGTAACATTAACACCTAAGGTGTGGAATGTTATCAGCATGATTAGAAAGTAAATTAACCAGTTACCGTAAGCAAAAATAACTTTGAATTTTCTTTTGTCTACAATGGGCAGGTTTCTGGTTATAAGTTTTCTAATAATAGTTAGCACGATTCTTGCTATTATGAGAACCACGCATAGTATCAAAACATCCATGATACTTATGCTAATATGCTCCGTAATATTATAAGGCTCATTGAGAATTTTTAACAACTCTTTCATTTCTCTAATATTTAATCCATTTAATTAATTCTTTATAACTCGGCTTTTTACCGTACATTAAAATACCAACACGATAAATTTTTGCCGCAAACCAGACGGTAATCATAAACGTAGCAACTAATAACAATAATGATACCAATTGCTGCCAAATAGGAACGCCAAACGGAATACGCATAAGCATGACTACTGGCGAGGTAAAAGGAATATATGAAAACACAACCGAAATTGTACCATGTGGGTCTTCGATAACGGTAAAAATACCAATATAAACAGCCAGAATTAAGGGCATAATCACCGGCATCATAAATTGTTGTGTATCTGTTTCGTTATCTACCGCAGCTCCAATGGCAGCGTATAGCGAACTGTATAACAGGTATCCGCAAATAAAAAATAAAATAAAGGCAACAATAAGATTCATTAACGGTAAATTTATTAATGCTAATCTGAAAGATTCAAAATAAAAATTAAAATCGGTACCCCCGGCAGCCATTTGCGCCATTTCTTGTTGTGGTAGCGAATTATTAGCGAAATTTACTCCTAAAACAAGAGAAACTACCGTCATTAAAAGACCTCCAAAAACCAACCAGATTACAAATTGTGTTATACCAGCTAACGAGGTGCCTATAATTTTACCCAGCATAAGCTGTACGGGTTTTACAGATGAAATAATAATTTCTATAATCCTACTGGTTTTTTCCTCAATAACGCTTCGCATAATCATGTTACCATAAATAATGATGAACATAAAAAGTAAATATCCGGCGGCAATACCAAAACCTAATTTAGCGAAACTATCTATTTTAGAAGTCTCTTGGCCATCAAAACTTTCTTGACCAATATTTATTCGAACTTTTGATGCCTTAATGGTTTCTATATCTAAACCCTGACTTTGTAATTTTAAATTTGTTAGTTTATTGTCGAGTTTATTTTCTAAATCTGAAATTAATGAGAGTGATGGTGAATCTTCCGAATAAAACTTAATATGACCTGAAACCTCATCTATATTTTTAAATTTATCGATATATAATAATCCGGTGGAATTTGTTTCTTTCACTAATCTTTTAGCATCTGTTAACGACATATTATCTAAAAAATTATAGGTCGTTTTATCGCTGCTTTCAAAAATATCGCGTACAAATCCAGAGTCGTCCAAAACATGTATCACACGTACTTTTTCGCTATTTAATTCTGAAAGATAGGCAATAACAGAAATAAGTACAATCATTATAATCGGACTTAAAATAGTCATAACTATAAACGATTTGTTTCTAACTTTCGTTAAATATTCGCGTTTTATTATAAGTGTTAAATGGTTCATTTTACTTACTATTCTTTACAGATTGAATAAAAATATCGTTCACGCTTGGTATTAATTCTACAAAATGAGACACTTCACCTTTTGTAGTTAAATAACTTAACAAATCGTTTGGCTTATCGCCTTCATTAAGTTTAATAGATAATTTTAAGTCGTTATTTAAAGTTTTAAAATTTGCCAACTTAACATCAAACCGTTGTGATAATTGATTTTTTAATTCGTCATTATTGCTTGAGTGAATACCTACCTCAAATGTATTGATTTTGTATTGCCGTTTAACATCAATAAGTTTTCCGTCGAGTATTTTATTCGATTTATGAATTAAAGCAATATCATCGCACAATTCTTCTACTGATTCCATTCGGTGTGTCGAAAAAATTACCGTTGCGCCATCTTCACGCAAACGCAAAATTTCATCTTTTATTAAATTGGCATTGATAGGGTCGAAACCAGAAAAAGGTTCATCAAAAATTAAAAGTTTTGGTTGATGCAAAACGGTAACTACAAATTGTACTTTTTGCGCCATTCCCTTTGATAATTCTTGAATTTTTTTGTTCCACCAATCGCTAATTTCCAAACGATCAAACCAATATTTTAAACGTTCTTTAGCCTCCGTTTTAGTTAAACCTTTTAACTGTGCTAAATACAAAGCCTGTTCTCCTACTTTCATGGTTTTATACAAACCTCGTTCCTCTGGCAAATAGCCAATATCTTTAATATGAAGTGTATTAAGCAATTTACCATCTAAATGCACCGTTCCGGTATCTGGCATGGTAATTTGGTTAATTATACGAATTAAGGTTGTTTTTCCGGCGCCATTTGGACCCAACAACCCAAAAATACTTCCTTTGGGAACCGTTATAGAGACATTGTTAAGGGCTTTAAAGCTTCCGAAATTCTTAGAAACCTGGTTAACTTCTAGTAAGTTACTCATTCTTAGTTTTAATTGACTTGTAGATGGTAAATATATTAAATGTTACGAGACCTACTTAGCATAATAAGCTTAATTTAATAGATTCTAGTTTATTTATTGAAAGATTTAGGCAATGAAAAAACAACTAAAAAACAAAACCCACCCTTAAAAAAGATTAAGGATGGGAAAAAAATTGCTATGAAAAAGAAAAATTATCACTTAAATTAATTAGTGATAGTCAAATATATGTTTTTTTTTCTAAAATCCCATAAAACTAAACAGGAACTTTTCAAAAAACAATACAAAATAAGTGGAAATTTTTCCAGCTTATTTTTAAGAAAACATATCTTTTACTTTTTCAAAAAATGATTTATCGCTACTGTCTGGTTTTGGCTCAAAATGCTCGTCGTTTTGCATGGCTTCAAAAAACTCGCGTTGTTGTTTACTTAAGGTTTTTGGTGTCCATACATTAACATGTACTAACAAATCACCTTTTCCATAGCCATTAATGCTCGGGATTCCTTTTCCACGTAAACGCAATATTTTACCAGACTGTACACCTGCTTCTACTTTAATACGTACTTTACCTGTAACAGTATCTATTTCTTTAGAAGTTCCTAAAACAGCATCTGGGTAACTTACATATAAATCGTAATGTAAATTATCACCTTCACGCTGTAATTTATCGTGGTGTTCTTCTTCAATAACAACAATTATATCTCCAGAAATACCGTGTCCAGGAGCTTCATTTCCTTTACCAGATACTTTTAGCTGCATGCCATCTACCACACCTGCAGGTATTTTAATAGAAACTGTTTCTTCAACAATTTTTAACCCTTGTGCATCGGCATCAGCAGGTTTTTTATCAATAGTTTGTCCCGCACCACCACACACATTACATGGCGATGATGTTTGCATTCTACCTAAAATAGTATTCGCTATACGTGTTACTTGCCCACTACCATGGCAGGTAGTACATGTTTTATACGTAGTTCCAGGAGCCTGTACTTTACGTTTTACTTTAATTTTTTTATCGACACCATTGGCAATCTCTTCTAAAGTTAGTTTTACACGAATGCGTAAATTACTTCCTTTAGCACGACGTTGACCACCGCCACCGCCAAAACCAGAGAAACCGCCAAAACCGCCACCACCAAAAATATCACCAAATTGGCTGAATATGTCTTCCATATTCATGCCGCCGCCGCCAAAACCACCACCATTATCAAAGGCCTGATGCCCATACTGGTCGTAACGCGCTTTTTTATTATCATCACTTAAAACCTCATAAGCTTCGGCCGCTTCTTTAAACTTTGCTTCTGCTTCTTTATTATCTGGGTTTTTATCTGGATGATATTCTATTGCCTTTTTACGGTAAGCTTTTTTAATTTCGGCAGCTGTAGCGTTTTTGCTTATGCCTAATATTTCGTAGTAATCTCTTTTCGCCATAATGTAAATTTATTGTCCGATAACAACTTTAGGAAAACGAATTACTTTATCGCCAAGTTTATATCCTTTTTCGACTATATCTATAATTTTCCCTTTTAAATCGTCTGAAGGAGCCGGAATTTGCGTAATTGCTTCATGATTATCTGCATTAAAGGCATCACCTTTTTCAACAGCAATTACTTTTAATCCTTTTTGCTCGAGAGTCCCAACTAATTTTTGGTAAATTAACAACACGCCTTTACGTAGTGCCTCTGCTTCCTTATCGTCGTTAAAATGACTTAATGCGCGTTCAAAATCGTCTAAAACTGGCAGTAAAGTTTTCATAACATCTTCGCTTGCCGTAGAAAATAACTCGATACGCTCTTTAGAAGTACGTCTTTTGTAATTTTCAAACTCTGCAAATAAGCGCAAAAACTTATCTTTTTCTTGTTTTAATTCCGCCTGAAGCTTCTCCTCAACTGTTTGTTCTTCAACTACTTGATCGTTAGATTCTATAGTTTCTGTTTGTGGAGACTCCACTTGTTCTTTCTCTAAGTCCTTTTTATCTTTTTTACTCATCGTAAATTCAAATTTTTGCAATACTAAAATTAGTTGCAAAAGTACTGCCATTCTTTTTAAAATGTCATAATGTCATTAAAAAATTTTCGATTATTATGATTTTTAAAATAAGATGAAATTTAAATGCAGATTGTTATAATATTTATTAGTTAATTGTTTCAAATCATTTTGAAAATTTGATGTTGAAGCGTACCTTTAAAACTAAGTACTATCATAAAATGAAACATAAAAAATTGATATTACTTTATATTGGGATTACTCTTGCATTACTCGCCATAATTGCTAGGATACTTACTTTTGGATTTTTGTACCCTTTAGGATTAGCTTCAATTGTTGTTTTTGGACCAGTACATACTATATTTTTATATCTTTTTTATAAATATTTTAATCAATTAAATAAGTTCGGAAAAAGAATTGGTTTGGTTGGTATTTTCATATTCCCATTAATCTTTCTTTTTCAATTTGATATTGAAGAGTTTGTAGGATCGAGTTATGTTTACGAAATATATACTGGAGAATTTAAAACCAATTTTGAATATTATGCGTATTACATTTCTATAATAGCTGCCGTAATTTATTCCGCAAATTTTATAGTTTGGGTGATTAAAATAAAAAAGCAAATTTCCTTGAATCGGCAAAACAAGGGGTAATATTACACGATTTATTTTATTTCTTTTAGCAAATCATCTAAAGCAGGTTGCAAATGATGATATTCGAAGTCAAAACCGAGATCTTCAATCTTTTTACAGCAAACACGCTGACTTTCAAATAATAGAATATGCATTTCGCCCAAAACAAGTTTCATAAAAAATTTAGGTATGTTTGGTAAAAAAAGGGGTCTTTCTAGTGTATTGGCAATATTTTTAGTGAGTTCTAGATTCGTTACCGGGTTTGGTGCCACACCATTAAAGACACCTTCTAACTTGTTCTTTAAAACATATAAAAATAGTTGCGCTAAATCTGTTATATGAATCCAGGATTGCCATTGATTACCTGAACCAAATGCGGCACCTACACCTAATTTTATAGGTTTGGCCATTTCTAAAAGTGCACCAGCTTTATTAGACAAAACTAAACCGATACGAATTTTAGAAACCGATATATTTAATTTAGAAAATTGGTCTACTTCGTGTTCCCAGCTCTTTACAACACTGCCTAAAAATGAAGTGGACACTTCTTTATTAGTTTCGTCGTAATAATTAATTAATGAATCTGGATAGATGCCAATAGCACTCGCCGATATTACATGCTTTACCTTATGCGTAATATTTTCTAAACTAATGATTAATAATTGAGTCGTTTTTTTTCTGCTTTCTAAAATTTCCTTCTTGTAAGCTCGCGTCCATCTTTTTGAAACGCTTGCTCCAGCTAAATGAATAATAGCATCGACATCTTTAAAACAATTACTGTCTATTTCGTTTTTATTTGGATTCCAATAAAAGCCTTTTGTTTTTTCAGACTGATTTATTTTAGATTTACTTGTAGTTAAATAATTTACTTCAATTTCCTGTTCGTTACAATGTTTTATAATTTCCTGCCCGATGAGTCCTGTCGCCCCTGTTATTAAAACTCGCATAATCAATTTTTATATAAAGTTACAAAATCAAAACACCTTGTACCATGTTTTTGTATTAGCTTTAACACAATAGGTGTTAGGTATTGGTTGCTGGGTATTAGGTGATAATTGATAATTGATAATTGATAATTGATAATTGATAATTGATAATTGATAATGTAAAATTNTTCTCAGCAATGATACTAAGACACTAAACAAAAAACACTTTATCTAAGAATAAATACTGCCTACTGCTACTGAAAACTGAGACTATTTTGTGGCTCTAAGCATTTCGCGTTTTCCTGGAGGCCCCGGAAGTTTCTCTACCTGAAAACCAACTGCTTGCATAGCACGACGTACGCTACCCTTCGCGGCGTAAGTTACTAACACACCGCCATCAATTAATGCATCAAACATTTTTTGAAAGATCTTCTCTGTCCATAACTCCGGTTGAACCCGAGCACCAAAAGCATCAAAATAAATGAGATTATACAATGCTTTATCATTTATTTCTGAAAAAAATCTGTTTTGCTTTGTAAGTGAAAAGTAATTGGATATTTCGTGAGATTCATTCCAGCCAACTGCATGAAGTTTTTTAAAAAATTCTTCATCTTTACTGGCCTGTAATTGTTTTGGGTAATTAAGTTGTTCTATTTCATCCTTAGCAACTGGGTAAGCTTCTACCCCAAAATAATCAATAGACAGTTTCAGCTTGTCTGCTTCTAATAAGCTTATAAAGGCATTTAAACCTGTACCAAATCCTATTTCTAAAATTGCTATTTTTTTAGTGTTACCCAAATCGTAAACATGCTGTAAACCATGTTTTATAAATACATGATAAGCTTCCTGAATAGCACCATGTTTAGAATGGTATTGCTCATCCCATTCGGGTAAGTGAATGGTAGACGAACCATCACCCGTTATAACTACTTCTCTTTTCAAATTTATTGTTTCAATAAAACGCCATCGGCTTCAAATGAAAACGTTTTTTTAGGCGCATTAATAGCCGCAATTTCTTCGGCCGATTTACCAGCATCTTCGGCATAATGACGCAATTCATCAACCGAAACCTCATTTACATAAGCCTTTCCATTTACTATAACTTCTTTTCCAGCAATATCTTTAGGCATAAAAAACCCGTAATCCTTAAATTTTACCATCACCTCGTTACCGCCATCTAAATTTAAAGTCATCCAACAACCTTTTGATTGACATACACTTAAAACCTTCGCCGTCATTTTAGAGTTAATACTATCTCCAACTTTCATCGACTCGTAATGTGATGCCATAAAAGACGCGGTGGTAACATTGTCTGGTGCAATTTCCTTTCCAAAGGACTTATAACCATTTGCATCATCTAACTTAGTTTGAGCACCTAAATTATCTATGCCAAAGCCTGAAAAATAAGCACAAAGGGCAATAACTATTATCTTCTTCATTCTGTGAATATTTAATTTTTAACTGAATTGTTGTAAATATACTCCTTTTTTAACAACGTTTTTACTTAAATTTGCATGACAAAATACCGAGATTTATGAACGCAATAATCAATGACATAGAGATTATTAAAGCGAAAACTACTAAAATTAATGAAGTAGATTTTGATAATTTAAAATTTGGTCAGGTTTTTTCAGACCATATGCTGGAGTGTAATTATAAAAACGGCGCTTGGGAAGTGCCAAAAGTAGTACCATACCACGCTATTACTTTAGATCCATCGGCGAAAATTTTTCACTATGGGCAATCTGTTTTTGAAGGCATGAAAGCTTATAAAGATGCTAATAACGAGGTCTGGTTATTTCGTCCGTTAGAAAATTTTAAGCGATTAAATATTTCGTCTAAACGATTAGCAATTCCTGAGTTACCAGAAGCCTATTTTATGGACGGGTTAAAGGCGCTTTTAGAAGTTGATAAAGACTGGATTCCAAACAAAGAAGGTTCTTCTTTATACATTCGTCCGTTTGTATTTGCTACCGGAAAAGGGTTCCACGCATCTCCTGCTGATGAGTATAAATTTATTATTTCTACCGCACCGTCTGGCGCTTATTTTGCTGGAAAAGTAAAAGTATTGATTGAACAAACTTATTCACGTTCTGCTAATGGTGGTGTTGGTTATGCTAAAGCTGGCGGTAATTATGCAGGACAATTTTACCCAACACAATTAGCTGTTGAAAAAGGTTACCAACAAGTCATCTGGACCGATGATACTAACCACGAGTATATCGAGGAAGCAGGCGCCATGAATATTTTTATAAGAATAAATGATACGCTAATTACTGGCCCTACCAGCGATAGAATATTAGATGGTATAACCCGTAAAAGTATAATTGACTTAGCTAAATCTGAAAATATTCCTGTTGAAGTTAGAAAAATTTCTGTAAAAGAAGTTGTTGAAGCTGCTAAAAACGGAAGCTTAAAAGAAATGTTTGGTGCTGGTACAGCAGCTGTTATTTCGCCAATTGATGGCTTTGGATATCAAGGTACAGATTATGATTTGCCTAAATTAGACAAAACTTACGCAGAATATTTAAAAAAACGCATCACAGATATTCAGACTAACAAATCTGAAGATCCATTTGGATGGCGATATAAAGTTTAAACGTGCCGCTTCGCAAAAAGAAGCAAACTCAAATAATAAAAAAGAGAAGCCAATTGGCTTCTCTTTTTTATTTATCGAGTATCGATTTAATATCTGGTTGAAAATAATTGGGACCTTTTAGCACCTTGCCATCTTCTCTAAAAATAGGATTACCATCTTCACCCAATTTGCTCATATTACTTCGCTGTATTTCGTCAAAAACCTCCTCTATTTTGTGTTGCATACCATGTTCTATAATGGTACCACATAAAATATAAAGCATATCGCCCAAGGCATCGGCAACTTCTACCAAATCATTATTATTTGCGGCATCCAGATACTCTTCGTTCTCTTCGCGCATTAATTTATAACGCAACATATTTTTAGCTAATCCTAAATCTGCTTGCGGCGTTTCTCTTAGTCCTAATTTAAAGGCCGAATGAAATGCTTTAACTGCTTCTATTTTATTTTTCATAATATCTGGAGTTGTTATTCCCACGAATATGGAAATCTCATTTTATTAGTTAAATTTGCGTAAAAATAAATAATTATATGTTTAGTAACGGTCAAATCATTTTTGGAGTAGTATTTTTTATTGTCTTCGCTATTATTATAGGATTTACTTATCGAAAAGATTTAAAACTACACAAACGCTTTTATGCCGGAAGCATTTGGGTACTCATTGCCTTTATTACCTTTATTTTATTTATTGCCGCTATTAAATTTTTATTTAAGTAACGAGCTGCTTTAAAAAAACAACAATCACAGACTGGGAAAAACTAGTTGGTTCTTGTTTTATAAATAGACGTAGAATTTAACGCAACCTTTTTTAAATTTCTGCATCTAGTTAATAACTAGCTAAAAATCAACAAATGAAAATTCTAATTATCATTAGCGTGCTTATTGTAATTAATTTAATCCTTCTTGTGTTTAGTGTAAATAAAAAAACAGAACCCTAAATAAGATTCTGTTTTTAAATTAACACCAATAATTAATTAGTTTACCTCAGGTAAAAAATTGTATTTTTTACTGTAATCCATCATTTGCTCTGCAAATGTTTTAGGTTGTTTAATATTAATTTCAATAATTTCTCCGGCGTCATTGGTTTTAGCCTCTAATACTGGATTTACAAAACCAGAATATGGAGCCGATTTAAACTGCTTGTTACGCTCTAAGATTTCGGCATGTAGTTTTTGGTCTACTTTTACACCATAACCTTCTACCAAAGCTTCAACTGCTTTATAATCGCCTTCAGATTTTATACGCTGTGTTTCGCGTAATAATTCACCGAATAACTGATGTAGTTTAGCATAATCTGTAATATTAAAATAGGTTTTGCCATCACGGGTTACTTTTTCAATCACCTTATCTTTAGCACCTTTTTCAAAAACCCAAGCAGATACCCATTGTCTGTTTCTCATGTGCGCTTCTTCAACATCATCACCTAAATTTAATCTTATAAGCTGCGTCATTAAACCGTTTCGAATATATCCATCGTAAGCTGCCATTCCTGTTTTTTTCCAGTCTTCAACCAAACCTAATTCTTGAATTTTACTATCGTACAGATAATATAATGCCACTAAATCGGCACGACCTTCTTCTAAAGTTGAGGCATAATTTTTAAGTGTTTCTTTGGTTTCACCAACACCTGGGTTTAATTGACCAGATGCGTGACCAACAACTTCGTGTAAAGCGGTATGTAATTTATCGGCTAATTGCCCATAAGTTTCTTGTAATTCTAGTTCTTCTTTATCATGTACAAATTCCTTTAATCGTTCAGAACCACCGGCATTATTATATGCCTCAACAATATTACCTAATGATACCGATTTACTACCTACCGCTGCACGAATCCAGTTAGCGTTAGGTAAATTAACTCCAATAGGGGTACTTGGTGATGCATCGCCAGCTTCTCCAGCCACATTCACCGTTTTATACGAAACTCCTACCACATTTTTCTTTTTATGAGCATCCATTAAAGGCGAATTATCTTCGAACCACTGGGCATTGTCAGAGAGTACTGCCATTTTTTTAGACATGTCGAAATCCTTTATTTGAACAATAGTTTCGTAAGAACCTCTATAGCCTAATGGGTCGTTGTAAACTTCAATAAAACTATTAATGTAATCTATATTGCCTTCTGTGGCTTGAGTCCATGCTACATTATAATCGTCCCAAGTTTGTAAATCTCCCGATTTATAATAACTTATTAGTAATCCTAAGGCATTTGCTTGTTTGTCGTTTTCGGCAACGCCTTTAGCTAATTCTAACCATTTTACAATTTCATCGATGGCCGAACCATATAATCCGCCAGATTTATAAACACGTTCTTTTAAATCGCCATTCTCTTTAACAAGTTGCGAATTCAATCCAAAAGACAATGGTTTTAAAGGATCTGGTGATTTTTTTTGGGCATAAAATTTCTGAACATCAGCATTTGTAACACCTGGTCCATAAAAATTAACAGCCGAAAGCGCTACGTTATCAACCCCTTTGGCCTGATTTACTTTTTTAGAATCCACTTCGTTAAAAATAACATTGAATGCTTCCTCTTCTAAAACCGTATTCGTTTCAGTTAAAAGTAGCTTTAAATAACCAGGAGAAAATTCAGGTTTCAATTTATCATTAGAATAATGATGATGAATTCCATTACTAAACCAAACACGTTTTAAATAGGTTTCAAAAGCATTCCAATCTGCTGTATTTTTATCGCCATTAAATTGTGTATAAATACTTTCTAATGCTTTTCTAATTTTAAGATTGTGCTTATAGTTTTGATCCCAAATAATGTCTCGCCCAGATAAACCAGCCTGGGTTAAATAATAAACTAATTTTTGTTCTTTTAGCGTTAAATTCTCCCAACCCGGAATTTGATAACGCAGTATTTTAACATCAGCAAATTGCTCGACATTATATTCAAAAGGAGTTTGCTCAACTTTTAAATCGCTTTGATTTTCTTTTGCTTTATCATTTCCGCAAGAAAACAATAGTGTACCAGTAAGTACTAAACTTAATAATAACTTGAATTTCATTTGAATAACATTTAATTATCTATTAAAAAAGTGCCAATTAACCCCGCTTTATTATTGAATATTTTTTAATAAGCAATTTTAATTGTTGAATTTTTATTTTTTGGCTTACAAATATAATAATTTATTAACGATAATTTTTATTTGATTATCTTTGATATATAATTCTCCCTAAAAAAATATAATGAAAGCTTTTAAGTACATTTCCTTCTTATTATTAATCGTCATTATTGGAACTTCCATTTACATAGCGGTACAACCAAATACGTTTGAAGTTAGCAGAACCAGAACCATTAATGCGCCTGCAGCAGTTATTTATAACAATGTGATTGATTTTAAAAACTGGCAAGACTGGTCGTCGTGGGTTGAAGCCGATAAGGACATGAAAATTACACTACCCAATTTAACTAGCGGCATTAATGGCTCGTATTCTTGGGAAGACAACGATGGCACTGGTACGATGAAAACAGTCGCTACGGAATCAAACACTTCAATAAAACAAATCATGCAATTTGCTGATTATCCTGAATCTGAAATCCTATGGACGTTTAAAGCTAACACTAACGGAAGCACCGATGTAACCTGGTCTATTTCTGGTAAAGATTTGCCTTTTGGCTTTAAAGCATATTCTATTTTTAGTGGTGGTATGGAAAAACAAATCGCTCCGCATTACGAACGTAGTCTTGAAAGATTAGATAGCGTGGTAGTTGCTGGCATGAAAAAATATAGCATTATAGTAAAAGGCGTTACCAACCGCAGTGGTGGCTATTATTTATATAAAACAGCCTCTAGCAAAATTGATGAAATAGGAAACAAAATTCCACAAATGATATCTCAAGTTGTTACCTATGCTACCAAAAACCATATTGAACAAGCCGGCGTTCCGTTTGTAAATTATATTAAATGGGATCTTGAAAACAATGCTGCTATTTTTTCATGTTGTGTACCAACCGCAGAACGTGTAATTACTGCAGATGATGCCGATATCATGACGGGGGAATTACCGAGTTTTAAAGCCATTAAAACGACTTTAAAAGGAAATTACAGCAACTTGAAGGAAGCTTGGGATTCGACTATGAAATATATTCCACAAAACGGATTTGAATTTACAGAAAATGGACCTATGATAGAAGCCTACCTAACAGATCCAATGAACACGCCGAACCCTGCTGATTGGGTTACCGAAATATATGTTGCTATTAAAGACACATTAAAATAAATGAAGCATTTTTTATTGGTTTTTATAGGTGGTGGATTTGGTAGTGCGCTACGTTATATAATTGGGAAATACTTAAATGATGTAGAAAACGGAATACCCTACGGTACCTTCACTGTAAATGTACTAGGAAGTTTATTAATAGGTTTAATTTTGGGTTTAGCCATGAAAAGTACTGCGATTACTCAAAATCAGTTATTACTATTAGCCAGTGGGTTTTGCGGTGGTTTTACAACGTTTTCTACGTTTGCTTACGAAAACCATTTGTTTTTAAAATCGGGCGACTTTACAAGTTTTGCACTTTATACCATAGCCAGTTTTGTCTTGGGCTTTTTGGCGGTCTTTTTTGGTATGTATCTAGCGAGAATAATCGAATTTTAAGTTATTGTATTTAAGGAAGAAATTCCATCAACCAACAACCAACAACTATAAAAAAATCAGTGCTTATCAAAGGCTTTCACCCCTGCTTCTACTCTTAACTTTAAATAATTTTCTCTGGGCACGATAGGGCAGGAATATTTATCATTGTAAGCACAATATGGGTTGTAAGCCTGATTAAAGTCTATAACCATGGTATTTCCTTTCGGAATTCTGGCGTCCAAATAGCGCCCGCCACCGTAACTTTCTATGCCATTAGTTTCGTCTAAAAAAGGCAGAAATAAATAATCTTCATAACCTTCAGAATCTACTAAACCAGTATTTTGATAAATATTTAGTTTATGTGCTTTCCCTTTTAATTCAAACGAAAGCTCTCCATATTTTACATAAATAGGACGTCGCTCGGTAGAGGTTTTCATTTCAAATGGTTTTTCATTAGGAAAGCGTTCAAACTTCGCGGTAACGATATATGCCGAATCGAACTTAAAAAACTCTAATCCATTAAAATCTTTTCTATCAACATCTTTTAACGGCGAGGTTGAGGCATCCTTATAATACGCATTTAATTCGCGCTGAAAATCTGTTTCTCCTCTCAAGGGTTGCTTTTTCTGTGCACAACCTGTAAAACAAGAAATTGCCACTAGAAGTGTTATAAAAATCTTCATTTAAAATGTTTTAGAAATCAAAAATACAACTTACAAATATTTTCTCTAAGTTTGTATCTCATAAAAAACTAATTATGCGTAATATCGTCACCTGTTATAAAATGAAATCGACCTCTTGGAAAAGAAGTAGTTGGACTTATTATTTATTGTGGTGATATAATTAAAATATATTTCAATATGTAAAAGTCTGACTTCTAAGTCAGGCTTTTTATTTTTATACACATTAGAACTTATGATTACATTATTTAACAAATACATAAATACGTTTAAAGGCTTATCGAAAGAGATATGGTGGCTTGCCTTAATCACCTTAATCAATCGTGCTGGCACGATGGTTATCCCCTTTTTGTCGTTATACTTAAGAGAAGATTTACATTTTACCGTTAGTAATGTGGGTTGGGTAATGAGTGCATTTGGTTTGGGAAGTGTGGCTGGTTCTTGGCTAGGTGGCAAACTAACCGATAAAATGGGCTACTACAAGGTGATGGTAGGAAGTTTATTTGCTACTGGTATTTTATTTATTGCTTTACAGTTTTTACATTCGTTTGCTGCCATATGCGTTGGTATTTTTATAGTAATGCTGGTAGCAGATTCGTTTAGACCTGCCATGTTTGTTGCCTTAAATGCGTATAGTAAACCTGAAAACAAAATACGCTCTTTAACCTTAATTCGTTTGGCCATAAACTTAGGCTTTTCGGCAGGACCCGCTATTGGAGGACTTATAATTACAGGCCTAAGCTATTCTGGATTGTTTTGGGTGGATGGCATAACCTGTATTATTGCGACTTTAGTTTTAATTAAAGTGCTGCATCCTAAAAAAGCCAAAATATCGGATAGCCATAGTGTAGAAAATCCTATTTCGGCATACGGCGACAAAACGTTTTTGTTATTCTTAGTGGCTATGGCGTTGTTTGGTATTGTATTTCTACAATATTTCTCTACAATTACAATTTATTACAAAGATATTCATGCTCTTAGCGAATCTCAAATTGGACTAATTTTAGGATTAAACGGATTTCTTATTTTTATTTTTGAAATGCCTCTGATAAAATGGTTAGAAAATACCCGATTTACAAAACTAGGCCTTATGGCTTTTGGTGCTTGTTTAACTGGTTTAAGTTTACTTATTTTAAACTTTACATCATGGTCGGGTGTTTTAATAATTGGTATGATTTTAATGACCATTGGAGAAATGATTGCATTCCCATTCTCTAATGCTTTTGCAGTAAGTAGAGCAAGCAAAGGAAATCAAGGTGAGTATATGGCATTATATTCCATGTCGTTTTCGATAGCACATATTTTTGGGCATAATGCTGGGTTACAAATGACGGCATCATTTGGTTTTGATAATACGTGGTATATTGTTTCTGGCATTGCAGCCACTTGCGCTTTAATTTTATATGGATTAAATCGAAAATTAAATACGCCTTAAGAACATTATTTTATTTTACAGGTTTAACCTCTTTATAGCGGATTACGTGAGACAACACTATTTGTGTTTTCGTTTCACCATACACAATAAGTTGATCTATAAAGGATTCTAAGTGCTTTTGATTTTTTAAAAGCACTTCCATAACAATATTTTCGTTGCCTGTAATACGATAGCAATTTAAGACTTCATCATAGGTTTTTACTTTCTCTAAAAATGGTTTTAGCTTTCCAATAAACGCATGTAATGTAATGATGGCTTTCAGTTGATATCCCATATCTAAAGGAGATACTACCGTTTTATATCCAATGATAATTCCAGCGTCTTCCATTTTTTTAATACGTTCAGAAACCGCTGGCGAACTAACACCTACTTGTCTCCCTATTTCAGCATTAGACTGTCTAGCGTTTTCTTGCAAACACTTCAATATCTTCCAGTTAAGCGTATCTAAATTCATTTTTAAAATATTTTAACTATAAAAAATTAATTATTAAAGTAAATATACACTTTTACTTTAATAATTAAAGTAGATTGTTGATTCTTGTGAGTAATTTTGAAAGAATTGCTATGATAAAAATAAAATGTTAACGAATATCCCATCAAACCTATCGGAATTACCGATTTACAAAAAGGCGATAGAGATTTTTGCTTTATCGCAAAACATCTCCATGTATTTAAGACATGATTTATCTGCTTTAAAAAGTGACGGAACTGAAGATGCTAATATTTATTTTTCTGGAGATATTGTACAACAATCCGTTTCATTAGCTCCTGAAATAGTAAAAGCAGAATTAGAACGATTTTCTGATAAAAAACATAAACATATTGCCTCTTTAAAACGACTGACTAATAAGCTTTATAAAAACTCCTATCGTCTGGAACGCTCTAATAGTAACGGAAAAGATTTTTTACCTATTTTACGAAGTGAGTTAAAAAAGTTTAAAAAAATGCAACATCACTGGATGTTAACTTTATAACTTTAAACAACTTAATTTGTGACGTCCTGAAATAGTGATACAGAATTAATAATTTAAAGGTAGTGATTTTATGTCA
>NZ_JBHTIB010000040.1:0-54905 GCF_042676825.1 Mariniflexile aquimaris
GATTTTCCTTCGGAAAATCCTCGCACACAAACACGCAACTTTCCATATACATAAACGTTAGACATTTTGTCCCTTGATTAAATTTTATACAATCAAAAATTAACCATTTTAATTACACCATCAGCATTAACATTTAACTTAAATTCTTTAAAAATGAAAAAAACACTTTCTATACTTATTATGATATTATTTGGATTTTTTGTTCAAAATTCTTTAGGACAAGAAAAATTTAATTCTGATTACATTGTAAAGAAAGAAGGAGATACTATATATGGTGCTATCGAATATGAAAATAAACAACCTAATTTAGTTAAATTTAAGAATTTGCAAAATGAAATGGTTAGAAGTTCACGCCTAAAAACATAAGAGCCTTTAAAACAAATGGCACCACTTACTTATCTGCTAATATCCAAACAGAATTCGATACTGTCAAAACTGTATTTTTACAAACCCTTGTTGAAGGTGATAAAAGTTTATATTCTTATGAAGATAGGAATAAAAGCATAAGTTACTACATCTACCAAAATGGTAAATATTTAATTCTAGTTTATAAGAGTAGTAAGAATGAAAATAGAGAAAATAATAAGTTCAAAGGTCAATTATTATACTATTTAAATGATTGTTCTTCTATTAAATCAATTGTTGAAAGTTCTTCTTACAACACTCTAAGCTTATTTAATGTTTTTAAAAAATATTACGAGTGTATGGGTATTACCCCTGATTATAAAAACGAGAAAAGAATAAAAATAGAAAAAGGCATATTTATTGGAGCGTCAATGACCTCATTAAAATTTGATGACCATAAGTTACTTCCCTACCTAAATTCCAAATATAAATCTTCAACTGACATCTCATTTGGTGTTTATTTGGAACTCTTTTTAAATAAAAATAAAGGATGGTCGCTATATAATGAAATTCAGTATTACTCTTATAAATCCTCCAATCACTATGAAGACATTGAAAATGAAAATATATTCACAACTATTAATACAAAAATCAGTCATTCTTTTATAAAATTAAACAATTTAGCTCGCTTCGGTTTTTCGATGGCAAATCAACCTCTATACTTTAACCTAGGGATGACCAATGGATGGGTAATAACCGAAGAAAACTATAGAAGAATTGAAAGTAATGTTTTTTCTGTTCAAACAGTATCAAATGGTTTGGCAATACCCGATGTGAAAAATCACGAGTTTGGTATTATCATGGGGCTAGGAACAAAATTTAACAAACTATCATTTGAAGTTAGATATGAAATAACAGATGGAGTCTCTGAGGATAGTGCAAATTCAAAATTAAACAAGCTTTATTTCCTAGTTGGATATAGGTTATAATCTCGAAACTTCGTTTTCAATAAATTTAAACTATCGATAAGAATCATTACTATTATTGTGAATGAAATGATTAGAAAAATGAATTTAGTTGGATAGAACAAAATTAAACAACGAAATGTCAACAATGGCTAAAAGTAATTGCTTGTTCTCGCCTACTTCTGAAAATCCTCGCGGATTTTCAGTTTGGTGTGTACTTGCAAAATTAACCACTAAATCACGCAACTACTCATAGCCGAGACCGGGTAGACACAAGCTGAAAAAACAACAACATTGGAGCTAAACATGGCACTTAGAGAATTGAAAAAGGAATTAAATCAAATGACCGAAACTGAAATCATTAAACTGATTTTAGAGATGTATAAAAAAATTCCTGATGCAAAAAACTACTTGAACATATTAACCACAAGAGATATTGAACAGCTAACAGAAAAATATAAAAAAGAAATCGAAAGATATATTTATCCAAATGGGAGAAATATGGATTTACGTGAGAATGAAGCTCGAAAAATAATTCGCACAGTTCGCAAAATGAATATCACGGAACTAAATATTGAATTGGAATTACATTATGTTAGCTGTTGCCTAGAAATTATTGAAGATTTTGGATATTGGGATGAGAATTATTATATAGCATTAGGAAAAATGTTTGACAACGCAATAAATGGAATTTCTGAACTTGGAATCGAAGATAAATATAACGAGAAAGTAATATCTTTATCTTCAAAAGCCAGTGAATATGGAATTGAATTAGAGTATTAACGAAAAACATGCCAGTGGCTAACAAATAAAAAAAATTGCTAATTTTAGCTAAACCAAAGTTAGTTGCTCGTTTGCTAGCTTCGGATTTTCCTTCGGAAAATCCTCGCACACAAACACGCAACTTTTCTTATACGTATAAACCTTAGGTACAAGTTGGAAAATCCGTTTGACCATGAAAAATAATGAAATATTACGAGAGCAGATTCTAGAAATAGTAAAAAATCAATTGGAAAATAATGACCCTCCTGAAACAAAAATCACATATAACAAATTGACAATGAATGGATACAATGACTTTCAATCCCGACAGATGATAGGACAATGTGTGGCTATAGAATTGTTTGAAATTATTAAAATGGGTAAACCATTTGATAATGATAGATATATAAAAAATTTAAAAAAACTCCCAAAAGAGCCATTTGAATAAAATCATGAAAATAGAATTTACAAAAGAGGAATATAAAACTCTACTAACTATAGTATATTGTGGAGAATGGATGCTAAACAGCCACAAAATAAAAGATGATAGTCTATCAAAAAAAACTGAGAGTTTAGAGCAAAATATATTTTCCTTTGCCAAGGATGCTGGTTTAGAAAAATGGATAGAATTTGATACAGAAATGAAAAAATATTTTCCTACTGCCGACATGGAAGATGAATTACACAAATTTATTGACCTATATAATTTGAGACAAAAGAAAATATGAGAAGCCAGTGCCTAACACCGTGTATGAAAAATTGCTATTTTTAGCTTGCACAATGTTAGTTGCTTTGTTTGCTAGCGTCTGATTTTCCTTCGGAAAATCCACGCATACATACACGCAACTTTCCATACACATAAACGTTGGCTTTAATTTAACGTATCACACAAAGTTGCAAAAAACGGCAAGAAAACACCACCCTCGGCGAAAAAAAGTGAACATAGTTAAATTATCTATAACTCATTGTATTGTATTAGTTTAAAGCCGTAAATGATCTGGTTCAAATTATCCGCTTTTAATGGTTCTCATCATCCGTCCCATCCACTTTAGTGGTTAATTACAATTTATGGTTAACTTTATCTGAATTACTCTTGGCTTTCAAAAGTTGCTCCTTTAGCTTTTGCATATCATCACTGACTTTTCGCTCAATAACTCTTGCATATATTTGTGTTGAAGCTATCTTAGAGTGACCTAAAAGTTTAGAAACCGTTTCAATTGGAACTCCATTACTTAAAGTAACAGTGGTGGCAAATGTATGTCGAGCCATATGAAAAGTGAGGTTCTTTTTCAAACCTACTGCATTTGCAATCTCCTTGAGATAAAAGTTAACTTTTTCATTGGTGATATTAGGAAATAAAGTTTCAGTTATTTGGCACATAGGATGATCCTGATATTTATTAATAAGATATTGTGCTTTTTCTAATAGCGGAACTTTAACAGAAGATTTAGTTTTTTGACGATTCGTAAATATCCAATCGTTACCATCTATCCCTTTAAGAATATTGTTTTTTGTTAAATTCATTAGGTCAATATATGCAATACCGGTATAGCAGCTGAAAACAAACAAATCTTTTACTCGTTCTAGCCTTTCTATTGAGAACTGATAGGACTCAATATTTGATAGTTCATTTTCCGTCAAATAAGGTCTATCGGTTTTTTCATAAGTTGGTTTCCATCTAACAAAAGGGTCTTTATCTATCCATTCTAAATGAAAGGCAAGCGTTACCATTTTTCGTAATCTTTGAATGTGTTTCATTATGGTATTATTGCCCATTGCTTTTGGATGGCCTTTTGGCCAATAGCTGTGAAGGAAATTTTCAAAATCACAAATAAATTTATAATCAAGCTTATTAAGATAAACATCTGTAGTGTTTAGGTGTTTGTTGAGAAACTTTTTAATGTATCTTTCAGTTACCCCAAAATTTCGTACAGTTCCAGAAGCAAATGTGTTTTCCGTTTTACTCGTATGGTATTCTAAAATATTTTGGAGTGTCTTGGAGTTTTCATCTTCACCCAAATAAATTTCCTTTATCAATTTTGCCGTGATAAGTTCTCCTTTGAATTTTAAATCTTGGTAGCATTGAAAAAGTTGTGTTTGCACCTGAGCCAAATACTGGTTGATTTGTCGAGCCTCCCTTGAATTACCTCGTGCCTTCTTTTTGGCACTGTCCCATAGATGTAAAGGAATTTTCCTTTTTAAGCTAATGTCAATTCGTTTACCGTTTACTGTAATCCTTGCATAAAGTGGCGCTTCGCTATTGATTGCTTTAGAACTTTGCACTAAAAATAGTGTTGAAAAAGTGTGTTTTGTACGCATAGTTGTCGTCTTTAAATTATTAAACATTTATCGAGACGAAAGTCAAATCAACTATTCTAATTCAATGAAGTAATTTGATCAAAGTGTGGGCTAAGCACACACTTTGAAAAAAGGTATCCTTTTAGCACACATTTAAAATCAAATCAATTCAAATCTTATGTACTCCTAAAAACCTGAAAACCATGTAAATCATAAGACTTACATGGTTTTGTTGCTAATTATATTAGCTTTTAGTGACCTCGACTGGATTCAAACCAGTAACCTTCGGGTTATAAATGTGATAAAAAAATAAATATTTATGAATATTTATTAGGTAATATGCTATCTTTGTATTTTGAATGTAATTGTACGTATTTGCATTCAAATAAGTTCATTTTATATTAAAGCAATTATTTGGTTCGCTAATCGGTGCGTACATATAACACAAAAACTATAACTTTTTGAATATCAATTGATTAAAAGACAAGTTCAGACCCCAGCCCGGTCACAAGAAAAAGTTAAGCGTTATTGCTTAACTTTTTCTATTTTTACTAAATACATAATGCGCACATGGCGGAATTGGTAGACGCGCCAGCTTGAGGGGCTGGTATTCGCTTAGAATGTGGAAGTTCGAGTCTTCTTGTGCGCACTTTTCTTTATAAAAACACTAAAATCTTCATTATCTTTTGATTTAATCAATTAATATCTCTACTTTTGTTTAACTTAAATTAGATATTAATGAACAATATTAAAGTTAACTTTAGTATTAAAGACTTAGAAAATCTTACCGGCATAAAGGCTCATACTATTAGAATATGGGAAAAACGCTATAATTTACTGAGTCCGGATAGAACGGATACAAACATTAGAAATTATAGCTTAGCTAGTTTTCAAAAACTACTTAATATTTCCTATTTAAATAATAACGGTTTAAAAATCTCGAAGATTGCAAGTCTAAAAGAAGAAGAAATTCCTATTAAAGTTAGAGAAATCGCATCTCGAGGTAAGGTAGAAGACCACGCCATTAATGCGTTTAAAGTAGCGATGTTGAATTTTGACCAAGTGCTTTTTTACAACACGTACAACAATCTTATTGAAAATAAAACCTTCAATAACATATTCTATTCTGTCTTTTTACCACTGCTTGAAGATATTGGATTACTTTGGCAAACAAGTACTATTTCGCCAGCACACGAACATTTTATATCTATCCATATAAAACAAAAAATTCTTTTAAATTTAGAACGTTTACAGAGTTTGGAACCAAAACCCAACTCAAAAACTTATGTGTTGTTCTTGCCAGACAACGAAATACACGATATTGGTTTACTTTTCATTAATTATGAATTAAGAAGCAAAGGCTATCACACGATATTTTTAGGCGAAAGTGTACCAATGGATAGTTTAACGGATTTATTTGATTTTTTTGAAGATATTACGTTCGTATCGTATTTTACTGTTTATCCTGAAGACGATCAAATAGCTGATTATTTAAATAAATTTAATGAAGAATTACTTCAAAAAACAGGTTCCGAACTACTCTTACTAGGACAAAAATTTACCGATTTCAACACCAAAACTTTACCAAAAAATATTACGGTCTATAAATCCATAGAAAATTTAGTAAAAGAACTCTAAATAGATTTGTTTTTGTTTAACATTTTTGTATATTTGTTAAACAATTATGAAAACAACTATAAACATTATCGGTTCTGGGTTCTCTTCGTTGGCAGCTTCCTGCTATTTAGCTAGAGCTGGCTACGACGTAACCATTTTTGAAAAAAACAATACCATAGGTGGTCGCGCCAGACAATTAATAAAAGATGGATTTACGTTTGATATCGGCCCAACTTGGTATTGGATGCCCGATGTGTTTGAACGCTTTTTTGCCGATTTTGGCAAATTGCCTTCCGATTATTACGCCTTAGAAAAACTAAATCCGGCGTATTCCGTTTATTTTGGGAAAGACGACTACATCACTATTGAAGATACTTTAAACAAAATAAAAATAGCTTTCGAAAAAGAAGAAGCAGGAAGCTCTAAAAAACTAACGCAATTTATAGCAAAAGCTAAAAGCAACTACGATATTGCAATTAAAGATCTGGTTTACAATCCTGGAGTTTCGCCGCTCGAATTAGTATCGCCCGCGACCATTGGAAAACTAAATCAGTTCTTTAGCACGATTAAACGAGATGTTAGAAAAGAATTTAAAAACGACAGACTTGTTAAAATACTAGAATTTCCCGTTTTGTTCTTAGGCGCAAAACCAAATGATACGCCTTCATTTTATAGTTTTATGAATTATGCCGATTTTGGTCTAGGCACCTATCATCCCAAAAAAGGTATGTATCAGGTCATTTTAGCGATAGAAAAATTGGCGCAAGATTTAGGTGTTGCCATTAAAACAAATGCTTCTATTGATAGCATTACGGTAGAAAACGGACAAGCATCAGGTATTATTTCAAAAGGGAAAGCATACAAATCGGATGTGGTTTTAAGTGGTGCCGATTACCATCATACCGAATCTTTATTACCAGAAACATACAGGCAGTATTCTGCAAAATACTGGGATAAAAAAACTTTTGCGCCATCTTCTCTCCTATTTTATGTAGGATTCGATAAAAAATTACAAAATGTAAACCATCATACACTCTTTTTTGATGTTGATTTTGATGTGCACGCAGAAGCTATTTACGACAATCCTAAATGGCCTGAAAATCCATTATTTTATGCAAGTTTCCCGAGCAAAACAGATAGTCATGCAGCACCCGAAGGTAAAGAGGCTGGCATATTTTTAATACCGTTAGCCCCTGGTTTAGAGGACACTCCAGAATTAAGAGAAACTTATTTTAATAAAATTATAGACCGTTTTGAGCATTTAACTTCGCAAAATGTCAAAAAAAATGTTATTTTTAAAGAAAGCTATTGCGTTAATGATTTTATTAAAGATTACAATTCATACAAAGGAAATGCCTACGGCATGGCAAATACACTGTTGCAAACAGCATTTCTAAGGCCTAAGTTAAAAAGTAAAAAAGTGAAAAATATGTTTTTCACTGGTCAATTAACCGTTCCTGGTCCGGGTGTACCACCTTCTTTAATTTCAGGAAAATTAGTATCCGATTTAATCATAAAACATCACCAAATATGAAATCATTATTCGACTCCGTTTCCTATAGCTGTAGCAAAACAGTTACCAATATGTACAGCACGTCATTTTCGTTGGCTACCAAAATGCTTGCGCCATCCATAAGAATGGATATATACAATATTTATGGTTTTGTAAGATTTGCAGATGAAATAGTGGATTCCTTCCATGATTATGATAAAGAAACCTTATTTAATAAATTTTCGGAAGATTTAGAACTGGCTTTGAAAGATAAAATTAGTTTAAACCCCATTCTAAATTCATTTCAACATACCTATCATAAATACAATATCGATAAAAGCATGGTAGATGCCTTTATGAAAAGTATGCGTTTAGATTTACATAAAAGCACCTATTTAAACGAAGGAGATTACAAAGAATACATTTATGGGTCTGCCGATGTTGTTGGATTAATGTGTTTAAAAGTTTTTGTGAAAGGTGATTTAGAAAAATTTAATGCCTTAAAAGACTCAGCCATGTCTTTAGGTTCGGCATTTCAAAAAGTGAATTTCTTAAGAGATTTAAAAGCAGATTTCGACGAATTAAATAGGAGTTATTTTCCGAATGTTGATTTAAATCAGTTAGATGAAAATTCAAAACAACAAATTATTGATGATATTGAAAATGATTTTGAACAAGGCTTAAGCGGGATTAAAAAATTGCCTTTGGAGGCGAAGTTTGGAGTTTTTATGGCCTACAGATACTACAAACAACTATTGAAAAAACTTAAAAAAACGCCAGCGCTTCAAATACGAAACACCAGGATTAGGGTTTCTAATCCAAAAAAAGTGGAATTATTGATGCGCAGCTATGTTAAATATCAATTAAATATATTGTAAATTTATAACATGCAAACACTACTTTGGATACTTATATTTTTAGCAACGTATGGCTTCATGGAATTTATGGCGTGGTTTACGCATAAATACATAATGCACGGGTTTTTATGGTATCTACACAAAGACCATCATAAAAAAGACCATGACAGTTGGTTTGAGCGTAACGACGCCTTCTTTATATTTTATGCTGTTGTAAGTATTGCTTGTTTTTTACTTTGGAAATACGATATTTTTTGGGCAGGTTTACCCATAGGCGTAGGTATTTTTGCTTATGGATTATCTTATTTTTTAGTGCATGACATTTTTATACATCAACGTTTTAAACTTTTTAGAAATGCCAACAACTGGTATGCAAAAGGTGTAAGACGTGCACATAAAATGCACCATAAACACTTAGGAAAAAAGGATGGGGAATGCTTCGGAATGCTCCTCGTTCCTTTTAAATATTTTAAAAAATAAGAGATGTCTTATTTATATCTGCTGTTAAATTTAGGTTCCTTATCTATCCCCTTTCTATTTAGCTTTCATCCAAAATTAAAATTTTATAAACACTGGAAATCTTTAGGCCTTGGTATATTAATAAGCATGCTTATTTTTATTCCGTGGGATGTTTTCTTTACAATTAACGGTATTTGGGGATTTAATTCCAACTATTATCTGGGTGAAGAATTATTTAGTTTACCCATTGAAGAATGGTTGTTTTTTATTTGTATCCCTTACGCCTGTGTGTTTACACATTATTCGCTGTTATATTATTTCCCAAACCTGAAACTTTCTATCGGAAAAACCAAACTAATTAGTTATATACTCGTATTAACTTTTTTGATAATTTCAATATACAACTACGACAAATGGTACACGTTTGTAAATTTTTCGTTGGCTACTATTTTAACACTGCTTGTGGTTACTAAGTATCCAAAAATTCTTCAATCGTATTTGTTAACCTTTTTAGTTATGCTCATTCCGTTTTTTATTGTGAATGGCATTTTAACTGGAAGCTTCATCGACAATGAAGTGGTTTGGTATAATAATAGCGAAAATTTAAATATTCGCTTATTTACGATTCCTATTGAAGATTCTGTTTATGCATTCACACTCATTCTATTGAATCTTTTTGTGATGAAATCTATCAATAAATCTAATTAAATTAAATATTTACAACATTTACTGGTGTTCCTTTTAAATAAGCCGCAAGATTATCGGCAGCCATTTGCATCAATCGACTTCTAGATTCTTTTGGTGCCCAGGCTATATGCGGGGTAATGATGCAGTTCTTAGCATTCAACAAAGGGTTGTCGGCTTTAATAGGTTCTATTGAAACCACATCTACAGCTGCTCCACCCACTTTTCCAGAATTAAGCGCTTCTTTCAAATCGTTTTCAACAATGAGACCACCTCTCGAAGTATTAATAATCATAACACCATCCTTCATTTTAGATAGTGATTCCTGATTAATCATACCTTGTGTAGATTCAGATAACGGACAATGCAAACTTATAATATCTGAAGTCTGAAGCAGTTCATCTAATGCCACATATTTGCAAGTTTCAGACTCCAATTCTAAATTCGTACTTCTGTTATAAGCCAAAATATTTAAACCAAACGCTTGAGCAACTTTAGCAGTTTCCTGCCCTATTCTACCAAAACCAATAATCCCCATAGTTTTGCCAGACAATTCGATAAGTGGCGTATTCCAAAAAGAAAAATCTTTACATTTTGTCCAATCCCCCTTTTGTACCGCATTATTATGATTGCCAACATGATGACACATTTCTAAAAGGAGTGCCATAGTAAATTGCGCAACCGCTTTGGTACTATAAACTGGTACATTTGTTACTGGAATCCCCAATTCTTTAGCTGTATTAATATCTACTACATTATATCCTGTAGCTAATACACCAATGTATTTTATGTTTGGGGCTTTACTAAGTACATATTTGGTGATGGGTGTTTTATTGGTAAATACGATTTCTGCATTACCAATAGTTCTTAAGACTTCTATAGGGTTAAAATCGGTTCTATCATGAACCTTTAATTCGCCGAACTCTTTAATTTTATCCCAACTTAAATCGCCAGGATTTAAGGTGTAACCATCTAATACAACAATCTTCATTTGTTTCGTTTAAAGCATTATTTAAGCAATTTATCAATCGTACTTCTCACCGATTTACTATTCCAATTAGCAGCGCCAGATTCGTCTATTATGATATTTCCATTTTGGTCTATTAAAAAAGTTCTCGGAATTGTTGAAATATCGAAATAATCAGGATACTTGGTTACTGGTCTATGCACTTTAAATGTGTAATTTTTCTTTTCCAAAAACGAGTTTATTTCGGTATACGGATCATTCGTAACGAATAGAAATACTATTTTATCACTGTAATCATTATAAAGTGCTTGGAAACTTGGCATTTCTGCGATGCATGGCGGACACCACGTAGCCCAAAAATTAACTAAAACAACCTTTCCTTTGGCTTCTTCAAAATTATACCGGTTGTTGTTTTCGTCTGTTAACATCCATTTATAATTGGAAATCGTTGTTAGTTTTTCTTCATTAATCGATATGGGCTTTACCAAGGCAATGCCTTTTTGCAAAAACACCTGAATAGGTTGTCTGGTTTGTGGAATAACTAATAAAGCGATTACAATTACAAATACAACATTACTAATTGTTTTTTTCGAAATTTTCATGACTACAAATTAAAAAAGGCATAATTTCTATTTTGAAACTATGCCCTAAATTTAATAAAAACAAAGCGTTTATCTATTCTTCTTCGTCTTTAGATTTAACCTTCTTTACATTAGCTTCATCTGAATCTAACATATTATGTTCATGTAATAAATTATACCACTGAATCACCTTTTTAATATCACTTACGTAGACTCTATCTTCATCATAATCGGGTAAAACCTCAAAGAAATACTCTTCTAGAGCATCTTTACTGTCTTTTGCCTTTACAGAAGTTTGTCCGCCGTTTTCTTTATTTTTAATATTTTCAAAAACTTGCTTTAAAGGCACTTCTTCTGTTAATGTATAAATAGCAATTTCACTTAAAACGCTCACATTTTGTCTCACATTAACCGATAGTCTTTTTTTATCTAATAATGATTCTGCTACAAAACCACCACGCGTTTGCGCTATTAGCTTATACAATCCTGGTTTTCCTGCAATAGCAAGTACTTTTTCTAAACTCATAAATTATTTTTTGAAAGTGGCAAATATCCACTGTTTATTGGTGTATTACAAATATTATCGTTTCTTTTTTTGGTCTGGAAAACGCATTCTATAATCAACGTTAATTTTTCCTTTCGAAATATTACTAAGTCTTCCTTTTATTAACCGTTTTTTAAGGCTTGATAATTTATCGGTAAACAAAATGCCTTCAATATGATCGTATTCATGCTGAATTACGCGTGCAATTAATCCGTCGAAACTCTCTTTTTTAGTTTCAAAATTTTCATCAAGATATTCTATGGTAATTTTAGGTTTTCTAAAAACATCTTCGCGTACATCTGGAATACTTAAACAACCTTCATTAAAAGCCCACTCATCGCCTTCTTCTTCAAGTATTTTGGCATTAATAAACACACGTTTAAATTCTCTTAAATCCTTTTGTTCTGCTTCGGTACAATCTTCATCATCTGAAAAAGGCGCTGTATCGACAATAAACAATCGAATTGAGAGTCCGATTTGAGGCGCAGCTAAACCAACACCACAAGCATTGTACATGGTATCGAACATATTTTCGAGAAGCGTATCAAACTCTGGGTAATCTTTATTTATATCGACTCCAACTTTTTTTAAAACAGGATCGCCATAGGCAATAATGGGTAAAATCATGATTTTATTTTGTGTTACAAGTTGCAAAAATACAACACTTAAATTGAATGATGGTAAAATTTATTTGAAGAATTCTACTATTTGGAGTACAAATAACTTTGTAAAATAAGTGTGGCGCTTATTTCGTCTACCAACGCTTTATTCTTTCTTTGGTTTTTTTTTAAGCCACTATCTATCATGGTTTGAAATGCCATTTTAGAAGTAAAGCGTTCGTCTACACGCTTAATAGGTATTTTAGGAAATTGCGCTTCCAACTTTTTTAAAAACGGCACAATCAAGACCTCACTTTCAGAAGCAGTGTTATCCATTTGCTTAGGTTCTCCAACTATAAAAAGCTCCACAGATTCTTTACTAAGGTAATCCTTCAAAAATGTCAGCAATTCATTTGAGTTCACAGTAGTAAGTCCTGAAGCGATAATTTGTAGTTCATCGGTTACCGCTAACCCTGTACGCTTCAATCCGTAATCAATTGCTAAAATTCGAGCCATAACACATCTTTACTGCAAAAATAATGTAATAAAATAAAAAAAGGCTCTCTTTTCAGAAAGCCTTTTTTAATAGTTTAACCTTATTGTAATATTTGAATATGAAATCTTTATAATTAAGCTTTTTCAGCTACATTCATTTTAGGAAACAAAATATTTAAATTATCTACATTTCTAATACGGTTAAAGTAAATTCTAATATCACTACTACGTGCTATAGATTCTTTAACTTGAGAAGCATCAATTAAAAGTACTTCGTTTTCGTTTGCTGTAGTTGTTGTAGTTTCAACAGTTACTTGTTTGTCATCATTAGAAACAGATACAGTAGTATTAATTTCATTATTTACAACCTCAGTAGTGCTTTGTGCATTTCCAAAAGTGAAAGCTAATAAGAAGATTAATAATATGTAGAAATTTGTTTTCATCTGTTTGTTATTGTTTGATGAGACAAATATATACCCACATAAAGCCTCACACACAATAAATTAGATATATGCGCTAGTATTTTCGATTACAAGTGGAGATGCTATTTTTCACCGATTAATAGACAAAAAGCACAATTTAAAAGACCAAAAACGCATAAAATGTATTTCATCCGGCTAAATTTTAATTTTAAAGAAAAAACAGTCGACTAAACACACAACTACAACCGATAAACGACACTAATTTATTCGTTGTAAAAGTTCATTTAATAAGCGTTTCATTCCCGTTTTTTAAACCATACCTCTTATATTTGCCAAAAATTAAAAAACAAAATGACCGAATTAAGACAAACCATAGAACAAGCTTGGGACAATAGAGATCTTTTAAAAGAAGAAAAAACAACTTCTGCTATCAGACAGGTTGTCGATTTGTTAGATAAAGGAGAATTAAGAGTTGCCGAACCTATTGAAGGTGGCTGGCAAGTGAACGAATGGGTAAAAAAAGCCGTTGTTTTATATTTCCCGATTCAAAAAATGGAAACTATTGAATGTGGTCCATTAGAGTTTCATGATAAAATTCCTTTAAAAAAAGGTTATGCTGAAAAAGGAATTCGTGTAGTGCCTCATGCTGTGGCAAGACATGGTGCTTATATTTCTGCTGGCACTATTTTAATGCCAAGTTATGTAAATATTGGTGCGTATGTAGATGAAGGTACTATGGTTGATACCTGGGCGACTGTTGGAAGTTGTGCTCAAATTGGTAAAAACGTACATTTATCTGGTGGTGTTGGAATTGGTGGTGTTTTAGAACCATTACAAGCAGCTCCTGTTATTATTGAAGACAACGTATTTGTTGGTTCGAGATGTATTGTAGTTGAAGGTGTTCGTGTTGAAACGGAAGCTGTTTTAGGTGCAAATGTTGTGTTGACAATGAGTACCAAAATAATTGATGTTACTGGAGACACCCCTGTGGAGATGAAAGGTCGCGTGCCAGCGCGTTCGGTAGTCATTCCAGGAAGTTACACTAAAAAGTTTGCTGCTGGCGAATACCAAGTACCATGTGCATTAATTATTGGAAAACGTAAAGAAAGCACCGATAAGAAAACATCTTTAAATAACGCGCTTCGTGATAATGATGTGGCGGTTTAAAAAAGGAGGCTACAATCACAGTTTTTAATCATAATTTGAAAATTTTAGTGTTTTAACATGTGCCAATAAGTTGCAGAAATGAATGACAATTCTAAATGCGTTAATAGATGAAAGAAAAAAATCATAACATTCAACTTGATGCAGTCATTACATGGGTTGACGGCAATGACAAAAAGTGGCAAGAAAAAATAAACCAGCACTTAGAAGTAAAAATAGATTTCTCAAAAAAGAAAGAAAGTGTTCGCTTTAATTCTATTGGTGAAATAAATATTGCGATCAAATCCATTATAAAATACGCCCCTTTTTTTAAAAACATATATTTAGTAACGGATGAACAAATACCCGATGATTTTGAAAGTTTAAAAGCATTGGGTAAATCATCTGGCGTTAATCTGGAAATAATTGACCACAAAGTTATATTTAAAGGTTTTGAAGAGTTTTTACCTTGTTTCAATTCCAGCTCAATAGAATGTATGTTATTTAAAATACCAAACCTATCGGAACACTTTGTGATTTTCAATGACGATTTTTTTATAATGAAAACAATGCAACCCAATGATTTTTTTATAAACGACAAACCTATTATAAGAGGCCTTTGGAAATCATTTAATGAAGACCGAAAAATTAGGAACGCTTACCATAAACTACTTACGCTTACGGGTAAACCTATCAAAAAAAATCCAAGTTTTAAGGAATTACAACAAAATGGCGCAAAATTAGCTGGAACAAAACGATATGTAAGACGATTTCACTCACCATATCCTGTTAGAAAATCAACACTTGTTAATTTTTTTGAAAACTACGATATAACGAATAACATAAAATATAAATTTAGGAACAAAAAGAATTTTTTTATTTTTTCCTTATCAGATCACTTGGAAGTAAAAAACAACAATTACTACTTTACTAGTAACACAAAATTAACGTATTTCAGATCCTATAAAAATCATTTTATGGTTAAGCTAAAATTATTTTGGTATGATATTAACAAAAGCAAGCTGTTTATTACGTTTCAAAGCTTAGAAATGGCTGACACAAAAACTCAAGAATACATTCTAAATTGGTTAGACAAAAAGATATAATAAAACCTATGCCATACAAATTTCTAATTTACATATCATATAGCTACGCAGTACCTATTGGAAATCCATTGGAACAAGAAATTATAAGCCGTGGCGATACTGTAAAATGGTTTAGCGACCTAGATAACGGCAAAAACACACTCAAAAATAAAACCAATTTACTGGGAAGTATTCAAGATGTAATTGATTATAAACCCGACATAGTTTTAGCTGCAACTGATGATGTTCCAGATTTTATAACAGGTTTAAAAGTGCAAATATTTCATGGTTTTTTTGCTAAAAAAAGACCTTTAAAAAATGGTGGATTCTATCATTTCAGAATTCGTGGTTTTTTTGATTTGTACTGTACTCAAGGCCCTAGTACCACTACTGAATTCACACGTCTTTCCAAAGAATTAAAATATTTTGAAGTTATAGAAACTGGCTGGAGTAAAGTAGACCCTATGTTTCCTTTAGAAAAAAATAGAGATGCATTACAAAAAAATACTCAGCAACTTCCAATTATCATGATTGCTTCAACTTTTACCGAACGTTTAAGTTTAGCTTATAATGATGCCGTTTTCAATGAAATTAAAAGACTTTCAAACTCAAATAATTATAAATTCATAATGGTTTTGCATCCAAAATTGCCAACACACATTATAAAAAAATGGCAATCGCTAACCAATGAAAATTTCACGTTTTTTGATACGACCGACTTAACACCGCTGTTTTTTAAAGCCGATATTCTTTTTGCTGACACCACATCTGCCATCCAAGAATTTGTACTGCAAAAAAAACCTGTTGTAACTTTCAAACATAAAGTCCACGAAGATTTTTTAATAAATATTGAAGATGCAAGCGCCATTGAAAATGCTTTTAAAACAGCTCTAAATCCGTCGGAAGAATTACTTCATAAAATACAAAGCTACATTAATAACTTACATCCTTACAGCGATGGAAAATCAAGCAAACGTGTTGTTGATGCTTGTATTTCATTTTTGAATAAAGACAAAAGCTACTTAAAAAACAAGCCGCTTAACTTACTCCGTAAATATAAAATAAGAAAGCGCTTGGGATATTTTACATTAAAAAGTTTTGACAAGCATTACACCATTAAAAAACATTAAAGAGCTTTACTTCCTATAAAAAAACCTACTTATAATGATTAAACTTTCAGCAGTAATTATAACCTATAATGAAGAAGAACATTTAGAAAAATGCTTAAGTTCTTTAGCAGGAATTGCCGATGAAATTATTGTAGTTGATTCTTTTTCAACTGATAGAACACCCGAAATTTGCAAAGCATTTAACGTTACTTTTATTCAACATGCCTTTGAAGGCTATATTGAGCAAAAAAACTATGCGGTTTCTTTAGCGAGTAACAATTATATTTTATCGCTTGATGGTGATGAAGCGCTTTCTGAACCTTTAAAAACCAGTATTTTAAAGGTTAAAGAATCATGGCAGTTTGATGGCTATTGCTGCAACCGGTTAAATAACTATTGTGGCCAATGGATAAAACATTCTGATTGGTATCCCGATAAAAAATTACGATTGTTTAAAAAAGATAGCGGTGAGTGGAAAGGTATTAATCCGCATGATTCATATAAATTAAAAAAAGGTCTTAAACCTGGGAAATTAAAGGGCGACTTGTTGCATTGGATTTACCGCGATTATTCCGACCACAACCAGAAAGTGGAGCGATTTTCAACCATTGCAGCTGGTGCGTATTATAAATTAGGCAAGAAATCGTCCATCTGGAAAATAATATACCGACCCGCTTGGGCTTTTTTTAAAGCTTATTTTTTAAGACTCGGATTTTTAGATGGGTTAAACGGATTCGTTATTTGTGTGCAAACTTACAACGCAACCTTTTTTAAATATGTGAAACTCTATAGGCTCTGGAAACTTAAATCTTAGTTATTTTTTAATTTTCAATTTCTTTTTCAGTCGCTTTTTTCGATGGAATTTCTCTTGAAACGCTTCAGTTTCATGCCACATTAAATTAAACACTTTACTGTAATCTTCACCAGAACATTTGGCGTATTCATCGCTCATTACCTCGACCATGGATTTATGAATTGTTAAACGCGCAAAGTTTTTAATTCTCGTTTCAAAATCCATTGCACCAAATTGCATTCTATTTAAATCGACTAAAAAGAAATCGTACGAATTCCCGTTTTTTTTAATCAGCGTATTTCCAGGAGAATGATCTAAAAAGTTAATTCCTTTTTCATGCAAAGAAAAAGTAAACCTAGTAAATGCTCTTAAAATTGAATCGTAATCAGGAATATTAAAATCTTTAGTAAGCTCACGATAAGTTAAATCGCAATCTAATTGTTCACTTATGTAAAAACTCTTTCCAAAGAAAAGTATCGATTTAAATTCGAAATACGCCATGGGCTTTGGTGTACCCACGCCTAGTTCTATTAATTTTTTGGCGTATTCAAACGAGCGTTGGGCTTTACTTTTTCTAAAAAAATTGTAAACAATTTTATTTATAAAATTTGGCACTTTAAAGGCCTTTATATTCAAATCAACACCTTCAAGATTAATTATTTTTATAATGTTTCTTTTACCCTCACCACCTTCTATTGTATCGAAATTCTCAATAATATCTGTGAGTTGATGCTTGTATCTATCGCTTTGTATATTGTTAAAAACACTTTTCATTTTGCAATATTACAAAGTTTTCATTCTAAAAAACTCTATTTGAGCAGCCATTTATTCACTTTAAAATATATAAATGTCAATTTAAATAATTTTTTACCGTTAGGTACAAATTTATTATTGTTGTTATGGGATTCGACAATTTTAATATGATTTTCTTTTTCTAAAACCGGACAACTTTTTAAACCAAAAGAAATTTTATTCTTAAAAGGCAATTCGTGAAAGGTTTTTAAATGCTCGTGTGTTACCCGCTCTCTATCGCATATTTTAAAAAAATAATTATCTAAATTGGGCTCTGCGAGCATTCTAGCTGTTCTACGGTTCCATTTCTCTTTAGCCACTTCTTCACAATCATAATGTGTAAAATGTATTTCTGCATCAGCAAGAAGTGCTACCGGATAGCTTTTAGGTCTGTCGGGATATTTTGATTGGGGTATAAACTTTAACTCTTGTTTTAAATAATATTCAAAATTAGAAAGCACTTTCAAATAACACGGGCCATATAAAAACAACCCTATAAAAGGCGAGTTAAAGGGTCTTTTGTACCAATCATACAAAGATCCTCCCCAACAATTATTAGAAACAATTACAAAATTTCTGTCTTCTAATGCTTTTATATCCTTTTTACTAAGAATCGCCCTAAACGTTTGCCTTAATTTTCTTTTTATAAAAACTTCAACTTTTCTTATCATAAATATGCATCTATAAAAACAGAGCATCTGCTATTCTTAACAAAACTACAAAGTTTTATACAATGTAAAAAACTAATAGTAAATTTGGCATCCTTAATTTATGATATGCAAACTGAGATTAATAATGCTTTAAAAGCATTGAAAAATGGTGGACTTATACTTTACCCAACCGATACTGTTTGGGGAATTGGTTGTGATGCCACAAACCCAGAAGCGGTAAAAAAAGTTTACGAATTAAAACAACGTATAGACAGTAAGGCTCTAATTTGCTTAGTAGCCGATGATAGAATGCTGAAAAAATACGTAAAAAAAATACCTGAAGTCGCTTTAAATATTATTGAAGTGACCGATAAACCAACTACTATAATTTATGATGATGCGCAAAATTTGGCTGCGAATTTAATAGCTGAAGATGGCACCATCGCTATAAGAATTCCTGATGATGAATTTTGTTTTCAGCTGTGTAGAAAATTAAATGGCGCGATAGTTTCAACATCGGCGAATCTAAGTGGTTTTCCAACACCTAAATCATTTAAAGAAATACAACAAGAGGTTTTAAAAGGTGTAGACTATGTTGTAAATTTGCACCACGAAAAAATTTGCGACAAACCATCGTCAATTATCAAATTAAGTAACAATGGTGTTGTGAAGATTATTCGTGAATAATAAGAGCCAAAAAATTCAAACTCCTTATAATCGTTGGTTTTTTGAATTTGATTATTGAATTTTCATAAATGAATTACAAAGAAGCATTACAACATCCTATTTTTAAAATAATATCTAAATCTGCCAAAGAGCTCAATATAGATAGTTACGTTATTGGCGGTTTTGTACGCGATTTTATTTTAAAACGAGGTACTGCTAAAGATATAGATGTTGTTGCCATTGGCGACGGTATAAGTCTGGCAAAACAAGTTGCCAAAAATTTACCTACTAAGCCAAAAGTTCAGGTTTTTAAAACCTATGGCACCGCCATGCTTCGCTATGACGATATAGAAATTGAATTTGTTGGAGCTCGTGTAGAATCTTATAACGAAGACAGTAGAAATCCTGCCGTTGAAAATGGGACGCTTGAAGACGACCAAAACAGACGTGATTTTACAATTAATGCCTTCGCGTTAGATTTAAGTGAAGCCAATTTTGGTGATTTACTCGATCCTTTTAATGGTATCGAAGATTTAAAAAACAAAATTATTCGCACCCCATTAAATCCAGATATTACATTTAGCGACGATCCGCTTCGCATGTTAAGGGCGATAAGGTTTGCCACACAGCTTAATTTCACAATAGAAAAAAAATCGTTAGCTGCCATTTCAAGAAATTCTGAAAGAATTAAAATAATTACCAACGAACGTATAGTGGTAGAAATAAACAAAATTCTTGAAAGTAAAATACCATCCATCGGCTTTTTACTCTTAGAGCAAACGGGTTTATTAAAACATATTTTACCAGAGCTTATTGCTTTAAAAGGTATTGATGAAGTAGAAGGTCAGCGCCATAAAGATAATTTTTACCACACTTTAGAAGTCGTTGATAATATTGCCAAAAACACCGATAATCTATGGTTACGTTGGGCCGCATTACTGCACGATATTGGCAAAGCACCCACCAAAAAATTCAGCAAAAAAGTGGGATGGACATTTCACGCCCATGAATTTGAAGGCTCTAAAATGGTGTATCGTTTATTTAAACGACTGAAAATGCCATTGAATGACAAAATGAAATTTGTACAGAAAATGGTATTTATGAGTTCACGCCCCATTGCACTTGCTAACGAAGAAGTTACCGATTCGGCAGTGCGCAGATTAGTGTTTGATGCGGGCGATTTTGTTGATGATTTAATGACGCTTTGTGAAGCCGACATTACCACAAAAAACCCTAAAAAATTTAATAAATACCACAATAATTTTAAGCTGGTTCGGGAAAAAATTATAGAAGTTGAAGCGCGAGATCATGTGCGTAACTTTCAACCACCTATTTCTGGCGAAGAAATTATGGAAACATTTAATTTAAAACCGTCTAGAGAAATTGGAATTATAAAAGAATCTATCAAAGAAGCTATTTTAGAAGGTGAAATCCCAAATGAATATGAAGCAGCTTATAAATTGATGTTGAAAGAGGGGGAAAAACTTGGATTAACAATTAACAATTAACAATTAACAATTAACAATTAACAAAATTCGTGAATTCGTGGCTATCATGAAAAAAGACAACAAAAAAGTAATTTATTGGTTATTAACAGGATGCTTTTTAATATTTATAATGGTTGTAGTAGGTGGAATAACCAGACTTACACATTCTGGTCTATCCATATCCAACTACAAACTTATTTCTGGGACGCTTCCTCCTATGAACGAAGCAGAATGGCATGAAGCATTCGATTTGTACAAACAATACCCTGAATACAAAAAACTTAACAATCACTTTAATCTTCAAGACTTTAAAGACATATACTTCTGGGAATGGTTACACCGTTTTATTGGTAGAATGATTGGGCTTGTGTTCATTATTCCGTTTTTATACTTTCTCATTACAAAACAACTTACCAAACCCACCATCAAAAAATCCATTATTTTATTGTGCATGGGCGCATTCCAAGGATTTATGGGATGGTATATGGTAAAAAGTGGTTTGGTTGATAATCCAGATGTTAGCCATTACCGCTTAGCGGCACATTTAATAACGGCGTTTATCACCTTTGCATACACCTTTTGGGTGACTTTAGACTTAATTTTGCCCAACAAGAAAAAAGTAAATATTGGCTTTAGAAATTTAATTCGCTGGGGGCTCGCAGTTCTAATAATCCAAATTATTTACGGGGCGTTTGTTGCAGGTTTAGATGCTGGTTTTATTCACAATCATTGGCCAATGATGAGTGAGGGTAAGTTCATGCACGAAACCGTTTATATAGAGCAAACCCCATTTTATAAAAATTTAATTGAAGGTAAAAGTGGTGTGCAGTTTGTTCACAGAATACTCGCCTATGTTGTTGTTATATTTATTTTTATCATTTGGAGAAAATCGAAAACAATAAACCTAACCATCATACAAGCCAAAGCCATAAATTATTTGTTACTTATTGTTGGTCTACAATTTATTTTAGGTGTTTTCACAATTTTACTTAATGTACCTGTATGGCTTGGAGTAGCACATCAAGTTGGTGCATTTTTCTTATTAAGTGCTATGACTTTTACTCTGCATAGATTCACCAAATAAGATTAAAAAACATACATTTGCAAAATATTTTTTAGTTATGATTTACAGATTTAGAGTTATACTTGACAACGATGTTGATGATGATGTGTTTCGCGATTTAGAAATTAGAGAAACCGATACACTTGAAGATTTACACAACATTATTACCCAATCTTTTGGTTTTGATGGTACCGAAATGGCATCCTTTTATTTAAGTGATAACCAATGGAATCAAGGTGAAGAAATCTCGTTATTCGATTTAAGTGAAGATGCTTCGGCTCGTTTAATGGCCGAAACTACGATTAGCGATGTTGTTTTCGAAATGCAACCTAAACTTATTTATGTTTACGACTTTTTAAGTATGTGGACCTTTTTTGTTGAATTGGCTGAAATTGTTGAAGAATCGCAAGGTGTCGATTATCCAAACTTAATGTTTGCGCATGGTCAAATTCCAGATACAGCTCCAGAAAAATCGTTTGATGCCGATGACGACTACGACGATTTTGACGAGTTCGAAGACGAATTAGACTTAGAAGATTACGACAATTTAGATTTCGACGAAAACTGGAATTAAACCCAATTAACTATATCCTTTCGGTTTTACATCTTCATAATTTCGATTTAAAAAGTTTAGGGCATTTTTTAAAATTTCGCCCATGTTTTTACATTTCTTAAACTTTTTATCTTGTGTATAGCTATAAATCGTTTTTTTCAACATATTCACGTTTTCATCATACGAAATATTATCTACAGCCATACAATCTAACAACCTTTGTATTCTATTAGAATAACTTTTTAAACGCTTTACTAATATAGAGCGTTCTTCGATTTTGTATTGGTCTATAGAAAGTTTTTGAAACGTTTCAGAAACCAATTCAACCATTTTTAAATTTTCTTTAAAAAACTGAGGTCGATAAATATTAAACTTCCCTTCAAAAGATTGCTGGTCGAAATCTATAGCTCTAATTTTATAAACAACCTGATCAAAATCGTGGGTTGGCACAATCACGTAATTGTACGAGCGCATATCGCCTAAAAGTCTAATCATGCAACGCTCATTAAATTTCACAAACTCTTTGGCTATTTGAGATCGTTCGGATTTATCGCATTTCGGAAGAAAATTTTTAATAAACTCATCTCCCGGGATTCCAGCAATATGCTCTTCAATCAACGTATCTTTATAAACCAAAAAATTTAAATTGTATGGCGATAAAATATGCTCTAATTCTAAACCATAAATACGCGATGCATCGGCTTTTTTAATATAAAAATAAGTGAAATTATCGTTTAAAATATTTCGAATTTTAATTCTAAAAGGCTTCGAATTTGCAAAAGAGCAAAAATCAATAGCATCGACACTTAGAAAAGGCAAAGTGTTTTCATTCCCATCAGAGTGCAAAATAGTGTACACTTTTTTTAAAGAAACATCAATTTCTTGTCTATCAAATTCATTATAGTAAACCCGAATCCACAAGGTGTCGTTATCCTCTTTATCATATACCACAATCGACCCTTGAAAACGTAACAAATCATCATAAAAAATTGGTAATTTTATGTTTCTGTTGTATTCAGTTAGGTACTCACTCAGCTCAGACGAAATAGCATACGATGGCTTTCGTTTCGAAATTTTTAAATCTTGCATATATTAAAACTTATTCAAATTTAAAGCTTTTTACTAGTAAATTCAACTACTACACTAAATTAAATTTATCAATTTGGGCGCTAGCTTTATCCTGAAACAAGTTCAGGAACCAGGTCGGGCTTTTCATTACATTCTTTTTTTCGTGCCTCAAAAAAGGATTTCTCCCGACACTTCCGAGCAATCCCTAATTCGAAAAAACATCAGCAAACCTGTTTATTTTAACAAACATGTAACAAAAAACTAGAACTATCGTCATACTTTAGTAACTAATTATCGTACAATCTTCATTCTATAAAAAATACAATTTGGAGCCAATACTTACAATAAGCAACCTCACCAAAAGATTTGGATATTTAACCGCCGTAAAAGATTTGTCGTTTACCATAAATAAAGGCAATGTTTACGGCATTTTAGGTCCAAATGGCAGCGGAAAATCTACTACGTTAGGAATTGTTTTAAATGTGGTAAACAAAACGCATGGCGATTTTAAATGGTTCGATGGGCATACCACAACCCACGATGCTCTAAAAAAAGTGGGCGCCATAATTGAACGACCAAACTTTTACCCATACATGACAGCTGCCCAAAACCTGAAACTTGTGTGTAAGATTAAAGGCGTAGCGTATAATAAAATAGAAGAAAAGTTAGAAATTGTTGGGCTTTTAGAACGAAAAAATAGCAAATTTAGCACCTATTCGTTGGGTATGAAACAACGTTTAGCCATTGCTTCTGCCCTATTGAACGAACCAGAAATTTTAATTTTAGATGAGCCTACGAACGGACTAGACCCACAAGGCATTCATCAAATTCGAGAAATTATAAAACAAATTGCTGCCGATGGTACTACCATATTATTAGCATCGCATTTACTGGACGAAGTCGAGAAAGTATGCTCGCATGTTGTAGTACTTAGAAAAGGCGAAAAATTGTACTCTGGTAGAGTTGATGAAATGATTTCCAGTCATGGCTTCTTCGAGCTTAAAAGCAATCAGCAAAACGAATTAATAAAATTTATTGAAAACCTACCAGCCATTGGAAAAGTAAAAGTGAAAGATAATCTAGTAACGGCATTTTTAAACGAACCTTTAAAATCAGACGATTTTAATAAATTACTATTTCAAAACGGTATTACACTCACACATTTAGTGCAACGCAAAGAAAGTTTAGAAGAACAATTTTTACAACTAACGGACAAAAATTAATACCAAAACCAGCCAAATGTTACGATTACTAAATTTAGAATTACAAAAGTTATTACTTAACCGAACCAGTACCGTTCTTATCTTTATTTCATTCGTTTTACCATTCTTTGTTATTTTACTGTCCTCGTTTAAAATAGATGTTTTCGGCTTTTTCACACTAGAATTAGGCGAATTAGGCATTTTCAACTTTCCGTTAATTTGGCATATCACTACTTTTTTTGCATCGCAATTCAAGTTCTTTTTTGCCATCGTAGTGGTAAGCATGATTGGAAACGAATACAGCAATAAAACACTAAAACAAAACCTAATAGATGGACTTAGTAAAAAAGAATTTATACTATCTAAATTTTACACCATTGTCTTCTTTTCATTAATTTCTACCATTTTAATCACTCTCATTTCATTTTGTATTGGTTTGTATTATTCAAGCTATAACGAAGTCGCTATTATTCTTAGAGAAACCAATTTTTTAGTCGCTTATTTTGTTAAACTTACAGGCTTTTTTAGTTTGTGTTTATTTCTAGGAATGTTGGTAAAACGATCAGCATTTGCATTGGCTTTCTTATTCATACTTTTTATTATAGAATGGATTTTATTCGGCTTAATGGCGTGGAAAATTAATGGAGACATGGCAGAAAAAATTCAGAATTTCTTTCCTTTAAAATCAATGTACAAACTTATAGACCAACCGTTTCAACGTGTGGTAATGACAAAATTTCCCGATAAGGCCAATTTAGGCTACGATTACGCAGTACATTGGTATGAAATTGCGATTGTTTTAGTTTGGACTGCCATATTCATCTTTTTATCGTACAGATTATTAAAACAGCGCGATTTATAATATATTTGGTAGCTGTGCTATAAAAAATGAAAAATCCCTTACTAATTTTAGCCTTTTTGGGCAGTATCCTTTGCTTCGGGCAGAAAGAAGCTTCTAACTGGTACTTTGGAGATAATGCTGGTATTCGCTTTAACGCTAATGGTACCGTAACCGAATTAACAAACGGACAATTAAGCACCATTGAAGGTTGCACAACAATATCAGACGCCGATGGCAATTTATTATTCTATACCGATGGTCTTACCGTTTATAACAAAAACCACAATACCATGTCTAATGGTTATGGTTTATTTGGAGATCCATCAAGTACACAATCTGCTATTGTAGTTCCCAAACCCCTAGACTCAAATATTTATTATATTTTTACGGTTGACACGGCTGTTTCTAACACCGACCCAGACTATGGCTTTAATTATTCTATTGTCGATTTATCTCTAGATAGCGGACTAGGAGCTGTAACAGTAAAAAATAGCAATCTGCTTCAAGAAAGTTCCGAAAAAGTGACTGCAGTGGTTAAAGATTGTATTAGTCAATCCATTTGGGTAATTACATTTGCGCCAAATGGTTCCGGATTTAATAACACGTTTTATGCCTACGAAGTTAGTAGCACAGGATTAAACACGACACCTGTTGCCACCACATTTCCAACACTAAAAGAAGATTCTAGAGGCTATTTAAAGTTGTCGCCAGATGGCACAAAACTAGTGTGCTCGAACGCGTCTTCTGGCTTATATATTTATGATTTCGATAAAACCACAGGCATCATAAGTAATGAGACGCCTATCACCATTAATTTTTCACTTAATGGCTCGAAACCACAAATATCGTATGGCGTGGAGTTTTCACAAAGCAGTGAATTATTATACGTAACAACTTATTATCCTACAACACAAAATGAAGGAAATACGGTTTCTGCCCAGTATGGCGCTCTATTGCAATACGATTTAACCTCAGCAAATATTAGCAATAGTGAAGTTGTAATAGATCATAGAATAACTTACCGCGGTGGACTTCAATTAGGACCGAATGGCAAAATATATAGAGCCATGAATTCAACTTACAATCAAGGTTCGCCCTATTTATCTGTTATAAACGCTCCCAATAATATCGGAACAGCTTGCAATTACACAAACAATAGCTTCCCGTTAAGCAATAATGCCAGACAAGGTTTACCGCCTTTTATCACCTCCTTCTTTTCAGAAAAAATTGATATCATTCGAAATACCACCACATTATTATCAACAGAGTTATTTTTATGTGATGGAGACAAATACACATTGAAATCGGACGATATTCCTGGAGCCACATATACATGGACACGTAACGACGTTTTGTTAGCTGAGTCTGATTTTGACTTAGAAATTGTGGAAGACGGATTTTATAAAGTATTTATAGACCCTAATACAGGGGATTGCGACAGCACCTTTGAAGGTGTTGCTTATGTTACCTATAACAGAAACCCGGTGGCATACGATTACACATTAACACAATGCGATGAAGATGGGATTCCTGGTGGATTTACTAGATTTAATTTAACCCAAGCCACAAGCTATCTTACAGGAAATGTAGCAGGACTTAATGCCCGATTTTATAAAGACTTGGCACGTACTGATGAAATTCTTAATACTAGTTCTTATAGCTTCGACGCCGATAACCCACAACCACTATATGTTGAAGTATATAATGTACAGACTTCCTGCTATGACACGGCAGTACTTACATTAAATGTTACTACAACCCAGATAAATGATTTTACTCCAACGCCATTATGCGATGAAATAGGCTCTGAAGATGGATTAAACACCTTCAACTTAAACAGCATTACCTCCGAAATGCAGTCTAATTATAATTTTATATACGCAGTAAATTATTATAAAAATTTCGACGATGCGCTTTTAGAACAAAATGTTTTAAATACAACTTATAAAAATATAAGCCCATATTCTGAAACCATTTACGCCCGCGTTGAAAATACAAATAGTTGCTTTGGCATCATTAAAGTTAATTTGGTAGTTAATAAATTACCAAACATTGAAACTAAAAGTACTACCTATTATTGCTTAAATAAATTTCCAGAAACCATTACTCTTAATGCTGAAATTATTAACGATTCGCCAAATAATTACACGTACAATTGGTATACTGGTGAAAACACCTACGACATTCAAATTAATAACCCGGGCACCTATACGGTTACGGTTTCTTCGGCAGATGGTTGTAGCAAAGACAGAATAATTACGGTTGAAGCTTCGAACATTGCAACTATTGATGGTTTTAATATAACAGATGCCTCACAAAACAATACGGTCGCCGTATTAGTTTCTGGCGAAGGGAGTTACGAATACAGATTACTCGATGAAAACAATTCGGTATATGCAGATTTTCAAAGTAGTTCTGTTTTCGAAGATGTAAAGCCCGGTTTTTATACAGTTTCAGTTAAAGATATTAAAAACGATTGTGGGATAATAAACGACCAAATATCCGTAATAGGTTTTCCTAAATTTTTCACCCCAAATGGTGATGGTTTTAATGATACATGGCAGGTTTACGGGGTTTCAAAAGCATTTCAACCCAATACAATCATTCATATTTATGACCGATATGGCAAATTATTGAAAGAATTAAGTCCGTTAAGCGAAGGCTGGAATGGAATAATTAATGGTGAAATCTTACCTACCGATGATTATTGGTTTTCGGTAAAACTTCAGGATGGAAGAATCTATAAAAATCATTTCGCGTTAAAACGTTAAATGAATACAGAAAATCGAAATTAAAATGCACGCTCCCTATTTATTTTGCATGTCAGCTAAATAATATCTAATTTACGGTTGTATTAAGGAAATGTAACTTCCTTTTTATTACCCAAATAAAGTTAAGTGAAAAAACACCTGCATAACGCAATTGTATCAATGCTCCTCATCTGGAGCTGCGGTGTTATGTACGCGCAACAAATTAATGTTGATAGTTCTGTAAGCTTACAACAACTTATTGAAGATAACTTAGTACAAAACAGTTGCGTTGATATAACTAATATTACGTCGTCTGTAAACGGAAGTTCTAGTGGGTTTTCTAGTTATGCTTATTTTGACCGAGGCAGTTCTAACTTTCCTTTTCAAAATGGGATTATGCTTTCTACAGGAAATGCTGCTTCTGGAGGAAACGGAACCATAACACCAACGCTTAGCGAAGGGGCTTCTAACTGGGGAACAGACCCAGATTTAGAAACGGCACTTGGCATATCTAATACGCTAAATGCAACATCTATAGAGTTTGATATTGTATCAATTTCCAATCAATTACAATTTAATTACCTATTGGCTTCCGAAGAATATTTCGGTATCAATCCATGTCAATTCTCCGATGGCTTCGTCTTTTTAATCAAACCAACGGGAAGCACCGGACCTTATCAAAATATAGCTTTAGTACCTGGCACCTCAACACCTGTAAATACCAACACTATTCATAATGAAATTTACGGCGTATGTCCCGCACAAAACGCCCAGTATTTTGATTCTTATGGTAATCCAGACACCAACTATAATGGAAGAACAACGGTGCTTACCGCTTCGGCAACCATAATTCCCAACGTACAATACCATATAAAATTAATAATAGCCGACCAAACCGATTACGAATCGGATTCTGCTGTTTTTATTGAAGGCAATAGTTTTAAAATTTTAGATTTAGGCCCCGACATTACAACATGTGCAAGCTCGACCACTTTAGATGCCGACATACAAAATCCGCTTGCCTCTTATGCTTGGTATAATAATGGAATGCTCATTCCAGGTGCCATTAGTCCAACGCTAAGTGTTGTTCAAAACGGCACTTATAAGGTGGAAGTATCCGTGCCTTTTAATAGCATGAATTGTGTTGAAGAAGATGAAATTGTAGTAGTTCTAAACACTGAAGAACCTATAAGTCCCATAACAGATTATCCGTTGTGTGATGATGCCAGTGGTAACGGTACTGAAATTTTTGATTTATCTACCAAAAGCGCAGAATTAGTCAACAATATACCTTTTACCAATTTTACGTTTAGCTATCATTTATCAGATTTTGATGCCAGAAGTAATATTAATGCTATAACAGCGCCTATTGCCAATACCGCGAATCCTCAAACAATTTATGTAAGAATCGATGATTTAGATAGTAATTGTTTTGCTTATACAACCTTTAATTTAATAGTAAACGCAGTTCCAAACATTGTAAATCCTACCGATTTAGAAGTTTGCGATAGCGACGATTTTCCTGATGGCTACGCTATTATTTATTTAACTGATAAAGATGAAGAAATAATTAACGGACAAGCTAATTTAGTGGTATCCTACCACCCTACTCAAAACGATGCAAACAATGGCACTAATCCCATCGTCTCGCCGTATATCAATTCCAACACACCAACCAGCACGGTTTATATTCGTACCATTAATACCCAAACTGGTTGTGTTAACACTTCGGCAACCTTAAATGTAAATGTTACCATAAGTCCGATTGTAGACAGAGATACGCGTTATATAGACGCCTGCGACCAAGATCATGATGGTTTTGCTACTTTCGATTTAACACAAATTATAAACGATATTGAAAATGGTTTAACTGGTGTTACTTCCAGCTTTCATGAAAGCTATGATGATGCCGTTTCAGGCTCCAACGCTATTCAAAACCCTACCAGTTATCAAAATACAAATTTTGAACAACAAACAATTTATGTAAGAGTTGAAGATAATGCGACGGGTTGCGCTTCTATTGTTCCGTTAGAAATCCATACCAACCTATTACTAACCGCAACAGATACAGGTGATTATGCTTTGTGTGATGATAACGCCATTAATAACGACACCCTTGCATTTAATCTAAATACGGTGGAAGCTTATATTGCCAACGATTTGCCCTTCCCTATTTCTGTAACATTTTATGAAACCGAATTAGACCGAGATAATGACACGAATGCATTACCAAGAAATATTTATTACGAAGCCGAAAGTCCAACAGTGCTTTATATACGACTAGAAAACACCGATACAGGCTGTGTGGATTACGACGATATTACCTTATTGATAAATCCTATTTTATTATTCAACCCCGCCGATCCTGTACCTTACTGTGACGATAATGATGATGGCATTGTTGACATCGATTTACACACGCTAGACGATCTTGTAACTAATGGTAATATAGCATTTGCCGCTACTTATTTTACAAGTGCGACAGATGCAGAAACCAACGCTAACGAAATATCCTTTTTTACGAATACCAATGCTACCGAAACCTTATTTGCGCGCATCGAAAATATTGCCACCGGTTGCCATACCGTTAATTCTTTTGATATTGAAGTAATAATAGCTCCAACAGCCTCACAACCCAATGATATTATTATTTGCGATAACGACCAGGATGGATTTTCAATTATTAATTTAGATGCTAAAATTCCGGAAGTGGTTTCGAGTACAACGGGTTTAAATATAAGTTTTCACACCTCGTTTAGTGATGCCGACTCGATGACAGTCGTCAATCCGATTCAAAATACCACATCCTATAACGCAAATACACAAACGGTCTACATTCGAGTGGCAGATGCCATATCTGCAACAGGCTGTTATGCCATCGTACCATTGCAGGTTATTGTAAATACCTTACCTAATATTCCTGCTATAAGCAATTACCAGATATGCGAAGACGATGGCGATATCTATGCTAACTTTTTATTATCCGAAAAAGATGCCGAAATTTTAAACGGACAAACAGGTAAAGAAGTGTATTATTTTGAAGATGCTGCTTTTACTATCCCGATAGATAAAAACTTAAATTATGTGAACAAAACCAGTCCGCAAACCGTTTACGTGAGAGTTGAAAATATAACCGACCCTAGTTGTTCTGCAACCTCATCATTTATAATGCAAGTATCACCAGACCCTATTTACAGTCCTATAATAGATTATTTGGTATGTGATGACGCGAGTAATGATGGTAAAAACACCTTCAATTTAACTGATAAGCGAAATGAAATTGCGCAAGGTTCAACCGATAATTTAAATATTTCATTCCATTTGACGCGTACACAAGCCGAATCAAAATCAAGTCCGTTACCAGCACAATACACCAATGCAACCAATCCGCAAACACTCTATGTTAGAATAGAGAGCAACGATTCTTTTTGCTATGTCATAGAAGAATTAGGCATCAATATTATTGCAGCTCCAGATATTTCGGAAGTAAAAGCACCTTTAATTGCATGTGATACCGATTACGATGGATTTACACCTTTTAATTTAGAAAATGCCGATTTTGATATTAACGATAGAGTTAAAAGCAATCTTATTATAAATTATTTTGAAAATTTAAACGATATCAATCAAAATGATGGCTTAGATAATTCGAATGAAATTTCAAATCCTACCTCTTTCATTTCAAACACTCAAACCGTTTATATTAAAGTCGCAAACACATTAACAGGTTGTTTTAGCGTTATTCCTTTAGAACTTCAGGTACATCTTCCACCACCAACAAATACTGTAGGCACCATAGAAATTTGTGATAATGATACCGACATCTACGATTTGCAATTGGTAGATGCCATGATTGTAAACGATCCTACGGATATTACAATTTCGTATCATAACACACAAAATGACGCAGACACTAATACCAACGCACTGCCGTACACGTACAATTATACCGCAAGTTCGCATACTCTTTTTGTTAGAGTTTCCAATAACATAACTGGCTGTGTTATTACGCCTTCATTCGTGCTACAAATAAACCCAAATCCAGTGGCTAATAATGCCCCAGATTTAATTTCTTGCGATGATGATTTCGACGGTTTCTTTGAATTCGACCTCTCTGCGAACGCAAGCATCATACTGGGAAGTCAGAATTCAAGCGACTATACACTTACTTATCACAGTTCGTTAACCGATGCCCAGAATAAAGCAAATCCTTTAAATACTTTACACGACGCCACAAATGGAGAAATTATATATGTAAGGCTTGAAAATAACGCAACAGAATGTTACGATACCACAGAATTTGCTACCCGTGTTGACCCACTTCCTGTTATTCCGATAAACGATTTGGTTCCTTTTTGTAATGATAATACGCCTTTAGTCATTGATGCCTACACCGGAAATCCAAACGACACTTATTTGTGGTCTACCGGAGCAACAACTGCTCAAATAATATTAAACGACGCCTCAGAAATTGGCAATTACTGGGTTACAGCTACCACACCTCATATCATTTCTAACGATTGTTCTTTTACTAAGTCGTTTACCGTAATTGAATCGGAAGTGGCCACCATTAATTTTACAACAACAGTAGATTTTGCTGATCCTAATAGCATAACGGTCGACGTAAGTGGTATAGGTGATTATGTTTATATTTTAGATGATGGCGAACCGCAAACTTCTAATGTATTTAACAATGTAACTTTTGGTGTTCATTTGGTAACCATAAGAGATTTAAATGGTTGTGACGATGTAACAAAAGAAGTGGTTGTAATTGATATTCCTAAATTTTTCACACCAAATAATGATGGCACGTTTGATACTTGGCACATTGTAGGCATCGAACAACTTCCCGGAACGGTGGTTTATATTTATAATCGCTATGGCAAATTACTTAAAACCTTGCCCGATTCCATTATAGGTTGGGATGGCACATTTAATGGCGAAAATATGCCTTCAGACGACTATTGGTTTGTTGCAAAAGTGAAGCAAAATGGTAATTCATTCGATGTTAAAGGTCATTTTTCATTGAAGCGATAATTTTATAACAAACAAAACAGCTAAAAACAATTATATTTGACCAGCTATTTAGTATAAATGAAACACTTAGTCTTCTATATTTGTTTTCTATTCTCATTGAATTTTTACACTCAAAATGTTCAAGTTGATAGTCAAACCTATTCCCCGCAACAACTCATTGAAGATATTTTAATTAATAGCAGCTGTATTACCAATGTTAATGTTACCAACGTAATTGGGGGAAATTTTAATGGTACAGACCAAAGCTATGGATATTTTAATGCCAACGGAAGTTCATTTCCGTTCCAAAGTGGCATCGTTTTAAGCACAGGAAAATTATCAAACGTGCAAGGCCCAAACACATCATTAAGCGACGATAATGCCTTAAATTGGGGTGGTGATGCCGATTTAGAAGCTATTTTAAACGAAAATAATACCACCAACGCCACTATTATAGAATTTGATTTTACATCGGAAGCTTCGCAAATTAGTTTTAGATATATTTTTGCTTCGGAAGAATATCGAATAAATAACGCCAATACTTGTAAATATTCCGATTTATTCGGCTTTCTTATCAAAAAGGTGGGTGACACCCAATACACCAACATCGCATTAATTCCCAATACACAAACCCCTGTAAAAGTAACCACCGTTCACCCCGATATTCCTAATGGTTGTCAAGAACAAAACCAGACTTATTTTGGTAGCTGGAATAACTCCACGGCACCCATAAACTTTAACGGACAAACCGCCATACTCACCGCAACTGCCAATACGATTCCTAACGAAACCTACCATGTAAAACTTGTTATTGCAGACGAGCAGAATTACCGCTACGATTCCGCCGTTTTTTTAGAAGCTGGCAGTTTTAAATTTAGTACCGATTTGGGTGCAGACAGATTAATAGCTACTAATAATCCACTCTGTGATAATGAAACATTAGTACTTGACGCTTTTCAAACGAATGCCACCTCATACAAATGGTCTAAAAATGGCATTGAAATTATTGGAGAAACCAATAATACCTACACAGTTGTTGATGCAGGCACATACAATGTTGAAGTTACCTTGCAGGGCAGCTGCATTTCTTATGGTGAAATTAATATTGAATACGCTTCAAGCCTCCAAACAACCCCTTGTTTTTTAGATTTTTGCGATAATGATACCGATGGAATAACCTTTTTCGATTTACATGTAGTCGATCCTTATTTTACGCTTCCAGGCAATCCGTTATTACAGGTTGTCAATTATTTTTTAACCGCGAATGATGCAACTCAAAATATCAACCCAATCCCGAATCCTAATAGCTTTATTAATACAACACCAATGCAAGTTGTATTTGCTAGACTAGAAAACGACTATGGATGTTTTGCCGTAGAAACATTAACATTACGAGCAAATTACACCAATTCAAGCATTACAACTTTTGACGCTTGTGATGATGATGGCGATGGCTACACCTCTTTTAATTTAAATGAACTGCGCCTTCAAATTCAACCCGAAGTATCACAAAATGTCCCAATTACATTTTACAGTACCTATAGCGATGCAGCCAACCATACCAATCAATTAAGCGATTCGTATATTAATACATCCGCCTTTACGCAAAACATATACGTAAAAGCCAAAGATGTTTTTTGCGAATTATTTACAAGCATCACTTTAAATGTCAACACACCCCCGCAACTTTTACCCGAAGAAGAAATACTATATTGCTTAAATAGCTACCCACTAGCAATTACTTTAAATTCCGGATTGTTAAATGGCACAGGAAACAATCCAACGTACCAATGGTTTTTAAATAATGTAGCTTTGGCTGCCACATCAGAATCTATTTCCATTAACGAAACCGGAATTTACACAGTTTTAGTTACTTTTTCCAACACGTGTTCGGCTAGTAGAAATATAATTGTGACTGCTTCAGAAAAAGCAACCATTACCCAAAACGATGTGAGTGTTGTCGAGCTTTCAGAAAACAATTCCGTAACAATCAATACTTCAAATTTAGGTAACGGCACTTACGAATTTGCCTTAAGAGAAGTGGGTTCTTCCTTTATAGATTACCAATCTGAACCTGTTTTTAATAACGTAAAACCCGGTTTTTACACCATTTACATTCAAAATTCTATTTGCGGAATTACCACTATCGATATCTCAGTGATAGGTCATTCAAAATATTTTACTCCAAACAACGATGGTTTTAACGATTATTGGCAAATAAAAGGACTAAACACTAACAATCAACCAAATAGCATCATTTTTATTTACGATCGCTATGGGAAATTAATAAAACAATTAGCCGCTAACTCGATTGGTTGGGACGGTACTTTTAATGGTAAAATATTGCCAACAGACGATTATTGGTTTAAAGTTATTTTAGAAGACGGAAGAGTTTACAGCGGACACTTTACCTTAAAACGATAAAACATTATTTGGGCGTTCCCTTGCAGGTCGGGTTATCAGCTATATCTTTTGGTTTTTTAGAAAACCAAAAGGATGCCGCTTCTACCCCTAACGCGCCATGTCAGTAATGTGACTTACCAATTCAAAAACCACGATTATCAACCACATAAATTTCAAAATTAATCCGCTTAAATTTCACATTCCAACAACTTTAAGTAATTTAGACACTTAAAATACTTTAGGTATTTAAAAGCATATGAAATTTAAGATTGAATCGGAATTTAGTCCTACCGGCGATCAACCAGAAGCTATTAAACAATTAGTTGCTGGAATTCGCTCTAATGAAAAATATCAAACCCTTTTAGGTGTAACAGGTTCTGGAAAAACGTTTACAGTAGCTAACGTAATCCAGGAAGTTCAAAAACCAACACTTGTGTTAGCCCACAACAAAACGTTGGCGGCTCAATTATACTCCGAATTCAAGCAATTCTTCCCCAATAACGCGGTAGAATATTTTGTGTCCTACTACGATTATTACCAACCCGAAGCATACATTCCGGTTTCGGGCGTTTATATAGAAAAAGATTTATCGATAAACGATGAAATTGAAAAACTGCGTTTAAGCGCCACCTCTTCCCTACTTTCTGGCCGCAGAGATGTGTTGGTAGTCGCTTCCGTTTCTTGTATCTATGGTATTGGAAACCCGGTTGAATTTCAAAAAAATGTCATCACGCTAAAACGCGATCAAATTATTTCACGAACAAAATTATTACATCAACTGGTGCAAAGTTTGTACTCGCGTAGCGAAGGTGAATTTAATCACGGAAACTTCAGAATTAAAGGTGATACCGTGGATATTTTTCCAAGTTATGCCGATGATGCGTTTAGAATTCACTTTTTTGGCGACGAAATTGAAGATATGGAGTCGTTCAACATTGAAACCAATCAGGTGATAGAAAAGTACGATTTACTCACAATTTACCCAGCAAATATGTTTGTAACATCGCCCGATGTGTTGCAAGGAGCTATTAAAGAAATTCAGGACGATTTGGTAAAACAACACGATTATTTTAAAGAAATCGGGAAACATTTAGAAGCCAAACGCCTTAAAGAACGTACCGAATTCGACTTGGAAATGATTCGCGAATTAGGCTATTGCTCTGGTATCGAAAACTATTCGCGCTATTTAGATGGGCGCCAACCCGGAACGCGACCATTCTGCTTATTAGATTATTTTCCTGAAGATTATTTAATGGTAGTCGACGAGAGTCATGTTACCATTTCACAAGTGCATGCCATGTATGGTGGCGATAGAAGCAGAAAGGAAAACTTAGTAGAATACGGATTTAGATTGCCCGCCGCTATGGACAATCGTCCGCTAAAATTCGAAGAATTTGAGGCGATTCAAAACCAAGTGATTTATGTGAGTGCGACGCCTGCCGATTACGAGCTTAAAAAATCGGATGGTATTTATGTGGAGCAAGTCATTCGTCCAACCGGATTGTTAGATCCGGTGATAGAAATTCGCCCTAGCTTAAACCAGATTGACGATTTAATTGAAGAAATTCAGCAACGGGTAGAAAAAGATGAACGTACTTTAGTTACAACGCTTACGAAACGTATGGCCGAAGAATTGACGAAATATTTAGAAAGAATTCAAATTCGATGTAGATATATTCATAGTGATGTGGACACTTTAGAGCGTGTAGAAATCATGCAAGATTTACGTAAAGGATTGTTTGATGTTTTAGTTGGGGTTAACTTACTTCGTGAAGGGTTAGATTTACCTGAAGTATCTTTAGTAGCCATTTTAGATGCTGATAAAGAAGGTTTTTTACGTTCGGCGCGTTCACTTACCCAAACCGTTGGTAGAGCCGCTAGAAACCTAAACGGTAAAGCCATTATGTATGCAGATAAAATAACAAACAGCATGCAAAAAACTATTGACGAAACCAATTACAGACGCGAAAAACAAATAGCCTACAACACAAAACACAACATCACACCCAAAGCATTAAATAAAAGTCTGGACAATGCGCTTTCTAAAAATTCCATTAGTACCTATAGCTACGAACTGGAAGCCAGAAAAGCTGCCGAACCAGAAAGTGACTATTTAAGTAAACCGGAGTTAGAAAAGAAAATTCGTGAGAAACGGAAACTTATGGAAGAAGCCGCTAAAGCATTAGACTTTATCGTGGCTGCTAAATTGCGTGATGAGATAAAAAGTTACCAGAATAAACTAGAAAAGCTAAAAGTTTAACTTTTAGCTTTTCTATAACCTAAGCAGATTAGAAATTAAAACATAGTAGTATTAAAAACTGAGAGACTAATTTTCAATTATATTGTGTTTTAAAAATATCAATCAATACATCAGGCGGTACAATCTTATTCGGAAAACTTTCCATTAAATACAAAACTTTACTTATAGATTCATGGCTTAAACCCATGCGTAATCCAAAATTATAAAGTTTAATAACATTTTTATGGTTGTTTGCACTTTCACTATCTATATTCATTAGTAAAACCAAACGGTGAAACTGTACAATGCGCTCGCTATGAGATTTTAAATGTATATAGTTTATAGGGTGTTCTATTAAATAATCAAAATCTTCTCGTGAAATTTCTAACTGCTTAGCAACTCCAAGTAAAAAGTTATATTCTATGTTTTTGAGGTCTTTGTCGTATTTTGCGAATGCTATCATTTCGGATAGTAGACTTAGTTTTTCTACTCTATTAATCATGTCTTGAGGGATTAAGTAATTAACATTATAAAGATACGCACAAGAGTAATTTAATAATCGTAGATATCGGGCAACTTATCGAAAACCCGCAGGTATTTGGTCGTGAAATTTAATTATTTCATCTCAAAAATGACTTTTAAAACTGTAATTTCTTAACATAATTGGTGAATAGATAATAAATCAAATTTATTTTATATTACTGATTTTCAACAAGTTAAAAAACGCAAATAATCATTTTTTTATAATAATTAAAAGGTATTTTTAAGGTATCTTTACAAAAATTTCAAAAACGCTAGAATTGGTGTCGGTTGATGGCATTATCGATAAACGGCAACCTTATATTCTGTTTAAAATAATTTTATGACAAACAATGATATTTTAAAAAAATTACGTGTGGCGTTAAAGCTGCGCGATGATGATATTGTTAAGATTTTAGAGCTCGTAGATTTCAGAATTTCGAAAAGTGAATTGGGTGCTTTTTTTAGAAGTGAAGACCATCCAAAATATATGGAATGTGGCGATCAGATATTGCGAAACTTTTTAAACGGACTGGTAATCCATTTACGAGGTCCCATGCCTGAAAAAAATTCGCAGGCTAAATCTAAACCAAATCCGAAACCTGGTTTTGAAAAAGGCGACCCTTCCGCGAAAGCGCAACCTAAAAAGAATCTAAAAAAGAAAAGTTTATTACATTCTAAAACAAACAAAAAGAGCAACGAATAACGTTGCTCTTTTTTTATATTAAGATTGCTGCTTCTGCAGAAATTATTACGCTAATACTTGTTGCACTTTATCGGCAGCTTCCTGAAATTCTGTTGCACTCAACACAGCTAATCCAGAATTATCAATTAATTCTTTAGCGATATCTGCATTGGTTCCTTGTAAACGCACAATAATTGGCACATTAATAGTCCCCATGTTTTTGTAAGCATCAATAACACCTTGCGCTACACGGTCGCAACGAACAATACCACCAAAAATATTTATAAGTATTGCTTTTACCGCTGGATCTTTTAAGATGATTTTAAAAGCCGCTTCTACACGCGCAGCATCAGCAGTACCTCCAACATCTAAAAAGTTTGCTGGTTCACCACCTGCTTGTTTAATTAAATCCATGGTTGCCATGGCTAATCCGGCACCGTTTACCATACAGCCTACGTTACCATCTAAATCAACATAATTTAAACCAAGTTCTCCAGCTTCCACTTCAATGGCACTTTCTTCGCGCACATCGCGCAAATCAACATAGTTTTTATGTCTGAAAAGTGAATTATCATCGATGGTAACTTTAGCATCAACTGCTAATATTTTATTATCACTTGTTTTTAAAACCGGATTGATTTCGAATAAAGATGAATCAGATTTTACATAAGCCGTATAAAGATTAGACACAAATTTTGTCATTTCTTTAAAAGCATTACCAGATAATCCTAAATTAAAAGCGATGCGTCTCGCCTGAAATGGCAATAACCCAACAGTCGGATCTATTTCTTCGGTAAATATTAAATGTGGTGTTTCTTCGGCAACAGTTTCAATGTCCATACCACCTTCGGTAGAATACATAATCATGTTACGACCCGTACTTCTGTTTAATAATACCGACATATAAAACTCACTCGTTTCACTTTCACCTGGATAATAAACATCTTCAGCTATTAAAACTTGATGCACTTTTTTACCCGCTGCAGAAGTTTGTGGTGTAATAAGATTCATTCCTATTATTTGTCCTGCGATTTCTTCAACTTCTTGAAGGTTTTTAGCAAGTTTTACACCGCCACCTTTACCGCGACCACCGGCATGTATTTGTGCTTTTACAACATACCAACTTGTACCTGTTTCTGATGTTAAGTGTTTTGCAGCAACTACTGCGTCTTGAGCATTTTGAGCAACAATACCTCGTTGTATACGCACTCCAAAACTGCTTAATATTTCTTTGCCTTGATATTCGTGTAAATTCATAATGAGCTAAATCGTTATAGTTGGGCAAATGTAAATAATCATGATAACTTACCCTAATATTTAATTATGAAAACTGCCATTTTATATGAAAGAAATTTAATTTGTTATATAATTAACATTTTGTTTAATTTGTGTAATTTTTAATTTATTTCTTTTTTATTTATTCTAAAGAAATATCTTTGACGAAAATTTGAAAATTATGTTGGAAAATCAATTGCTGAAAATTGCACAAGATTTTGGAAGTCCGGTTTACGTTTATGATGCCGAAAAAATTGAATCTCAATACAAAAGACTTACTAATGCTTTTAAAAGCGTAAAAAGTCTTAAAATAAATTATGCTGTTAAAGCCTTATCAAATATATCGATATTAAAACTTTTTAACACTTTAGGATCTGGCATTGACACCGTTTCTATTCAAGAAGTTCAACTAGGTTTAGCAGCCGGTTTTCAACCAAAACAAATTATTTTTACACCAAATGGTGTGTCATTATCTGAAATTGAAGAAGCAGCTAAATTAGGTGTTGAAATTAATATCGATAATTTATCAATACTAGAACAATTTGGTACGAAACACCCAAACACGCCTGTTTGTATTCGTATCAATCCGCATGTAATGGCGGGTGGTAATGCCAATATTTCTGTGGGCCATATCGATTCTAAATTTGGTATATCTATTCATCAAATACCTCATATTTTGCGTATTGTTGAAAATACTAAAATGAGAATTAACGGTATCCATATGCATACGGGTAGTGATATTTTAGATATTGAAGTGTTTCTTTATGCCAGCGAAATATTATTTGAAACTGCTAAACAATTCAAAAATTTAGATTTTATAGATTTTGGTTCTGGATTTAAAGTGCCTTACAAACCAGGAGATATTGAAACAAATATTGAAGAATTAGGAGAAAAATTATCTGCTAAATTCAATGCGTTTTGTAAAGAATATGGTAAAGATTTAACCCTAGCTTTCGAACCTGGAAAGTTTTTAGTTAGTGAATCTGGAAGCTTTTTAACAAAGGTAAACGCCATAAAACAAACAACTTCTACCGTTTTTGCACAAGTGGATTCTGGGTTTAATCATTTAATAAGACCTATGTTTTACGGTTCTCACCACGAAATTATAAATATTTCAAACCCGAAAGGACGCGAACGTTTTTATACAGTAGTAGGTTACATTTGCGAAACAGATACTTTTGGAAACAACAGACGTATTAATGAAATTAACGAAGGTGATATTCTGCAATTTAAAAACGCCGGCGCTTACTGTTTTTCTATGGCAAGCAATTACAACTCAAGATTCCGACCAGCAGAGGTTTTATGGTATAAAGACAAAGCACACCTTATAAGAAAAAGAGAGACGTTTGATGATATTATAAACAATCAAATAGAAGTCGATTTTTCACCAAAAAAAAATAAAGAATTGGTTAAATAAGCCAAATTATTAAAGTCTTTAAAATGCTCAACTTTTGTTGAGCATTTTTTTTCTTTACATATAATTTTATGAATAATATTCATATTATTTGTTAATAATCATATTTTTACATAATATTACTAGATATTTCCCTGAGTCTTTTTAAAGCTGAATAATAAATTAAGAAAGACTTCATGCTAATTCCAAAGTTTACATTCTACTTTAAAAAAAACTTTATAACTACTGTTATATTACTCTTTTCTTGTGTTTCTATGGCTCAACATTCGGCAATAGACAGTTTAGAACTGTTGCTTAACAACGAAAAAAACAACAGCAAATCCTTAGCATTACTCGAAGAAATTATTGCGACTGCCTCGAATTCAGATTTCAAAAGCGCACTTGTTTACGCAAGAAAAGCGGTAAAATTTGCCAATAAATCTGAATTTATTAACTGGCAACCAAAGTTTCATGAAATGAAAGGTAGAATCCATGCCAACCTTCTGGAACTCGATTCAGCTTCATATCACTTTGATAAGGCATTAAATGGATATACATCCAGTCAGGATAAAAAAGGGCAAGCTACTACGCTATTTAAAATTGGCTGGGTTTATAAAAAACGAGGGCTTTTAGAAAACGCCATGCAATGCGATTTAAAAGCACTAAATCTTATGGAATCTATAAATGATAAAGCGGGTATAGCAGGTGCCAACACACGCATTTCTGAAGATTTATACAGACAAGAACGCTATCAGGAAGCATTAGACTACGCGTTAAAAAACATTACCTTTTGTAAAAAGCATAAGTTAAACGAAGAACTAGTTTATAGCTTGACTAATGCAGGAAGTGCTGCCATTGGCATGGGCAACTATAAAGAATCATACAATTATTTTAATAAGGCACTTACCTTAGCTAAAGCACTCAACTTTAACCCCATAAGCATGTGCGATTTCTTAAATAACCGCGGAAATGCGCTTAAAAGACTGGGGCGATATTCTGAAGCTTTAATGGATTATGAACATGTTTTAAAACTTTCGCAACAAACAAATTATAGAAATGCCTATGCCACGGTAACCGCCAATTTAGGTGAAATTAATCTCTTAACGGGCAATTACCAAGAAGCCTTAAAATACCAACTGCAAACCGTAAAATTTCAAGAAGAAGATAACGATTTAAGTAACTTAACAGAAAATTACGGGCATGTTAGTACTATTTATGAAAAACTTGGTAATTATCCTTTGGCTTTAGAATATCAAAAGAAAGCCCGTATAATGCGCGATAGCACTGCAAAAATAGAAAGTGATAAAACCATGTCGAGCCTTTTGGCAAAATATGACTCAGAAAAAAAAGAAAACACCATTGCCGCTCAAAAAACACAACTTGCACAACAACGTCTGGTGCAATGGCTAAGTATTGGTGTTGCCAGTTTACTTTTAGGTTTTTTGTTATTTGGATATAAGAGTTATTCCATACGAACAAAAACAAATAAATTATTAGAAGCTAAAAACAAACAGAACGAATTACTGCTTAAAGAAATACATCACCGCGTAAAAAACAACCTAGAACTTGTTAAAAGTTTAATTTCATTACAGTCTGAACAAATTGAAGATGCAGTAACAAAAGATGCCATGATAGCCAGCCAAAATCGAGTACAATCAATGGGTATCATTCATCAAAAACTATATCAAGGTAAAAATTTAGGCCATGTTGAAATGAAAGATTACTTTCTAAATTTAGGAGAAGGCATTTTAGACACATTTAATTTAGAAAATAAAATTAAAATTGAATGTGCTATGGAACATCTCGAATTAGATATAGACACAGCCATCCCAATCGGTTTAATTGTTAACGAACTTTTAACCAATGCCTTAAAATATGCATTTCCAGAAAACAAATCTGGACATATTTCTATTAGCCTATCAAAAACATCTCCTGAAACACTTACCCTTCAAGTAGCCGATAACGGTATTGGTAAAACAAAAGGATTAGCACCAAAAGGTACCGGATTTGGTTTGCAACTTATTAAATTATTAACGCAACAACTTAATGGAGAAATGACTGAAGACACTGCAAACGGCACTTCTGTCCTATTTCATTTCAAATTAAATAAAGCAGCATAAATGAATCGAAAAACTAAAATATTAATAGTAGAAGATGAAATGATTATTGCTGCAAATATTTCGTTACTACTTACAAATCTGGGTTATGAGGTCACTGGCATTTTATCTAAAGGCGAAGAAGCATTGGTTCATATTGAGCAAAACCAACCAGACATTCTGCTTTTAGATATTACACTAAAAGGGAATATCGATGGCATTGAAACAGCTCAAATAATGCAAAAAACGTTCGACATCCCCATAATCTATTTAACCGCAAACGCCGATGAAATAAATTTTAACAGAGCAAAAACAACGCATCCTTACGCCTTTATTTCTAAACCATTCAAGAAATTAGATTTAGAGCGCGCCATAGAATTAACCATAAACAGAGTAATCTCTGAAAATGGACAAGGTACAACAGCAACCGATAAAACCGATCCTTTTATATTAAGCGACAGTATTTTTGTGCGGCATCTAGAAAAAATGGTGCGTGTAGATATAAAAGACATTTTATATATAGAAGCCGAAAGGAATTATTGCCGCATTTATTCAAAAATAAAAGAATATTTGTTGGTAATGACCTTAAAAGATTTAGATGAAAAATTACCACAGAAACATTTTATAAGAGTACACCGCTCCTTCATTGTAAACCTCTCCCAGATAGACGAAGTAGCGACAAGCCATATTGTAATAGCCAAAAAAGCAATCCCAGTAAGTAAGTCTTTAAAAGAAGAATTATTAAACCGCTTACAAACCATTTAAGCATCACTTCCTCCCTTTTTTTAATTAAAAGCCTTAGATAAACAAAAAGCTAGATTCGGACAGCAAACCGCGCGTTTCGTCCTAAATCATTTTTATTTTACCTTGATTATAAGTTACTTAGACTTAATTCCCTAAGTAATACTTATTAAGCAACAAGCAATGTTTAATCATTATAACTATTAATGAAGTCTTTAAAATAAAAACAAAATAGGTAACCAACCATACCTTAACCTCGCAATTTCTTTTTAATGAAGACTTGAGAGGTTAAAAAGCACTATTTAACAGGCAGTATTTTTGGGAGAGAATTATTGGTAATAGTAAAAAATCAATCTTAAAAATTAAGAGGGAACAAGTTAGTCACTATAACTATTACCAGCTGCCTGTTTTTTTAACCTAAAAGATATTTTATGAAAAAAGCAGGTATTATTGGCGGCGCTGGCTTTATAGGAAGCCATATCACCAAACGGTTTTTAGAAACTGGTTTTGATGTAAAAGTATCTACAACAAATATTGCAAATCAGGAAAAATACAAGCATCTCATGGAACTCAACCATGCAGATCATTTACATATTAGTGAACTTAATGTAGAGGATAAAAAACAAATAGAAGAATTTGTAAAAGATTGCGATATTATTGTTCATGGCGGCACACCTTTTCAACTTGATTTTAAAGATCCGAAATTAGAGTTATTCGACCCGACCATAAAAGGCACTGAAAATTTCTTAGCAGTGCTGAAGAATACACCTTCCATTGAAAAAGCTGTTTTCATAGCATCAGTCGCTGCTTGGAACACCAATTTCCCTTTGCCTGCAGGTGGCAAAACTCCCAACGATACATTTAGTGAAAACGACACGCCTTTTATAAGCGAAGAAAGTCATCCTTACGCACAGGCTAAATTTATAGCTAATCAAACGGTAAACAACTTCATTAAAAATAACCCGAATCTTGACTTTGAAATTACCAGTGTTTCACCAGTAATGGTGATGGGCAAATCACTATCCAATAGAGAAGATTCGACATCTACTGGCATACAATTTTTATTTAAAAATAAAATCGCGCCTAATCCTTTCATACAGATGTTTTATGACACAGATATAGAATTAGCAATGATAGACGTGAAAGATGTGGCAGAAGCAGTTTACAAAGCCGCCACTACATCACAATTACATGGAAAAAACTATTTGTTAAGTAGTGAAACTTATCCAGTGTCAGACGTTACACTCATGCTAAACAATCAAAACCCTAAACATACGCCCAAAATAATTTACCAAAACAAAATGGCAAAACACGAACTGGGTTTATCAATACAATCCGTTAAAACTTCATTAAATCAATTTACGAACTAATCTGACAAAATAAATGCTATTTATTAACTAAAAACCAAAACAATGAAAAAACAAACATTATTATTTGTAATCGCCCTAACAAGTTTATTTATAACCTATGGCCAGAAAAAAGCCAACGGAACGATTTATATTGATCATCCTGCAATCGCAGTAGTTGAAAATATGACCAAAGCTTTTGTAAGTGGTGATTCAGAAAAAGTTGCTAGTTTTTTAGCAGATGATTTTAAATCATTTAATGGTGTAAGCGTTAACACTAATGACAAAGGACAAGACAAAGAATCGTTTGCAAAAAGCGCAAAAGGTTGGGCTGATGCGTTAGATTATTTTTCTATTACACGCACAAAAGGCGCCTATCCCGATGCCTTAGAATATAAAGAAAGTAATCAAAAAGATGTGGTTTGGGTACAAACCTGGGAAGATTTAAAAGGGGTGCATAAAAAAACAGGTGTAAAAATAAATATGCCTACCCATAAACTGTTTGTAGTAAACAAAAACAATAAAATACAAACCATAATTAATTACATTAACAACAGTATCCCAGATGAAATTGGTAGCAGTTATGTTAACCGAACCAATGGCACCATTTACAACCACCACGACAATATAAACACGGTTCGTAAACTTACCTATGCTTACGAAAATGGCGACTTAGATAAAACCATGAGCTTTTATAGCGATGATGCCAAATTCTCTGATATTAATACTGAATTTGGGAAATCGCTTACCAAAGCCGAAATAACACCAATCTGGAAAAAGTTTCTAGATGATTATGAAATAGTTAGTATCGATATGATTGGATATCCTGATTATTTAGAGTACGAAATGGGTAATGGTCGTGAAGTACTTTCATGGTGGAACTACCACTTAATACGTAAATCGGATAAAAAGAAACTTACTGTTCCTTTCCATTTTAGTAATAGCTTCGATGCCGATGGAAAAATCGTTGCCGAAATGGCTTATTACAGTCAGTCATTATTAAGTGCTAAGTAAGCTAATTACAATTAAAGGTTACCCAAATCCTTAAGTAAATTAAATCAATTAAAAACTAATTTATCTTAGGGTATTTGGGCTGCTTTTTTTACAGCCTTATAGGTAGATGATTTCTCAATAATCTAAACACACATAAAAATGAAAAAAACACTAACCTTATGCATGTTATCAATCGGACTTTGTTTGATGTCATGCGGAGATTCAAAAAACAAAAAAGACATTAAAATGTATTCTGAAACATGGGATCAAATTGTTAACGATGGGAATCTAGACCTCATTAACAACACAAATTTCACCGAAGACATAACAATGATATCTAGTCCAGAAAACATTGTTGGTATTGATAATTTTAAAGCCTTTTACCAGAACTTCATTACTGGGTTTTCAGATATTCAATTTACAGTGGTTGATATATTTGGCGAAGGTGATAATATTATAAAACATTGGAATTTTAAAGGTAAACACACTGGTGATTTCTTCGGAATTCCTGCCACTGGAAAATCGGTAGATATTGAGGGTGTTACACTGGCCAAAATGAAAGATGGCAAAATTGCACAAGAACAAGACTTTATGGATAATATGCTGTTTATGCAACAATTAGGTATTATGTCTTCTTCGGATAATATTGGAATTGTTGATGCCGCTTATAAGGCGTTTGGTACGGGTGATATTCCTGCTGTCCTTGCTGTTTTAGATGAAAAAGTTGAATGGAATGAAGCGGAAGGAAACGCTTACGCCGATGGCAATCCTTACATAGGACCTGATGCCGTTTTAAATGGCATTTTTAAACGAATTGGCGACGACCATGAATACTTTAAACTAACTGATATTCAACTTCATGATATGTCTAACAATCAGGTATTGGCCACATTACGTTACGATGCTAAAGTAAAAAAAACGGGAAAATCCTATAACACGCAAGCAGCTCATTTATGGACTTTTAATAACGGAAAAGTAGTTGCATTTCAACAATATGTCGACACGAAACAACTTGCTACGGCTTTTAATAAATAGCTAAAGAACAAATCATTTAAATAAAAACTAATCAAATATGAAAAAGATTCTTAAACTTTCGCTTTATGTCTGTTTTGCATTTAGCCTAATAAAATCAACTGTTTGTATTAGTCAAAATAATGATAGTAATAAATACAATTTTGAGCAAATCGCAAAAGAACGGGCTTTAATCCAAGATGAAAATGACGTCAAAATAAAAATTATTCATTTTTTGTCTTTAACTGGTAATTATGATTTTGAAGCCATTGAAAAAATAATGACTAATAAACCTAGTTATACAATCCATTTTAGTGATGGTCCTTCAGCGCATGTTAAGTTTGATGCCGTTTCAAATGTCTATGGTGTTCCCATGATACAAAACATAAACTACTTCACATTAAAAAAGGAAAACGATATTTGGAAAATAGTAAACGCCTCTTTTACTTCAACTCCAATTACATCAGATAAAATAATTTTTGACCTTATGTGTTTTGCAAGAGATTACGCAAAGGCGTGGTGTAGTCAAAATCCTGATGCTGTTGCTTTGTTTTTTGCTGAAGAAGGGTCGCTAACAATAAACAACGGAAAGTCCTCAATTGGAAGAACTGCAATTGCTAAAGATGCCGAAAGTTTTATGAATGCCTTCCCAGATATGGTAGTCACTATGAACCGATTAGTTTCAACTATTAATGGTTTTGAGTTTCATTGGACATTAACAGGAACAAATACAGGGACAAATGGTACTGGAAAAAAAGTTAAAATTAGTGGTTTTGAATTATGGCAAATGGATAACAACGGCTTGATAAAACAATCTAAAGGCAGTTTTGATGCTGAAGATTACAATAGACAACTCAAAAATGGTTTTGAAAATCAATTTTGAATTTAAAAGTAACTAAACAACATGAAACCTGAACCAACCAACACAGAAGTACTGGATATTGAAACATTCACAAAAAACAATTTAATATTATCTGAAAACCCTGTTTTGCGTTATTTAACATTTTCGGCATTATACTTGGCTCAAGGTATTCCTGAAGGTATCACGTACTTCGCTATCCCAGCATGGTTAGCGATGAACAATAAAACTCCTGTAGAAATTGCCAGTTTTGTTGCAGTAATTGGTATTCCCTGGAGTTTTAAAATTCTTATTGCTCCTCTCATGGATAGATTTACAATTTTATCAATGGGAAGAAAACGCCCTTGGGTAATTTTTGGGCAGTTGGGATTAATTCTCAGTTTTTTAGCTATTGGTTTGGTACAAGACCCATTAAACAACTTAAACGGATTAATGATTGCTGGTTTTTTTATTAGTTTTTTTGGAGCTTTTCAAGATGTGGCAACAGATGGAATGGCAATAGATATTGTACCCATTAACCAACAAGCCAGAGCCAATGGTTTAATGTGGGGTTCGAAAATTATTGGGACATCGTTAGCATTAGTTATTGGAACTGCTTTAATTAACATATTGGGCTTTAATACTGCCATTTCCTCGTTATCAATTGCAGTTGCTTTTATCATTTTAGTTCCAATTTGTTTTAGAGAACGCCCAGATGAAAAAATAATGCCTTGGACAAAAGGTAAACCATCTAAAGAATCAAAAGCAGCACAATTAGAGAGTTGGAGTCAAATATTTAAAAACCTGTTTAAAGTAGTAGTGTTACCATCAACTATTTTTATGGGTATTGCATCTATTATAAATGGTACTATGTATGGTTTAATTGATACATTTTTACCAATTTTTACTATTCAAGAATTAGGTTGGACAAACACTTCCTTTTCACAAGTATATTCCATAACAACTGTTGTTGGCGGCTTTTTTGGAATGTTTGCCGGAGGTGCTTTAGTTGATTTTTTTGGCGATAAAAAAATGATAATAATTTACCTAATTGCAAGTTTGGTATTAATAATTGGTCTTGCAGTATTACCCTATTTATGGGGAAATGACAAATTTATATTTGGGTTCATTTTATTATACTATCTATTTTACACATTTCTGTGCATTGCCATGTTTGCAGCTAGCATGAAATTATGTTGGCAAACTGTGGCTGCAACACAGTTCACGCTTTTCATGGCACTATCTAATATGGGGAGAGCAGCAGGTTCTGGATTATTAGGGACGTTTAAAGAGATTATGTCTTGGGAATACGTTTTACTATGCACTGCCCTTTCGCCATTATTAACTATTGTTTTTATTAAACTGATAAATTTTAAAAAACAAAGAAAAACTATAGATGCGCTTAGCAAAATATAACTTTTCATAAGCTTTGGCTAAATATAAAAGAATGATAATTATAAATTTTATTTGAAAAACCATTTCTAAAACATATCATATGAAACTTTTAAAATATAGTTTTTTACTTTTTGCTTTATTCTTTGTAGGCTGTAATAAACCAGAAGAAATGGCAAAAGCCATTCTGTTTTTATGTTCAGATGAATCTAGTTATATAAGTGGTTCGACACTTACGGTAGATGGAGGACTCACATTGACGTTGTAGCCCGTTGAATAACTATGATAAAAAAAACGGCGAAACCGAAAACCGATTAGAGTAGGTATTAAAAAATAAATACAAAAATCATGAAACAGACAATCGTAACCAGACACAGAGTAGGCAATATTGAAACATGGCTTAAAGGGCACCAAGATAGACTTGATGTATTTGCACCTGCCATATCCGACCTTAAAACATTTCAGGATACTAACGATCCCAATTCGGTAGTATTAATAGTTGAAGTTACCGATATGCAAAAATTCGAAGCCATTTTAAATGATCCTTCGCTTAAAGCATTAAAAAATAAGCACACCGTACTAGAACCAATAACGGTATCCGTGCCAGCAAAAGTTTAAGTTTTTATAAAATGATAATTTATTGATGCGAATGGACAGTTCCATTTTGCTGTCCAATTCGTATATTATCAACCAATGGTTTCACCCAAAAATTCAGTAAGACAGCAAGCAGTTTTTATTAATTGTTATACAATAATAACACAAATAAAAAGAATCAAATAAGAAAAAACAAACAGTAATCTAGTCGTTAACCTTTCCTTTAAAAACATTTACTTTAGCATTAAACGGATTACCCGATGCACGTCTTAACATAACCACCTGCCCACAATGCCATAAGGCATCCGAAATGGGGCCGTTTATAATATTCCAAAACGGAACCTCGGTGCCTTCAAGTTTAAAAGCAGTTTCAGTATTTCTTAATACATCCGAGACTGCTTTAAAATTCATCAAGGTTTGTTTTCGTTTTTCTGAAAAAGCAAGTTCTAATGTATTGGTGTCTTTATTATTAATTAAAACACTGTTTCTAATAAACTTAGACAAGCCATAAATATGCTCGATGGTTTCTGAAGACGTACGACTAGATTCCCCTACTTTGTAATTCAAATCTTCATCACGTAAACCTTCAGTCGCCCAATAATATCTAAACCCCAAACCATCTATCATTCTAGCCGCCACCGAATTTGCAGAATAACTCTCCTGATATTCAGGAATTTCATAATAAGGTAAAGAGTCGTGGTTTTGAGCCATAATAATCACAGAATTAAATAAAAGAAAAATGACTATGAAATTTTTCATTTTTTAGTTGTTGTTTGATAGTTGATAGTTGATTAAACTATTAACTATTAATTACTGAATTTACTTAATCCCATATTTATCAAACAGATACATCAAGGCCGTCATGGTACCTGCTCCTAATTCTAATTCACGCTTATTTACAGCATCAAACGTGTCGTTGCTTGCGTGGTGATGATCGAAATAACGTTGTGAATCTGGCCTTAAACCTGCCACTACGTTTTTATCTGTTTTAAGCGGCCCAACATCGGATCCACTTCCACCCTTTTCGAAATAATGAATTAAATACGGTTTAAAAAGATGTTGCCAACTTAAAACCTGATTAAAATTGGCATCGCTACACTCAAAACTAAAACCTCTGGGCGTAAATCCACCTGCATCACTTTCTAAGGCAACTATATGATTTTCGTTTTTTTGCTTCGCTTCTTCGGCATATTTTTTGGCACCACGTAAACCATTTTCTTCATTCATAAATAAAACAACGCGAATGCTTCTTTTGGGCTTTATTCCACACTCCTTAAAAAGCCTTAAAACTTCCATAGACTGTACAACACCAGCACCATCGTCGTGCGAACCATCGCCTAAATCCCAGGAATCTAAATGCCCACCAACTAACATATATTCTTTAGGATATTGACTTCCAGTTATTTCGCCAATAACATTATACGATTGCACATCTTTAAGTTGCTGGCAGTTTTGTTTAAAATATAATTTTATGTTTTTATCTAACTGCAACATGGTACTTAATATCTCTGCATCATTGGTACTTATAGCTGCCGATGGGATGCGTTTTTCAACTGGTAAGTCATCGTAGGTCATACTTCCTGTGTGTGGTAAATCGTCTAATCTTAAATTCATAGATCTTACAATAACGCCAATTGCGCCATATTTTGCAGCTTGCACAGCACCTTGATAACGTTGATTCACACAACCACCATACGCCTCGTGTGTCTGAATTAAATCTGCCTGCATAGGGCGATTAAAAAACACAATCTTACCTTCAATGTTTGCTTTTCCTAAAGCTTCTAATTCCTCAAACGTTTTTACTTCAACAATATGAGCCTTAATACCAAGCGAAGGTGTCGCTACCGAACCTCCTAAAGCACAGATATTAACAATATTTGTTTTACCCGGTTTTGTTTCAATATAAGCATATTCTTTAGCACCTCTAACCCATTTTGGCACCATTACAGGCTGTAACCAAACTTGATCGAGACCTAATTTATCAAGTTCTTCTTTAGTGAAATCTACCGCGCGCTCTGCACCTAAAGAACCTGATAACCTGCTTCCTATTTGATTAGATAAATAATTTAACCATTCGTAACTTTTACCATTTGTTAAAGTGTTGTAATATATTTTTTTTAGAACTTCTTCATCGGTTTGAGAATAGAAATTTGTTGCGATTAACAAACAACATAGTAATGCATATGTTTTAAGCATAATTTGTTTTTTAATTTAAAGTGTTAAAAATAGTATTTATAAAAATTTCACTATCCAAAAGAAATCATAAAAAACTATTCACTTTTTAATTGCTGCTTGTATAATTCAATATTTGCTTTAATATCATCATCTAACTCGGGTTCTTCAATATCTTTATATTCCTTTAAAGTATCGTACATAATTTTGGCAACAATGTAACGTGCAGAATCTTTATCATCGGCAGGAATAGTATACCACGGGGCATGTGGTTTTGATGTTCTGTTAATGGCGTCTTCGTAACACTCCTGATAGCTATCCCAAAGTTTTCGCTCTTTTAAATCGCCAGGTGAAAATTTCCAGTTTTTTTCCTGTTTATCTAGACGACGTAACAACCTATTTTTCTGTTCTTCTTTAGAAAGATTTAAAAAGAATTTGAAAATGATCGTTCCGTTTTCGGCAATATGTTTTTCAAAATTATTTATCTGTTCAAAACGCTTGTCCCAAAAAGCATCATTAATATCATCTACGGAATTTACGGTTGGAATATTTTCACCCAAAATATAACCAGGATGCACTCTAGTAACTAACACGTTTTCGTAATGTGTTCGATTAAAAACCCCAAACTTTCCTCTTGGCGGCAGCGCGATATAATGACGCCACAAATAATCATGATTTAGCTCTAATTCTGTTGGAACCTTAAAACTATGCACCACAACACCACGCGTATTAAAATCTTTAAACACCTCACGAATTAAACTGTCTTTACCAGAAGTATCCATACCTTGAAGACAGACCAAAACAGCATATTTTCCATGCGCATACATGGTATCTTGAAGCTTACCCAGTTTTTTACGTATATCTTCTAATTCGCCATCGGCTTTTTTAATTACCAGTTTTGTTTGGCTGTTTTTTAAGGAAATTGGTGAGGTTACTTTAAAATCTTCAATGGAATACTTTTTCATAAAACGGTTCGATTACAATTATTTTATAAATATAGTAAAACAATAATTTCTTTAAGAAGTGTATCAATTTGAAAAAAAATGGTATTTTCGTTATACCTACTTATTAACCTAACCAAATAACCATGAAAAAACTATCCCTATTTTTCTTGATTTTTATCGTATGTGCAAAATTTCAAGCACAAAATTCACCTTGTGTTGATGCTGATTCTAATTTAATCTATGCGTATTCTAATGTAAAAGATTCGTACGAATCGAATAATATTCAGCATTTAAAATATTATGCAGACAAATCTTTAATTTCTTTTGAAGCGGCGAAAGTAAATTTAAAGAAATGTGGTTGCGATACTGCTTTCGAATTAGCGTATAATGCCAAAGAACTTATGAAAAAAGTTGAAGGTACGTCTACTTTTGAAGATGGCCGATTTTTTGTAAAAAGAGCCAAAGAAATTACTCAAAATGTTATAACCGAATTAAACAAATGCACCATTCCTGCCAATAACAAGACCGAAAAAGTGGCACATGTAGAAGACAAGAGTAATAACGATTTAAAAGCTTTACAACAAGAAAAAGAAAAATTAGAGCAACAACAATTGGCTTTAAAACTTAAAGAAGCCGAAATACTTAAAAAACTGGATGCACAAAAAAACAAAGAATTAGCGCTACAAAAAGAAACACTAATAAAGGAATGCAAAACAGCGCTTAATGCCAATATTACAGCCTGTAATAACGTATTAAAAATACATGGAAGCAGTTCCGCTTTAGCGCTTTATGATAAAAATGATGCGGCGTTACTTTCTGAAAGTATGGAAACAATAAAATCCCATTTTTTAAATATTAGCAAAGAAAAATCTACTGAATTCACAGATAAGCTCAATCTTTTGTGACGTCCTGAAATAGTGATACAGAATTAATAATTTAAAGGTAGTGATTTTATGTCA
>NZ_JBHTIB010000041.1:0-530 GCF_042676825.1 Mariniflexile aquimaris
CCAACACATGAGTAAAGACGAGAAGAATGGATATAAAAGGTAAATATAAAAAAGATGTTGTTTCCTTCCTTGACTGTACGGTAGAAATACAAAACAGAAAACTTAATCAAATCACATTTGACAGAGACATTCCAATGATTGGCTTTTTCGATATTGAAGACGTTGATTTTACTTTAAAAAGATATTATTATAAAAAAAATGAATTCCCTATTAAAGATTATAAATATGCCCTTAGATTTAGAACAAAAGAGAAAACGGTAAAAATTTTACTTAATTTAAGTTGTATAAGGTATTGGATAATAAAGATATATACAGGAAAGACTTTAATTCAAGAAAAACAAGTAAAAATTGCTTTACTACTATTAGTACTAACCAATGTTATAAGTTTTGTAACGGGAATGTATTTTAAAAAATAATTAATAAGGCAATAAGAAAAGACTGCCAAATAAAAGCTGCCCACAGTAAGGCTTTTACAATATCTGGTTGTTCTTTACTCTTATGATTTGACTTTGACATAACTTTCGACTGAC
>NZ_JBHTIB010000042.1:0-561 GCF_042676825.1 Mariniflexile aquimaris
CGTTGGGCAACATTTGAGAAACCGTGAACTGAATGAAAAAATGGATATTAATAATTATCGGAATAGTTCTAATTGGAATTGTTGGAATCGGAATTAAAATCAGCTCGGATTTTGACAAAGTTGCAGAAGCTTTTCATTCTGAACATTCTCTGCAAGATGCCAGTTTAGTTCTAATTTCCGAATCTATTTCACCCAATAAAAAATACATATATTACGAATATCAATTTGACAATGGTGGATTTGGATACTCAAGAGTTTTTTGGTCAGTTATCGAAAATACTGAAAACAAATCTGACCTAGAAAAAGGACTAATTCCTGATGGATTTAAAATAGTTGGTTGGACAAATGAAAACGAACTGACTTTAGAAAAATGGGAACCTTATTACGAAATAAATAAAACGGAATTGAAAAACGGAACTGAATTGAACGGAGTGAAAATCACTCTTGCGGAATAAAAAAAACGTTGCCCAACACAGTATATAAAAAATTGCTGGTGTTGTGCTTAAACAAAGGTCGTTGCAAGTTTGCTACGTCTGAATTTCCTTTGGAAATTCCTCGCAC
>NZ_JBHTIB010000043.1:0-579 GCF_042676825.1 Mariniflexile aquimaris
CCACACCAGTACAAGGTGTTGCAAACGGACTGTTAGTATTAAATACCGATGGAACATTCACTTACACACCAAATACAGGCTTTACAGGAACAGATAGTTTTGTGTATAGCGTATGTGATAACGGAACACCACAAGCTTGCGATCAGGCTACGGTTTACATTACCGTAATCAAACCAGCACCAGCAAATTCAACCAACGCCGAGAACGATATCAACAATACGGTTGTAAACACCCCAGTAACGGGTAATGTATTAACCAACGATACCGATCCGGAAGGCGATACCCAACGCGTCACCACCACTACAGTAACTACCGCACTGGGCGTTATTGTAACAATCGACGCTACTACAGGAGTATATACCTATACACCACTAGCGGATTATGTAGGTGAAGACAGTTTTGAGTACACCATATGTGATGATGGTACCCCAGAGGCCTGCGATACCGCGATGGTTTACATCGAAGTGTTACCAGTAGGCGGACCAGAGAATGAAGCACCAATCGCGAATGCAGATACCGCAGGCACTAAAATAAATACTCCGGTAACGGGCAATGTGTTATCAAATGATTTTGATCCAG
>NZ_JBHTIB010000044.1:0-583 GCF_042676825.1 Mariniflexile aquimaris
ACATTGGTTTAGTATAAAACTAGCAATTTTTTATACACGGTGTTGTAACACGTTATTTTTTAAATTCCGATTTGTTCTTAATTACGAATGCAATTAATAATTCGGTCAAATTATCTTGATATTCATAAAATTCCGAATCGCATTTGTTCCAGTTTTCCTCCGCTTTTTCTTCAATTAATTCCAGTTCATTTTGTCTTTCAGTTCTGTCTTTGGGAACAGTTCCGTTTTTAAATTCAGAGTTTGCCTTTTTTACAATTTCCGCTGTTTTTTCCGCTCCAATTTCCAAAAGAGCATTTACAGTTTCTTGACTAAAATCTCCACTTGAATTAAAATAGAATTGGTTAAATCCGCCGTTATTTATTTCACGCTCTAAATTTTCCACGAAGAGAAAAGTCCTTTGGGAAGAATTCAGTTTCTCGATATTCTCGCCATATTCAGATTTTGAATTCAGATATGTGTCAATTTTCATAACAATCATATCTCGTCTTTCGATTTTCAAAACTTTTTCTAAATCAAATTCAGTTTGCGCATTTGTGTTGGCAAAGAATAATGACGATATAAATACTAAAATTTTCTTCAATGC
>NZ_JBHTIB010000045.1:0-583 GCF_042676825.1 Mariniflexile aquimaris
AGGAAAATCAGATGTAGCAAATACGCAACTACCTTTGTTTTAGCACTAAACCGCAATTATTTTTATACGGTGTTGTGCATAGTATTTTAATCAAATCCTAATTCCGAATAGTACCATCTTTCGTCCAATTGTACTATTTTGTAGGATGCTCCAATAATATTATCATTTCCAAAATTCCGAGGTTTTTTATTGAAATCATAAATTATTCTTTTCTCCGTTTCTATTATACTTCCAGACCTATTCACAAAAATAATCAGACTGTCGTTTTCTTCGACAAATCCAGAATAACTAGGGTTTTTCTTTCCGCTATTTTTTATAATTAAATCAATGCCCAAATCTCGAACATCTCCAATTATAAATTCGTCAATTTCATCTCTGTCATAAGTTCCGTTGTCATATTCATCAATCTTTGAAGTCAAATCGGTTAGTTCCGTTTTATAATCCAAAACTCTTTTTTCGTCGAATGGATTACACGATGTAAAAGCAATTCCTAAAATGACAAGAATGAGTTTTTTCATATTATGCACAACGTTTATGTGTATGGAAAGTTGCGTGCTTGTGTGCGAGGATTTTCCGAAGGAAA
>NZ_JBHTIB010000046.1:0-649 GCF_042676825.1 Mariniflexile aquimaris
ATTTGACTTTGACATAACTTTCGACTGACTTTAGCAGTTCGCAACTGTTACGTGCGACTGACAAATTAAACGTTAACTAATTAAAAATAAACAATATGAGATTTATTAAAGTAAAAGCTAGATTAAACACACATCCAAGAGCAGGTGTTATAACTGAATATATGTTTTTATTAAATGTTGACTTAATTGGCGCATTTGAAAAAGATACAGTTTATTTAAAAGGCGGAAACAAAGTAATGTTAAATGGTCAAGAATACGGAAATATTACCGTTGTTGACCAATCAGATATAAATAAACTATAAAAAAGTAGCACAAATAGACAATTGCCAACCTTCTTTGTCATGAAAGAATTTGATTGACTTTTTTGGGCATTTGTCAATTACCTTTTTTAAAGTTATCCAGCTATTGCCAATTTCATCTGTTACGGCATTGACCTTATCAATTGAATCGGACATAAAAAAACTAAACACAACACCATGTATAAAAAATAAGGGCTTTGGTGTCTGGTTAAAAATAATTTTTGTTTGCTCGTTTTCCGCTAATCTGAATGGGAAGCTTTATACTTAGCCCTTACTTTCCATACACATTAACGTTGCCATTCATTGCGGAACGCACTCGTACTGGTATAAAACCTAGTTTGATTTTCGAA
>NZ_JBHTIB010000047.1:0-651 GCF_042676825.1 Mariniflexile aquimaris
ATATTTTTTTATAATTGATAAAAGCCCAATTGTACCATAAGTTTGAACTTCAGGTGAAAATGATTTAAGCCAGTTCAAATAATGTTTTCTGTTTTTTCTTTTGTCTAATTTTCTGGACCTGAAACCCTTTCCAAAATCTTTTTCTATGTCATTCAGATTCCAAGAGCCACAACCAAATCCAACAACATATTCCGATAAAAATTGATTTTCAAAATCGGATTTATTTAAGTTTGTTTTATAAAAATTATTGTGATTCGAAATGTAGTTTTTTACAAAACTTGAATCTCTAACTATATTTAAAACGTTTGAATGTTTTTCTCTGCTTGAATCAAATTCAGATATCCAAATTATTTTTAACTCTTGGTCTTTTGAGATTAGGTTTAATTTCAAGTCTCGATTCCAAGACATTATTAAAATCCGATGATGTTCAAAGCCAAAGTCTATTTTTCTTTTTAATTCTTCATATGTTGTAATGATAGAAAGAGAGTCAAACTTAACTTTTTTCAAGTTTGATAGTTGTTCAACTCTTTCAACTGTTTCAACGAAGGATTTTAAATCCGAAATATTGTCTTGAGCTTTAATAGCCTGAACTAAAAATAAAGTTAATATGATGAAATGGAATCTCATTTTTTTTCAAACTTGCGTACAACG
>NZ_JBHTIB010000048.1:0-655 GCF_042676825.1 Mariniflexile aquimaris
ACATAAACGTTACCCAACATTTGAAAACGACCATATGACTAAACGAGATTTTTTCAGAATTTTAATAAAAATTTTCGCTTTATATTCAATAATTCTGACTGTATTTACTTGGATCCCTTCGAATTTAATGTACACATTCTATAATTTTGAATTAATGCCAATATTAGCTGGTTTGGGTTTTACCCTTTTGGCTTTTTTAATCTATTATTTCCTGATTAAAAAAACTGACCAAATAATTGACTTTATTAAACTCGATAAGGGATTCGACAACGAAAAAATAGAATTTGGAGGTTTAGAAACTAACAAAATTTTAATGCTGGGAATAATACTAATTGGCGGACTATTGCTAATCTCGAATTTAACTGACTTTATCCAATATTCTTTCCTTGCTTTTAAAAACAATGTTCAAAAAGGCGGACTGAATATATTTCTCAACGAAGCAGGAACTGACTATTTTAACTGGACATTTTCTGGAATAAACATAATAACAGGCTATTTACTTTTAACAAACTATGAAAAAGTTGCCAAATGGTTGAATCGGAAAGAAAAAAACGTTGGGTAACACCGTATAAAAAAAATTGCTAGTTTTAGCTTAACCAAAGTTAGTTGCTCGTTTGCTAGCTTCTGATTTTCCTTCGGAAAATCCTCGCACACA
>NZ_JBHTIB010000049.1:0-665 GCF_042676825.1 Mariniflexile aquimaris
AACGTAAAATATATGAAAAGTAAGGGATTAAAAAAACTTACCTTCTGGTTTTTACTAAGCCAATTTAGTAAATAAATGTTTACAATTTACGAGAAATATTAATTTTCTAAATTGGCGACTGTGCTTTTCTCCAGGCTATTTCGTTAAAGCACAGCATCCCTTATTTTTTATATATAGTGTTGTGAGCTTTATATTTTAAACCGCTTTATTATAGGGTCTCATTATTGTAAGGTTTAAAAGTGCTTTTCATTAAATTAAAGAAAAATGAAAAGAAATAAATGTCAGTAGTTCAACTTCAGTCCGATTTAAGGAATTCAGATGTTTTTATAAATGTCATGATTTATACATTGTGGTATGAGTCGTTTCATTTAGGCGCTTATTTTTATAATGGATTCACCTAAAGGCTATTAAATTAGTAAAGATATCATATTATAATAGGAGAGGACTTGACTTTTTAATTTTAATCTTATACCTTAGCAATCAAGTTTTATACGACACCGCTCGTTTGAAAATACATTTTCACGGGGTTTATCTCCGAAAACTTGGTGGCGAATTATCTGCTATAATCCACTTAGATTTAATAGCCTTTAGGTGTCCTGCTTTTTTAGCGCAAAAACATTCGAATTAAAAGTCTTAAGGTGAAGTTGAGCTATTGCTTCACAACG
>NZ_JBHTIB010000050.1:0-696 GCF_042676825.1 Mariniflexile aquimaris
AACGGTTATGTATAAGAATAGTGCGGTTTTGTGTGCGAGGATTTTCCGAAGGAAAATCAGATGTAACAAAAGCGCACGAACTCTCGATTAAGCACTAAACTACGCATTATTTTTATACGATGTTAGCCACAGTTTTTATTAAAATGCTATTCAAAAATACCACGAGCTTTTAAATATCCGTTTTTCTTATTTTCAAAAAGTTTTTTTATAGATTCACCATTTATTCCGCTCCAAGTTCCGTCATCATTCTTTTTTACTGGGTCATACATATATTTTTGAAGATAAAATTCATTTTCTTTTTCCGATTTTGAAATATACATTATTGCATATTCATATTTTTCAAATTTTGGTCGTCCGTAATGGTCGTAAACAAGAAATGAAATGGTGTCCTTTTTATAATTATTGAATAATGGTTTTTCAATTTGGTATTTTGCTTTAAATCGTTGGTCAAAATATATGACTTTTTGAACCACAGTATCTCCATCAATTCCAATAAATTTTTCTGTTGCAGTCGTGTCTCTTTCAAAAACTTCCACTGACATTTTTTTTCCAATAAATGCAAATAAATTTATTTCATTATTCTCTGAGTAGAAATCAGATTCGGTTTTGTTTTTAGTCGATTTACAACTTGATATTAAAAACAAAAATCCTAATATTAAAAGGTAACGATTCATTTTTTTTAAATTGTGGCTAACG
>NZ_JBHTIB010000051.1:0-704 GCF_042676825.1 Mariniflexile aquimaris
AAGCAAAGCAACTAACATTGGTTTAGTATAAAACTAGCAATTTTTTATACACGGTGTTGTGCAACGTTTTTATTTCTTTTTTAAGTCAAATCCTAAATTGAGTTGTAACAAAATTGGATAAAAGTTTCCATTTCCATTTGTGTCAAAATAATAAATTGGTCCAATATCAAAAAGTAAGTGAAAATTTTCCCCATATTTTCTTTGAATTCCCCAAGTCGGACCAACTGTAAAATCAAAATCAGAAGTCCGATATACGTTTTCTGCGATTGAATTTCCACGTGTTACAAAACGCAACGAAACAAAGTTCCCAGAATTATTTTCGGTATTTCTATCTTTTCGATTTCTCTTGTTTAGGTTGTAAAACCATTTTTGTTGAAAATCAGCGAATGGACTAATTATATAAATAAATCCATTTCCTGCAGAAGTTAAGTCAGGATATCCTCCACCATAACCAATTCCGAGTGCTGAAGAAAAGGTAGAATATTGTCCTGTTGGAATTTCCAATTCGATTGCGGGATTTAAAAAATTCACACGCCAAATTTTTTTAGTTCCAATGTCATTTTTTTCTTGAGCGTAATTCAGGGTTGTTAAAAGTCCGAATAATAGAAACAGTAAGTTTTTTTTCATTTAAGATGGTTTTTAGATATTAAAACATTGTAGGAAATTATCAATAATTATGCCGTTTTCGGAAATGTTGCACAACG
>NZ_JBHTIB010000052.1:0-725 GCF_042676825.1 Mariniflexile aquimaris
TACACATAAACGTTACCACACATTTGAGAAAAATCGTTTTCATATTGACAATTTTAGTTTTTCAACAAAATATTTACTCTCAAAAAGAAATTGTTGGAAAAGTGGAATATTATAAATCCTATAGCTACGGAATTCCATCATTTGACTCTGGAATCGGAAAATCATTAAATCGATTAAATTCTCAAAATCAAAAAATACAAATTAGACAAGGAACTACAATTCGAGAATTTGAAACTGACTCAAACGGAGTTTTTAAATGCAGTGTAAATCCGAATGAAAAAATATATTTGTCAATAAATAAAAATTCAAAAACAACAAATGCGGATTTTAGCTTCGAACCATCCGAATTAAAAGACTCTTTGAAATTGAAAATTTCAGATTCAAGAATAATGACCTATCGAGATTCAATTTCTACACCCGAATTTTATAATAAATACTCTGAAACACAAGCTCGTGTCGATTTTGAAAACCGAAACTTGCGGATAATTGGTGGTGGCAGCTTTCTAACAAAAAAAACAATTAAACGTCGTAAAAAAATTGCCAAGGAATACGGATTTAGATATGAATATGAATTTGGCTGTGAAATTATGGGTGCTGAATATCGAATTATACATCGATATAATGAAACAATGAAAAAGCTAATAGGAATAAATAAAAACGTGTGGTAACACCGTGTATAAAAAATTGCTATTTTTAGCTTAACCAATGTGAGTTGCTTTGCTTGC
>NZ_JBHTIB010000053.1:0-746 GCF_042676825.1 Mariniflexile aquimaris
CTTGGTTAGGCCTTGTAACTTGAACATCTTTAATGATGTTTTTATACTTGTAGAACCTGTGCAAAGAGTTTGTAGTTCTGGAACTATATTTCTTTCTGAGTGTAAGCATTTGATGTTTTCTAAGGACATTAAATAAGGTGTCTCTACCGACTTTAAGGTTGGCCTTGGCAAACTCATTATCTAAGGATTTAACAAGTTTACGCACGCCTTCTCTAGGTAGGGATTTGCGTCTTTTCTTTATTATCTCGATAATCTGCTGTTCTATTTTTAAACGCTTATCAGCTCTATTTTTATACTTATAGTAAGCATTTCGTTTATGTCCAAAACAATGGGTTATGGTAGTTAAAGAAGCAAATCCCTTAGCTTTTTCCTTGGCCTTGATTAAGGCTTTATACTTAACTTTTTTTTTAGTTCTGCAACAGATTTGTAGCCTAGATCTTCAGCCGCTACTTCCAGGTATGAATCCAATACTAAAGCATCCAGATCCTTTTTTAAGAGTAGCTTTTTAAGCTGTTCAATCTCTTTTTGCAGTTCTTTAATTCGTGTTATCTCGTCTTTTGTTTCCACTTTTACTCTGGTGTTCATTAGGTCTTTACGGTTGTACTTTCTAATCCATTCATTAATGGTAGTGGGGGCAATGCCATAAAGTTTGCCTAATTGGTTCTTGTTTAGTTTACCGGTTGTAATTTCGTCCAGAATTTTCAGTTTGAAAGGTTCTGAATACCGTCTGATTACTTTGTCATTTC
>NZ_JBHTIB010000054.1:0-795 GCF_042676825.1 Mariniflexile aquimaris
CAGCGTAAATTCTCCCGAAGCTTCGGGATTAATCTGTAGCCATATTTCAGGACAAGACATTATGAAAAACCTACTGTTCATTTCATTAATTTTGTTTTTCTCTGCTTCAACTTTTGGACAAGATATAAAAGGACAATTGTTCGATTTGAAAACAAAAGAAAAAATTCAACTTGAACAAAGAGATGAAATGCCAAAAGTTTGGCTTTTTGGGAATAAGAAACTTAAAGGATTTTTTGTAAACTCAAGTGGGCAATTTAAAATTGACTTATCCGATATAACCGAATTAGGAGATACAATTGAGTTTTCCATAAATGATTTCAATATCAATGACTTTAAAAATTCTTTTGCGGATTTTGAATTTCATAACATCCCAAAAAATAGACTAAACGAAGTCCTAAAAGAAATTTATTTGACAAAAGCATATTGGATTCCTTCTTGTGGAAGCGATTGTTTTACTGTCAATGCTAAAAGGACTTTTAAAAAGAAGGAAATTCTAATTAAAACATCTGAATTGGAATATACAATGCATAGAAATCCAGAAAAAGTGAGACGCTTGGAATTGGGTGCTAAATATATAACTGATTTTAAATCGGACATAATAAAATAACGGTTTACAACAACGGCTATAATTCAGCGTGGAGACAGTGCAAAAACCGAAAGTAAAACTTATATTTAGCTTGATTTCTCTGCGGAATAGTCCTGCGGACGATTCCACGCCGAAATCATAGCCAAACCGTTGTACGCAAGTTTGAAAAAAAATGAGATTCCATTTCATCATATTAACTTTATTTTTAG
>NZ_JBHTIB010000055.1:0-816 GCF_042676825.1 Mariniflexile aquimaris
AACTAAAATAAGCAATGTTTTTTACACGGTGTTGTGTAACGTTTTTTATTCAAATGCTTTTTCATAGAGACCTATTAAACAACCGCTACAAGTATTCAATGTCGAATTCCTTTTTTTAATATTCAAAATCAATTTTTCGTCCAATGCTGTTAGTTGAATACCTTTATTTTTTTCAAGATATTTTAATGCGTCAACTCCGTAAGTCTGTAATTCTGGACTAAATGATTTTAACCAATCTCGGAATTTTGAAATATTTCTTTTCTTATCAAATTTTAAGTCATCATATCTTGGAACTTCATAAATAACAGGTGCTTCTCCACAAACATATCCGTAAATGTGGTCAGCTAATATTTGGCTTATAAAATCCTTTCGGGTCAAATTAGATTGGTAGAATTCGTTGTGATAATCCAAGTAGTTTTGTAGTTTTGCAAAATCAAAATAGTAGTTGGTTTTTTCTCGATATGTGTCATAATTTATTATTCCAAATATTGAGTCGTTTTTAGAAAATACATGAACTTTATATTCCTTGTAATTCATCCATTCGCCCTCTACGTATTCGATTGATATATCGTAATTTGATTCGGTAACTCCAGCGTCTATTTGTCTTTCAAATCTGAAACCAGTACGTCGAGGGTCGATTTGTCTTATTACGTTGAATTTTTTTCTTTTCAGAGCATCCAAATTGAATTCCGAATAGTCTTTAAAATATCCCTGCATTTCATAATCAGCTTTCAATTCATTTTTGTTTTGTGAAAATGAACTATTGCTAAAAAGCAGTAATATGAATATTATAAAAATTCGCATTTTATCAAATGT
>NZ_JBHTIB010000056.1:0-905 GCF_042676825.1 Mariniflexile aquimaris
ACGTTTATGTATAAGGAAAGTTGCGTGTTTGTGTGCGAGGATTTTCCGAAGGAAAATCAGATGCAAGCAAACGAGCAACTAACTTTGGTTTAGCTAAAACTAGCAATTTTTTTTATACTGTGTTAGCTGTAGTTTTTTATTTTTTCCAATAACCATTAGTATGTCAACAACTATATAAGTTAAGGCTATGATTATTCCAATTATTCGGTGTAATGTCATTCCTTCATCCAAAAATCCATCTATACAAATCCATAAAATAAAGACGCAAAAAGGATAGAGTAGAATCCTTGTCAAAATTTTTGTAAAAGTCCATTCTTTAATATTTTCTTTTTTTAATTCCATTTTCGGAATATTTTCGAATTCAGGCTTATTTTCCTTTTCTATTTTTTCTATGGCTTCTTTAAGTTCATCAGTCAAAATTTTTGTCTCGTACTTTGTTACATTAAAGAATAGTAAATAGAAAAAAAATCCCAATAAAGAAATTCCGATTATTCCAAAAACGGCAGGCTTAAATTCAGTAGTAAATATTAAAATTAAATCAAACACAATAAGCAACATGATTGATATTTTCTTCTGAAGTTTGTAATAGGGATTTTTTTCTGTTTTTATACCGTTCAGTTTGCCATTTTGGTCAAAAGTCAAACGAAAAATCGGATAAGCCCCTCTTAAAAAGTGGGATGAACGCCAAATCAGAAGTTCATTTGGTTTAATTTCTCCACTATATTTTGTCGTGTTGCAAAAAAACGCATCGTTCCAATGATTTTTCAGAGTACTTTTTTTGTTCTGAACAATTAATTTTTCGATATCCTTTTTATCTACCATAAAGTTGGTTCAAATTACAGCTAACGTTTATGTATATGGAAAGTTGCGGGTTTGCGTGCGAGGAATTTCCAAAGGAAATTCAG
>NZ_JBHTIB010000057.1:0-1357 GCF_042676825.1 Mariniflexile aquimaris
GATATCGCCTGACATCCTTGTGAATCGGTTACTCTAAACTGATAATTTCCATCTGTAGTCGCTGTATATGAAGGCCCTGTAATATTTGTATAAGTTGTTCCTCCATTAGAGCTTACGGCATAAGTACTGTAGGTTCCTGTTCCGCCACTAGCTGTTAAGCTTATACTGGCATCAACGGCACAGGTTAAATCCTGCGTCATATTTGCATCCAATACCAATTCTGGTTGAAGTTCAAAAGTTCTGGAGGCTATACATCCATTACCGTCTCTTATACTCACATTATAGATTCCCGGAGCATTGATGCTAAAGGTTGGACTTGCTTGATAGCTTCCTCCTATACTGTATGTTGGTGTTCCAACAGCTGTTCCAGATAAAGTGATTGAAATTGGGCTGCCTGTATAACATTGTAATGCTACAGGATTAATGGTTGGTACTGCATCGGTAGCAATAACAACATCTAATTTTGTTGTACAGCCTTGATTATCCATCACCCAAACATCCCAATTTGTATTGGTTATTGGGTCTAAAGTGGCCGTATTACTAGAGGTATAAAGTCCTGCTGGTGAAGCACCATCTTGCACAAAAGCATAAGTATAGTTAGGTGTTCCGCCTGATCCGGCTACTGTTACCTGTGCTCTATTAAAACAATTCGCATTAATATTACTTGTTGTTGCAAGTGTTAATGCATCTGTAGGTTCGCTAATGGTTATGCTTGCATTGGCAACACATCCTGTAGCTGAATCTGTAACTTGTACGGTATAGGTTCCTACCGCTACATTCGATAAAGTTAATACGTCTCCCGATTTTGTAAGGCTTCCTGTTCCTAATGTCCCTGCTGTTAATGCATATGTATAATTTCCAACTATGGCATTGCCTGAAACGTTATATGATCCTGAACCAGTAGAATCGCCTTTACATAACACATTACTAACCAAGTTGCCAGCAATTGCTATGGGCGTTACTGGTGCTATGGTGTAAGACTCTGAATAATAACATCCATTCGCATCAGTTACCTGAAATACATACGTACCTGGCGCTAAGCCTGCAAATGAATTAGACCCTTGTTTGGCTATGATAACTGGTGAAGGTGCAATGGTTTCATATTGTAATGGCCCTACTCCGTTCGTTGCTGTTAAAGTTACCGTTGTTGTGGTAGCTGTACATGTTACTGCTGCTGAAACAAAGGCTAAATCCGTTGGCGGATTCAATGCCGTTAACGTGATGCTTTGTGCTGCTGTTAAACAACCATTGGCATCTCTTACCACATAATTAAAGTTCTGGTCCGATCCGTTATCATTTACCGTTAAGGTATTGCTTGAACTAAACGTGGCGCCATTATTAAAACTGTATTGGTAAG
>NZ_JBHTIB010000058.1:0-1375 GCF_042676825.1 Mariniflexile aquimaris
TGTCCCGTCCTAGAATAGTGTTACACTTAACACTTAATCATTCATGGAACCACAAGAATCAAATTACAAAAAGCGCACGCAAAAGGACTACAGTTTAAGTCTAAAACTACAAGTTGTCCAAGAAATAGAGCAAGGGATATTGACTGCCACAGCTGCATTGGACAAGTATGGCATCCAAGCAGCCTCGACGGTTAGGACTTGGTTGAAAAAATATGGTAACTTTGATTATCAATATACAATCCAACAAAGCATGCCCAAAACTCCGGAACAACGTATCCTAGAACTAGAACAGCAAGTCAAGCTACTTGAAAAACAGAAAAACAGAGCAGAATATTTAGCTGATCGGGCTGACAAAAAAGCAATCCTGTTTGATATGATGATCGATTATGCTGAAAAAGAATTTAATATCCCTATTAGAAAAAAGCAAGGCCCCAAGTAATACAATACTTCTCAACAGAGCACAAGCTCAGCATAAAAGCTACTTGTGGTTTACTTGGGGTTGACAGACAGGTTTATTATCGAGATATTAAATCTAGAAAAGAGAAGCTTAAATTAAGTTCTAAAGTAATAAATTTAGTAAAGACCAAACGGCTTACAATGCCTAGAATAGGTACAAGAAAACTCTATTATTTGTTGGAACATGAGTTAAAAGAATTAAATGTTGGCAGAGACAAGCTGTTTAAAATACTAAAAGCGAACCAGTTATTGATAAAACCAAAAAGGAAATACCACATTACCACAAACTCCCACCATAGGTTTAGGAAACATAAAAACCAGATCAAAGATTTGGAATTTATAAGGCCCGAACAGGTTTGGGTAAGTGATATCACTTACATTGGGAACAGAAAGAACCCAAGCTATCTGGCTTTGATAACGGATGCTTATTCCAAGAAAATTGTAGGCTATCATGTGAGCGACAGCTTAAATGTAAGTGGTTCTTTATCTGCCCTAGAAATGGCACTGAAAAAAAGAGAATACGGGAAACAGCCCATTATTCATCATTCCGATAGAGGTTTGCAATATTGTTCCAATGAATATCAAGGAGTATTAGAGAAAAACGGTATCCTGCCAAGCATGACGGAACAATATGATCCTTATGAAAATGCGATTGCTGAAAGAATAAATGGAATCTTAAAACAGGAATTTGATATTGATAAGTACGATACAAACCTTGAAATTAAAACAAAATTGGTTCAAAATACCATAGATATTTACAATAATTTTAGACCTCATTTATCCAATTACATGTTGACTCCCAATCAAATGCACAAACAAAATAGTATCAAAAGAAAAAAATATAAAACTAAAAAAGGCAGTGACATAAAATCACTACCTTTAAATTATTAATTCTGTATCACTATTTCAGGACGTCACA
>NZ_JBHTIB010000059.1:0-1389 GCF_042676825.1 Mariniflexile aquimaris
ATTTTCCTTCGGAAAATCCTCGCACACAAGCACGCAACTTTCCATACACATAAACGTTGGGTGTAATGTGCTAACTCGATGGACAAAACTGAATGATTTGAATTAATGAATTTAAAATAAAAATCAAGATTATGAAATATGGACTAACATTAATATTTATGCTGACTTTATTAAGTTGCTCCAAAGATGATACAAATATTGCTAATCAATCTGACTTAAAAGGAAAATGGGTGGACGTGGAAACTCGCTTGGACACATTGTCTTTTGAATCCTTGAATAATTTAGAAATAATGAATCTAAACAGAGGAAAAGAAATTAGAGAAGGATATTTATTGCCTAAATATGGTTCAGGCTCATATGCTTATAAGCTTTCAGAACTAAAAATATCTCTGAATTGGATGTTATCTAGCAATTCTAACTTTAAAGACTATTACTTTAAAATAATAGAAAACAGACTGAATATCGGAAATTTTTATGATTCTGAATATGGAGAAACTCTGAATTTTGAAAAATTAAAATAAAAAACACTACACCCAACACCGTATAAAAAAAATTGCTAGTTTTAGCTAAACCAATGTTAGTTGCTTGTTTGCTTGCTTCTGATTTTCCTTCGGAAAATCCTCGCTCACAAACACGCAACTTTCCTTATACATAAACGTTGGCAACAATATGAAGAAACTTTTGCTCATATCATTAATTTGTTTTTATTCCTGCAAAACTCAAGTTTATTTGCCAGTAAAAAAGTGTATAGAAAAAGATAATCTTTCAACAATACATAAAGGTGTATTACTATTTGAATCTAAACTTAAATACAAATATCCAAATTCAACAATTGAATGGGCTTATTTTGAGTTTTTGCAAGATTTAAGCACCAAAAAATTAAGCAATCAATTCTTTGATGACAGTATTTCTGACTCTATTAGTAAACAAATTAGAAATTTAAAAATATGGGATATAAGTGAACGAACCGACGAAAATATGAAGAGAGAAGCTAAACTTTTCAATGTGGAAAAAATGAATCCAAATAATATTAAATTAGAAAAAAACATTTCTTATTGTTTGTTTGACCAAACCGATAGTGACGGAATAAAGAATTTCCTTCTTATGAATTCAAAATATAGACTAAGTCCAAAAAGAATTAGAAATATATTCTATTCTGGAACAAGTGAATCGGATTTAAAAAAAGACACTAATAGGATGATAATTGCTCTTGGTGTTTATTATCAAACTAAATTTAATATTAATAAATAAATACTGTTGCCAACACCGTATAAAAAAAATTGCTAGTTTTAGCTAAACCAAAGTTAGTTGCTCGTTTGCTTGCTTCCGATTTTCCTTCGGAAAATCCTCGCACACAAACACGCAACTTTCCTTATACATAAACGTTGT
>NZ_JBHTIB010000060.1:0-1427 GCF_042676825.1 Mariniflexile aquimaris
TATTAAAACATTGTAGGAAATTATCAATAATTATGCCGTTTTCGGAAATGTTGCACAACGTGTTTGTATATGGTTTGTTGCGTGGTTAAGCACGTAATTTAGCAAATAAAAACCGAGTAGAAAATCCACGAGGATTTTCGTAAGTAGGCTAGAACTAGCAATAAATTATATACGGTGTTGGCAACTGGCTTTTATTTATTCAGTTCAATTATTCTCTAAATTAATTTAAAAACAAACTTGCTAAAATTGGCAAAATTCCAAAAATGACAAGTCCAACTATTGAAGTCCAATATTGATAATTTTTCTTCTCTTTTTTTATGGTACTAAAAATTATAAAAATCAGACTCAATAAAAGTAAAACTGTTCCTAAAATTCCAAAATAAAATAAGACTTGTGCTGTGTTGTCTCCTTCATTAAATATACTTGTATAGCTGATTGTCAAATAGAAGGAAATAATATTAATTATTAAAATCCAAATCATAAAATGGAAAGCCCATTTTTTAAAATTTATATTATTCATTTAAGCTAGTTTTTTATTTATTCGGTCAAATTTCTTTTCTCCGAGTTCATTTTTTATTATTTCCGAATTCTGTTCCACAATATTTTTAAATTTCAGAAATTCAGTTTGATTTTCATTCCAAAATTCAGTCGGTAAACTTGAAACAGCGATAAGTAAATCGCCTTCGTAAAAATCACATTCGGTCAAAATATTCCGTTCGAGTTTTTCGAGTGCGATTCCGATTAGATATTCAATTCCGATTTTTTGAGAAATTAGAAGTCTTATCTGTTCGTTTGTCAATTCCGCAATACTGATTTTCCGATAATGATAACATTTTTCAACCAAATCAGTCGGAAATTCGGAAAGGTTTTTCCAAATATCTTTCTCTAATTGTTCGATTGATTTTGTTACCATATGAGTGATTTCAGCTTGTTGCCAACGGTCTTGTATAACCGTCAGTTACGGGCAAATTAGCAATTATTTTTGATATTAGCAACGACCATTAGCAATTCCGAGTTGATTCGGACGTAGTCGAATCAGCCGTAATTGCGGTTATGCATTGTTGCAAGTAGTAGATTTTTTTATTATTCAGTTTAAAGTTCACGTTTATTAAATCAGAATTTGGTCAATTTTAAATTCCGGTTTCGAGTAATAATTCCGCAACTTGCTAAATTCCGTCAGAGTGAATTCCCACGTTCAGTTTGGTTTTCGCTTTTCAATTCAGAAGTCGATTCCGTAAACTTGCTCAAAAATCCGTCGAGCTTTTTATTCAGATTTTGAGTGAGAATTCAGCGTTTTATTCCGCAATTTGTATACTAATTTTAAGTTCTGAATTGTTTGATTCTGAGTGCGTTCCGCTATTACTTGCAACGGTTTTGTATAAGAATAGTTGCGGGTTTGCGTGCGAGGATTTTCCGCAGGAAAATCA
>NZ_JBHTIB010000061.1:0-1428 GCF_042676825.1 Mariniflexile aquimaris
TTAGAAATTCCAATTATTAATATCAGCAGGATTTTTTTCATAGTTGTTGCTAACGTGTTTGAATATGAAAAGTTGCGAGTTTGAAACGCATTTTTTCTTTGGTTAAATTTAATAATATTTTATTTTATAAACTTTCTTTTTTACGGAATTAAGCAATTTTTTATATGCAGTGTTGTGTGCAGTACTTTTTTATTCATAGTAATATCTGATCAATTCAGTCCGCTTTCCATTTCGATATTCAGATTTTTCAGTTATTAAATTCCGATGATTGTATTCAAATTTCTGCTTGATAATTTCTCCGTTTGATTTTGTTTCTGTTCTCTCGATTAATTTTCCGTTTTTCCATTCGTATATGTAATCAAAACTTTCTTTTGGGTAATTTGCTGTTTTATTATCCCTAATGACATTTTCATTAGCATCTAAAACTGTTATTTCTTGTTCGAAATATCCACCAATCATAGATTCTGTATTGTTGTGAACAATCTCGATTGTTTGATTGATATCATATTCATATGTTTTTGTTGATTTCCAAATAGGTTTATTATAAACATACCAACCTGTTGAGTCAATCTGTTTTTTTAATCGATTTTGATTGTCGTAATAGTAATATCTTTTGGTATGTAGTTTATTTTCTCTTGTGTAAGAAGTCCATTCAATAAGGTTTTTTTCTTCGTCGTATTTCCTCTCAATATTCAAGTATTTTGAGTGACAATACGAACAAGTAACAGCGTCTGTTTTGTTCTCGGGATTATAGCTTTTTGTTCTTAAATATCTTGTACTATCGACTGAATGGTATTGTTTGATTTCTTGATTATCTGAATTATATACATATTCATAAATCTCTGGTCTATCAATTGATTTTAAATGAAATGTGTCTTTTGAAGACTCGTAAATAGAGTAATGATTATTTATAGTTCGATATTCCTTGCTTACAAGGTTTTCTTTGGTGTCATAACTATAAATAGTTTCATCTTTATTTTCGTTGTATTTTATGAACCCAAATTCCTTTGTTTTTTCAATTTCTAAAGGTGAACTGGTCGTTTTTAGAATTAAACCATTTTCTGTGTAATAATTTTTAAATTTATTCCAAGTTAAATGAGTGCCAACGTGAGTAACAACAACTAAACTACATTCAATTCCAAAAACTGTTTTGTTCTTTAAGTCAATCTGTTTGGTAAATAGTAATGTGCTATCTCTTTTTTTGATTTTACCATTTTTTCTCAATTGTATTGAATATTTAGAAACCTTGTTTACATAATTATCTATGAAGTCATTATAATTCCAATTCTTTTCATTCGGTTGTTGAGCATAAACCAAAATCGTAAAAAATGTTAATATGTAAAATGTAAAGTTCTTCATTCGTATTGCACACAACGTTTATGTGTATGGAAAGTTGCGTGCTTGTGTGCGAGGATTTTCCGAAGGAAA
>NZ_JBHTIB010000062.1:0-1544 GCF_042676825.1 Mariniflexile aquimaris
TACTTTGTCATTTCTATACATAATGTTTAAAATTATGTAGCCTTATTTCAGGACGGGTCAATATGCATTACAACGTTTATGTATATGGAAAGTTGCGGTTTTGTGTGCGAGGATTTTCCGAAGGAAAATCAGACGTAACAAAACAAGCAACGACCTTTATTTAAGCCAAATACCAGCAATTTTTTATATACTGTGTTGGCAATTGGCTTTATTCTTCTTCAATGAATTTCGATTTAAAATATATTTTCATTTTCATAGATACTTTTTTTCGTCGTTTCGTTTCCTTTTCATTCAAAACTCTGTCAGCATTATAAAAATCAATTGTTTTAAATTCTAAATATCCGAACAAAAAATTATTTGATTCAGGATTTGGGTATTCCGAAATCGTAAAATTCATTATTTTGCAAGGAACATCTATTTCCATTTTCAAATCATCAGTTTCGTTTAAGGAGCAATCAGGAAAGTCGAATGAGAATATTGGAGCAAATACTTGAACCATTCTTTCTTTAAATATTCCATAGAATTCATAATAACCATAATTTCCGTAGATTTTAATAGTATCATTTTCTTGGTAGAAAAATGTTTGGGCATTTCCAGTGTCTAGAGAATTTATATTACCTTTTAATTTGCCGTTTTCATAGTAGTCAATTTCAAAATGTGCTTTGTAATCTGGTAAAATATTTTTCTTGTAAATCTCTACCCTTTGTTTCGCTACCTTTTCTATATTCTGGTCAACTCTAATGTTATATTCTAATTCGCTAAATTTTGTTTGAGCAATAGTGGTGCTAGTAAAAAGTAAAAATGTCCAAATTAATAACTTCATTTTCTTGATTTGTTCAGCTTGTTGCCAACGGTTTTGTATAAGAATAGTTGCGTGTTTGCGTGCGAGGATTTTCCGAAGGAAAATCAGATGTAGCAAATACGCAACTACCTTTATTTAAGCACAAAATAGCAATTATTTTTATACATTGTTGGCAAATCGTTTTTTTTAATATCCACGTCCAAAAGCTTTTTTGTCAGCTATCATTTTCTTTGTTCTCCTAATTCCCAAAAAAATAAAAATCAGCGTGAAAACCGGAAAATAGAAAGGAAGTTTCGTTTTAAAAAAATAATAAACCAAAAAGTCTAAAACAATTCCGAGTGTGATGTATTTTATTATGTTCGTTCCTTTATGTCTAAAGTCTCTTTCATGAACTAAATAATTCCCAGTTTTCAGTATGTATTTATTATATAATTCCAATTGAGTCATTTTCCCAGTAGGTAAATCAGTCGTTTTTAATTCGTCAATATATTCCGCAATCAGAGTTTTATATTTTTCCGATTCTTTGTTGTGATGAAATTTCAGAAGTTGATTCGTAATATTCAGAGTAGAATTGTAATTTACGTTTCCTTTTATTTCTTCAGATTCAGATTCGAATAGTTTTATAAACTCATCTAATTTTTCTTTTAAAGTTTCATTGCTCATTAATTATCGAGAATTTCTAAATGTCTTGTCCTGAAATATGGCTACAGGTTAAAATTGAATTTACGCTGTTAATTTATAT
>NZ_JBHTIB010000063.1:0-1565 GCF_042676825.1 Mariniflexile aquimaris
ATTTTCCTTCGGAAAATCCTCGCACACAAACACGCAACGTTCCTTACACATAAACGTTACCAAACAGTTGAAAAGCGAACTATGAAACAACTTCTGATTTTAATATTTATATTTTCGTTTGTGAGTTGCGACCGAAAAAAATCGGACAAAATCCAATCTGAAGTTGAACAAAAAATCGAACTAGAAACTGTACAATCAAAAAAGAATACGGATACAATTAATAATTATTGGGCTTTAATTCTTGACACAATTTCCAGCAAAAAAGAATTTAAAATTTCTGACTTAAAACATACTCTTGAATTAAAAACTTATAGTTTAAACGACAGCTCAATCGTTAGGAATTTAGCTCAAGATGGAGAACAACCATATTTAGACCATTCTCACAAAATGGTGACTGATTTTAAACTTTTGACCGACTCAACTGTTGACAAAAAACAAATTGACCGAACCGACTTTGAAAAATCACTAATTCCTGAATTTTACGCAGAATGCAACCTTTACACAACAGAAATTGATAGCATAAGAGCAAACACAATTTATCTAAATTCCAGTTTGGCTATACCAGATACAGATAATGTTTGGCGAGTTTGGTATTCCATAAACATAAAAAACAACAGACTTGGAAATTTAAATATTAAAGAAACTGATTATGTCGGATTATAAAAACCGTTTGGTAACACCGTATATAAAAAATTGCTAGTTTTACCTAAACCAAAGGTAGTTGCTCGTTTGCTTGCTTCTGATTTTCCTTCGGAAAATCCTCGCACACAAACACGCAACATTTCATATACATAAACGTTGTAGGTAATTTGCCCAACAAACTGAAATTAAACATAAACAAAACTTGACTTAACTTATGAAATCAAACCTTTATTGGATTTTAACTTTATTTTTAGCTCTAAATTTAAACGCCCAAGAATCTAAATTTGACATTGAGGCTAATTTCCCAATCGCTATTGGAGATAATTTTTTGGAAGACAACTATAATGGAATTATTGACTTGGGAATCAACTACAGATTTCTACAAAAGGAAGTACTGAATTTAGGAGTGTCCGCGAATTTTGGATTCTTTAAAAACACTAAATCAGGTGCAACCGACCTGAATCAACTGTTTGACGTTAAAATTATTCCTATTCAACCTCGCTTATTTGCAGAGTTTAATATTCCGAATTTAGAAAAACTTCATCCTCAAATCGGAATTGGATATTCAATACTTATTTATAATGCAGAATGGGCAGACAATCGAGATGCTGAATTACCTGCTGACATTGACGATAGCGAAAGTGGGTTTAATTTTACTTTAGGAATTGCATATGATATATCTGAAAAATTCTTTTTACAAGCACAATATGATTTTGTGAAAATCGGAGTTGAAAATGGAGTTCCAGATATTAGTTACAATACGAATATTAATATTATGAAATTCGGAATTGGATATAGACTATAAAAAACTACCTACAACACCGTGTATAAAAAATTGCTATTTTTAGCTAAACCAATGTTTGTTGCTTTGCTTGCTTGCTTCTGATTTTCCTTCGGAAAATCCTCGCACACAAGCACGCAAC
>NZ_JBHTIB010000064.1:0-1596 GCF_042676825.1 Mariniflexile aquimaris
TTTTCCTTCGGAAAATCCTCGCACACAAGCACGCAACTTTCCATACACATAAACGTTGTGCTTAATTCCTGACTAGAGTGAAAAAATATTTGATAATTTTAATTCCAATAATTCTGATTTCTCTTTTAATTTGGAATTGGACATATAAAGGACCTATCAAAAAATTAAATTTTACAGAATCCTCTATTAACGATTTTAAAAAAATAAATAAATTATTAATTGATAATCAAACTGAATTAATCAATAAATCGAAAAAACATTACGTCCATGTGAAAGATATTCATTATTTCTCAAGTAGACACTTAAATGAATGGTTACCTGAAAAATCAAAAAATACAGGTTATCTTGAAAGGCTTGGTTTCTCTCCAAAATCAACAGTAAAATTGGACGGTGATAATTATATAATCGGAGAAATACATTTTGACTTTAATAATAATAGAGCGAGATATGAGCTCTGGAATTCCAATAACAGCGGAGTAATGTTACAACAAAATTTATATTATAATTATGAAATAAATGAATTGAAAGCTAGTGAGCATTTTTTACACATTGAAGAATTAAATGAAAATTGGAAATATATAATTGAATATAGAAAACGTAAAGATGGAAATACAATTCTTCCGACAGATATAAATGAAACAATAGAATTGCGAAAAAGAGTTAAAAAAAACTAAGCACAACACCGTATATAAAAAATTGCTGGTGTTGTACTAAAACAAAGGTTGTTGCACGTTTGCTACATCTGATTTTCCTTCGGAAAATCCTCGCACGCAAACACGCAACTTTCCATATACATAAACGTTGGCACACATATAAAAAGACCGTATTCAAATTGAAAAACACGATAATTATAATACTTCTACTTCTAATTTCATTCAGCGGGTTTACTCAAAATCTGACTGAAAAAGAATTCGTGATTTTGACTTTTGAAATGGACAGAAATAAAGATTCTCACGGAACTTTTATTTACTATTGGATTGCGGAATTAGAAAAGTATGAAAAAGTGGACGAATACAAAGAACCGAAAATCTATTCTCTTTTCTTGCACGAATTTTACGGAAGTGAACAATTAGAATCTTGTTGTTTAGGGAAGATTTCTTATCCTTACACAATGACAACTGGAACGGAATTTAATTTCCCTGAAAATTATAGTGAATATCTTACTCAACTGCGTGAATTAGTTAAAGACAACAGACAAAAAATCCAAGTAATCAAAAAAGAATGGAAAGATGGTTACAAAGAAAAAGTAACCGTTTACGCAACAGCAGTTCGAGGAAAATTATGTGAGTGCGAATTTGGTGGCGACACTTATTTAACAAAAGGCGACCGAATTAGTTTTCCGAAAGGAAATTATGAAATAATAAAAAACTATTTGACTAATGAAAAACGGATTTTACTCTTTAAGGACTTTTCCGATTTTGACTATGCGAATACTGATTATAGAACTGGAAAATAAAAAAAATACGTGTGCCAACACCGTATAAAAAAAATTGCTAGTTTTAGCTAAACCAAAGTTAGTTGCTCGTTTGCTAGCTTCTGATTTTCCTTCGGAAAATCCTCGCATACAAACCCGCAACTATTCTTATACATAAACGT
>NZ_JBHTIB010000065.1:0-2674 GCF_042676825.1 Mariniflexile aquimaris
ATCACTAAAATTCCCATATGCTCCAATCATGTGTTTTCGGTATGTATGCTAACGTTTATGTATAAGAATAGTTGCGGGTTTGTATGCGAAGAATTTCCGAAGGAAATTCAGACGTTACAAACACGCAACGACCTTTGTTTTAGAACTAAACCGCAATTATTTTTATACGGTGTTGTAAAACGTTTTTTTATTTCCGTTCAGTTATTTCCGAACGAAATATTTTTAAAATTCTATTTCCTAATTCCGATGGCTCACAATGAGCTGAAATCGTAGTTGTCAATTCAATTTCGCTTGTCAAATTCATTACAGTTTCAATTCTTAATGAACTATTTCTGTCCGTTATTCCGCGAATTGAAATTCTGCGATATTTTTCCTCAAAACTCCGACCACTTTTTTCCTTACTTGCTTTCAAAGCAGGCCAGTCAGATTTTTTACCCATTCCGCCTTTTTTCTCTTTAATATCAAATTTATTGAAATTCCTCTTAATCGCTTCTCCGATAACTTCTGATGCAGAGTTCAAGTCAATTACTTCACAATTCTCTTGTTCGTAGTTGTAGCTCCCTTTTGGTTCTTTAGAAATAGGCGCAATTATAATTTCAGAGTGTTTTTCCGAGATATAAACTGTTACTGATTTAATGATTTTTAATTCAGGTTCAGGTACTTTAAATGTTATGCTCCGTATTTTCATTCAAATGTTTTACAACGTGATTGTATATGGAAAGTTGCGTGTTTGTGTGCGAGGATTTTCCGAAGGAAAATCAGAAGCTAACAGACGAGCAACTCACATTGGTTTAGCTAAAACTAGCAATTTTTTATATACGGTGTTGTAAAACGTTTTTTATTTTATTCCGAAAGGTTTTGTCGGCAATTCATTCAGCCAATCCTTTCCGTATTTTTTATTTAAATAATCGAAAATCATTTGATTGTTTTCAGTCGCTTTTTTAAATGACAATGGGTCAATCACACAATTTTCTCTTATAAGTCCAATACCATATTTTTCTTTAAATTGAACAAACTCTTTAGGTATTGAATTGTCAATGCCGTGAATAATGAAGTTTAAGGTTCCTTTCGAAATCCTTTTCTCAATTTGTTCATCAGTTAGATTTGTGTCCAAATTCATAGGAAAAGAGAAAGTTCCATTATTAAAGGTCAAATCCGTTTTTTCTACTAAACGAATTGTTATTGTGTTTTTATTGTTTGTAATTCTTGAAGGATAATATGTATATGCAGTAAAGTCCTCTGTTGCAAATCCGAATTGATATTTACCTTTACTAGGCAAAGTTATTTTAAAACTTTTAGTGTCATTAATTTCAATTCTTTCATTAGTTTCGGTTATAAAAAATTCGCCAGAATTTAATTCTTTACCAGTTAAGTTCTCAAAAACTACTTCAGCGATTATTTCTTTTTCGGTCGCTTTAGAAACAGTGAAAGTCAAAGCTAAAATCAGAGTTATAAATATTTTTTTCATCTTTATTATTTTTATTTAGTTCAAATATTCAATTCCTTTTTATATAAAACAATCCATAATTAGTGAATTGCTCTTTTCGGTTAGTAAAACTATTTTTTGGTTGAGCCAAATGTTTTACAACGGTTTTGTGTATGATTAGTGGCGTGTTTAAGCACCTAATTTAGCAAATAAAAACCAGATAGAAAATCCGCGAGGATTTTCGTAAGTAGGCTAGAACTAGCCATTAATTATACACGTTGTTGCCATTTCGTTGTTTTTATTCAGTTTTTAATTATTCGGCTTAATTCCGTTTTCCGATTTTCTTGTGTTAAAGTGAATTCGGTCAGCGATTTATTCCACAAACTTTTTTAATTCCGATTGAGTGAGTAATTCCGCAAGAGTAATTTTCAGCGTTCATTTCTGTTTTCGGTATTCAATCCCGAATCTAATTATTTTGCTGTTTTTCCAATTTTACCAGTCAATAGTAATCCAATTCCAGCACCAATTAAAAGACCAGAAATAAAATCAGTAGCATCGTTTTCCAAAGTGAACTGAATTATAATTCCGATAACTAATATTACTAATCCGATAATTCTTATTTTATTCATATTATTTTTTCGTTTTGAGTGCGTTCCGCAATGAATGGCAACGTTTATGTATATGGAAAGTTGCGGTTTTGTGTGCGAGGATTTTCCGAAGGAAAATCAGACGTAACAAAACAAGCAACGACCTTTAAATTAAGCCTAAACCAGCAATTTTTTATATACTTTGTTAGGCACTGGTTTTTTCTTTTTTCATCTATAATCTGGCAAATCATTCCACTTATCAAGCATTTTAGCAAAAAAATTAGCGGAATAAGTTGTTTCGTAATTCAGTCCGAGATTTCCAACTTCCAAATCTCCAAACATAGAAACTATCATTTCAATTTGGTCAGAGTTTAAGTCAATCAGATAAAAGTCAGTTTCCGAACTATTCGGCTTTTCGTGCAATTCAGGTTTTTGAATTTTGTTTTCCGATATTATTCGGTCAATTTCAGATTCAAGTTCCGTCAACTTATTAATTCCGAGTTGCTTTTTAGTTTCTTTTAGCGTTCCAAAATCAAGTACGTTTCCTTCTTTCGTTATTCTATTATATTCTTCTGCTCGCATTTTTGGTCAACTTGTGCCTAACGTTTATGTGTAAGGAACGTTGCGTGCTTGTGTGCGAGGATTTTCCGAAGGAAAATCA
>NZ_JBHTIB010000066.1:0-2703 GCF_042676825.1 Mariniflexile aquimaris
ATTTCGAAAAACATGCTGGTTTTTTTTCCGTTTTGAGTGAGTTCAGCAATGAAACACAACGGTTTAGTATATGAAAAGTAGGCGATTTCAAAGCACCAAACTTTCGGTTAAGCACGTAGTTTGATACAAGCTAAAAGCCTTGATTTTATTACTGTTTCGCCTATTTTTTATATACATTGTTGCCAGCAGTTATTATTCTTTTAAAAATTCATATTGGTATATTTTTGGTTTGATTTTGTCGGCTAAAAAATCAAGTTTATTCCTTAATTCGCTAATCAATTCCATATAGGTTTCATCATCACTTTTGCTGTTCATTCTTCCTTTGTCGTTTCTGCCCTGAAAGTATTCTCTAATGTCATACAAACTTGCGTTTACATTCACATTTGGTTTACTGTGATAATATTGCCAAAGTTCTCTACCTGCATCAAAAACGTCTTTAGCTTCTGCTGAAAACTCACGTTTTAAAGACTGATTTTCCGTTGTAACAAATAGATTGGTTTTGTTTTCTGTTTTAATTTTACCATTAATAAAGTCGGTCATAAAATGGCTTTCAAATCTATTCTGTGCATTTACTTCTTGCTCTGTATATGGTATCCAATGATTTATTCCAAATTGTTCTTGAATGTTAGTATTAAAAATTGTGTAGCAAAGACAATCATTATGAAATTCAGCGTCTTGATTCCAATTACTATTTGGAACTACAAATTGGTCTCTGTCATTTATCCAAGTTTGGTCTAAACACTTTCTGACAGAATAATATATTGAGACAGGAATTAAGTTAAGACTGCTTATCCACATACCTCTTGGATTAGCCATTTGCTCCTTTTTGTTAAGAATATAAACAATACCATTTTGCTGAAAGTCATTTCCATTTGTACCGGCTAAAAATCCAATAAAACCATCATTAACTTTGAATGATGAAATCCATTTATTTATGTAAAAACTTTTCCCAATTGAATACAAACCTTTTGTGCCAATAAAATCTCCTTTTTCATTGTAAATATCAGTTGATGTACTACTAAAAACTTCTTTAATTTTAGTATTCCATATTTTGAAACCAATGGGAAACTTGCCTTTCACATTGTCAAATGTGTAAGCTGGTGCAATAAACATTTTTTCAACTTTTGCTTTTAAAAAGTTTCGTAATGAAATAAATGCAGAACCTTGTAATAATTTGAGTTTAGAAAATTCTGCGATTAATACATCAGGAATTTCTGCATAAATTCTTATTAAAAATTGGGCATAGATTTCTCTTCCTGCTGTGCCAAGAATTTCGTTGTATTTAGTGTGCGTTTTTGATTGATTTACTCCTGCTTTTCCTTTTTCGCCTACACTTGAAACTTCTGCATATGGCGGATTTATATAAATAATCAATTTTTTGCGTTTTTCTTCATCATTTATAATCTCTTGCAAACTTTGAGGAAGTTTCGTGAAATCATCATTTAAAAAGTCAAACTGAAAAACGTGATTTTTCAAAAGGTTTGCACCGTGGTCAATACGTTCGTGCATTACGTTAATATCGGCTTGGTCTAATGTACTTGCGTAAATGTTGTATTTATTTGTTAACCCTGCTAAAAGGTTACCTGTTCCAGCTGCACAATCCCAAATGTAATAATCGTCCTGCCAATCTTCGCCCAAATAATCGGTCAGGTATTTTTGCGAAAGCTCTACCCAAATTCGAGGGGTGAAAAATGCACCTTTACGTTCTCTAATGTCTTGCGGTGCAAGTAAATCTCTACGCTCAATAATGTAATCTTGAAACTCTTTTATTGGTGGTCTTTTGTAGAGTTTCCAGAATTGTGAATAAGCATCTTTGTGCCGAATGTTTATTGTCGCATCAAACATTTGTTTGATGTTTTCTTTAGCTATTTTATAGCCTTGATTTTGAAAGGCAACAAATAAACCATCTCTTATAGTAAAATCATCATCAAGTGTTTCTGTGCCTTTGTCGTCCACAAATATATCTGCCAAATAAAAATCACTATCAAAAATATTTGCCTTTTTTAAGTCCTCCCAATTAACCTCAATTATCGGTTTCACAATCTCAACCCAACGTAGATAAATGGGAATGAAATTATTTTTGTCAATTTTGATTTTACTTTTTGTTGTGGCTTTTGCTACATTGTTTTTAATAAAGGTATTGAGTAGCTTCTCGTCTTTCTGATAATCAAAAACATAGGTTTTTGTTTTCAATATCGATTCAACTCGCTCTTTAATTAATTGAAATTCTTTTGTTTCGTGGTTACTTGGTGTTACATTCCAATTAAAGTCGTTGAGATAGAAAATATCTTGAATATTTACATAGTCAACAAAAGCAATTTTTTTAAAGTCAAATGCACCTAAAAAAGCAGGTGGTAAAGTTTTGTCAAAAGTTCGTGCCTTTCCGATTGTTAGAATGAGTTGAACGAACATAGTAGGAATGTCAAAATTCCCAGTTTTGGCTTCTGCCCATAAAAGAGGTGTCCTACCGAATAAACTGTCTTGTTTTGGAAAAACAGTAAAGTCAATATTTCCAAGAATTTCGGTTGTGTCAAATTGCTTAAACCAGTCAGCACCGACCTTGTTTTTTAGTTCTTCTTCTCGGATATTTTTATACTTCATTCTTCTTTTTGTCTTTTTACGCTGTGGTTTGTTCTAATTGCTGGCAACGTTTATGTGTATGGAAAGTTGCGTGCTTGTGTGCGAGGATTTTCCGAAGGAAAA
>NZ_JBHTIB010000067.1:0-3142 GCF_042676825.1 Mariniflexile aquimaris
ATAGTTCCAAGAACTAACCATAAAATTCCAAAAATTAAATAATACCTAAAGCGTTTTTTTTAAAATCGTATGTTCATTTTTTGTCAACTGTTTGGTAACGGTCACTTGTAAGTTGTCGTTGCGGATTTCGAAGAGCGTTCCTGTCCGATAGGACGGAACTGCGAAACGAGAATCCAGCGAACGACACCGCACGAACCCCGCAATGCAATTTACAATTTGTTAGCGGTTGTTTTTTAAATATAAATTCTATCTTTTTCTAAAATTTTTCTTGTTAATGTATAATTATAAAGTGCATTTATGGCTGATGTTTTAGAAGAATAATAAACATGGGTGCCTTGACAAATAATTCGATACTTACCCGAGTTGGTCTTTAAATATAATTCACCAGTATTTCCGTCCTGAAATTCAATTTTGAATTTTTTTTGGTTACCACCCAATAATGACCATTCTGACTCTAAAAAAGTTTCTGTATATTTTGGGCTAGGGATTGGAGAACTTTCTATTTCAACACTATGTATATCTTGAATGCTTTTTTTTATGTCAGGCTCAATGTATTTATTATTTAGAAATTCGATGATATTATTTAATGAATTTAATTCCTTGTCAAATTTTGTTTCGTTAACCAGAAACGCATATTCATTCCTACTGTCAATTTTTAAAGCAAGTATATTTTCATCAAAAAATCCGTGCTTAAATAAATAGCTTTCATCTTTTCTGTCAATTAATAATGAATTATGACCTAAATATTCCCATTTTGCTTTTTCGACCTTTCCATTATGCGATATTAAAAGTTCATTATTTTGTCTGAAAATGTATACGTTTTTTGAGTTTTCAATGTCATCTATTACAACCCAATGTTGATTTGTTAACATAGTTAAATTATCCAACTTTTGCGAAAATCGTTGAATTTTTGGAATTATATCTGATATGTATGTTTTCATAGTTTTTCGTCTGTTAAAATAACCGCTAACGGTCTCGTATAACCGTCAGTTACAGATTTAAAGTTAATGATTTTCGGTATAGCACTGACGTTAGCAATACCGAGTGGATTCGGACGTAGTCGAATCCGCCGTAATTGCGGTTATACATTGTTGTACGCTGGCTTTATTCATTGTCCAATAAGCCATACTCTGATGCAAATACAGAAATACCCCTTAATTCATATGTTACAACTTTTCCCTCTTGTCTTCTCAAAAGTAGATTTTGGTCATTTAATTTTGATAGATAATTCTTTGAAAATTTCTGCATAGTAGAGATGCCAAATTCTTTAAAAGATTCAAAGTCTTTTGGACGGACTTTTTTCAGTTCTCCAATTTTTTTAAGAACACTTTTCTCTTTTTGGGATAAGTAAAGTCCCTCAAATTCTCCACTAATTATATTTTGAAGACAAGCAACAGCAAATTTATCATCCACTTGTTTATTTACTAAATGTTCTCCCATAAATTTATCAAATACCTTGTCGTTAAATTTCATATTTTTTGAATGAATGAGCCTCCTTATAGTTTGCACTAGGTTAATACACATAGCTTCACAATATTTAAATACAAAACGGATTTCCCCATTAGAGGATTCAAATAATTTTAAGTATATCTCTTTAGTAATTGGGGATGAACCATTATTATCAGTACAGTGAAATCTAACGACTCTAATATCAACTGCTTTTTTAAGATTTTCAACACTAATTGGTTTTAATTCAATGCTTGATGAAAGTCTTTGAAATACTTTAGGGTTTGATGACTGTATTAAACTAGATAAACCACTTTGACCTATTAGAATCCACCAAACATTAGGTATTGTAAACAAAGTATCTCTGAAAGTTGTCAGACAATTACTTAAATCATCTTCGTGTAAGTTTTCTAAATTATCTAAAACGATAAAACTTCCTTCAAATTTTAAATCGGTTTTCACTTCATTTGCTAAAGTTCCAATGATTTCAACTAAAGTCTCATAAGTGGTTTCATTGATTGAAGGTAAATGTACTTCTCTACCAACATTCAAACCGTGTCCAAAAACAGAAAAACCAATATTTATAGTTGCCGGTTTATTTTGATAAACCCAAGCCATAACCTTTGCTGTTTGAGTTGGGACATCGGTTTTTGTCATTAAACAATATTCTTCTATTGATTTACAAAACGATTGAATACATCTAATAGCTATATGTTTAGGCTCATCAGATGGTTGTATTGGACATAAAGTTCTTGCTGATAGCATTTTGGGACCAAAATCAGCTTCACCGCTCTCCAATAAATATTGTTGGACATTGAGAAAACTTGTTTTTCCAACACCAGGAACACCTGATAAAATAAAAATACCTTCAGAAGAAGATTCTATTGCTGTTAAGAAGTCAATTTGTTCTTCTTCTCGTCCCATTAGAAGGTCAACGTCACCATTATTAACTTTTAAAGGTTTTGTATCATATGGATTTTCTCTAAATCCTAATTTTTTCCACATTGTGTTTGACATATCTTTATTCTAATGGTTTTTTTCAGCTTGCGTACAACAAGTTGGTATAAGAATAGTGCGCCAATTAAAAAAAGTCACATTCATAACCTATAACATCGTAGCGCATTATTTTTATACGGTGTTGTGTTTAGTTTTTTTTATTTTGTCTAAATTAGATGATTTTAATAAATTACTTGATAAGGTCAGCGATAAATTTCAAGATTTAAAGGTGGTTATTGATGATTTTCCAGAAGGTTCAGTAGATTTTATATACACTAAAAAAAACGGGTGGCAATTAAAGATTAATGCAGATTATTTTTTATAACCTCTGACGGCAAAATTAAGTCATAAGTTTCGCATAATTTAGCTATATCGATGTTGATTATAAAGTATTTAGCAGGCATTCTTCCAATGCAATCCATTTTATATTTAGTTTTTATTAAATTAACTTCAAATCTATCTATTATTAAAGAATAAGAATTACTACCAAATTTTTTATTAATGATTTTGTCTTTGTAGTAAGATTTTAGTATTTCTATTTCCTCTTTCGTATAAAGGTCAATTTTATTCATAAAGTTAATTTTTTAATTAGTTAAAGTTTAATTTGTCAGTCGCGCGTAACAGTTGCGCACTGCTAAGGTCAGTCGAAAGTTATGTCAAAGTCAAATCATAAGAGTAAAGAACAACCAGATATTGTAAA